>JAZJYV010000021.1:0-36181 GCA_040390195.1 Pseudomonadota bacterium | reverse complement strand
ATTGCGACTTCGAACGGCTCGTTTTCTTTAAGGCGAATAGTGGTCATGTAAAAATCAAACCGTTAGATTTAGGGAAGAACGAGATAGTAGCAGCTTTTGAACATGAATGGAAGCTTTTCCCTCGATCCGGTGTTTCGCGGACGATACATGGGGGGCCGTTTCTACTCGCCCACGGCCATGCCGGCGGCCACACCGGAGGCCCAGGCCCACTGGAAATTATAGCCGCCCAGCCAACCCGTCACATCGACCGCCTCGCCGATGAAATACAGGCCCGGCACCTTGGCGGCCATCATCGATTGCTGGGACAGCTCGCGCGTGTCGATCCCGCCCAGCGTCACCTCGGCCTTGCGGTAGCCCTCGGAACCGGTCGGCACGATGGCCCAGCGGTTGATCGCGTCGCCCAGCGCGCGCAGGCGGGCGTCGGTCATGTCGGCCAGGCGCGCGTCCAGGGCGAAGCCGTTGGCCAGCAGCAAGCCCTCGGCCAGGCGCGTGGGCAGCCATTGCGCCAGCACGTTGCCCAACTGCTTCTTGATGCTGCCCTTGCCTTCGATCAGCGCCTGCGCCACGTCCAGGTCGGGCAGCAGGTTCAGCACGATGGGCGTACCCGGCTGCCAGAAGCTGGAAATTTGCAGGATGGCCGGACCGGACAGGCCGCGGTGGGTGAACAGCAAGTCTTCGCGGAAATGGCCGCGCCGGTTGCCCTTGCCCTTGTTGCTGCCCGTTTCCACCTCGACTTCGAGGGCGATGCCGGCCAGCGGCACGAACGGCTCCCAGCTGGGGCCGTCAAAGGTCAACGGCACCAGGCCGGGGCGCGTCTCGACCAGGCGCAGGCCGAACTGGGTGGCGATACGGTAGCCGAAATCGGTGGCGCCGATCTTGGGGATCGACAGGCCGCCGGTGGCGATGACGACACTGTCGGCCAGGATGTCGCCGGTGTCGGTGGCCAGCAGGAAGCCTTCGGAGGTGTTCTCGACCGTGGCCACCGTGCACGGCATGCGCCAGCTGACCTCGCCCGCTGCGCACTCGGCCTTGAGCATCTGGATGATTTGCTCGGCGGAATCGTCGCAGAACAGCTGGCCGCGGTGCTTTTCGTGGTGCAGGATGCGGTGCTTCTTGACCAGGGCGATGAAATCGGCCACCGGATAGCGTGCCAGCGCGCTCTTGCAGAAGTGCGGATTGTCGGACAGGAAGTTGGCGGGTGCGGCGTTGATATTGGTGAAATTACAACGGCCGCCACCCGAGATGCGGATCTTCTCGGCCAGCTTGGCCGCATGGTCGATCAGGACCACGCGTTTGCCGCGCTGGGCGGCCGTGGCCGCGCACATCATGCCGGCGGCGCCGGCGCCGATTACCGCTACATCAAATTGTTTTGCCATGGCGGTTTCCGCTGATCACATAAAGGTGTGATTGTACCGGCACGGGGTTTCGCGTAGGGCGGAAAAGCGTCCAAGGGGTCAGACCCCGGTTTTGCCTTTCAGGGGGTCTGACCCCGGCTGAGATGGCCCCTAAGAACCGGGGTCAGACCCCCAACGGAAAAACCGGGGTCTGACCCCGCGTCGGCGCAGCGCACCACGTCGCCGATCACAATGATGCTGGGACTGCCCAGGCCGGAAACGGCGAGGTCGTCGGCCAGCTCGGCCAGCGTGGTGAGCAACTGGGTTTGCGCGCGCCCGGTCGCCGACTGGATCACGGCCACCGGCGTGCTGCCGGCCTTGCCGCCGGCCAGCAGCGCCGCCTGGATCTCCCGGCAACGCGCCACGCCCATGTAGATCACCAAGGTCAAGCCGGTCTTTGCCAGCAAGCCCCAGTCGGGCCGGCGCGCCGGCCCCGCCTCATCGCCGCGCTCGTGGCCGGTGACGAAGATGGCGCCCGAACTCCAGTCGCGGTGGGTCAGCGGCACCCCGATCGAGGCGGGCGCCGCCAGACCGCTGCTGATGCCGTTGACGACCTCGACTTCGATCCCGGCCGCCATCAGGCTGGCGCGCTCCTCGCCGCCGCGCCCGAAAATGAAGGGATCGCCTCCCTTGAGCCGCACCACGCAGCGCCCGGCCCGCGCTTCGGCCACCATCAGCCGCTCGATGAACGCTTGCGGTGTCGACTGGCAGCCACCGCGCTTGCCCACATGTACGATGCGGGCATCGGCGCGCGCGTGCTGCAACACTTCCGGATTGACCAGGTCGTCGACCAGCAGCACATCGGCGGCGCCGATCGCGCGCACCGCCTTCAAGGTCAACAATTCCGGATCGCCAGGACCGGCGCCGACCAAAAATACCTTAGCTGTGCTCTCCATCCTGCCCGCCCGTGTTTGCTCTCAATGCTTTTGAAACTAGCAAGCACTGTGCCACTTGCGCGCTGATCGATGGCGGCACGGGCACCTCCCCGCGCAGGGCCTGGGCGATCCAGGCGGCGGTGCTGGCCGCATCGGGCGCGGGCGGCAATTGCGCCACATTGTCACTTGGCGCATCTTTTTGCACCAAAATGGTGCGTTCGCCGCCATGAAACCAGTCGATCTGCTGGGCCCGGTTGGCATTGGCCACCGTCTCGCCCTCGGTGCCGCGCATCAGGAAAGCATCGCCGCGCGCCACCGGCGCCGCCGCCGTGAAGTACTCGCCGAGCATCTCCAGGTATTCGGGATGGGTGTAGGACACCAGCCGCAGCGCGGCGCCGTCGAACGGCTGCAGGATCTTGACCAGGGTGTGGGTCGAATTGCGCACGCCGAGAATGCGGCGCAGCCCAAGCAAGTGCGCCATGCGCGGCGCCAGCACCGCGACCGGCATGAAACAGGGCTCCTGGCGCGCAAACGCGGCCTGTGCGGCCGTGATCGACATGGCCGGCTGCAGGTCCATGGCCTGGAAAATGGCGGCGCTGGTGACCCGTCCAGGGTCGCTCTCGACCCCGTGCACCAGCACCGGCACCCCTTCGCGCGCCAGCAGCAGCGCCAGCAGCGGGGTCAGATTGGCCAGCTTGCGCGAGCCGTTGTAGCTGGGGATCAAGAGCGGTGCGCAGGGGCCGGGCGGCGCCGGCAGGCGCTCGAACGAGACCTCCGCGGCGTCGAGGAAACCGGCGATCTCCTCGACCGATTCGCCCTTGATGCGCATTGCCAGCATCACCGCCCCCATTTCGAGGTCGGACACGCGCCCGTCGAGCATGGCCGCGTACAAGTCGCGGGCGTCGTCGCGCGACATGCTGCGCGCGCCTTTTTTTCCACGCCCGATTTCCTTGATGAAGCGGCCGGCGAGAAATGGTTCTTGAAGTGAGCTTGTCATACCCGAAGCTTACACCGGGATTTTGCCTGCTGCGATGCAACAGTCGCGAATTAACGCTAAACTGGAGAATTCACCGATTAAAACATTGAAACAGCGGCCATCATGATCACGCCAGACATCGAAAACACAAACGTCACCAATTTCGCCCTGATGCCCTCGCCGGAAGCCCTGCATGCCAAGCTGCCGATCACCGAGCGCGCCTTCCAGACCGTGATGCAGGGTCGCGCCACCCTGCGCGACATCATCGACCGCAAGGACAAGCGCCTGTTCGTGGTGGTCGGGCCATGCTCGATCCACGACCCGGTGGCCGGCCTCGATTACGCCCACCGGCTGCTGAAACTGCAGGCCGAGGTGGCCGAGACCATGCTGCTGGTGATGCGCGTGTATTTCGAGAAGCCGCGCACCACCACCGGCTGGAAGGGCTACATCAACGATCCCGACATGGACGATTCGTTCCGGGTTGACGTTGGCATGGAGAAGGCGCGCCAGTTCCTGCTCGATATCTGCGAACTGGGCCTGCCCACCGCCACCGAGGCGCTCGACCCGATCTCGCCGCAGTACCTGGGCGACCTGATCGCCTGGACCGCGATCGGCGCGCGCACCACCGAGTCGCAGACCCACCGCGAAATGTCGTCGGGGCTGTCGACGCCGGTCGGATTCAAGAACGGTACCGATGGCGACATCAGCATCGCGGTCAACGCGATTTTGTCGTCGGCCCATCCGCACTCCTTCCTGGGCATCAACGGGCAGGGCAATGTGTCGATCGTACGCACCCGCGGCAACGCCTACGGCCACGTGGTGCTGCGCGGCGGCGATGGGCGGCCGAACTACGATTCGGTGTCGATCGCCATTGCCGAGCAGGCGCTGACCCGGGCCGGCCTGCCGGCCAACCTGGTGGTGGACTGCTCGCACGCGAACAGCTACAAGAAGCCCGAGCTGCAGCCCCTGGTCATGTCCGACGTGGTGCAGCAGATCCGCCATGGCAACGGCTCGCTGGTGGGCGTGATGATCGAATCGAACATCGTCGCCGGCAACCAGAAAATTCCGGCCGACCTGTCGCAACTGAAGTACGGCTGCTCGGTGACTGACGGCTGCATCGACTGGGCCACCACCGAGGAGATGCTGCGCAAGGCGCATGCGGAGCTGCTGCAGCGGCCCTGATGACGCCCGTTGCCTTACAATGGCGCCTTTCGCTCACTCTTCCGCACCTCCCATGATCGTTCTCGGCGTCGAATCCTCCTGCGATGAAACCGGCCTTGCGTTGTACGACACGCAACGCGGCCTGCTGTCCCACGCCCTCCACTCGCAGGTGGCCATGCACGAAGAATACGGCGGCGTGGTGCCGGAACTGGCCTCGCGCGATCACATCCGGCGCGCCATCCCCCTGCTCGAACAAACCCTGGCCGGCGCCGGTATTGGCCTGGCCGAGATCGACGCCATCGCCTACACCCAGGGTCCGGGCCTGGCCGGCGCGCTGCTGGTCGGCTCCTCGATCGCGTGCAGCCTTGGCCTGGCGATCGACCGTCCGGTGCTTGGCGTGCACCACCTCGAAGGCCACCTGCTGTCGCCGCTGCTGGCGTCCGACCCGCCCCAATTCCCGTTCATCGCGCTGCTGGTCTCGGGCGGCCACACCCAGCTGATGCGGGTCGACGGCGTCGGCCAGTACACCCTGCTCGGCGAAACGCTGGACGACGCCGCCGGCGAAGCGTTCGACAAATCGGCCAAGCTGCTCGGCCTGGGCTACCCCGGCGGGCCGGCCATTTCACGGCTGGCCGAATTCGGCGATCCGCTGGCCTACAAGCTGCCGCGCCCGATGCTGCACTCGAAGGATTTCAACTTCAGTTTTTCGGGCTTGAAAACGGCGGTGCTGACGGTGGTGAAAAACCACGAAGAAAAAGTCATCGCCAACATCTGTGAGCAGGACAAGGCCAACATCGCGCGCGGCTTCGTCGACGCCATCGTCGAAGTGCTCACGGCCAAGTGCGTCAGCGCCCTGCGCCACAGCGGCTTGAAACGCCTGGTGATCGCCGGCGGCGTGGGCGCCAACAGCCAATTGCGCGCCGCGCTGGACGCGGCAGCGGTGGCCAGGAAATTCAAGGTGTACTATCCGGAGCTGGAATTTTGCACCGACAACGGCGCCATGATCGCCTTCGCCGGCGCCATGCGCCTGCAGATCAACCCGGGCGCGGCGGTGCGCGATTACGCCTTCAACGTGCGCCCGCGCTGGCCTCTTGAGGATCTGAAAGCGCTCTGACCGGCCGAGGAACTTGCTTGCCTGAGATCGGTCCTACTGTGTACCGCCATTTCTCAAACAGTGGCACTATCGACCGGACCAGTTTCCGGAGGTAAGGTATGCGTGTTGTCAGTTGGAATATTCATTGGGGTTGTGGTAAAGATAGCCGGATTCGCATCCACGCGATCATCGACGTACTGCGTCGTTTGAATCCCGACGTGATTTGCCTGCAAGAAGTGGCGGCCAACCATCCCGAGCTCGAGGGCAATGCCAGCGCCAACCAGTTCAGGCAATTGACTGGCGCTTTCGGCGGCTACCAGCCGGTGATCGAACCGACCAGCGAAATCTACAAGAACAACCTGCCGCGCCTGTTCGGCAACCTGATGCTGTCCAAATTGCGCGTCACCCAGGTGCAGCGCCACGTGCTGCCCTGGCCGCCCGACCCGGCCAGCCCGGCCGGCATGCCGCGCGGCCTGATCGAGGCGGTGGTCGACGCGCCGGGCGGCAAGGTGCGCGTGCTGACCACCCATCTCGAATACTATTCGCCCGTGCAGCGCCTGGCGCAGTTGCGCCAGATCCGCTACCTGCACTGGGAGGCCTGCGAGCGGGCCCGCATTTTCCAGCCCGATCCCAGCCTCGATGCGCCGTTCCAGCTCGGCTACCGGCCGGCGTCGGCGATCTATTGCGGCGATTTCAATTTCACACCCGACTCGCCCGACTACCAGGAATTGCTGGCGCCGGACGACAGCGACACCTTGCCGCTGGTCGACGCGTGGCGTCACCGGCACCCGACGATCTCGCGCGCGCCGACGGCCGGGCTGCACGGCTTTCGCTGGCCGGAACGGGCCGATTGTTTCGACTATTTCTTCGTCACCGAAGACCTGGTGGCGCGCCTGGGCGAGGTCGAGGTGCAGTCCGAAACGGCCGCCTCGGACCACCAGCCGATCGTGCTCGACATCACCGCGTAGGGGCTGCCTCCGGTTTCCCCCGGCTGCGAACCGGGGTCAGACCCCCAACAGAAAAACCGGGGTCTGACCCCTTGACCTATGCCTCGGACCACTAGCCGATCGTGCGCGTAGGGGTCTGACCCCGGTTCCCCGGCTGCGAACGGCCTACGCGGCGTCGCGCTGCGGGCGCGCTTGACGGTGGTAGAGGAACTCGAGCACCCGCGTGCGGTATTCGATGTACAGCGCGTCGTGCGCCAGCGCCACGCGCTCGCGCGGGCGCGCAAGCCGCACCTGCACGATTTCGCCGATGGTGGCGGCCGGTCCGTTGGTCATCATCACGATGCGGTCCGACAGCAGCACCGCCTCGTCCACGTCGTGGGTCACCATCACCACGGTCGATCCGGTCTTGGCGACGATGCGCAACAACTCATCTTGCAGGTGGGCGCGGGTGAGCGCGTCGAGCGCACCGAACGGCTCGTCCATCAGCAGCACTTTCGGTTCCATCGACAGCGCGCGCGCGATGCCCACGCGCTGCTTCATGCCGCCCGAAATTTCATTGGGCCGCTTGGTGGCAGCCGCCGTCAGGCCGACCAGCGCCAACGCGCCAGCGGTGCGTTCGCGAAGCATCTTGCCCGACTCCCTGGCGCCATACACGCGCTCGACGGCGAGGTAGACGTTTTCGAAGCAAGTCAGCCAGGGCAGCAACGAGTGATTCTGGAACACCACCGCGCGCTCCGGCGACGGCCCGGCAATCTCGCGCCCGGCGCAAATGAGGATGCCGTGGGTGGCGGTGGTCAGCCCCGCCAGCAAATTGAGCAAGGTCGACTTGCCGCAGCCGGAGTGGCCGATCAAGGTGATGAACTCACCCTGCGCTACCGTCAGGTTGACGTTCGAGAGCGCGTGGAAGCTGCCCTTGCGGGTCTCGAACACCATCTCGGCATGCTGCACCTCGATGAATTTTTGATGGCCCATGTCAGCTCTCCGTGTCTTCGTAAGTGAACGATCTGGCCAGCGCCACCAGCAGTTGTTCGAGCACCAGCCCCACCACGCCGATGACGACGATGGCGATGATGATGTGCGGCACATTCAGGCTGTTCCATTCGTCCCACACCCAGAAACCGATGCCGACGCCGCCAGTGAGCATTTCAGCGGCCACGATCACCAGCCACGCGGTGCCGATCGCCAGCCGCACGCCGGTGAGCATGTAGGGCATCACCGAGGGCAGCAGGATGCGGGTGAAGATCTTCCACTCCGACAGGTTCAGCACGCGCGCCACGTTCATGTAGTCTTGCGGCACGCGCTGCACGCCGGCGGCCGTGTTGACGATCATCGGCCAGATCGAGCAGATGAAGATCGACCAGATCGCGGCCGGATCGGCCGCCTTGAACACCAGCAGCCCGATCGGCAGCCAGGCCAGCGGCGAGACCGGCTTGAGCAGGCTGATGATGGGATTGAACATGCCCGCCATGAACTTGAAACGCCCGATCAGGAAGCCGAGCGGAATGCCCACCGCCGCCGCCAGCCCGAAACCTAGCCCCACCCGCTTGAGCGAGGCGAGGATGTTCCAGCCGATGCCCTGGTCGTTCGGTCCCTTGCGGTAGAACGGGTCGGAGAACAGGCGCAGCGCTTCGTCCAGCGTCACGGCCGGGGTCGGAAAACCGCTGTTGCGCGCGGCGATCAGCTGCCACACCAGGATCAGCAAGGCCAGCCCCATCAAGGGCGGCAGCAGCGCCAGCGTCAGGCGCGCCAGGCGCGAGCTTCCTTTGCCGAGGCGCACACCCTGGCTGGCCAGGCGCAGGCTGCGTGGCCGCTTTTCCATCACTGCTGCGGGCGAAATCGACTCCAATACTGCACTCATGTCATGCTCCCCGGTTCAGGCCTTGATCTTGAAAGCGTCGGCATAGGCCTTGGGGTTCTTGCCATCCCAGAGCGTGCCGTCGACCATCTTCACGCTGCGCATTAGCGACTTCGGCACGTCGACCTTGGCCAGCGTGGCAGCTTCCTTGTAGAGCGCAATCTGGTTTACCGCCGTGGCCGTGCCCAGGTAGTCGGGCTCGCCCTTGAGCAGGCCCCAGCGCTTGTGCTGGGTCATGAACCACATGCCGTCCGACAGATAGGGGAAATTGACGGCGCCGTCGTTGTAGAACTTCATGTGGTTCGGATCGTCCCAGGTCTTGCCCATGCCGTTCTGGTAGCGACCGAGGATGCGCTGGTTGATCACGTCAACCGAGGTGTTGACGTACGATTTGTCGGCGATCGTTTCGGCCATCTTGTTCTTGTTCGACAGCGAGGCGTCGATCCACTTGCTGGCGTCCAAGATCGCCGCGACCAGCGCGCGCGCCGTGTTCGGATGGGCCTTGACCCAGTCGAGCGTGGTGCCCAGGGTCTTCTCCGGGTGGTCCTTCCAGATCTCCTGGGTGGTGGCGGCAGTCACGCCGATGCCGTCGACGATGGCCCGGTGGTTCCACGGCTCGCCGACGCAAAACCCGTCCATGTTCCCGACCCGCATATTGGCCACCATCTGCGGCGGCGGCACGGTGATCAGCTTGGCGTCCTTCAGCGGGTTGATGCCGTAGGCGGCGAGCCAGTAGTTGAGCCACATCGCGTGGGTGCCGGTCGGGAAGGTCTGGGCGAAGGCATATTCGCGGCGCTCGGCCTGCATCAATTTGGCCAGCGAGGGGCCGTCCACGGCGCCTTTGTCGGCGAGCTTCTTCGACAGCGTGATGGCCTGGCCGTTGTGGTTCAGGTTCATCAGCACCGCCATGTCCTTCCTGGCCCCGCCCACGCCCGTTTGCACGCCGTAGATCAGGCCATACAGCACGTGCGCCGCATCGAGCTCACCGTTGACCAGCTTGTCGCGCACGGCGGCCCAGGACGACTCCTTGCTGGGGATGATCTTGATGCCGTATTTCTTGTCGAAGCCGAGCACCGAGGCCATGACGACGGAGGCGCAATCGGTCAGCGGAATGAAGCCGACCTTCACTTCCTCTTTCTCCGGCTTGTCTGAGCCGGCGGCCCAGACGCCACCGCTGACCAGGCCAGTGAGAGTGGCAGCGGTTTTCAGGACCGTACGGCGGATCGGATTCGGTTTGCTGTCGGTGCTCATCATTTCCCTCGTTGGCAATGGGCAGGCGTCCTGCCTTCACCATTACTTCAGCAAATGGTGTGCCAGCAAAAAAATGGGGTTTGGTGCGCAAATGGTGTGCAGAAGGCGCCACGATGTGCATTTTGAGCACTGTTAATGTGCACTGCACCAAAAATGGGACGCATTGAAAAATGGACCGCCGACATTCACTTGCGTCGTCGTTCCCGCGCAGGCGGGACCCATCGATCGCCATATGAGTGGCATGGCGCGCGGGAACGACGCGTTGGTGCTACCGAAGCGATTTCTCGGCACGCAGGCGGGTGACCATCAAGTCGACGAAGCTGCGCAGCTTGGCCGAGGCGTAGCGCCCTTCGCGGTGCACCACATGGATCGGCACGCGCGGCGCTTCGTAGTCGACCAGCAGCGCGCGCAACTCGCCCGTCTCGATCAGCGGCGCCACCTGGTAGGACATCAGCTGCGAGATCCCGAAACCCTGGCGCAGCGCTTCGATCGCGCCGTCGTTGCTGGTCACGGACAGGCGCGGTTTGACGCGCGCCGTCAGCGGCGCACCCTTGTGCTCGAACTTCCAGTCCACGCTGTTGCTGGCGCTGACCGAGGCGACGATGGCGTGGCGCGCCAGGTCGGCCGGCGCGCCCGGCGTGCCGAACTGCTCCAGGTAAGCCGGGGCGGCGCACACCACGCGCCGCACGTGGCCCACGCCGATCGCCTTCATGCTCGAATCGGGCAGCTCGCCCAGGCGCACGCCCGCATCCATGCCCTCCTCGAGCAGGTTCACCACGCGGTCGAGGAACATGGCCGACACTTCCATGTCCGGATAGCGGCGCAGGTAGTCGACGATGCCCGGCAGCACGAACAGGCGGCCGAACATGACCGGCGCAGTCACCGCCAGATGGCCGCGCGGCGCGGCGTTGATACCGGCCGCCGCCTCGTCGGCCTCGTCGGCCTCGCCGATGATGCGGCGCGCGTCGTCCAGGTAGCGCTGGCCCGCTTCGGTCACGCGCACGTAGCGGGTGGTGCGGTTGAGCAGCTTGACGCCGAGCCGGGCTTCGAGCGCCGCCACCGCGCGCGTGACGGCCGGCGGCGACATCGACAGCCGGCGCCCGCCGCCGGCGAAGCTTTCTTCCTCGGCGACGGCGACGAAGACCGTCATCAGGTGGAGTCGGTCCATGGGGACTTTGGCGTCAGCCTTGCGCGGCGATCTGGCGCAGCGCCTGCTCGAACACCTCGGGCGGCTGCCCGCCGGAGATCAGGTGGCGCTCGTTGATGATGATCGCCGGCACCGAGTTGATGCCTTGTTGCTGGTAGTACTGCTCGCGTGCGCGCACTTCTGCGCCAAAGGCATCGCCGGCCAGGATGCGCGCCGCCTCAACGCCATCGAGGCCCACCTCGAGCGCCACCCGCTGCAGCAGGGCGTGCGAGGCGGGATTCCCACCCTTGCTGAAGTAGGCTTCAAACAGCGCCATCTTGAGCGCGTGCTGGCGGCCCTGGCCCTCGGCCCAGTGCAGCAGGCGGTGGGCGTCAAAGGTGTTGTAGATGCGGGCACGCTGGTCCATGTCGAACACGAAGCCCAGCTCGGCGCCCCGGACGCGGATCATTTCGCGCGTCTGCGCCGATTGCGCGGCGCTGGCGCCGTACTTCTGCGCCAGGTGCTCGCCGATGTCCTGGCCTTCCGGCGCCATCTGGGGATTGAGTTCGAACGGCTGGAAGTGCAGCTCGGCGCTGACCACGTCCTTGACGCGCCCGAGCGCCTGCTCGAGCGACTTGAGGCCGATCACGCACCACGGACAGGACACGTCCGAGACGAAATCGATCTTGAGGTGCTTGCTCATTTTTTCCTGGCCGGCTTGGCCGGGGCGCCGGCCTTGGCGCCGAGGCGGCTCTCTTTGCCGGCAATCAGGTTCGAGATGTTCTTGCTGTGGCGAATGCCCAGCAGCATGCTCATGATGACGACGGCGAACAGCTTCTCGTCGAGCCCGAACAGCAGGCCGTAGTAGAACGGCGCGAACAGGGCCGAGATCAGCGCCGCCAGCGACGAATAGCGGAAGGCATAGGCCACCACCAGCCAGGTCACCAGCGTGGCCAGGCCAAGCCAGGGGTTGAGGCCGATCAGCACACCGAGCGCCGTGGCCACGCCCTTGCCGCCGACGAAGCGGAAGAACACCGGCCACAAATGGCCGACAAACACGGCCAGCGCCACCAAGGCGATGCCGAAGTCGCCCACCCCGTACTGGTCGGCCAGGCGCTGGGCCAGCCAGACCGCCAGCCAGCCCTTGGCGCCGTCGCCGACCAGGGTGGCGATGGCCGCGCCCTTGTTCCCGCTGCGCAGCACGTTGGTGGCGCCGGGGTTTTTCGAGCCATAGGTGCGCGGATCGGACAGGCCGAACGCACGGCTCATCACAACGGCAAAGGAAATCGAGCCGATCAGGTAGGCGACGAGGGTGAAGATGACGGTATTCATTGGCTCTCTCTTATTCTAGTCCGGTCATTGGTGCCGGGCCATGAATATACACCATGCGCCTTACTCCTCGATAGCGCAGCTGACCGGGCGCGCGCCCAGCAGCACGGTCAGCAGCTGGGGCGCAATGCCCGCCAGGTGGCCGCGCCGCCCGCCATTGATGTAGATCTTATCGAGCGCCAGGATGGTCCGCCCGACATATAAGCGGGAGCAGAGCGGTTCACATGCCAAGCCCATGTGGCGAAGCTGGGAATATATTCGAAAGCGGCGGTGCATTGCGTCATATTCCGCGCAAGAACGCACATTGGGTATGATTTTCCCGACGAATGGGCAAGTGAAGAACGTAAGTTGGACGTAAAATCACCGCTGCCGAGCGCAATGCTGTGCGTCTTCATTCCGCATCACCAATGTGGATTCATTTATGAATATTCTATTTCCTGTTCCAACCAAAGGCCGCTCCCATGACGATCTGGCATTCTTCTATTAACATCGAGCAACTGAACGACAGCGCAAAAGGTAATGCGATACAGAACTTAGGTATCGAGGTGACCGCTTTCGGGGACGACTGGCTGGAGGCGCGAATGCCTGTTGATAATCGCACCACACAACCTCAAGGCTTGTTGCACGGGGGAGCGTCGGTCCTGCTTGCTGAGACTTTGGGGAGTTGGGCCTGCTATCTCACACTGGATACGGCGAAATATTTTTGCGTCGGACAAGAAATCAACGCAAATCATTTGCGCTCCGTAAGAGCGGGGTTCGTGACGGGCCGTGCCACACCTATCTACCAAGGCAGAACGAGCCAAGTGTGGGAAATTCGCATTACAGAAGAGGGTGGCAAGTTAGTCTGTATTTCGCGCATCACATTGGCTGTTGTAGGGCGTGCTTGAGGTTGACGTTACTTCGGCGCATCGAACTGGCCGTATTCGAAATGCATCGATCCGAAACGCGGCACGAGCATGCGGTACAGCAGGCAGGCCGATCCACACCCAGGCAAGGGCGAGCTTTGGCATCTGGCCGCCGCCCGTCGCGGCGATGTGGCCGGCGCTCATCTCATAGTGCAATTCGTATCGTGTTGCCGTTGAGACGACCGGTAGCACTCACCTGTGACGAGTCCGATCATTCCTGGTTCAGTACCTGAATTCCAGCTAACTGAGCGCCGCCTCAACCACGACTGGATCAAGCAATCGAATCAATTCTTGAGGCGACATGCTGACCAGGTAGCCGCGCCGACCACCATTTATGTAAATGATTGGCAGTTCGAGAACAGACCTTTCGACATAGACAGGCATTCGCTTTTTCGTGCCAAATGGGCTGGTTCCTCCAACAAGAAAACCGGTATGGCGGTTGGCCACATCCGGCTTGCACGGCTCGATCTTCTTGCATCCAGCTTGCCTGGCCAGCTCCTTAGTCGATACTTTACGGTCCCCATGCATTAGCACAATCATTGGTTTGGCCAGCTCATCTTCCATGATGAGTGTTTTGATGACGCAATGTTCATCGACATTGAGTTCCCGTGACGATACAGATGTGCCGCCGTGCTCTTCATAATCGTACAAATGGCTGGAATAGACGACGCCGTGCTGGCGCAAGTACTTTGTCGCTTGTGTTTCAGGGCCGCTTACAGGCTTCATCACCGCCCTCATGGAAGTTTTGCATGTTCGGTAAAGGCGATTGCATGCTTGCGCAGGAATTGGGTCGCCGGCGTTTCGGAAATATGCTCTTTCTTGGCCATGCGTGATACGCTGAAGTTTCGATGAGGAGTTTCTTATTATGCAGCAAGAAATTCGCTTTGCCACCTTCAATCTGTTCAACCTCGCGCCGCACGGCGCGAAACTGTATGACAACCTGGTGCCGCTGACGGCCGACGAGTACGAGGCCAAGTTGGCGTGGACGGCGCGCCAGATCGACCTGATCGACGCCGACGTGATCGGCTTCCAGGAGATTTTCTCGCAGGCGGCGCTGCGCGAGGCGCTTGCGCGCACGCTCAACTACCGCGACGCGATCCAGGTCGGCTTCGACCCGGATCCGGGCGCCGAGCGCCTCACGCCGAGCGTGGCGCTGGTGTCGCGCCTGCCGCTGGCCGCGCCCGGCGTGGCGCACGCGCTGTTCCCGGCCGGGGTGGCGATGCCGCCCGGCAGCCGCGATCCGGACCGCTTCGCGCGCGCCGTGGTGCACGCCGCCATCGTCGTCTCGCCCGATTGCACGGTCGACGTGGTGGTGGTGCACCTGAAGTCCAAGCGCCCCGACTACCGCAACGGCGACAGCGGCGAGGATCCCCAGTTGTTCGCGATGGCCTGTCTGCGCTCGCTGATCCGGCGCGGCACCGAGGCGGTGGCGCTGCGCGTGCTGCTGACCAACCTGGCCAAGCTGAACGCACGCCCGCGCGTGGTGCTGGGCGACTTCAACGACGTCGCCGACGCCGTCACCACCACCATCGTGCTGGGCGCCGGCGCGCCGCTGGGCGACCGCTTGTTCGACGCCTGCCAGTTGCAGCAGCGCCAGGACCATCTGCGCCATGTGGGGTTCTCGAGCTTGCATGACGGGCATTTCACCACCATTGACCATATCTTGGTGTCGGAGCAGTTCAACGCAGCGCTGCCGGACGCGATCGGGGAAGTGGTCGAGGTGATTTATCTGAACGACCACCTGGTGCTGGAATTGCCCGAGGCGTCGGACCACGGACAGGTGGTGGCCACGATCCGCCTGTTCGACGAAACGCGCGGCTTGATCGACGCCGGCATGTGAATCCCCGGTTCCGGTTCGCAGGCGCCAACTCAACACCGGGGTCAGACCCCCAACAGAAAAACCGGGGTCCGACCCCTCGATGGCGATTCGCATGCCGGCGTCGATCACTCCGCGCGTTGTGCAGGTGCTCCTGGCGCTGCCGCAACTGGCAGATGGCAAGGGGTCGGACCCCGGTTCTTCTGTTGGGGGTCTGACCCCGGTTGAGTTGGCGCCTGCGAAACAGGACAGTCAATGATTTTGGGTTTTGGCCAGGTCCGGGTTGGGCGAGGCCATGCTGGCGTAGTAGCCCTGGTACTCGTCACAGCCATGCTGCTGCAGGTAGCGCAGCTGTTCGGCCGTCTCCACGCCCTCGGCGGCGACGCGCAGCTTGAGGCTGCGCGCCAGCGCGATGATGGCCGGGATCATTCCCGAGCCATCGGCTTCGAGCGCGATGTCGCCAACGAAGGAGCGGTCGATCTTGAGCTTGGACAGTGGAAAACGGCGCAAGTGGCTCAGGCTCGAATAGCCGGTGCCGAAATCGTCGATCGTCAGCCGCACGCCCAGCTTGCGCAGCGCATTGATGGTGCCAATGGTTGACTTGTCGCCGCTCATGATCACCCCTTCGGTGATCTCAAGGTCGAGAAATTGCGCCGCCAGTCCGGAGTGCTGCAAGGCCAGGCCGACACTGTGCACCAGGTTGTTGTGCATGAACTGGACGTTCGACAGGTTGACCGCCACCACCACCGGAAAACCCTGGTCGCGCCAGCTGCGCGCCTGTGCGCAGGCCTGCTCGAGCACCCATTCGCCGATCGGCACCATCAGGCCGCAATCCTCGGCGGCCGGGATGAACTGCTCCGGCTGGAGCAGCCCGCGCTCCGGGTGGCGCCATCGGATCAAGGCCTCCACCGCCACCGTGCGCCCACTCGCGATGTCCACCTCGGGCTGGTATTCGAGCAGAAATTCCTTGCGCGCCAGGGCCTGGCGCAGCTGGTTCTCGATCTCCACCCGTTCGATCACGTGCGCGTTCATCTCGGGGCTGAAGAAGCGGAAGGCATTGCGTCCATTCTGCTTGGCGTGGTACATGGCCACATCGGCGTGCTGCAGCAGCACCGCGCCGTCCTCGCCGTCGCCCGGGTAGATGCTGATGCCGATCGAGACCGAGAGCTCGAGCGCCAGGTCGCCGACCCGGATCGGCCGCGCCACCGCCTGCATCACGCTGCCGGCCACATGCGCGGCCTGGTCGACGCCGCCGATGTCGGCCAGGATCACGACGAACTCGTCGCCGCCCTGGCGACTGACGGTGTCGACGCCACGCACGCATTTGGTGAGCCGTCCGGAGACCTCGCGCAGCACCTGGTCGCCCAGCTGGTGACCATGCAGGTCGTTGATCGCCTTGAAACGATCAAGGTCAATGAACATCAGCGCCACCCGGGTGTTCTGGCGGCGCGCGTTGGCCAGCGCCTGGTGCAGGCGGTCGAGAAACAGCACGCGGTTCGGCAGGTCGGTCAGGAAGTCGTGTTCGGCCAGGTGGCGGGTGTGCTCCTCCTGACGTTTGCGGTCTGTGATGTCGGACAGGATTGCCATGTAGTGCGCGATCTCGTCGTGCGATTCGCGAATCGCTGTCAGCGCCACCCACAGGGGAAACTCCTGGCCGCTGGCGCGGCGCGCCCAGACTTCGCCTTCCCAGTGGCCGTGCGCGCTCACATAGGTCCACAGCTGCTCGTAGAACGCCGGTTCGTGCACGCCGCTGCGCAGGCAGGGTGCTTCGCCCCCGATCACCTGCGCCCCCGGGTAGCCGGTGATGTCGCTGAACGCCTGGTTGGCAGCCACCACCCGGTATTGCGGGTCCATCACCAGGATCGCGTCGCGGCTGTTGTCGAACACCTTGGCCGCCAGCTGCAGGGTGCGCTCGGCCGCCTTGCGCGGGCTGATGTCGCGGATCACCGCGTAGGAAAGGAATTCATGGTCCAGGGAGACTGACGTGAGCAGCACTTCGCCCCAGAAACCGCCGCCGTCGGGCAGCTGGAAGCACCATTCATAGCGGCGGTTGCCGTCCTGATAAGTTTCCGCCTTGAGCCTGGCATCGAGCTCGGCCGAGGACCGGCCGTCGGGCTGGGTGGCGGGGGAAAAGTCGAGCAGGCCGCGCCCGACCATGCGCTCGGCCTGCTGGCAGTGGAACAGCGCCAGCGCGGCCGGGTTGGCGTCGATGATGGCGGCGCCGCGGATCAGCACGATGGCGTCGGTCGAGCGTTTGTACAGCTCGCGGAAATCGCTGCTGTCGAGCAGTTGCAGCGATTCCTCGCGCTTGCGCTCGGTAACGTCGATCTCCATGCAGAATATTTGCACCACATTACCATCGCGCAAGACCGGGAAATGGCTGGAATAGACCCAGCGCCGGCTGCCGTCGCGCAGCTCGACCTGCCAGTCGCGCGCCGGCCCGGCCTGCCCGCTCTCCCAGATCGCGGCCAGCACGGCGTCGAGCTGGGCTTGCTGGTCGAGGTGGGAGCGCAAGGCCGCCAGCGGCTGGCCGATGGCCTGGCTGGCCGGAATGCCGAACAGCGCGCTGCAGGCATGGTTCCAGTAGCGGACGATGCCATCGCGGTCGATGCTGTGTACGGCCACCGTCGGCGACAATTCAATGGCGGCAACGAAACGATACAGGACATCGAGGGCATCGTGTCCCGGCCCATCAGGTTCGGCGGCGGACGCCGGCACGGCCGATTCGGCACTCACGGAGATCCCTTCACTTGGTATCGTTCATTCTTGCCCACGGTGCGGTCACGCCGCTTGTGCGCGCGCAAACCAAGGGCAGTGGTTCGCGCTTGTAGAGTGGAAAATAAGGGGGCCGCCCAGGCCGCCTTCCACCTTTGCGGCGCTCGAGAAGGTGGAAGGCGCTCCGCTTTTCCGCCCCACCATTTGCAGTAATTCGCCCTTTCCGGCATTTCATCGGTGTTTTACGCACTTCAGCGGGCGCTTTCCACTTCCTGTCGCATTTCATTGGCGCCTTCCCTTGTGTTTTTCTATAGTGCCAACATGCGCCTGGGGCTCCATCCTGGAGACAGGAAGGAGCACAAGCGCCCCCGCCTCGCCCCAACAACAAGTCTAAAGCCGCCCACCATGAAATTAGAAACCTTGCCATTAGCGCCAGCCAAGCCCACCGTCAGCCGCCGCCGCCGCTGGCGCGCTCCCGTCATCGGCCTGGTCGTGATCGCCCTCGCCGGTGGCACCTGGACCGCAATGCAATCGAAGAACAAGCCAGCCCCGCAAGCGGCAGGCGACAAGGGCGGCCCGCCCAAGGTGGACGTCTACGAACTGGCCAGCACCGACGTGGCCGCGATCGAAGCGCGCGAACTGGCCGTCAACCTGCCGCTGTCGGGCTCGCTTGCGCCGCTGACCCAGGCCATCGTCAAGTCCAAGGTCTCGGGCATCGTGGTCGGCGCCACCGTACAGGAGGGGGTCAGCGTGGCCGCCGGCCAGCTCATCGCCAGCCTCGACGCGGCCGACCAGCGCGCGCGGGTGGCCCAGATGCAGGCCGCGCTCGACGAGGCCGCCGCCCGCCTGTCGCTGGCGCGCAAGAACAATGCCAACAGCGATGCCCTGCTCAAGCAAAACTACATCTCCCGCAATTCCTACGACACCACCGTCAACAGCGTCGAGCTGGCCCAGGCCAGCGTCAAGGCCGCCCAGGCCCAGCTCGACATGGCGCGCATCGCGCTGGCCGACACCCAGATCCGCGCGCCGCTGGCCGGCGTGGTCTCCAAGCGCTTCGTGCAGGCCGGCGAAAAAGTGGCGCCCGACATGCCGGTGGCCACCATCGTCAACCTGCAGCAGCTCACCCTCGAAGCCCAGGTGCCGGCGGCCGACATCCCGCGCATCAAGGTCGGCCAGGAAGTCAAATTCCAGGTCGACGGCTACCAGCAGCGTGGCTTCGTTGGCAAGGTTGCGCGCATCAACCCGACCACCGAGGCCGGTTCGCGCTCGATGCTGGTGTATATCAGTGTGAGCAACCAGGATGGCTTGCTGCGCGGCGGCATGTTCGCCAAGGGCAATATCACGACCGAGAAGTCGGCCGTGGTGCCGATCGTGCCAACGGCCGCGCTACGCCAGGAAAACGGCGTGAGCGTGGTGTACGCCATCGTCGGCGGCAAGGTGGTGGCGCAGCCGGTCAAGCTGGGCCTGCGCAACGATGACGAAGGCTATGCCGAAGTGACGGACGGCCTGACCGCCGGCGCGCGCGTGCTGGTCGCCAAGCTCGACGGCGTCAAGCCGGGCAACAAGGTCAAGCTGGCCGACGCCGCCGCTCCCGCCGCCGCCGTCGCGAAAAAGGGATAAGCCATGTGGATCACGAAAACCAGTATCAAGAACCCGGTGTTCGCCACCATGGTCATGGTGGGCTTGATGGTGCTGGGCCTGTTCTCCTACAAGAGCCTGGGCCTCGAGAGCATGCCCAATGTCGACCTGCCCTTCGCCTGGGTCGAGGTGGCGTATCCGGGCGCCTCGCCCGAGCAGGTCGAGAACGACATCACGCGCCCGATGGAAGACGCGATCAACACCGTCAGCGGGGTCAAGACGATCCGCAGCAATTCCTGGGAGGGCCGCACCGGCGTCTCGCTCGAATTCGAGCTGTCGACCAATATGGACAAGGCGATGCAGGAATTGCGCGACAAGATCGCGCGCGTGCGTCCGAATTTCCCGAAGGAGGCCAAGGAGCCGTTCATCATCCGCGCCGAGGGCGACAACGCCCAGCCGATCGTGCAACTGGCGCTGTCCTCGGACAGCCGCACCCTGCGCGAACTGTCGACCCTGACCGAGCAAGTGATCACCAAGCGACTGCAAAGCGTGGCCGGCGTCGGTCAGATCCGCGTCAACGGCACCACCAATCGCCAGGTGTTGGTGAGCATCCGCCCCGACCAGCTCAAGGCGCTCAACGTGGGCGTGGACGAGGTGATCCGCGCGATCCAGGTGACCAACACCAATCTGCCGGCCGGTAACATCGCCTACGGCGCCAGCGAGCGCCTGGTGCGCATCGAAGGCAAGATCAAGGATGCGCGCGGCTTCAACAAGATCATCGTGGCGCGCCGCGCCGACGGCCCGGTCTACCTCGACCAGGTGGCCACCGTCGTCGATGGCGAGCAGGAAGAGCAATCGATCTCGCGCATCAACGGCAAGCGCGCCATCTCGCTCGAGGTGACCAAGATCCAGGACGCGAACGTGGTCGAAGTGGGCACCGGCATCCAGCGCGTGGTGGCCGAGATGGCCAAGACACTGCCCGAGGACATCAAGCTGCGCATCATGGAAGACCAGTCGGTGCGCGTGCAAAGCCAGCTCGACAACGTCAAGGAGACCATCCTCGAAGGCGCCGTGCTGACCATGCTGATCGTGTTCCTGTTCCTGCATTCCTGGCGCAGCACCATCATCACCGGCCTGACGCTGCCGATCTCGGTGATGGCCAGCTTCATCGCCATGAAGTATTTTGGCTTCACGCTCAACTTCCTGACCTTGATGGCGCTCTCCCTGTGCATTGGCCTGTTGATCGACGACGCCATCGTGGTGCGCGAGAACATCGTGCGCCACCTCGGCATGGGCAAGAGCCACCTGAAGGCGGCCAACGACGGCACCAGCGAGATCGGGCTGGCGGTAATGGCCACCACCTTCGCCATCGTGGCCGTGTTCGTGCCGGTGGCCTTCATGAAGGGCATCATCGGACGCTTCTTCTTCCAGTTCGGGATCACCGTCGCGGTGGCCGTGCTGGTGTCGCTGTTCGTCTCGTTCACGCTCGACCCGATGCTCTCGTCGGTGTGGCGCGATCCGGTCAGGAACCGCTTCAAGTATGTGCCGTGGCTGGGGCGCATGATGGAACACATCGAGCACGGCATCGACCGCGTGCACGTCTGGTACGGCAAGACGCTGGAGCTGGCGCTGCGCTGGCGCAAATCGACCTTGCTGATGGCCTTCCTGCTGTTCGTCGGCAGCATGGCGCTGGCACCGCTGATCGGCGGCGAGATGTTCCCGAAAACGGACAATGGCTACGTCAACCTGCGCTTCAAGACGCCGGTCGGCTCGAGCCTCGAGTACACCAACAGCAAGGTCCAGCAGGTCGAGGCGGCGCTCAAGCAGTTCAAGGAAATCGACAGCGTGATCACCGTGGTGGGCAACTTCGACGGCCACAACGCGGCCCAGGTCGACCTCAAGCTGACGGACGTGAAGAAGACCCACCGCCGCTCGCAGGAAGAGCTGGAAAAGCTGATCCGCGCGCGCCTGACGCCGATCGCCGGCATCACCTTGTCGGTGGGCTGGAAGCCGATCTTCATCGCCATCCTGGGCCGCGACGAGGCCAAGCTCGACTACGTGGCGCACAAGCTGATGGACAAGATGCGCACCATCAAGGGCGTGGCCGACATGGAGTACAGCCAGGAAGGGGCCAATCCGGCCACCATCGTCAAGATCAACAACGAATTGGCCAGCGACCTGGGCCTGTCGGTGCAGCAGATCGGCGCGGCCCTGCGTCCTTTCGTGGCGGGTGACCAGATCAGCCGCTGGCTGGCGCCGGATGGCCAGAACTACGACGTCAACGTGCAGTTGCCCAAATCAGGGCGCCAGAAGGTGGCCGACCTGGCCGACCTGTCGGTGGCGTCGAGCAAGAAGGACGCCGAAGGCAAGCCGATCATGGTGCCGCTGCGCCAGGTGGTCGAGTTCGTGCCGTCGACCAGCCCGCAAGTGCTCAAGCGCCAGGCGCTCGAGCGCCGGGTGGCGATCTACGCGGGGGTGGAAGGCCGTCCGGGCGGCGACGTCGACGCCGACGTGCAAAAGGCGATCAAGTCGATCACCCTGCCCGAAGGCGTGCGCTTCGACGTCGGCGGCCAGGCCCAGCAGATGCAGGAAACGCTGGCCGGCGCCCTCGCCGCGCTGGGCATCGCGATCATCTTCATCTACCTGGTGCTCGCTTCGCAGTTCGGCAGCTTCCTGCAGCCGATCGCGATCATGGTGTCGCTGCCGCTGTCGATGATCGGCGTGTTCATCGCGCTGCTGGTGACCGGCAGCACACTGAACATCTTCTCGGTGATCGGCATTGTCATGCTGATGGGGCTGGTGACCAAGAATGCGATCTTGCTGGTCGACTTCACCAACCACGGCCAGCGCGAGGGGCAGAGCCAGCATGACGCGATCCTCAATGCGGGCCAGGTGCGCCTGCGCCCGATCCTGATGACGACGCTGGCGATGATCTTCGGCATGCTGCCGATGGCCATCGGCCTGGGCGACGGCGGTGAATCGCAGGCGCCGATGGGGCGCGCGGTGATCGGCGGCGTGATCACCTCGACCCTGCTGACGCTGGTGGTGGTGCCGGTGGCCTACACCTACCTCGACAACCTGGGCAAGCGCGCCGCGCGCTGGTTCAAGGGCGAGGTGCACGAGGTCGAACGCGAGGAAGAACAGGTCGCCGAGGTGGCGTAAAGAACCGGGGTCTGCCCCCTGGAGCTAGGGGTCAGACCCCGGTTTTTCAGTTGGGGGTCTGACCCCGGATTGAAAAGCGAAGCGCCTTCCACCATGTTCGCGTCACCGGGACGCAAGCATGGTGGAAGGCGCTCGACCCCTTGGGGTTCCACCCTGCGAAGGCAAATTCAGGCGGGGCTCGGTGCGTCAGGCGCAACCTGGTCTGCATCGTCTTCATCGGCCGCGTCCTGCTCGCCGCCCGGGCTGCCTTTCGCTTCCAGCTTGCGTCTGGCTTTTTCCTCGGCCTTCTTCTTCTTCTCTAATTCCCTCTGCCGCTTTTCGTACTGGAAATTAGTTTTAGCCATGAATCACCTCTCGGGTTTGTCGGAAAAAAGTGCTGCCCCTGTATTATGACTTAGTTACGCAATCCGCATTTGAATTAAGCACGCGGGTGATGCTCGGCATGCAGGCGCTTGAGGCGCTCGCGCGCAACATGGGTGTAGATTTGTGTGGTCGAAATGTCAGAATGGCCTAAAAGCAACTGCACCACCCGCAAGTCGGCGCCGTGGTTCAGCAAATGGGTGGCGAAGGCGTGGCGCAGCGTGTGCGGCGACAGCGGCGCCGTGATGCCGGCGCGCGCGGCATGCTTCTTGATCAGCACCCAGAACATCTGGCGCGTCATGGCGCCCCCGCGCGCGGTCACGAACAGGGCGTCGTCGAGCTGGCCGTCGAGGATCACGCCACGCGCCTCTTTCAAGTAGCGTTCGATCCAGCGGCGCGCCTCCTGGCCGAACGGCACCAGGCGCGTCTTGCTGCCCTTGCCGGTGATACGCAGCACGCCATCGTTCAGGCTCAGCTCCATCAGCTTCAGGCCCACCAGCTCCGACACCCGCAGGCCGCTGGCGTACATCAGCTCGAGCATGGTGCGCTCGCGCAGGCCGAGCGCGGTGGCGACGTCGGGCGCGCCGAGCAGGGCCTCGACCTGGGCTTCGCTGAGCGTGTGCACGAAACGGGTCGGCTGGCGCGCCGAGGCCAGCTTCAGGCAGGGGTCGGAGGCGACCTCCTTCTGGCGCAGCGCGAGCTGGTAGAAGCGCTTGAGCACCGACAGGCGGCGGTTGGCCGAGCTGGGCTTGGTCTCGGCATGGCGTTCGGCGAAATAGGCTTCCAGGTCGTGCGGCTGGACCGCGTACAGGCCGGCGCAGGCGGGCCGGCGCAGTTCGAGCCAGCGTGCGAACAGGCGCATGTCGCGCCGGTAGGCGTCGAGCGAGTTCTTCGCCAACCCCTGTTCCAGCCAGAGGTTGTCGCAGAAGCCGTCGATCAGGGCCAGATCGCTTGCTGCTGCCATGGCGAGGTGTTGACGCCTTCGTGGGCCAGCAACCAGCGCTTGACGCCCAGGTGGAAGCCGTTCTCGTCGTCATGGTTGGAAAAGCCGCCCAGGCCGCCGGCCGCCGTCACCCGGTGGCAGGGGATGAGCAGCGGGAACCAGTTCGCGCCGCAGGCCTGGCCAACGGCGCGCGGCGCCGATCCGATGTGTTTGGCCACCTGGCCGTAGGTACGTACGCTGCCGCGCGGGATGCCCGAGATGGCGCTCCAGACCCGGTGCTGGAAGGCGCTGCCGACCTGCGGCACCGGCAGCGTGAACTGAAAATCCGGATCGGCCAGGTAGCGTTCGATTTGCTGCGCCACCTGCTCGGCGAGCGCGTCTGATGGATTTTTTTCACTAAAATGGGGCGGCAGGTAGACCAGCTCGCGCAGCTGCCCCGCTTCGGTGCGTATGCCCACCGCACCGAAGGGAGCGGCGACGATGGCGTTGAACAGCTCGGAGCCTTGTTGTGGTTTCATGCGCCTAGTTTAGCGCATCTGGCGGTGTGCCGCCCGGCCCGGGCAAGGCCGGTCTCATCCAGCAACGGCGGGCGCGGTTTGCGATGGACGAAAAAAAACGCACCTCGCGGTGCGTTTCAAGTGCTATCACGTTTCCGGCCGTTTGGTAGTACCAACAGCATTCTGTAAAACGCGTGTCTCCTCGATATTTCTCCGGTATGGACTACCGTGCTTTTATCTACTACTCCCCAAACCATGTGTCCGTTTGCTTTCCGCTGCACCAGCGTGGTGCTGCGGAAAGGTGCCCATCATAACGTATTTAAAATCGGCCACTGTGGCTTTTTTTACACGGTCGTTGAAATAATTTCATCCATAAATTAAATTCGGCAGCCACAAGGTAATTTGTGGTACATACGTGATCAACACCAGAAAGCCGAGCATCGTGAGCAGCCACGGCAGCACCGCCACCGTCAATTCCGAGATGCCCATCTTGGTGATGCCCGAGGCCACATACAGGTTCAAGCCCACCGGCGGGTGGCACATGCCCACTTCCATATTGACCACGATCAAGATTCCGAAGTGGATCGGATCAATCCCCAGCTTCATCGCCACCGGAAACAGGATCGGGGCCATGATCAGCACGATCGAGGAGGGTTCCATCACATTACCTGCCAGCAAGAGCAGCAAGTTCACCACCAGCAGGAAACCGACCACGCCCAAGCCCTGGCCGGTGATCCAGGCGGCCATCGATTGCGGGATGTTCTCGTTGGTCATCAGGAACGAGAACAGCATGGCGTTGGTGATAATGTAAAGTAGCATGGCCGACAAGGATGCCGAGTCGAGCAAGACTTTCCCCACCTGCCGGATTTTCAAGTCCTTGTAGACGAACACGGCGATGATGAAGGCGTACACGGCCGCCATCGCGGCCGCCTCGGTGGGCGTGAACTTGCCGCTGTAGATGCCCCCCATCACGATCACGATCAGCAGCAAACCCCAGGCGCATTTGCGAAACGCCGTCCAGCGTTCGCCCCAGCTGGCCTTGGGCAGGCGCGGATAGTTGTGCTTGCGCGCCAGCACCCAGGTGGTCAGGCCGAGGAAGAAGGCCAGCAGCAGGCCCGGCACCACGCCGGCCGTAAACAGCCTGCCGACCGAGGTGTTGGTGGTCACCGAATACATCACCATCACGATCGACGGCGGGATCAGGATGCCCAGCGCGCCCGAGGTGGTGATCACGCCGGCGCCGAAGCGCTTCGGGTAGCCCTGCCTGACCATGGCCGGCAGGATGATCGAGCCGATCGCCACCACCGTGGCGGGACTCGAGCCGGAGACGGCGGCGAACAGCGCGCAGGCCAGCACCCCGGCCAGCGCCAGGCCGCCATGCCAGTGGCCGACCATCGCGCTGGCAAAATTGATCATGCGCTTGGCCACCCCGCCATGGGTGAGGAAATTGCCCGCCAGGATGAAGAAGGGGATCGCCATGATCTCGAACTTCTCGATCCCGGTAAACAGCTTCATGGCCACCGATTCGACCGGCACGGTCGTCATCGTGAACATGAAGGTGAGCACCGTCAGGCCGAGCGAGATCGAAATCGGCATGCCGCTCAACATCAGCAGCAGCAGGAGAATGAAGATGATCGCGGCGTTCATGGGCGCATTCCCTTGACGGCGGCGATTTCATCGTCCAGGCCTTCGACGTAGCCATGGTCGTGCTTCGGGATCTGGCCGGTGCGCAGGAAACCGACCAGCACCTGCAGGAAGCGAAAGCACATCAGCCAGGAGCCCAGCGGGATCGCCAGGTAGACGTAGCGCATCGGGATCTCCAGCACCTCCGAAGTCTGGTCCGGCGCCAGGTGCCAGATCAGGTAAGCGCCCAGGCTGCCGACGGTGGCCGTAAACACGGCACCGGCGAGCATGCCGAATACCACCATGCGCTTGAACCACGCCGGGTCCAGGCGATTGAGCAGCACATCGACGCCAACGTGGATGCCGGTTCGTACGCCGTAGGCGGCGCCGAACTTGGCCATCCAGATGAACATGAAGATACAGAGCTCCTGGGCCCAGCTGGTATTGAGGCTGATCAGGTAGTCCTGCACGACAGGGATGTCGAGCCCCGACAGGTAACGGTGCACCACGGCGACAAAGATGATGACCGTGGCCAGCGCCATGAGGGTGGCGATCAGCCACTCTTCAAGATGATCCAGGTATTTCATGCGCGCTTACTTCGCCGCTTCCTTGTTGATGGCCGCGATCAGCTCCTTGCCGATGCGCTCCTCCATCTGCTTCTGGACCGGCATCAGGACCTTGCGCCATTCAGCCTGCTCCTTGACCGACAGGTTGTAGATCACGGTCTTGCCGGACTTCCTGATGTTGTCCATCGCGATGTCGTTGTCGCGCTGGGCGATCGCCTTCTCGTACAGGGTCGCCTCGGCCATCGCCTTTTCCAGCGCGCTGCGAATCTCGCCCGGCAGGCCGTCCCAGAACTTCTTGTTGACGATGACGGCGTATCCCAGGTAGCCATGGTTGGACACGGTCAGGTGCTTTTGCACCTCATGCATCTTCTGGGTGTACATATTTGACGGCGGATTCTCGGTGCCGTCGACGACGCCCGTCTGCAAGGCCTGGTAGACCTCGGAGAAGGCCAGCACCTGCGGGTTTGCCCCAAGCGCGCGCATCTGGGCGTCGAGCACCTTGGAGGACTGGATGCGCAGCTTGAGCCCCTTGAAATCGGCCGGCGTGTGCAGTGGCTTGTTGGCCGACATGATCTTGAAACCGTTGTCCCAGAACGCGAGTCCGGTCAAGCCCTTCGGCTCGAGCTTCTTGAGCAGCTCCTTGCCGATCGGGCCTTCGGTGACGTTGTACAGCGCCGTCTTGGACGGGAAGATGTACGGCAGGTCGAACGCCTCGAACTCCTTCACGCCCAGCGGGCCGAACTTGGCCAGCGACGGCGCCAGCATCTGCACCGCGCCCAGTTGCAGGGCCTCGAGTTCTTCCTTGTCCTTGTACAGCTGGCTGTTCGGGTAGATCTCCACCTTGACCCGGCCGTTGGTGGCCTTCTCGGCCAGCGCCTTGAAGCGCTCGGCCGCCTGGCCCTTCGGGGTGTCGATGGCCACCACGTGGCTGAACTTGATCACGATCGGGGCCTGGGCCTGGGCGTTGATGGTGATGACGGCAGCGAACGCGGCCAGCAATGCCTTGAAATGCATGTTGTCTCCTCCGGAAATCGAATCTCTATTATTATTTGCAGGTCCAGTTAGTCTGGATAGCCCCATTCTGCACCGGTATTGTGGATAACCACAATAGCTGGCGCCCGAAAAAAACTGCACCCTATCGCATGCACAATCGACTGCCACGCGCGATGCACCTGACCGGCCAGTGGCGCTGGCTGCTGCCGTTGCTGATCGTGCTGCTGTTTTTGGCGGTGCTCTTCTGGCTGCCATGGCAGGCGCGCCAAATGGAGAGCAACGAGCGCCAGGAGCAGCTGATCGCCGACACGCTATGGGTCGAGCAGACCATCCGCTTCGAAATGGCGCGCAACGAAGACGCGCTGGCGACACTGGGCGCAGACCTGCCACCGACACAGGCGGTCCAGGCGCGCCTGAACCAGTTGCGCAGCAACGGGCGCGAACTATTGCGCCTGCAATGGCTGGACCGCGATGGCCAGCCGATCGCGATCAGCGAGGCCGCAGCGCAACCGAATGCGGAACTGTCGGGCGCCTCGCGCGCGGCCGCCGAACTGGCGCGCAAGACCGGCAAGGCGCGCTACAGCGAACCGTACGCCACCACGCCGGGCGGCGAAGCGCTGCTCGACTACCACCTGCCGCTGGCGCGCAATGGCGGCAGCCTGGTCGCCACCTACCAGCTCAAGCTGCTGCTCGAGGAAACCGTACCCTGGTGGTTCGCCCAGGACAATGCGATCTCGCTGATCAACCGCGACGAACAGACCGTGGCGCAGCGCGCGGCGGCCGGGCCCGGACGCGGCGTGTACACCCACAAGCGCGCGCTCGACCTGCCCGGCGCCGAGCTGATGCTCGCCACCGACAGCGTCAAGAGCGCGCCGC
Organism: Pseudomonadota bacterium; assembly: GCA_040390195.1. Taxonomy (GTDB): domain Bacteria; phylum Pseudomonadota; class Gammaproteobacteria; order Burkholderiales; family Burkholderiaceae_D; genus Telluria_A. The sequence continues at coordinate 8,140 of JAZJYV010000021.1, read as the reverse complement.
GCCTGCTGCCCAACCTGCTGGTCGGCTCGGTCATCGTGCTCGCGCTGGGGCTGGCGGCCAGCCTGGCCGCGCTGTGGCGCCACATCGCGCGCCGGCTGGCGGCCGAGGGCGCGCTGCGCCAGCAGATGGCGTTTCGCACGGCGATGGAAAATTCACTGGTGACGGGCCTGCGCGCGCGCGACCTCGAAGGGCGCGTCACCTACGTCAACCCGGCCTTCTGCCAGATCGTCGGCCTGCCGGCCATCGAGCTGGTGGGCAAGGCGCCGCCGATGCCGTACTGGGCGCCGGAAGCGATGGACGAGTACCAGCAGCGCTTCGCGGCGGTGCTGGCCGGGCATGTCACGCCGCAGTTCGAAACCATCTTCCAGCGCCCCGATGGCGAGCGCGTTCCGGTGCTCATCTTCGAGGCGCCGCTGGTCGACAGCGAGGGGCGCCAGACCGGCTGGATGGGTTCCGTGCTCGACATCTCCGACCGCAAACGGGCCGAGGAACTGAGCCGCCAGCAGCAGGAGAAGCTGCAGGCCGGCGCGCGCCTGGCCACCATGGGCGAGATGTCGTCGATGCTGGCGCACGAACTGAACCAGCCGCTGGCGGCCATCTCGAGCTACACCACGGGCGCCCTGAACCTGCTCGAACGGGCCGCCGCCAAGGGCGCGGCGGTCGACGCGGCGCTGCTCAAACCGGCGCTCGAACAGGCCAGCCTGCAAGCCCAGCGCGCCGGCCAGATCATCCGCAGCGTGCACGAATTCGTCAAGAAGCGCGAGCCGCAGCGCCAGGAGATCGGCGTGGCCAACCTGGTCGAGGGGATCCATGCCCTGATCGAACTGCAGGCACGCAAGAGCTTCGTGGCGCTGCAAGTGCAGATTCCGCCCGACCTGCCGCCGGTCAGCGCCGACCGCATGATGCTCGAACAGGTGCTGCTGAACCTGACGCGCAACGCCATCGAGGCGATGCAGGGCCTGCCGCACGAGCGCCGCGTGCTGCGCATCGGCGCCGCCTTCGACAACGGCCAGGTCACGGTGTCGGTGATCGATCACGGCCACGGCATCGCGCCGGAGGTGGCCGAGCGCTTGTTCTCGCCGTTCTTCTCGACCAAGGCCGAGGGCATGGGGATGGGATTGTCGGTGTGCCGCACCGCGATCGAGTTCCACGGCGGCACGCTCTGGCACAGCGCCAACCCGGAAGGCGGCACGATCTTCGCGTTTGCATTGCCGGGCCAGGCCAGGCTGGCCTAAGATACGCCTACCCACACTTTTTTGGAGACCGGCCATGCTGCACATCGTCGACGACGAGGAGGTGATACGCGATTCGCTGGCATGGCTGGCGCGCTCGCGCGGGATCGTCGCGTGCAGCTACGCCAGCGCACCAGGGTTCATGGAACAAATCGGTGCCCGCTTCGACCCGGAGGGTGACTGCATCCTGCTCGACGTGCGCATGCCGGGCCTGAACGGGGTGGCCGTGTTCGACCAGCTCAGCGCGCGCGGGCTGACCGCGCGCCTGCCGGTGATCTTCCTGACCGGGCATGGCGACGTGCCGATGGCGGTCGACACGCTCAAGCGCGGCGCCTTCGATTTCTTCGAGAAGCCATTCAACGACAATCAGCTGATGGACCGGGTCGAGCAGGCATTGGCGCAGTCGCGCCAGGCCGGCGCGGCGGCGGTGGTGCAGGCGCGCCTGGAGACGCTGTCGGCGCGCGAACGCGAAGTGCTCGACCTGATCCTGGCAGGCAAGATGAACAAGGTGGTGGCCGACATGCTCGGCATTAGCATGCGCACGGTGGAGGTGCACCGCGCACACATTCTCGACAAGATGCAGGTCAAGACCGCGGTCGAGCTGGCGGGGCTGCTGAAGTAAGGGATTTTCGCCGGATGGAAAAGCGCGAGTATTCCGATTTCCCGAAATATTCGTCATTCCCTCGCCGGCGGGAATCCATACCATGCGTCCTATTCGGCGGAGTATGGGTTCCCGCCTGCGCGGGAACGACGCGTCAATTCTTCGGCTTATTCACACGCTGCACGAGATCACGCCATGGCGCGCCAGCGCCCACGCCACGTGCTCGCGCACCAGCGCCGACGGGTGCCGCGCGCGCGCCCGCAGCGCCGCGACAATTGCGCCATCGCCCTTGCAGGCGGCGGCCGCATTGCCCAGCCCGACGGCCAGGTTGCGCAGCCAGCGCTCATGCCCGATGCGCCGGATCGGACTGCCCTCGAGGCGCCGGTCGAATTCCTCCTCGCTCCAGCCGAACAGCTCGACCATGCTGGCGCCGCCCAGGCCGTTGCGCTCCTCGAAGTCGGGCACCGTTGCGCGCTGCGCGAATTTATTCCAGGGACAGACCGTCTGGCAATCGTCGCAGCCGTACACCCGGTTGCCGATCAAGGGCCGCAGTTCCTCCGGGATGCTGGTCTTGAGCTCGATGGTCAGGTAGGAAATGCAGCGCCGCGCGTCGAGCCGGCCCGGCCCCAGGATCGCCTGGGTCGGGCAGATGTCGATGCAAGCCTGGCACTGGCCGCAATGGGCGCTGGCCGGCGCATCGACCGGCAGCGCCAGGTCGACCAGGATCTCGCCGAGGAAAAACATCGAACCGGCCTCGCGGTTGAGCATCAGGGTGTGCTTGCCGCGCCAGCCCAGCCCGGCCTTCTCGGCCAGCGGCAGCTCCATCACGGGCGCCGAATCGGTGAACACGCGGTAGCCGAATTCGCCGATCTCGGCGCGCACCCGCTCGGCCAGCTGCTGCAAACGGGAACGCAAGACCTTGTGGTAATCGCGTCCGCGCGCATAGATCGACACCACCGCCGCCTGCGGATCGGCCAGGCGCGCCGTCTCGCGTTCGCGCCAGTCGGCGGGCGTGGCGGCCGGCAGGTAGTCCATGCGGGCACTGATCACGCGCACCGTGCCGGGCACCAGCTCGGCCGGGCGCGCGCGCTTCAGGCCGTGGCTGGCCATGTAGTCCATCTCGCCGTGGCGACCCGCCGCCAGCCAGTCCTGCAAGCCCTGTTCGGCGTGCGTCAGGTCGACGTCGGCGATGCGCACATCGGCAAAACCGAGCTGCGCGCCCCATTGCTTGATGGCGTGCGCGAGCTGGGCGAGGTCGGGAGGGGAAGCGGGCATGCGGCGCGGGGATTAGAATAGCGGCTACGATCAATTCACCATTCTATGCGATGCGGCATTTCACGGCACACCTCCACGACGAATCGGGCACCGCTGCGCTGGGCGCGGCACTGGCGCGCGCGCTGCGCCCCGGGCTGGCGATCCACCTGCATGGCGATCTCGGCGCAGGCAAGACCGCCCTCACGCGCGCGCTGCTGCACGCGGCCGGACATGTCGGCACCGTCAAGAGCCCGACCTACACGCTGTCAGAACCATACCGCATCGTGCTCGATGGCGCGCCGGTCGAGGTGATCCATTTCGACCTCTACCGCATGTCCAGCGCCGAGGAATTTCTCGACGCGGGTTTTCGCGAAGACTTCAACGCGCACACCATCTGCATCGTCGAGTGGCCCGAGAAAGGCGCGCCGGTGCTGCCGCCGCCGGACCTCGACATCACCTTGCTGGTGGCCGGCGAGGGGCGCGAGATCAGCCTGCATGCGCTTTCCCGGCATGGAGCGGAGTGTCTCGATCGGCTTCATTTTGCGCCGAATCTGTAGGCAACTGCTGCATGCAGCCTGACAGTGCGGTGATAAAGCCGTCGCGCAGCTGCCGGTACTGCTGCAGGGTCTGGAACTTGCGGCGCCCCGGTTTCTGGTTCAGTAAATAGGCGGTCGCCACCACGCCGGCATGCTCCGACACGAACGTGTACATGCCAATCGGGCCGCCGGCGCCGATGCTGGCGCTCTCCAGCATCATCAATTCGACGCCGTTGCGCACCACGACCTGGAACGGTGTCACCGGCGCGTTCGGGCTGGCCGCGAAGCTGGTCATCTGCGCCAGGATCGCGGCGCGGTCGGCGCCGAACCGGCCAGGCGCCGATCTTTCCAGTTTCAGGTTGACGAACGGTCCACTGTCGGGAAAGGCCAACATCACGCGGTAACCATCGGCCACCGACACCCGCATCGTTCCGGAACTGGTTTTGACGGTGCGCCAGCTGGCCCGGTTGGCAAGCCGGTCCACGCTGACCGCGTTCAGTTGCGGGCCGAACGGACAAGCCGCCAAGCGGCGCAAGTCGTCGCTGGCGCGCGCGGCAGCCGGCAAGGCGAGGCAAAACAGCAATCCAATCCATCGCCGATTCATGGCATTCCTCCATCCGCCCACGGGCGTTAGAAATAAATTCTTGCACAGACCGGCTGCGCCCGGTTTGTATTACATCAAGGAAGCGTATGGCGGCACTGCCGGTAGCGTCACATGCTGCTGTTGCGGCCCGCGCCCCTCATGTAGAATTGCAGCGTTGTCCGACTTAGGTTTGCCATGCCCCGACCGCCACACCCCCGCCCTTCCCCTCTGGCCGCCGGCGCGCGCACCCGACGCACCCTGCTCAAGGCGGGCGGCACGCTGCTGCTGTCGGTCATGGCGCCGCTGCCGGCCGCCGCCGCCCAGATCCTGGCGGTGCGCGTCTGGCCGGCCGCCGACTACACCCGCGTGACGCTGGAAAACGACAGCGTGCTCAAGGCGACGCACTTTACGGTGCCCGACCCGCAGCGCCTGGTGGTCGACATCGAGGGCCTGGAACTGAGCCCGACGCTGAAAAGCCTGGTCGCCAAGATCCAGTCCGAAGACCCTTATATCAAGCAGGTGCGGGTTGGCCAGAATCGGCCGAACGTGGTGCGCCTGGTGTTCGACCTGAAGGAGGAAGTGCGCCCGCAAGTGTTCACGCTGGCGCCGGTGGGCGAATACAAGCACCGCCTGATTTTCGACCTGTACCCGGTCAACCCGGTCGATCCGATCGCCGCGATGATCGAAAAAGACGACTGGTCGCAGCCGAAAGCGGAGGCGCCCGCCGCCGCGCCCGAGCCGGCGCGCCCCGAAGCGAAACCCGAGGTGCGCGCGCAAAAGGTGGTGCGCATGATCACCATCGCGCTCGACCCCGGCCACGGCGGCGAGGACCCGGGCGCCATCGGGGCCTCGGGCACGCGCGAGAAAGACCTGGTGCTGGCCATCGCCAAGCGCCTCAAGGCCAGGATTGAAGAACAGCCGAACATGCGCGTGATGCTGACCCGCGACGGCGACTATTTCGTGCCGCTCGGCACCCGCGTCGAGAAGGCGCGCAATGTGCAGGCCGACCTGTTCGTATCGCTGCACGCAGACGCGTTTGTCGAGCCGAGCGCGCGCGGCTCGTCGGTGTTCGTGCTGTCCGAAAAAGGCGCTTCATCGAGCGCCGCGCGCTGGCTCGCGAACAAGGAAAACCTGGCCGACTCGATTGGCGGCGTGAACATGAAGGGCCAGGACAGGCAACTGGCCAGCGTGCTGTTCGACCTGTCGACGACGGCCCAGATCAACGACAGCCTCAAGCTCGGTAACGCCGTGCTGGGCGAGATCGGCGGCATCGCCCGGCTGCACCGCGGCGCCGTCGAGCAAGCCGGGTTTGCGGTGCTCAAGGCGCCCGACATTCCCTCGATCCTGGTCGAAACGGCCTTCATCTCGAACCCGGAAGAAGAAGCCCGGCTGCGCGACAGCGCCTACCAGGACCAGATCGCCGATGCCATCACCAAGGGCATCAAGCGCTATTTCGCCAAGAATCCGCCGCTGGCCAAGGGCCGGCTCACCTGAAGGACGCTGCAATGACGGTCGTGACCCCTGTTCAATTCGGCGCAATGGCTGCGCTCCAGATCGACGCGCCCGACGGCGCGCGCGCCATCGTGACGCTGTACGGCGCCCATCTGGTGAGCTGGAAGGGCGCAAACGGGCGCGAGCACCTGTTCTGCAGCACCCGTTCGGCGCTCGATGGCAGGCGCGCCATTCGCGGCGGCGTGCCGGTGATTTTCCCCCAGTTCGCCGAGCGTGGCAGCGGAATGCGGCACGGTTTTGCGCGCGTGAGCCAGTGGCGCCCGGGCGAGAGCGGCATGCAGGCTGGCGAGGCCTGGGCTGCCTTCCACCTGAGCCATGCCGACCTGGCGCCGGCGCAGGCGCAAGCCTGGCCCCAGCGCTTCGAACTGGTGCTGCGGGTGGCGCTCAGTGCGAACCAGCTGCGCATGTCGCTCGACGTGCGCAACGACGGCGAGACGGCGTTTGAGTTTTCCAGCGCCCTGCACAGCTACCTGGCGGTCGACGATCTGGGGGCCGTGCGCATCGATGGCGTGCAGGACGGCAGCCTGGCGATCGACGGCAAGCTGGACCAGATATTCCGTGGAATAGGCGGCGCCATCACCCTGCACGCGGGCGCCGCTTCGCTGCAATTGGAGCAGGATGGTTTTTGCGACGCGGTGGTGTGGAACCCGGGCGCGGCCGACACGGCGGCGCTGGCCGACATGGAAGACGACGACTACCTGCGTTTCGTGTGCATCGAACCGGCCCTGATCGGGCCGCTGGAATTGGCGCCTGGCGCCAGCTGGCAGGGGCGCCACCAAATCATCGCGGGTGAATAAAGCGAAGTATCCACCAACTCGTAGGGTGGAAAAGCGCAGCGCATTCCACCTTCTCGAACGCCGCAAAGGTGGAATGCGCTCCACTTTTCCACCCTACGGGTTCAAGACGGTGCTCAGTTCGACTCCTTGATCACGCGCCCGGAACTGGGCTGGATCGGGCGCGCGTTGAGCGGGTAGAGGCGGCTGAACAGCGCCATCTGCGCCGGCGCGGCCTGCATCGGCTCCTTGAGCACCAGCCACAGCACGCCCTCGCTGCACGGCGGCGTGGTGAGCGAACCCATATACGTGAAATACTCGCGATGCTTGGGCAGCAGCTCGTTTACGTCCAGCACCACCGAGGGCGTGACGGTGTCGTTCTTCTCGAGCGGCAGGTTGTTCCACACGGTCTGGATCATGCTGTGGGCCTTGCCCCGTTCGAGCAGCACCGCCACCACCGCCAGCTTGCCCTCGGCATCCTTGTGCACCAGGTGCGCGACCATCTCGAAGCCCTTGCCGTTGACGCGTTCCTCCGACGGCCGGTGGAAATGGAACTGCATCAGCTCATACGAACGGTTTTGGATCGTGATGTAGTTCCCCCCGCTCAGGTTGACCTGGATCGTGTGGCCGTTGTCGATCACGCTGAACGAGGACGGTTTGTAGTCGAACACGATCTGTTCGAGGTCGACCTTCATGCCGTCGCGGATGTCGATCGGCGACTGGCGCGTGCCGGTGCCGCATTTGGCCCAATCCGAATTGATCTTGCTCCAGTTGGCCGGGCCGCCCTCGCCCTCGTACGACCAGTGGGTACCGTGCGTCGGTGGCGGCGGCACGTCGGCCGCCACCAGGTGCACGTCCTTCTGCTTGATTTCGGCCGCCTTCTTGGCCTTGGCGGCGGCGTTGGCGCGCGCGGCCTGGTTGGCGCGCATGACGGCCAGGCGGGCCGCGATCTTGGCCGACAGCTCGGCTTCGGCCTCGTCTTCCTTGGCGCGCTGGGCGGCTGGCGAGAGCGGTGGCTGCAACTTCGGTTTGATCGAGACCGGGGCTGCCTCGGCAGCAGCCGACGCCGAAGCGGAGGCGGCACCGTGGCCGGCAGGGGGATCGTTCGCGCTTGCCGTCGCAATGACAAAGCTGCAAACGAACAGGGCGATCAGGTTACGCATGGGGTTCCAAGAAGAAGGATTACTGCCTGATTAACGGCACTTCCCCAGCTAAACTTGAGTCTTGGCGGCAATAATGGCGCCGGCCAGACTAGCGGCCAAGCATTGAACGGCCGAATTTCCACAGGCCGCCCAAGGCCAGCGGCACCACCGCGATGCCCACGCCAAACAGCACGATGGCCGTGAGGTTGTCACGCACGACAGGAATGTTGCCGAAGAAAAAGCCGCCGGTCACCAGGCTGATCACCCACAAGGTGGCGCCGGTGACGTTGTAGAGCTGAAAACGCGTGTGTGTCATGTCCGACACGCCGGCCACGAAGGGGGCGAAGGTGCGCACCACCGGCACGAAGCGGGCCAGCACGATGGTCTTGCCGCCGTGGCGCTCGAAGAAATCGTGGGTGCGGTTCAAGGCGTGCTTGTTGATCCAGCGGTAGTCGTGGGTGAAGACGCGCTGGCCGATCGCCTCGCCGATCCAGTAATTGAGCGTGT
>JAZJYV010000020.1:0-13646 GCA_040390195.1 Pseudomonadota bacterium | reverse complement strand
GCTTGATGATCTGTTCGCGGAGTTGTTCCTTGCTTTGTGCTTCACTCATGATTCCGGCCTTAAATATGTACGCTTAAAGATGTGCGGTGTGTTGATACGTGTCGATCTGCGCCAGCGTCAGCGCGCGCATGTCGGCGCCCGAGGCGTGCGCCTGGTGCCAGGCGACGATCATGTCGATGGTGTGGCCCAGGTGCCAGCGCGGCTGCCATTGCAGGCGGCTGCGGGCTTTCGAGCAGTCCAGCTTGAGGTAGTGCGCCTCGTGCGGCTGCGGTGCGCCGTCCAGTTCCCAGCTGGCGCCCGAGCCCCAGCTCTCGCACAGGCGCGCGATGATCCATTCGACCGGGCGGGCGTCGATGTCGTGCGGGCCGAAGTTGAAGCCTTCGGCGTAGGCGGCGCCCTGCGTGTACAGGTGCTCGGCCAGGGTCAGGTAGCCCGACAGCGGCTCCAGCACGTGCTGCCACGGGCGGATCGCGTGCGGGCTGCGGATGCGCACCGGCTTGCCGGCGGCGATGGCGCGCACCATGTCGGGGATCAAACGGTCCTCGGCCCAGTCGCCGCCGCCGATCACGTTGCCGGCGCGGCCCGAGGCCAGCGCGACGCCGTGTTCGGCGTATTTGTCAGGGTGGAAGAACGACGAGCGGTAGCCGGCCGTGACCAGCTCGGCGCAGGCCTTGCTGTTGCTGTAGGGGTCGTAGCCGCCGAAGGCTTCGTTCTCGCGGTAGCCCCAGGCCCATTCCTTGTTTTCGTAGCACTTGTCGCTGGTGACGTTGACCACGGCCTTGACGCCGGGCGTGTTGCGCACCGCTTCGAAGAAGTTCACCAGGCCCATGACGTTGGTGGCGTAGGTCTCGACCGGATGCGCGTACGAGTAGCGCACCAGCGCCTGCGCCGCCATGTGGATGACGATCTCGGGCCGGGCCTTCATCATCGCTTCGCGCAGCGCTGCGCCGTCGCGCACGTCGCCGATGATGGAGCTCATGCCGGCGGCGACGCCGGCGGTCTCGAACAGGCTGGGCTGGCTTGGTGCTTCGAGGGCGTAGCCGGTGACGTCGGCGCCCAGTTGCTGCAACCACAGGCTCAGCCAGCTACCCTTGAAACCGGTGTGCCCGGTCAGGAAAACACGCTTGCCGCGCCAGAATGCTGGATTCATGGCCATCGCTTCCACGGCGCCTTGCCGCTGTCCCACAGCTCTTCGAGCAGGATCTTGTCGCGCAGCGTGTCCATCGGTTGCCAGAAGCCCTTGTGCAGCCAGGCGTCGAGCTGGCCGTCGGCGGCCAGCTGTTCCAGCGGGCCCTTTTCCCAGATGGTGCTGTCGTCCTCGATCAGGTCGATCACTTTCGGCGACAGCACGAAGTAGCCGCCGTTGATCCAGTTGCCGTCGCCCTGAGGCTTTTCCTTGAAGCTCAGGATGCGCTGGCCGTCCATGTCGATCGCGCCGAAGCGTCCCGGCGGCTGCACCGCGGTCATGGTGGCGAGCTTGCCGTGTTCCTTGTGGAAGGCGATCGACGCGGCGATGTCGATGTCGGCCACGCCGTCGCCGTAGGTGAAGCAGAAGGCCTCGTCGTTTTCGACGTGTTGGCGCACGCGCTTGAGGCGGCCGCCGGTGAGGGTGTCGGCGCCGGTGTCGACCAGCGTGACTTTCCACGGTTCGGCGTGGCGTTCGTGCACTTCCATGCTGTTCTTCTGCAGGTCGAAGGTGACGTCCGAGGTGTGCAGGAAGTAGTTGGCGAAGAATTCCTTGATGACGTAGCCGCGGTAGCCGCAGCAGATGACGAAGTCATTGATGCCGTGGGCGGAGTAGCTCTTCAGGATGTGCCACAGGATAGGTTTGCCGCCGACTTCGACCATCGGCTTCGGTTTGACAGTGGTTTCCTCGCTCAGCCTGGTGCCCAAGCCGCCCGCCAATATGACTGCTTTCATGCTGTCTCCGGATAGTGAAAGAATGGTACGCAGACTGCATTATCAGGCACTGCCGTTGCATTTTAAACGAAAAGCACGGTGCAATTGGCCTCTTAGATGGGCTTTTTGGCACCGCAAAGCAACAGGGAACTAGCGTGGAATGGCTTTGATGACGTAGGCGGCGGCCTGGGCGTCTTCCAGCGCCAGGGCCGGATCGGCGCCGACGCTGGTCGCCAGCTGGCGCAGGGCCGCGGTGAGCAGGGGATTTTCCATGCGTTCATGGATCACCGGCGCGCCCTGGACGATCTGGTAGCCGGCCTTCTGGAACAGCTCGAAGATCGTGCCGCGCGTGAACCAGCGCAGGTGCGCGCGGTCGAGGATGCCGTTGTCCTCGTAGCGGAAGTCGCCCAGGCACAGCTTGGCCTGCACGCTCCAATGCTGCAGGTTGGGGATCACCGCCACGATGCAGCTGTCGGCCTTCATGACCTTGCGGATGCGGGCCAGCAGGGTTTCCGGATGGACCAGGCGTTCCAGCGCCTTGTCCAAAATCCAGCAGTCGACGCCGGCCTGGTCGCGGAAGAAGTCGTCGCCCAGGTGGTCGACGTCGCGCTGCAGCACCAGGTCGCAGGCGCCCTTGTTTTCGCTGGGCGTCTCGGTGTGCAGCTCGACCGCCGTGTAATGGCAGGTGGGCGCCGCTTCCTTGACGTCGCGCGCCAGGAAGCCGTCGCCGGCGCCGATCTCCAGCACCCGCGCCGGCGCCGCCGGCATCAGCGATTTGATCAGCTGGCGCACGCCGGCCGCCTGCTGGCTGGCGCGTTGCCAGTCTTCCAGGTGGTAGCCGCCGGTGCGCTTGACCGTGCCCTGCCAGTCGTGGCGCAGGTAGTTGCGGGCGCCGGGCTGGGTGTTGAGGAAATCTTCCTTCAGCCACGGCAAGTTTTGCACCAGCTGGTCCTGGCCGGCGCGGTGCAGCGCCACCATCGGCTCGGTCATCGGGGCGCCGTGCTTGGTCGGCATCGGCCAGGCCCGCAGCACCTCGATATTGACCAGCATGCAGGCCGGATGCAGGTAGCGCACCGCGCCCTGCTCGTAGTCGACGTCGTAGCCGCCCTCGTTGACGTGGTTGACGTAGCCGACCCCGTACATGCCCGGCTTGAGCTCGGCCGCCATGGCTTCCAGGAAGCCCGGATGCAGCACGAAGATGTCCGAGTCCAGCACCAGCACCGGCCCCTGCAGCTCCAGGTTCTGGAACGCCCAGGCCATGCCGGGACCGTGGTGGATGTTGTAGTCGAAGTGGATGAAGCGCACGTTCTCATACCGCGCGCAGACCGCTTCGATGGCGCGGTAGTGCTGCTCGCCCGAACCGTCGATGATGGTGACGGGGTTGCTGTAATGCGCCCGGAACGAACTGAGTAAATCCTCGATCAATTCTGCGGAATTGTAGGAAACGGAAATGACGGGGATGTGCTTGACGTCCATGGGCTGCATTGGGTGGTGGTTCTGAGGATTAACCGCGGTCGTAGACGGCTTGTTCGGCCGGCTCCAGCGGGAACGACGGCGTGCCTTTCATGCGCGCGTGCGGCTTCGGCACCGCGCGTTTTTCGAAGAACACCATGCTGTCGTAGTAGTGCACGGCGAAGCAGGAACGGGTGAATTCGTTGGGCTGCAGGGCCGGATCGGGCGAGTGCCACGCGGTCAGCTGGTCCAGCAGCGACTTGGTGTATTCGATGAAGGTGCCCGGCTGGCGGTAGCCGCCGCCGAAGAAGCCCGGCCAGTAGCTGGTGTGGGTGTCTTCGCACAGGTAGACGCCGCCGTCCTTCAGGTGGAACCACAGTTCCTGGAAGGTGGTGATCTGCTGCGTCATGGTGTGGCCGCCGTCGTCGATGATGATGTCGAACTGCGGATGGTTGGCGACGATGCCGCGCAGCGAGTTGCGGTCTTCCTGGTCGCCGACGATGATCTCGATGCGCTCCTCGGCCAGCTCGGCGCAGCGCGGGTTGATGTCGACGCCGGTGATCTTGGCGCCCTCGCCGAAGTAGTGCTTCCACATCTGCAGCGAACCGCCGTGCAGCACGCCGAATTCCAGCATCGTCATGTCCTTGCCGCGGAACTGGTGGAAGTGGCGCTCGTAGATCTCGAAGTAGTGCATCCACTTGTGGATCATGCGGTGTTCATGATTTTCAAAGAAATCGATCAGGGTGCTGCCGTCGTTCTGCGTCATGTAACTCTCCTCTGTTGGGATTCGGTTGGCCGGCGGCTCAACCCTTGGTTAGCAGTATAGTGGTGGCCTGCTGCATCAGGGCGCTGATTTTTTCGATCGGATAGCTCGGCTCGACCTGTTCCCACACCGACGACAGGAACCAGATGCAATTGACCAGCTTGTTGGTCAGCATCTCGCGCACCTGCGTGCGGTTGCGCATGAACTTGCCATGCTGGTGGGCGTCGCACAGCAGTTGCAGCCATTCGATGTTGGCCTGGATGCGGATCTTCTCGTTGCGCTGGTCCTGGCCGCCGTGCAGGCGGAAGTAGCTCAGCGGTTCCGGCAGGTAGGCGCAGTCGCTGTTGGCCAGCACCGCCAGCCAGGTGGCGACGTCGGACAGCGTGGTGTACTGGCGGCCCAGGAACATGCCGAAATGGTCGGGCAGCTGGCTGCGGCGGAACAGCACGGTGGTCGGTTCGCCCATCAGGTTCTGGCCGTTGCTCAGGATCATGTCGCCGAGCGAGCTGCCGCCCACCGCCGTGGCGATCTCGAACATGCGCTCGGTGCCGTGGATCGGCGCGAGATACCGGCCTTCGGCGTCGATCAGCTGGCGGAACGAGGTCACCAGGCCGATGTTGGGCTGGCCCAGCATGCAGGCCATCATGCGCTCGATCTTTTCCGGATGGAACAGATCGTCGTCCATCAGGTAGTTGACGTACTCGGCGCTGGAGTTGCGGTAGCAGTTAAGGAAATTGTCCAGCGGCGCCAGGCCCGGCGAGCGCAGGTAGCGGATGTTGGCGTAGCGCGCCATGTAGGGGGCGAAGCGCTCGCGGGTCAGCTCGTCGGTGCTGTTGTCGCTGATGACGATTTCCAGGTTGCCCCAGGTCTGCGCCAGGATGCTTTGCAGCGCCAGTTCGGCGTAGTCGGGCCGGTTGTGGGTCGGCATCAGGATCGCCACCTTGGGCAGGCGCGTGTCGACCTGCGGCGGACGGGCGCCCGCGAACTGCGGCGCCTGCAGGCCGGCGTTGCCCTTCAGTGCGATCTGGGCGTAGCGTTCCTCCAGGTCGCGCACGAAGCGGGCGCTGTCGAACAGCGGGCAGCTCAGGCGCTGCTCGTGCAGTTGGCTCTTCAGCGCTTCCACCTGCGGGCGGTCGTGCGCCAGCGCCACCGCCAGGTCTTCGTATTCCTGCTGGGTGGTGGTGATCAGCTGCGGCATGTCGACCGCGTGCAGCAGGCTGCCGGCCATGCGCGACGAGAAGGTGCGGCCGGCGCAGGTCAGCACCGGCAGGCCGGCCCACAGCGCGTCGCTGGCGGTGGTGCCGCCGTTGAACGGCGCGGTGTCGAGGAACAGGTCGGCCACCTGGTAGCGCGCCAGGTAGTCGGCCGGCATCACGCGGCCGGCGAACACCAGGCGCTCGGCCGCCACCCCGGCCAGTTCGGCCTGGCGCGTCAGGTTGGTGCGCACCTCGGGACTGTCGGCCACCATCCACAGCAGGCTGTTGTCGGTGCGCTTGAGGATGTTCATCCAGCTGTCGAACACCTCGGGGTTGAACTTGAAGTTGTTGTTGAAGGCGCAGAACACGAACGCGTCTTCCGGCAGCTTGTTGGCCGCGCGCGTGGGCTTGGCGCCGATGACCCGCTGGCGGTCGTTGATCTGGAAGGTGCGCGGCATGTGCAGCGGCTTCTCGGTGAAGAACGGCTCCAGCTCGGGCGGCAGCACGAACGGGTCGGCGATCACGTAGTCGATGAAGGGCATGCCGGTCGGGCCGGGCAGGCCGAGCCAGGTGATCTGCACCGGCGCCGGGCGGTAGGCCAGGATGTTGGGGCGCGCGCCCAAGGTCAGGCCGTGCAGGTCGACCAGGATGTCGATCTCGTGCGAGCGGATCAGGCGCGCCGCCTCCTCGTCGCTCATGCCGCCGATGCGGATGTGCTGGTCCATGCCGGCGATCACGCGGGCGCGGATCGGCGAGCCGTCCTCGTGGCTCCAGCAGAAGCCGAACACCTCGACCTTGCTGCGGTCGTGCAGGCCGTACAGCTCGGCCGTCAGGATCGACACCGCGTGCGAGCAGAAGTCCGACGACAGGTAGCCGATGCGCAGGCGGTCGTGGCCGTAGCCCTGCGGCCCGGTCAGCGGCTTGACCTCGGCGTTGACCTTTTCCTCGACATAGCGGCGCGAGGCGGCCAGTTGCTGGGCCGGATCGCCCGAGGCGCTGAGCATGGCCAGCGCCGAGGTGCCGGTCATCAGGTCCTCGACCGAAATGCCGCAGACGCTGGTGTTGTACACCGGCCATTTGCACTGCTTCTGGCGCAGGTGCACCCAGTGCGAGATGACGTTCTTCTGTTTCGGGTCGATCAGCAGGCTGCGCGTGAGCGCGTCCTCGGCGGCCGGGAAATCCTTTTGCAGCTCCAGCAGGCGGCCCAGGTTGTTGAGCGCCTGGATCACGTGCGGCTGGTCGGCCGGCAGTTGCGGATTGCTGTACTCGAGCAGCGCGCGCCAGCTGGCCAGCGCCTCGGCCGGACGGCGCTGGCGTTCCAGCAGGGTGCCCAGGTTCAGGTGGCCTTCGTTGAAGCGCGGATTCTGCGCCAGCGCCATGCGGTAGGCCGCCTCGGCCTCGGACAGCTCGCCGTGGTCGCTGAGCATGACGGCCAGGTTGAATTGCACCGCGTAGGCCAGCGGCGACGGCGTGTGCGCCAGCCAGGCGCGGTACAGCTGGATGCCCAGCGGGCGCTCGCCGGCGTCGACCAGGTTCTGGCCGGTCTGGAACAGTTCGATGATGGGCAGGCTGCCCTTTTGCGCCAGCGCCAGGGCGGCGCGGCCGGCGTCGACGACGGTTTTCTTAGTTTGCATGGGTTTGGATGGTTTGTGGCGCGGCGAACCAGCGGTAGGCTTTCTCGACCGTCTGTTCCAGTGGACAGGTTTCGCTGACGCCGAGGCGGCGCACGGTGAAGCTGATGTCCGGGTACAGGTCGTCGTCCTTCTGCTGGCGGTTCGGCGCGGTGTTGAGCACCACGCGCGGCTTGGGCGACACTTGCTCGCCGATCAGGCGCACCAGTTCATTGTGGGTGACCGGGGTGGCGCTGCCGAGGTTGTAGACCTCGCCGTCCACGCCCTTGACCAGCGCCGCCAGCGTCCACCAGGCGGCGTCGGCGCCGTACAGGTAGCTGCGGCGCGCGCTGCCGTCGCCGTGGATGCGGATCTCGCTGCCGGTCAGCACGTCGCGCAGGAAGCTGTTGATGGCCCACGGGCGGTCCAGCTCCTGGTAGGCGCCGGTCAGCGTGAACGGCCGCACGGTCGACACCGGCATCCGGTACTGGCTGCGGAAGATCGCCGCCGTCATCTCGGCCGCGCGCTTGGCGTCGGCGTAGACGGTGTGCAGCAGGCCGGCCGGCAGCGGGAAGGCGTCGGCCTCCTTCAGCGGGCCGGGACGCTGCGGCGGGCCGGCCACCAGGCAGGAGCTGACGTTGACGAAGCGGCGCAGGCCGTCGAGCTGCGAGGCCGCTTCCAGCGCGTTGGCGATGCCCGACACGGTGGTCTGGAACACCCGCAGCGGATCGGAGGCGTGCACCCGGTTGTTGGGGATGCCGGCCGCGTGGATCACGTAGTTGGTGTTCTTGGCGAACTCGAACGAGGAGCGCACGTCCTGCGAGCGCAGCCGGATGTCGAGCCGCGTGGCCAGGTGCGGATACTTCTGCTGCCATTCGGCGATGTTGCGCGCGTACAGGTCGAGCGTGATGCCCAGGTTGTACTGGTCGTTCATCGCGGCCACCAGTTCGGCGATCCAGGTGCCGAGGAAGCCGGTGCCGCCGGTGACGGCGATGTGCTGGCGCGCCAGCGCGGCGCGCACGTCGGCCTGGGTGGCGCAGGCGGCCAGCGCGTCCTGGCGCGCTTCGGTGTAGCGTGGGTCGGCCATGGTTTTAACCTTTCAGTGCTGCTGCGTTTTTCTCGGCCAGGTCGCGCGCGACCTCGATGATCAGGCTTTCCTGCCCGGCCACCGCGTTGCGCTTGCCGAGGCCGAAGAAGATGTCGCGCGGATCGACCTGGTAGTCCTCGGCGGCGCGCGCCACCGGCTTGGCGAAGCCGGAGAACACGCCGGCCAGGCCGGAGACGATGGACAGCGGCGAGATCGACGGCGCCACCGGATTGAATTCCTTCTCGGCGATGTCGGCCGCGTCGAGGATCTTGTACAGGTCGATGCCGGTCTCGAAGCCGAGCCGCTCGAACACCGCCACCAGCACCTCGAGCTGGGTGTTGCCGGCGCCGGCGCCGAAGCCGCGGATGGTGCCGTCGATGATGCTGGCGCCGGCGTTGACGGCGGTCACCGAGTTGATCACCGCCATGCCCAGGTTGTTATGGCCGTGGAAGCCGACCGGGATGTTCAGGCCGTTGACCAGGGTGTCGATGCGCTCGCGCACGTCGTCCGGGAAGTAGGCGCCGGCCGAGTCCATGATGACGATCGCCTCGGCGCCGTAGGATTCCATCTTCTTGGCTTCCTCCAGCAGCGTGGCCGGGGTCGCCATGTGGCTCATCATCAGCACGCCCCAGGCTTCCTTGCCGGCCGCGCGCACGTAGTGGATGTGGCGGTCGGTGATGTCGGCCTCGGTGCAGTGCGAGGCGACGCGGAACACGTCCACCCCCAGTTCGATGGCGCGCGCCAGGTCCTTCTTGATGGTGCAGAAGCCGGGGATCACGTGGATGCCCAGCCGCGATTTTTTCAGATGCTGGCGCGACACGGTCAGGATCTCGTCGTCGCTCAGGCGGCATTCGCCGACCAGCATCGAGGAGGCGCCCAGGCCGTTGCCGTGGCCGACTTCGACGATCGGCACCCGCGCCGCCTCGGCCGCCTTGCAGTAGGCGATGAAGGCTTCGCGGCTCAGTTGGTGGCGCACGGCGTGGTTGCCGTCGCGCAGGGTCGGGTCGCTGATCAGGATTTTCTTAGCCATGCTTGCGCTCCTCTTTGTGCTTGTCTTGCTTGCTGTGCCGGGCTTCCGCGATCATTTCCGCCATGGCGATGGCGGCGCAGTTGATGATGTCCAGGTTGCCCGCGTATTGCGGCAGGTAGTCGCCGGCGCCGACCACCTTGATGGTGGTGACCACGCGGCCGCCCTCGAGGGTAGGCGGCACCACCAGGCCGTAGCCCGGCACGTAGGACTTGAGCTTGGCCACCATGGCGTCGACCGAGGCGCGGATCGCCGGCAGGTCGGGATTGGCGATCTTGGCGTAGATGGTGGTCTGCATGTCGATCGGCGGATTGGCCGGGTTGAGGATCAGGATCGCCTTGGCGCGGCGGGCGCCGGAGAAGCGCTGCAGCGCCTCCTCGGTGGTCTCGATGTATTCGTCCAGGTTGGCGCGGGTGGCCGGGCCGGCGCTGCGCGAGGCGATGCTGGAGGCCACCTCGACGTACTCGATGTCCGGGTGCACCGCGCCGATGGCGGCGGCGATCGGGATCGACGACTGGCCGCCGCAGGTGATCATGTTGATGTTGCGGGTGCCGGTGTCCAGGCAGGCCTGGGCGTTGATGGCCGGGATGCAGAACTCGCCCAGCTTGGCCGGGGTCATGTCGATCACGGTCTTGCCCAGCTTGTCGAGCGCGGCCCAGTGGCCGATGTGGGCCTGGGCCGAGGTGGCGTCGAACACCAGGTCGCAGATCGACGGATCGGCGATGATGGCCTCGATGCCGCGGTCCGAGATCGGCACGCCCAGCTGGCTGGCGCGCTTCATGCCGGCCGAGTTGAAGTTGCGGCCGGCGAACAGGGTGCAGGCCAGGTGCTTGGAGCGCATCACCTTGATCATCAGGTCGGTGCCGATATTGCCCGAGCCGATGATGGCGATGCGAAGTTTGAGGGGCTGGGTCATTGCTGGTCTCCTGAGGTGTGCTCCGGCTCGGGGCGCGGCCGGCCCAGGATGGCGGCCGCTTCGGTCAGTACGGTGTCGAGCGAGGAAGCGGCCGGCCGGTAGCCGAGCTCGGCCGCCTTGTGGTTGCGCGAATAATAGTGCGGCTTGGCGCCGGTGGCGTTGACGGCCGGCGCCGGGCCGGCCGCGGCGACGCGGTAGCGCAGGCCGAAGTGGCGCTGCATCGCCTGCAGCAGCTCGGCCTTGGCGATCGGCGCGCGGCTGTAGCAGTCCAGCGCGACATTCTGCGGCGGCGCCTGCAGCACGCATTCGACCAGGCGGTGGAAGTCGGACGGATGCAGGAAGTCGCGCACCATGGCGTCCGGCGAGGTCTGCAGCTCGCTGCCGTCCTGGATGGCGCGCACGATGTCGGTGATGAAAAAGCGCGCACCCAGGTCCTGGGTGCGGCTGAAGATATTGAACACCCGCAGGTCGACGATGGCGTGCTGCGCCAGCGCGCGGTGGCGGCACTCGGCGTGCAGCTTGGCGGCCGAATAGTATTCCTGCGGCGTCAGCGCGTTGATCGCGATCGAGGCGCGGGTATGCTGGTCGGCCGGCTCCAGGAAGGTGCTGCCGTAGGCCGCGCCGCTCGACAGGAAGATGTAGCGCCGCTGCGGATGCTGGCGCAGGCCGCGCAGCACCAGCTCGTCGTATTCCAGCGTGATGCCGAAGATGTCGCCGCCCATGGCCGCCGCGCGCGACGGATCGCCGACGCCGACGAAGTTGATCACGGCGTCATGCTCGAGCTGGCCGTATTCGGCGTAGGGCAGGGCCGGATAGCGCCCGGCCAGGCCGGCCTGCTCCAGCCATTGCTCGACCTTGGCTGGATCGCGCGCGTACAGCAGCAGCTGGTGGCGTCCCTCGGCCGCCATCGACCGCACCAGGTCGCCGGCGATCTGGCTGGTGGCGCCGAGGATGGCGATGCGCATGGCGGGCGGGCGCGTCATGAGGCCAGCGCGTTCTGCATCTCGCGCGCCAGCACCTCATCGGGCAGGTTGGGCACCATGTCGTGCATCGGCGTCGACACCATGCGTCCGTCCGGCAGGCGCTTGGAGGCCACCGCCGGCAGGATGCGCTGGTCGCGCATGCCGACGATCTCGCAGAACACCGGGCCGTCCATGGCCAGCACGGCGGCGATGGTGCTCTCCAGGTCCTGCTCGCGCTCGCAGCGCACGAACGGCAGTTGGTAGCTGTCGGCCAGCGAGCGCATGGACGGGATGAACACGCCGCTGGTGGCGTCGGCGCCGATCAGCAGGCCGCCGAAGAATTCGCGCTGGGTGTTGCGCATCGAGACATAGCCGTCGTTGTTGATCACGAACAGCTTGACGTTGCGGCCGTACATGCGCATCGTCGCCAGGTCGTGCACATTGCTCATCAGCGAGCCGTCGCCGGTCACGCACACCACCGGGCGCGGCGGCTCGACGAAGGCGGCGCCGTTGGCGGCCGGCAGCGCATAGCCCATCGCGCCCAGCGAACCGGACGAGAAGAAGCGCTGGCCGTCCTTCAGGCGCAGCGCCTGGCCCATGACGTAGAACGACGAGCCGGCGTCCGACACCACGCAGGCGTCGGCCGGCAGCGCCTGCGACAGCGCCTCGGCGAAATGGTAGAAGTTCATGCCGTCGTCGGCGCGCTGGTGTGGCTCCAGGCGCACCGCGTAGCGCTGCTTCCACGACTGGCAGCAGGCGCGCCAGCCGGCGCCTGGGTGCGGCGCGGCCAGCGGCAGCAGCGCGGCGCAGAACTCGGCCACGCCGGCGCCTATTTTCAGGGTCACGCCGATCTGCTCGCGCGCCAGCACCGCCGGGTCTAGGTCGACCTGGACCTTGACCGCGTCCGGCGCGAACAGCTTGTTTTCCCAGCCGGTGGTCTGGCCGTGCAGGCTGGCGCCGACGCTGATGATCAGGTCGGCCGTCTGCACCGCCAGGTTGCCGGGGCGGTCGCCTTTCGGGCCGGAGTGGCCGACGAACAGCGGGTGGTCGTAGAACAGCGCGTCCTTGCCCAGCTGGGTGGTGATGACGGGGATCTGCAGCTGCTCGGCCAGCTGGCGGAAGGCGGCGCCGGCATTGGCGGCGCGCACGCCGGCGCCGGCCAGCAGCAGCGGGCGGCGGGCCTGGGCCAGCATGGCGCGCAGCTGCGCCAGCGCGTCGGCGTCGACCGTGGCCGGCGCGGCGTCCGGAGTGTAGCCGGCCAGCGTGTCGGGATCGACCAGCGCGCCCTGGACGTCGAGCGGGATGTCGAGCAGCACCGGGCCGGGACGGCCGCTGGCGGCCAGGTGCAGCGCCAGCTCCAGGTGGTAGCGCACGCTCTGCGGATCGGTCAGCATGTGGCAGTACTTGGTCACCGGCTGCATGATGGGCACGATGTCGACCTCGAAGGTGCCGAACTGGCGCAGGCCGGGGATGCCGGACAGCGCGATGGTCTGGGTGCTCTTGCTCTGGCCGGTGATGAACAGGGTGGGGGCGCTGTCCTGCCAGGCGCCGACCACGCCGGTCAGGATGTTGGTGGCGCCGGGGCCGGCGGTGGCGAAGCAGACGCCGACTTCGCCGCGCAGGCGCGCGTAGCCGTCGGCGGCCATGGCCGACGCCTGTTCGTGGTGGGCGCACACATAGCGCATGCCTTCGCAACGGCCAACGGCATCGACCAGGTGCATCATGCCGCCGCCATTGAGCATGAAGACGGTGTCGACGCCGGCTTCGCGCAGGCGGCGGACGATATAGTCGGCGACGCGGATTTTCATGGGACGTTCTCTTTCAGTTATGCGGGTTGGGCCAGGCGGAAGGCGTCCACCGCCCCCGCCATGGCCTGGCGGATCAGGAAGGTGTCGACGCCGTAGACCAGGAAGTTGGCGCCCAGCGCCAGCGCGGCGGCGATCTCGGCCGGGCTGCGCACCATGACGCCGGCGGCCTTGCCGGCGGCGCGGATGGTGCGCACCGAGTCGGCCACGATCTGGGTCAGGCGCGGGTCGGCGGTGTTGCCGCCGCAGCCCAGCGCCACCGACAGGTCGTACACGCCGACGTAGACCACGTCGAGGTCGGGCAGGGCGCAGATCGCGTCCAGTTCATCGAGCGAGGCGGCGTTCTCGACGATCACGCAGGACAGGCCGAAGCTGTTGGCCAGCTTGCCGCCGGTATTGCTGGACGGGTTGGCGTAGCCGCCGGCGCGGGTGAAGGGGTTGTAGCCGCGCGTGCCGCTTGGTGCGAACTTGCCCATGCGGACGGCGGCGTCGGCCTGCGCCACGCCCGCCACCTGCGGCACCACGATGCCGTGCGCGCCCTGGTCCAGCGCCCATTGCACGGCCGAGGCGTCCATGCCAGGCACGCGCACCACCGGCGCCGCGCCGCCGCCTTCGCAGGCGCGCACGCAGCGCTCCAGCGCGGACACGTCGTAGATGCCGTGCTCCATGTCCAGGATCACGAAATCGAGTCCGGACAAGGCCAGGATTTCAACCACGGTGGCCGAGGAGATGATGGACCAGATGCCCATCACCGGCTGGCCGGCGGCCAGCTTGGCCTTGATCGGGTTGCGCTGTTCCATGGTGTCAGAAGCCTACGCCGAAGAATTCTTCCAGCTTGGTGATTGCATAGTCCAGCATCTCGCGGGTCAGGCCGGGGAACACGCCGATCCAGAAGGTGTCGTTCATCACGCGGTCGGTGTTGGTCAGCT
>JAZJYV010000019.1:0-73320 GCA_040390195.1 Pseudomonadota bacterium | reverse complement strand
CCTGGTCGTCGTCGCCGTAGCGGCTGACGTGGATGTAGTCGAATTCGAGCGGGAACGTCAGCTGCGGCAGCAGGTGGCCGGTAAACACCACCGCGCCGCCCATCACCCCCAGCACCAGCGGGAAGGCGGTGTCTTGCGGATCACCGAAGCGCTCGTTGAGCGCGTCGGCCACGTGCCTGACCGCGGCCTGCACCATTTTCGGGTCGCAGATCTCCTCCGCATGCTCGAGCAGGCTGCGGGCGCGGGCGTAATGAAAGTCATGCATGATGTTCGGATCTAGTGGGGCCATGCATTCATTATCCGCCCAATCGCAGTGCACAAACGATGACAGTTGGATTTACACCACAAGCCATTAGCGGTAATCGCGCCGGTCCTCGATGACCTTGCCGTCGGCCGGCAAACTGCCCGGCGCGGCGAACTGCAGATCGCCGCGCAACTTGGTCACTTCGCGGATCGAATCGACGATCGCCGCGCTCAGGCGGGCGTCGGGCGGCGCCGCCATTTCGCAGTGCAGCGTCATCACGTCATTGGCCATGCTGCCCGAAACCACCAGCCGCGCCTTGATGATCTGCGGATGGCGGCGCACGATGTTGTCGACCTGCGAGGGATGCACGAACATCGCGCGCACCTTGGTGGTCTGGTCGGCACGCCCCATCCAGCCCCGGATGCGGCTGTTGGTGCGCCCGCACGGCGAGGGCGCCGCGTCCGCCATCAGCGCCGACATGTCGCCGGTGGCAAAGCGGATCAGCGGATAGTCGTGGTTGAACACGGTGACCACCACTTCGCCGACGTCGCCCGGCGCCACCGGCTCGCCGCTGCCGGGACGCACGATCTCGAGGATCACGTCCTCGTCGAGCACCATGCCCGGATTGAGCACGCCGTCCGTCTCGGTCTCGTAGGCCATGCTGCCGATATCGGCCGAAGCGTAGGTTTGCAGCACGTGCGGCACGCCGTGCTCGTGGAACCAGCTGCGCAGCGACCCGGGCAGCGCTTCGGCGCCCAGCAGCGCGTGGCGCACGCTGCTGATGTCGGCGCCCATCTCGCGCGCCTTCTCGATGATGATGCGCAGGAACGACGGGGTGCCGACGTAGGTGCTGGGGCGCAGCTCGGCCATCGCCTGCACCTGCATTTCGGTCTGGCCGGCGCCGGCCGGAATCACCGCGCAGCCGATGCGCGCGGCGCCGCCCTCGACCATGAAGGCGGCCGGCGTGAAATGGTAGGAGAAGCAGTTTTGCAGCAGGCCGCCGGCGCGCAGGCCGGCCGCGTACATCGGCCGCGAAAAACGCCACCAGTCGACTGCGCGCCCCTCCGGGTCGAAAATCGGACCGGGCGAGACGTACACCCGAGCCAGCGCGCCGACTGGCGTGGCGGCCAGGCCGCCGAACGGCATGTCGGCCCTCTGCAGCGCCTTCAGGTCGGCCTTGCGGGTGATCGGCAGCGCCGCCAGCGCCGCGCGGCTGGTCACGCACGCCGGATCGATGGCGCCGAGGATGCGGTCCCAGCCCGGCGCCTCGCGGGCGCGCGCGACGAGCTGCGGCAGGCGCGCCATCAGGGCGCTTTCGCGTTCGGCGGGATCACGCGTTTCGAGCGCGTCAAGGGTGTCGTGTGTCATGGGGATTCCGTAATTTCGCGCTGCAGTTTCTTGGTCAGCCTGGCAAACACGAGCTGGTAGGAGCGGCGCAGAAGGGCATGCGCCTCCTGGTCCGAAAGCGCCTTTGCCTGGTTCACATGCACCCACTTGGCGCGCGCCAGGTAGGGCGCGGGGACGATGCCGGGGCGGTCGGTCAGCTCGAGGAAGCGCTCGTCGTCGACCTTGAAGCTGATGCCGTTGGCCGGCACCGCGCTGCGCGAGCAGGCGAACATTTTTTCGCCCACCGAGAACACCGCATCGGCGCCCCATTTGATGTCTTCCGTGCAGCCGGGGAAAGTGCGGCACAGCGCCTTGGCGGCCTCGAAATCCATGGGCGCTCCTCAGGCCAGCCAACGCTTGCGGCGGCGGTAGAATTTCATGTCACGAAAGCTCTTGCGCCCGGCGCCCGAGACGCCAAGGTAGAACTCCTTGACGTCTTCGTTGTTGGCCAGGTCGCTGGCGACGCCTTCCATCACGACCCGGCCGTTTTCCAGGATGTAGCCGAAATCGGCATAGCGCAGCGCGACCGTGGTGTTCTGCTCGGCCAGCAGGAAGGACACGCCTTCCTTGCTGTTGAGGTCTTTGACGATGTCGAAAATCTCCTCCACGATCTGGGGCGCGATGCCCATCGACGGCTCGTCGAGCAGGATCATGGACGGCTTGGCCATCAGCGCGCGTCCGATCGCGCACATCTGCTGCTCGCCGCCGGAGGTGTAGCCGGCCTGGCTGTGGCGCCGCTCCTTCAGGCGCGGGAAGTAGTGGTAGACCGCCTCCAGCGACGCCTTGAGCTCGGCGCGCGAGGCCTTGCGGGTGTAGGCGCCGGTCAGCAGGTTCTCCTCGATGGTCAGGTGGCCGAAGCAGTGGCGTCCCTCCATCACCTGCGACAGGCCGCGCTTGACCAGTTCGTTCGGCGTGAGCTGGTCGACCCGCTCGCCCTTGAACTGGACTTCGCCCTTGGTGACGTCGCCGCGCTCGCCGCGCAGCAAGGTCGAAATGGTTTTCAGGGTGGTCGATTTGCCGGCGCCGT
Organism: Pseudomonadota bacterium; assembly: GCA_040390195.1. Taxonomy (GTDB): domain Bacteria; phylum Pseudomonadota; class Gammaproteobacteria; order Burkholderiales; family Burkholderiaceae_D; genus Telluria_A. The sequence goes on along the minus strand of JAZJYV010000019.1, from coordinate 70,663 downwards.
TCGCGCCCAGCAGGGCCACGATCTTCCCTTGCGGGACTTGCAGCGATACGCCCTTCAGGACCAGGATCACATGGTCGTAAATGACTTCAATGTTATTGACCGAGAGGTATGTCATGGTTGTGCGTGTGGCGCGCTTCCCGCAGCGAGGCGGGAAGCGCTGGTTGTGTTACTTGGTGCAGGCGGGAGTGATTTTCTTCTCGGTGGCATACGCGGCCGAGGAGTCCTCCACCAGCTTGCGGGTGAGCGCCTTGTCGCCCACCATCCAGTTCGGGGTGACGGCTTTCCAGTGCGTGCCGTCCCATTGCTGAACCTTGACCGCGCCCGAACCTTCATGGTCCTCGCAACTCGTTTTCACGGGCGGGAACATGCCCAGCGCGCCCAGCGCTTTCTGGCGCGCTTCGTTCACGTCCAGGTTTTCCAGGCCCCAGCGCACCTGCTCGCCGGTCATGGCCTTGCCCTTGCCGTACTTTTCCTGGGCGATGCGGATCGCTTCGACCCACAGGATGGCCATGGTCACGCCGCGCATGTGGTAGACCGAGCCGATGCGGGTCTGGTCAGCCAGGTTGCCCTTGCCGGCACCGTAGACCTGCTTGCGGATATCGTCGAGCACGGCGTAGTTGCCCGGCGTGTTGAAGGTCATCGAGCTATAGCCCTTGGCCGCGTCGCCCGAAGGAACGGTGTCTTCCTCGGAGCCGGCCCACCACACGCCGATCATTTTTTCGCGCGGGAAGCCGTTGCGCTGGGCCGTCTTGATGGCGACCGAATTCATCACGCCCCAGCCCCACAGGATCACGTGGTCGGGATTGGCCTGGCGGATTTGCAGCCACTGCGACTGCTGCTCGCTGCCTGGCGGCGCGACGGGAATCTTGATCAGTTCAAAGCCATACTGTTTCGCCTGTGCTTCGAGCACCGGCAACGGCTCCTTGCCGAACGGCGAGTCGTGGTACAGGTGGACGATCTTCTTGCCCTTCAGCTTGGCATAGCCGCCGTCCTTGTCGGCCAGGTACTTGATCATGCCCGCGGCCTGGTCCCAGTAGTTGGTGATGAGCGGGAAGACATACGGGAAGACCTTGCCATTGGCGGCGTCCGAACGGCCGTAGCCGAGCGTCGTCATGGGGATCTTGTCTTGCGCCACCCGGTCCAGGATGGCGTAGGCGATGCCGGTCGAGAGTGGCTCGACCAGGGTGGCGCCGCCGCCCTTGGTTTTCAGGCGCTCATAGCACTCGACGCCGCGCGAGGGGTTGAACTCGGTCTCGCACTCTTCCCACGCCAGCTTGACGCCGTTCACGCCGCCGTTGGCGTTGACCAGGTTGAAGTAGTCGATGGCGCCGCCGAAGAAGCCGGAGCCGCCGGCCGCATACGGGCCCACGCGGTAGGATGGCAGGGCGACAAACTGGTCGACTGCCTGCGCCTGGAATGCGGCGCCCAGCAAGGCGGCGCCCAATACGATGGCTTTAATACCCTTCATGTCTCATCTCCTTGTTATTAATCACAATTAATGCGGGAACGGCCATAGCCGCAACTTCTCTTTGCCAACTTGCCACAGGCGCGCCAAGCCGTGCGGCTCGACGATCAGGAAGAAAATGATCAGCGCGCCAAACACCATCAATTCGAGATTCGATGCGAAACTGGTCGGCAGCGACAGCGCGTGGCCGAGGATGTTGAGGAACACCGGTAGCAGCACGATGAAGGCGGCGCCCAGGAAGGAGCCGAGCACCGAGCCGACCCCGCCGATGATGATCATGAACAGGATCCGGAACGACAGGTCCAGGTTGTAGGCTTCCGGCTCGACGGTGCCGAGGTAGGCGAAGGCGTACAGCGCGCCGGCCACACCGCAGTAGAAGGAACTGACGGCGAACGCCAGCAGCTTGGTGCGCAGGGGCCGGAAGCCGATCACCTCGGCCGCCACGTCCATGTCGCGAATCGCCATCCACGAGCGGCCCACGTTCGAGCGGATCATGTTCTTGGCCAGCAGCGCCATCACGGCCACGATGGCCAGCACCAGCAGGTACTTGGCGGGCGGCGTGTCAAAGGCGTAGCCGAACATCGTCATCTTTTGCACCGTCACCACCCCCGAGGCGCTGTAGTTGGTCAGGTAGGGGATCTTGGTCAGGCACCAGACGACGAAGAACTGGGTGGCCAGCGTGGCGGCGGCCAGGTAGAAGCCGCGGATGCGCAGCGAGGGAATGCCGAACACGATGCCCACCACCGCCGCGCACAGGCCGCCGAGGATGAAGGCCAGCAGCAGCGGCATGCCGGGCACGCGCGCAATGAAATTGAAGGCGCCGAACGCGCCCACAGCCATGAAGGCGGCGGTGCCGAGCGAGAGCTGGCCCGCGTAGCCGGTCAGGATGTTCAGTCCCAGCGCGGCCAGTGCGAAAATCAGGAAGGGGATCAGGATCGCCGACAGCATGTAGGGCGAGGCGAACAGCGGCACCACGACCAGCGCGAAGGCCAGCAGCGCGGCCATGGCGTAGCGGTCCTGCCGGATCGGGAAGATCTGGTTGTCGGCCTGGTAGCTGGTCTTGAATTGTCCGGCTTCACGATAAAACATTTAGATTCTCCGGATGATTTTTTCGCCGAACAGGCCTTCCGGCCGCACCAGCAGGAACAGCAGGGCCAGCACGTAGGGGAACCAGCCTTCGATGCCGCCGCCGACCATCGGACCGATGTAGACTTCGGCCAGCTTTTCCGACGCGCCGATGATCAGGCCGCCGACGATGGCGCCCGGCACCGAGGTGAAGCCGCCCAGGATCAGCACCGGCAGCGCCTTCAGGGCGATGAAGGTGAGCGCGAACTGCACGCCATTGCGCGCGCCCCACAATAGGCCCGCCACCAGCGCAACCAGCCCGGCCACGGACCACACCACGGCCCAGATCTGCTGCAGCGGAATGCCCACCGCCAGCGCCGCCTGGTGGTCGTCGGCCACCGCGCGCAGGGCGCGTCCGACCTTGGTTTTCGAGAACAGCAGCGCCAGGGCCGTGACCAGCAGCGCGCAAATGCCGGCCGCCGTCATGTCGAACTGCGAGACGATGATGTTGAAATGGTCCATCAGGTAGGGGATCGGCACATCCTCGATCGGCAGGTCGAGCTTGTGCACTTGCGAGCCCCAGATCAGCTGCGCCAGGCCCTCGATGAAGAAGGCCAGGCCGATGGTGGCCATGAACAGCGTGATCTCGGGCTGGTTCACCAGCGGGCGCAGCACCACGCGCTCGATGGCCAGGCCGAGCGCGATCATCACCACCACCGTGATCGGCAGCGCCACCCACAGCGAGACGCCGAATTTGTCGATGATGCCTACGCAGGTGAGGGCGGCGAAGAACACCATCGCGCCCTGGGCGAAGTTGAACACGCCGGAGGCCTTGTAGATCAGCACGAAGCCGATCGCCACCAGCGCGTACATCACGCCCGAGAGCAGCCCGCCAATCAGCACTTCGAAGAAAAAGCTCATGTTGCCATCCTTTGTGAGCCGTCGTTCCGGCGCAGGCGGGGAACCATGCGCCCACATCGCGAACGCCCGCCATGGGTTCCCGCCTGCGCGGGAACGACGGGGTGAGCTTGTGATTTCCGCATTACGCCACCCCCAGGTAGGCATTGATCACGTCGCGGTTGCCGCGCACCTCGTCGGGCGTGCCGTCGCCGATCTTCTTGCCATAGTCGAGCACCACCACGCGGTCCGAGATGTCCATCACCACGCCCATGTCGTGCTCGATGAGCACGATGGTGGTGCCGAACTGGTCATTGACATCGAGGATGAAGCGGCACATGTCCTGCTTCTCCTCCACGTTCATGCCGGCCATCGGTTCGTCGAGCAGCAAGATGTCCGGTTCGGCCGCCAGTGCGCGTCCCAGTTCGACCCGCTTTTGCAGGCCGTAGGGCAGGCGCCCGACGGGCGTCTTGCGGATCGCCTGGATCTCGAGGAAGTCGATGATCTGCTCGGCCTTCTCGCGGTGCGCGATCTCCTCGCGCCGCGCCGGGCCCCAGTACAGCGCCTGCATCAGGAAGTTTGACTTCATCATCAGGTTGCGCCCCGTCATGATGTTGTCGAGCACCGTCATGCCCTTGAACAGGGCGATGTTCTGGAAGGTGCGCGCGATGCCGGCCTTGGCGGCGGCGTAGCAATCCATATTGCGCCGGTGCTCGCCGCGCAGCACGATCTCGCCCTTTTGCGGGCGGTAGACGCCGTTGATCACGTTGAGCATCGAGCTCTTGCCCGCGCCGTTGGGGCCGATGATGGCGCGGATCTCGTGCTGTTTGACGTCAAACGAGATGTCGGTGAGCGCCTTGACGCCGCCGAAGGAGAGCGAGATGTTGTTCAGGTCCAGGATCACCGGTCCGATCCGGCGTGCCGCCCCGCTGGCGGCGATGGGTTCATTCATCTTCATGTCGTTCACGCCGCGCTTTCCAGAACGGGATAGGTCTTGGCCTCGCAGATGCGCAGGTCGGCGCTGACGGTGCCGGCCCGGCCATCCTCGAACTTCACCTGGGTGGTGATGAACTGGCTGGTCTGCCCTGAATACAGCGCATCGATCAGCACTGCGTATTTTTCGGCGATGAACTTGCGGCGCACCTTGCGCGTGCGCGTCAGTTCGTCGTCGTCCGGATCGAGCTCCTTGTGCAGCACCAGGAAGCGGTGGATCTGGGTCGCGCCCATCAGCGCCTCCGAGGCCAGGTCGGCGTTGACCTTCTCCACGCAGTCGCGCACCAGCTCGTAGCACTGGGCGTGCGCGGCCAGGTCGGTGTAGCCCGCGTAGGCCAGGTTGCGCCGCTCGGCCCAGTTGCCGACGGCCTCGATGTCGATGTTGATGAAGGCGCAGACCTGCTCGCGCCCGTTGCCGAAGGCGACCGCCTCCTTGATGAAGGGGAAGAACTTGAGCTTGTTCTCGATGTAGTTGGGCGCGAAGATGGCGCCGCCGCGCAGCTTGCCGACGTCGGCCGCGCGGTCGATGATCTTCAAGTGACCCTCGTGGTCGAAGATGCCGGCGTCGCCGGTATGGAAATAGCCGTCCTGGTCGATCACTTCGGCCGTCGCGTCAGGGCGCTTGAAATAGCCGGACATGGTCGCCACCGACTTGACCATCACCTCGCCGTTGGCCGCCAGCTTGACCTCGACGCCGGGCGCGGGCAGGCCGACGCTGTCGAACTTGATGTTGCCGTCCGGTTGCAGGCAGACGTAGGCGCAAGTCTCGGTCGAGCCGTACAGCTGCTTGAGGTTGACGCCGATCGAACGGTAGAAGCGGAACAGGTCGGGGCCGATGGCGGCGCCGGCGGTGTAGGCCACCCGCACGCGCGACAGGCCCAGCACGTTCTTGAGCGGGCCGTAGACCAGCAGCTGGCCCGCCGCGTAGCGCAGGCGGTCGGCCAGCGTGACCGGCTTGGCGTCGAGGATGGCCGAGCCGCAGCGCTTCGCCACGTCCATGAAATAGTGGAACAGGCGGCGCTTGACGGCGCTGGCGTCTTCCATCCGGATCATGACGGTGGTGAGCATGTTCTCGAACACGCGCGGCGGGGCGAAATAATAGGTGGGGCCGATCTCGCGCAGGTCCGTCAGCACCGTGTCGCCCGACTCCGGACAGTTGACGGTGAAGCCGGCCACCAGCGCCTGCGCCAGCGAGAACAGGCAGTCGCCGACCCAGGCCATGGGCAGGTAGGAGAGGATGTCTTCGTTCTCGGTCAGGTGGTCGAAGCCGACCCCGCCCACGCCGGCCGCCAGCAGCGCCGCATGCGACTGGCACACACCCTTGGGCTTGCCGGTGGTGCCCGAGGTGTACAGGATGATGGCCGTGTCGCTGTCCCTGCCCGCTTCGACGGCGGCGTCGAACATGCCTGGATTGGCCAGGTCCCAGGCCCGGCCCAGCGCCTGCAGCTGGGCGTAGGACTGCAGGCCTGCCTGCTGGTAGTGGCGCATGCCGCGCTGGTCCTCGTAGGCGATATGGCGCAGCAGCGGGCACTGCGCCTGCAGCTCCATCAGCTTGTCGACCTGCTCCTGGTCTTCCACCACGGCGAAGGCGATCTCGGCGTCGCCCAGCACGTAGGCCATGTCGGCGGCCGGCGCGTCCTGGTACAGCGGCACCGGCACCCCGCCCAGGCATTGGGCGGCCAGCATGGCCCAGTACAGGCGCGGGCGGTTGTCGCCGATGATGGCCAGGTTCATGCCCCGCGTGAAGCCGAGCGCGGCCAGGCCGCAGGCCAGCGCGCGCACCTCGGCGTTGACCTCCCGCCAATTCCAGCTCTGCCAGATGCCCAGGTATTTTTCGCGGAACGCCGGCCGTTCGCCACGCACGCTGCCGTGCGCCAGCAATCGGCGCGGGAACGTGCTCAGTTGCCCAGCATGGGAGATGTCCACCGGCGTCCCTTCGAGTTTGTAGCGCGCTGGCCCGGAAAACAGGGCCAGGCGGGTTTTTGTGTGATGATAGTAGCTCGCGTTTCGTTCCCGTGTTGTCTTTTGGATGACAATTGCGGGCATTTCTATGTTGCGACGCACAATAATGAATCAAGCTCAAACCCTGCTGGACCATTTGAGGTCGACCATCTGGGCGCGCACCCTGTCCGCGCCCGAGATGGCGCGCGTCGAGGCTGCCTGCTACGAACAGTTCGTGCCCAAGGGCGGTTATGTGTGCCGCAAGGGCGAACCGCTCGAGAGCTGGGTCGGCATCATCGAGGGCCTGGTCAAGATGAACAATTTCTCGCCGGAAGGAAAAAGCGTCACCTTCACCGGCGTCTCCACCGGCGGCTGGTTCGGCGAAGGTTCGCTGCTCAAGGACCAGGCCCGCAAGTACGACGTGATCGCGCTGCGCGACACGCGCATCGCGCGCATGCCGCGCGAGGTATTCGACTGGCTGCTCGAGACGAGCCTGCCGTTCACCCGCTTCCTGCTGATGCAGCTCAACGAGCGCCTGGCCCAGTTCATCGGACTGGTCGAGAACGACCGACTGCTCGATGTCGACACGCGCGTGGCGCGCTGCCTGGCTGCGATGTTCAATTCCCATTTGTATCCAGGGCTCGAGAAGCTGGTGCAGATTTCGCAGGAGGAGATCGGCTACCTGTCGGGTGCCTCGCGCCAGCGCGCCAACCAGGCCTTGCAGCTGCTCGAAAAAGAGGGTTTGCTGCGCATCGACTATGGCGGCATCCGGGTGCTCGACCTGGAGGGTTTGCGCCATTTCCAGGCTTGAGCGGCGGTGCGGTTTCGCAAGTGGAAAAGCGCAGCGGTTTAAGGAAAACCGGGGTCAGACCCCAAGCGGGTCAACCGGGGTCTGACTCCGGTTTTCCTTAAACCGCTGCGCTTTTCCAGCTTGCGTCCGGTTCCGCCACGGTGGGCGACGCCGCTGAGTGTACGGTGTATTATGCGAGCTGATGACGCTACCCGGTTTCCGCTTATGACTCGCTCCGCCCACCTCGCCGCGCGCGCCGACTACCTCGATGCCTTGCGCGCGGCCATGCAGCGCCACGGTGTCGACGCCTGCGTCGTGCCGACCGCCGATCCGCACCTGTCCGAATACCTGCCGGGCCGCTGGAAGGGCCGTGAATGGCTGTCCGGCTTCACCGGCTCGGCCGGCACCTTCATCGCCACCGCCGACTTCGCAGGACTGTGGACCGACGCGCGCTACTGGACCCAGGCCGAAACGGAGTTGGCCGGCAGTTTCGTGCGGCTGATGAAAATCCCGTCCGGCGCCAGCCTGATGCACATCGACTGGCTGGCCGCCAACCTGCTGGCCGGGCAAACGGTGGCGGTCGACGCGACCGTGCTGGGACTGGCCACGGCGCGCTTGCTGGGCGAGGCGCTCGAGGCGCGCGGCATCAAGCTGGTGACCCACCTCGACCTGCTCGACCAGGTCTGGACGGCGCGTCCCGGCCTGCCACCCGAACCGGTGTTCGAACACGAGGCGCCGCACGCGAGCGTGAGCCGGGCCGACAAGCTGGCCGACATCCGGATGGCAATGACCCGGCTGGGCGCGAACCGCCACTTCATTTCAACGCTCGACGACATCGCCTGGCTGTTCAACCTGCGCGGCTCGGACGTCAATTACAACCCCGTGTTCCTGGCCCATGCGCTGATCGAGCCGCACGCGGCGACCCTGTTCATCGACGAGGGCAAGGTGCCGGCGGCGCTGCGCGTGCGCCTGCTGGCCGACGGCGTGCAGCTGGCACCGTACGCCGACGCTTGCGACGTGCTCGGCGCGCTCAAGGTCGACAGCGCGCTGCTGGTCGATCCGCGCCGCATCACGGCCGGTATGCGCGCATCGGTCGGGGCCGGCGTCAAGGTGATCGAGGCAATCAATCCCAGTACTTTCGCCAAGTCGAAGAAAACGCAGCTGGAGGCGGCGCATGTGCGCGCCACCATGGAGCAAGATGGCGCGGCGCTGTGCGAATTTTTCTGCTGGCTCGACGCCACGCTGGCCGATCCGCAACGCGAGCCGCTCGACGAGGTGGCGATCGATCGCCACCTCACGGCCGCGCGCGCGCGTCGCCCGGGCTTTGTCTGCCCCAGCTTCGGCACCATCGCCGGCTTCAATGCCAACGGCGCGATCATGCACTACCACGCCCTTGCCGAGAGCTGCGCCACGATTTCCGGCGACGGCCTGCTGCTGATCGACTCCGGCGGGCAGTACCTTGGCGGCACCACCGACATTACCCGCGTGGTGCCGGTCGGAACCCCGTCGGAGGCGCAAAAACGCGACTTCACGCTGGTGCTCAAGGGCGTCATCGCGCTGTCGTCGGCGCGCTTCCCGCGCGGCACGCGCTCGCCGATGCTCGACGCGCTGGCGCGCGCCCCGATCTGGGCCGCCGGCATCGACTACGGCCACGGCACCGGCCACGGCGTGGGATTTTTCCTGAACGTGCACGAGGGCCCGCAATCGATCTCGGCGAGCACCATGCCCGAACCGCACACGGCGATGGAGGCCGGGATGATCACCTCGATCGAACCGGGCATCTACCGGCCCGGACGCTGGGGTATCCGGATCGAGAACCTGGTGCTCAACGTGGCCTCTGTCAGCGGCGAGTTCGGCGACTTCCTCGGTTTCGAGACGCTCACCCTGTGCCCGATCGACACCCGCTGCCTGGAGCATGCACTGCTGCGCGCCGACGAAATCGAATGGCTCAACGCCTACCACGCGATGGTGCGCACGCGCCTGGCGCCGCATCTGGCCGGCGCCGCGCTGGCCTGGCTCGAGCTGCGCACCGGGGCGATCTGATGTCGACCGCCCGCTCAACGCGCGCCAGCGCCGCCGTCGACCGGCTCAAGCAGCGCAGCGGCCAGGCCGGCTATTCGATGGGACGCACCGGCGAGGGCCTGTTCTTCCTGTCCGAGCGGCCCGGCGAGGCACCCCTGTGTGCGCCGCTCGAGCTTGACGAATTCGTCGGCTTCGTCAACAGCCTGGGGCCGCAGATTGCGCGCCGCGTGAGCAAGCTCGATGTCGCGTTCGAGAAGCAGCTGCAGAAAAAGTAGGTCCACCCTTCGTCGAAAGTGCGCATGCCCAGCTTCGAAATCCTCTCCGCCTACTGGTCGCAATCGGAACTGGCCACCAACGGCCTGATCCTGCTGAATTTGTTTGGCGCGCTGCTGCTTGGCCTGCTGGTCGGCTACGAGCGCTCCTACCACGGTCGCGCGGCCGGCATGCGCACTTACGGCCTGGTGTGCATGGCGTCGGCCGCGCTGGCCATCATCGGCGGCTATCCGGGCTTCTGGTTCGGCGGCCACGGCGGAATCGGCCTGCAGTCGCTGGCGGGCGACCCGACCCGCATCATCCAGGGCATCGTCACCGGCATCGGCTTCCTGGGCGCCGGCGTGATCATGCGCGAAGGCTTCAACATCAGCGGCCTGACCACCGCCGCCTCGATCTGGGCCTCTTCGGTGATCGGCATCCTGGTCGGTGTCGGCTTCTACCTGGCGGCCATGGGCCTGGCGTTTTTCGCCGCGATGATCATGATCTATCTGTCCAAACTCGAAGCGCTGCTGCCGTCACGCCACGCGATCGCCATCACCATGCGCTTCAAGCAGGACTACGTGCCGCGCGAGGACGCGCTGCGCAGGATTGCGCTCGAGCGGGGATACGAAATCGCCGGCGGCTCGCTCACCATCGGCAGCGACAACGGCATGCAGGAGTGGCGCTTCGTGGCGCTGGCCCTGTCCAAACGCAGCGGTGCCGCCTTGTCCGAGCTGGCCCTCGAGCTGTCCAAGTTCGAAGGCATGCACAGCTACCAGCTGTCGCACGCGCGCAACTGAGGAGACGGCATGGACCCGCAAGCGGTGCTCGATTTCTGGTTCCTGCCGGTCGGCAGCGAGGGCTATGGCAAGGAGCGCAATGAATGGTTCCGCAAGGACGCCGGGTTCGATGCGCTCATCGGCGCGCGCTTCGGCGCGCTGATCGAGCAGGCCGTCGCCGGCGGCCTGCGCGAATGGGACGACGCTGGCGCGCAGGGCACGCTGGCGCGCATCCTGGTGCTCGACCAGTTCACCCGTAACACCGGGCGCGACACGCCGGCCGCGTTTGCTGGCGACGCGCTGGCACTGGCCGCGGCCCGGCAACTGGTCGACAGCGGCGCCCACCTGCAGCTCACGCCCTTGATGCGCTGGTTCGCCTACATGCCGTTCGAGCATGCCGAAGACGCGCGCATGCAGGAGCAGTCGGTGGCGCTGTTTACGGCGCTGGCCGGGCAGCACCCCGGCTTCGATGGCACACTCGACTATGCGCACCGCCACCGCGGGGTGATCGCGCGCTTCGGCCGTTTCCCGCACCGCAACGCGATCCTGGGGCGCGCCTCGACGCCCGAGGAAATCGACTACCTGGCACAGCCGGGCTCCGGATTCTGAGTGGCGATTACTCTTAACATCATCGGTGCCGGCCATGTGGGGCCGGTTCTGGGGCGTCTGTTCGCTGCCTGCGGCGCCTTTGAGGTGCAGGATGTACTGACCCGCTCCGAGGCCAGTGCGCTCGATGCGGTGGCGTTCATCGGCGCCGGCCGCGCCGTGGCGCAGATGGGGCAACTGCGCGCGGCCGGCGTGACCATGCTGGCCGTGGGCGACGATCAGATCGGCCCGGTCTGTGCGCAACTGGCGGCAACGCTGCCGCTGGCCGGCGCGCTGGTGTTCCACTGCAGCGGCGCGAAGTCCTCGGCCGAGTTGAAACCGGCGCGCGACGCTGGCGCCATGACGGCCAGCGCACATCCGGTGCGCAGCTTTGCCGACCGCGACACGGTGCTGCGCAACTTCGCGGGCACCTGGGTTGGCATCGAAGGCGATGGTCCCGCGCTGGAACTGTTGAATGACGCGCTGCTGGCGATCGGTGCGCGCACGGTGCCGATCGACGCCGCCGCCAAGACCGTGTACCACGCGGCGTCGGTGTTCGCGTCGAACTACCTGGTGACGTTGATGGATGCGGCGCTGCGCGCCTACCAGGCCGCCGGGATACCGGAGGCGGTTGCGCGCGAGATGGCGCGTCCGCTGGCGACCGAGACGCTGGAAAACGTGCTGCGGCTCGGGCCCGAGGCGGCGCTCAGTGGGCCGATCGCGCGCGGCGATTTCGCCACCGTGGCGCGCCAGCAGGCGGCGGTGGCCGAGTGGGACAGCGCCACCGGGGCACTGTACCAGGCGCTGGTGGCGCCGACCACGGCGCTGGCGCGCCGGTAGGGTGGAAGGGGGCGGACCCCGGTTTTTCCGTTGGGGGTCTGACCCCGGTTCGCAGGCACCGCCTCAACCGGGGTCGGACCCCCAACGGAAAAACCGGGGTCCGACCCCTTGAACGTCGAACTACACAAAGGAGTGGCAATGATCAGGAAATCGGTGGCGCAGGACCTGGCGCAGGTGCTGGCGCTGTACAAAGCCGTGGCCGCCGTTCCAGGCGGGATCGCGCGCACACCCGACGAAGTGAGCGAAGCCTACATCGCCGGCTTCATGCACAAGGCGCTCGCGGACGGCGTCGAATTCGTCTACGAGCAGGACGGCCGCATCCTCGGCGAGATCCACTCCGCGCGCACCGGCCTGGCCTGCTTCGCCCACTTGCTAACCGACCTGACGATTGCGGTGGCGCCGCAATGCCAGGGCCGTGGCGTGGGGCGGCGCCTGTTCCAGGCATTGCTCGACGAGGTGCTCGAGAACATGCCCCACATCCAGCGGATCGAACTGTTCGCGCGCGACTCCAACGTTCGTGCCCGCGCGCTGTACGAATCGCTCGGCTTTATCGAAGAGGGCCGCTTGCGCGCGCGCGTGAACGACGCCAACGGCGTGCCCGAGGCCGATACCATCATGGGCTGGCTGCGCCCTTGAGTAATCATCTAAACGATTTATACCAACCGAAAGGAACACCATGCACCTGACCGCCTGGGCCACCCTGGCCGCAATCCTCGTCTACGCCTGGACCGGCTATAACGCCGGCAAGGCACGTGTCACCTATCAGGTCAAGGCACCTTCGATGGATGGTCCGCCGGGTTTCCAGTGCTGCCAGCGGGTGCAGGCCAACACGCTTGAACAATTACCCTTGTTGCTGGCGCCATTGTGGATGTGTGCCAGCTTCCTGGGCGACGCCTGGGCCGCCGGCGGCGGCCTGCTGTGGTGCGTCGGGCGCATCTGGTATGCGCTGGCCTACTACAAGGATCCGGCCACGCGCACCGGTGGCTACATGACCAGTTCGCTGGCCTGCATGTACTTGATGGTTGGAAGCGCGGCCGGCCTTTTAATTCGTTGACGCAAAAAAGATGCAAGGATGCATCGACAAATGTGACTTTTCGCAATAAGCTTGCCTGCTACGGCGCTTAAATCGTGAGACCGGCCACCAAGGCCGGTGACGGAGCCGATGCGACGAGGGAGACCAGCATGCTATTTTTGAAGAGTACGACCGTAACCAAGGCGCCGGGCATCTACGAAGTGGACGTGGCGGCCAAGCCGCCCGGCAAGACGTTCGGCGTGTTCCTGGCGACCGATCCCGACAATCAACCGGCGGCCGTGCTTGCGGCGCTGGCCGCATTGGGCTACCAGAACACCTATCGCCAGAACTACACCCACAAGGACAAGGGCAAGGTGCTCGACCTGCACTTCCAGAAAGATGGCACCGACCTGTTCAAAGGCTGGAAAACCGAGGAATGCACGGTCAACCTGCAAGCGATCGATGCGCTCTTTAGCGGCATCGGGATTACCGTCGCGCCGCGCGTGATGACGCTGGCCGAAGCTTACGCCTGAGCGCGCACGTCGATGTGATACAGGGCCCAGGGGCAACCGCCGAATCGCTCGGCGAGTGGCTTGGCGGCCAGCTCGGGAATACGGTCGGCGTCGAGCACCGCCCACAGCGGTCCCAGTCCGCCTAGCGCCATCGTCTGGCCGTCAAGATGGGTGGCTACGATGAAACGCCGTGCGCGCGCCTGCGCCACGGTCAGCGTGGCGGCATAGCCGTCGACCGCGCGCAGCACCAGCGTGGCAGCATCGGGCAGCCTTGCGCCGGCTACCGCCAATACGTCGAGCAACAAGGGGCCGCGCAAGACGTGAGGCTTGCCGTCCGTTTCCAGCGTTGGCCGAATGGTATGCGCCGGCAGCGCGGCGAGCATGGGAAAATCGCACGCGTAAGCCTGGTCGAAGTCGATGGCTTGTTTATGCATCATCACATCGAGGGCGGGGTCGAGGCGCCCGCGGTTCGGTTTGGTGATCGCGCCGCTGATGGTGAGCAAGGCCGGGCTGGTGGCGCGGATGGGCGCGGCAAAGGCGGGCAGGGCGCCGGCGGCGAGCGCGGCCGAGCCCAGGAATTGGCGTTTCTTCATGCTCAATGCTCCATTCATGGCAATCTTGCCATCATAGCCGCAAAGGTCCCCGATGGACTTGTTTAGCGATCCTGACCAGCTGACCCCGATCCCCCTGGCCGATGGCAGCCTGGCCTTGCTGGATCAGCTTGCGCTGGCGCTGCCGAACGAGGTGGTGCTGGCGCGCCTGATCGCCGAAACGGCGTGGCGCGCCGAATCGATCACGCTGTGGGGGCGGGCGCATCTGCAGCCGCGCCTGTCCGCCTGGCATGGCGAGGCCCGCTACCGCTATTCCGGCCTGACGCTCGAACCACAGCCGTTCAGCGCCCTGCAGCTCGACATCAAGCAAGCGGTCGAGGCCGCTACGGGATGCCGTTTCAACAGTGTGCTGCTGAACTATTATCGTGACGGGCGCGACAGCATGGGCATGCACAGCGACGACGAAGCCGAGCTGGGAGCGCAACCGGCCATCGCCTCGGCCAGTTTTGGCGCCACGCGAGACTTCATCCTCAAGCATAAGCGCACGAAACAGCAGCTCAAAGTGGCGCTGGAGAGTGGCAGCCTGTTGCTGATGTCGGGGCTGACCCAAAAGAATTGGTTGCATGGCGTTAATAAATCGAGTCGCCAGATCGGGCCGAGGGTGAACCTAACATTCCGCTACATCTTTTAATTCAGGCTAATTTCCATCAATTCAATGCAATATTTAGATGAACTCTGGGTCAGTTACAGCTGATCTGTGCTTACAAGTGATTACAAATCTTACGAATTCCAGACGGACCTGAGGATGTTGGAGTGCTATCTTGACTACCTCGCAATTCATTGGGAATTGCGGACCAGACAGTATTTTCAATACAAAGGATACCGCATGAAAAAGCTAATTTTTGTAATGCTCGCAGCCGCGGGCACCATGGGCGCGGCCCACGCTGAAGGCCCGTATGTCGGCGTTGGTGTCACCACGGCCGACCACGCGACGAGCATCGGCGGCGCCACCGGCGTTAGTGGCGATGGCTACAAGGCTTCCGGCAAACTGTTCGGCGGCTTCGACCTCGACAAGACCTGGGGCGTGGAAGCCGGTTACACCGATTTCCGCAGTTCGCACTACAACTACACGACGGGCACCGCGGGCGGTACGGCCTCGTCGGACGGCCACTCGTTCTACGTGGCCGGTAAGGCCACGGCGCCGCTGAACGAGAATTTCTCGGTCTATGGCAAGCTGGGCGTGGCCCAGAACAAGGCGACCCTGACGGCCAGCGTTCCCACCCTGAGCCGCAGCTACAGCAAGACCGAAGGCTACGGCGCGCTTGGTGCCCAGTACAACCTGAACAAGCAGGTTGCGCTGACGCTTGAATACGAGCGCTACGGCAAGAGCCGCGACTTCGGCGCCAAGGCTGATGCCTGGACTGTGGGCGCGCGCTACAGCTTCTAAGCTTGATTGGCTGGCGCTTCTGAGCGCCGGAACGAAAAAAGCCACCCGAATCGTTTGGGGTGGCTTTTTTTTCTCGTCGCTTCAGGAACTTGCGACTCTGCGAGAATCAGGCTTGTTTGCGACGGCGCATTGCCGCGAAACCGGCCAAGGCGATACCCATCAGTGCAAGCGAACCTGGCTCAGGCACGCCGGCCGGCGCAACTGGTGCCGAGAACAATGCTTTGAACAAGACGTCGCCAGTCATGGTTGTCGAGTCCCAGTTGTGGCTGGTAAGCAGACCGAAATCATCGCCGTTGTTGTAGTACACCATGCCGCCACCGTCATAGCTGCTGCCGAATTGCATAGAGGCACTGCCATCTTCACCGCCAGCGACGCCCGTAGTGGACAGGAATGCGACATATTGTTGATTGCCGTTGAGTGCAATGCCGCCCGTATTGAAGCTAAATTCGGTCAGGCTGCTGCCGGAGAAGTGCATGATATTGCTGGTGTACAGAGCGCCGCCGTTGGCCTTGCTGCCATTCCACTTGTAGATATACGCCTTGAAATCGACCGTATTGCTCCCGTTCAGCAAGTACAAGGAGAAGGAATTGAGCACAGTGTTCACATTATCAGTCGAGAACGTCTGGCCGTAGGTTGCCGTATTGATGTCGGCAAATGGGGAAATGGTGCTGCTGTGGACGGAAGTGGTGTCGATGGTCGTCGCTTGAGCGGCGAAGGCGGCGAGTCCAAGTGCGGCGGCGGAGAGGAATTTAATTGCGTTTTTCATATTTATACTTTCCGAGAGGTTTGTAAAATTTACCGTATTCAACATAAAGCAACAAACGTGCCATTAATTGAATTCCCTCATTAATATTAACGAAAACAAAGACTTATTATCAAATTGAAATATCGTTCCGCGTCGGCGACGGGGCCGGTGTAAGATATTTCGACAACGCATAAAAAAGGCCCGGGATGGGTCAGGGTATCGTCGTGCGATACCCTGACCCATCCCGGGCTGTTTTGCGGGGGATCCTGCTAGACCGTCAGCGGCTTGTAGCGGATGCGTTTTGGCTTGGCGCCTTCTTCTCCCAGGCGCTTCTTCTTGTCGGCTTCGTATTCCTGGTAGTTGCCATCGAAAAAGCTCACCTGAGAATTGCCTTCGAAGGCCAGGATGTGGGTGGCGATGCGGTCGAGGAACCAGCGATCGTGGGAAATCACCATCACGCTACCGGCGAATTCGAGCAAGGCATCTTCCAGCGCGCGCAGGGTCTCCACGTCGAGGTCGTTGGACGGTTCATCGAGCAGCAGCACGTTGCCGCCCTGGAGCAGCGTCTTGGCCAAGTGCAGGCGGCCCCGCTCGCCGCCCGACAGGTTGCCGACGATCTTTTGCTGGTCCGAGCCCTTGAAGTTGAAGCGGCCCAGGTAGGCGCGCGAGGGCATGTCGAACCGGCCCACGTTGAGCATGTCGGCCCCGCCCGAGACGTCGTCGAACACGGTCTTGTTGTTCGACAGTTCGTCGCGGTTCTGGTCGACGATCGAGACCCTGGCGGTCTGGCCGATCTTGACCTCGCCGCTGTCGGGCAGCTCTTTGCCGGTGATCATCTTGAACAGGGTCGACTTGCCGGCGCCGTTCGGGCCGATGATGCCGACGATGGCGCCCGGCGGGATGGTGAACGACAGGTCGTCGATCAGCAGCCGGTCGCCGAAGGCTTTCGAGACGTTCTTGAACTCGATCACGTCATTGCCCAGGCGCTCGGCGACGGGAATGAAGATCTCATTGGTTTCGTTGCGCTTCTGGTATTCGTGTTCGGACAGTTCGTTAAAGCGCGCCAGGCGAGCCTTGGACTTGGCCTGGCGCCCCTTTGGATTCTGGCGCACCCACTCGAGCTCCTTGGCGATGGTCTTCTGGCGCGACGATTCGGTCGCTTCCTCCTGCTTGAGGCGGGCGCCTTTCTGTTCCAGCCACGAGCTGTAGTTGCCCTTCCAGGGAATGCCATGGCCGCGGTCCAGTTCCAGGATCCATTCGGCGGCGTTGTCGAGGAAGTAGCGATCGTGGGTGATGCCGACCACGGTGCCGGGGAAGCGCAGCAGGAATTGCTCGAGCCAGTCGACCGATTCGGCGTCCAGGTGGTTGGTCGGCTCGTCGAGCAGGAGCATGTCCGGTTTCGACAGCAGCAGGCGGCACAGCGCCACGCGGCGCTTCTCGCCGCCGGACAGGATGCCGATCTTCGCGTCCCACGGCGGCAGGCGCAGCGCGTCGGCGGCCATTTCCAGCTGCAGGTTCAGGTTGCCGCCATCGGAGGTCGAGATGATCGCCTCGAGACGCGCCTGCTCGGTGGCCAGCGCGTCGAAATCGGCGTCCTCGTCGGCGTAGGCGGCGTACACGGCCTCGAGCTTGGCTTGCGCTTCGAACACTTCGCCCAGGCCCGATTCGACCACCTGGCGCACGGTCTGCTCCGGGTCGAGCTGGGGCTCCTGCGGCAGGTAGCCGATGTTCAGGCCCGGCATCGGCACCGCTTCGCCCTGGATGTCGGTATCGATGCCGGCCATGATCTTGAGCAGCGTCGACTTGCCCGAGCCGTTCAGGCCCAGCACGCCGATCTTGGCGCCCGGGAAAAAGGAGAGGGAAATATCCTTCAGGATCTGGCGTTTGGGCGGAACGATTTTGCCCACGCGGTTCATGGTATAGACGTAATTTGCCATTGCGGTATCTCTGCTATCAAACGGAAGGTGAACAGCATACGACAAAGCCGCTCAAAAGGGGGCTCGGAAACCGGCTATTCTCACGATTTCCCAGCCCGCATGATCAAATTGGCGCGCTCGCCGTCTTGCGCTGCAACAGGCCCTCGGCCGCGTACAGGGCCAGCGCGCCCCAGATCATCATGAAGCCGGCCAGGCGCGACTGGGTGAACGCTTCATGGAACAGGGTGATGCCCAGCGCGAGCTGGATCGTGGGGCCGATGTATTGCAGCAGGCCCAGCACCGACAAGGGAATCTTGCGCGCGCCGGCCGCGAACAGCAGCAAGGGAATGGCCGTGATCGGCCCGGCCGCCACCAGCAGCCAGCGCACGCTGTCCGAGTCGGTGTTCAGGAAGCCGTTCTCGCCATGCAGCGTCAGCCACACCATGTACACCAGGGCGAAGGGGAACAGCAGCATGGTTTCGAACGACAAGCCTTCCAGCGGGCCCAGCGCGGCCGTCTTGCGCATCAGCCCATAGCCGCCGAATGACGCAGCCAGCACCAGCGCGATCCACGGCATGTGGCCCGCTTGCCAGGCCAGCCACGCCACGCCGCAGCCGGCCAGCGCAATGGCCAGCCACTGGCCGGCGCGCAAGCGTTCCTTGAGCACCAGGTAGCCGAGCATCACGTTGACCAGGGGATTGATGAAGTAGCCGAGGCTGGCGTCGATCACGTGGCCATTGTTGACGGCCCAGATGTAGAGCAGCCAGTTGCCACTCAAGAGCAGCGCACTGAGCCCGAAACTGGCGATCACGCGCGGGCGCTCGAACAGGGCCGGCAGCCATTTCCACTGGCGTCGCACGGTCAGCACGATGGCCAGGAACAGCAGCGACCAGTGCACGCGGTGCACCATGATCTGCACCGGCGAAATGGCGCTGATGGCATGGAAATACAGGGGGAACAGGCCCCAGCAGAGAAACGCCAGGGCCGCGTACAAGATACCGGTGCGCATGGGAGGACCACCAAAAAGTCGCTAGGTCAACATTATCCGTCAATTGCCCCTGGCTTGCTGGCGCCCCCCGATTTCCTACTTGCCTACTGCGAACAGCACCGCGTTGTTGATCGCGTACACCACGCCGTCCGGTCCGATCGCGGTCGGCGTGTATGACTCGCCCAGGCCGCTGGTGAGGCGGATCTTCTGGCTCAGGGTGTTGCTTGTCAAGTCCCAGCGGTACAGGAAGCCATCCTCGCTGTTGACCAGGATTGACTTGCTCACCGGATCGACCGCCGCCGTGTTGATGCACCATTCGGTCACTCCGCCCGGAAAGGCGGGATCGGGCGTGGGGCCGAGGATGGTCAACACTTCCTTCATCACCAGCTTGCCGGAAATGAAGTCGGCCTGGCTGGTGAAGGGGTCGAGCACGGCCACCTTGTTGAGCGAGTCGCCACTGCCGGCGCGCCCGTAGTTGTTGTACTTCGTCATCAACAAATACGGTGAGCTGCCCTTGTAGCTGGCCACCAGCGCGGCCGGCACCACCGAGGCCGAATCGTCCCAGCCGAAGGAGCCGGGGATCTTGGTCTGGCTCAGCGTGGCGTCGAAGTGCAGCAGCCAGCCGCGCGCGTTGTGGCCGGCGTTGATGGTCTCGAGCACGCCAAAGAACACGTCGCCGTCCGGGCCGACGGTGGGCGCGGCGGTGCTGTCGTCGGACACTCGGGCCACCGAGCCGGTTTGCGGATCGATCAGCTTGATCTTGCTCTTGAGCGCCAGCGTGCTGCTGTCGAGCGCCAGCAGGTAGCCCACGCTGCCGGTGCCGTTGGCCACCACATACAAGGTCTTCTGGTCGATCGAGAGGGCCGGCGCACTGTTCATCGCCGCCTTCAGGATCGCCGCATCGCCCGTCAGCGATTGCGCGCCCTTCCAGCTGCCGACCCCGTCGGCGCCGATGCGCGCGAAGCCGCTGCTCACGCCGGCCGGATTGTCGCTGTTGGCGGTGAAGCCGAAATACAGGTTGCCGGCGCTGTCGGCCGTGATCGGGGTGTTGATCGCCACCGAAGCGTCCAGCGCCGCCTTGTTGGCGCTGTACAGGGCGTTGCCGTAGAAGACGCTGGTCTGGGTCTCGGCAGTGGCCGAATCGGCATCGTCGCGATAGTAGACCTTGCCGCCGGCACCGGCCGCAACCATGCGGTTGGCGGCCGTCAGGGTGACGTTGTAGGTGGGCGTCCAGTTATGGATGGGCATGATGTAGTCGCTGTCGAAGCTCCACATCAGGGCACCGTTGGCGCCTGAGCGCGCCTCGACCCGGTACACCTCGCTGATGGCGCGCTTGACGGGAATGAGCACCGTGTTGCGGGTGGTGATCACGGGCGAGCCGTAGTGCACCAGCAGGTAACCGGCCGAGCTGTACTTGGGATTGGTGTCCACCGGCGTCTGCCAGACGATGCGGCTGAGCGCCTGGCTGGCGATGGTCGACAGCGCCGAGTGCTGGGCATCGCGCGCATAGCTTTGCCAGGCCGGCCCGACCACCGGACCGGGCGTCGGGGTTGGAGTGGGCGTGGGCGTCGGGGTGGGCGTCGGTGCCGGCGTGCTGCCGCCATCGCCGCCGCCGCCGCAGGCGATGACGGTGGCGCCGAGCGCCAGCGCCAGTGCGGCGGCCGCGGCCAGTCGTGCTGTGCCGCGCGATTTGAACTGATGCATGATTGCTCCGTATCTGATATGAATGTGCGCCGCTGGCCGGATAGGCGAGCTGGCGGTCTCGACCGCAAGGGTGCACTGTTCCGGGAAAAATTTCAAGGAGCGCGTCCACTGGGCTACACTGGCGGGCTCCCGTCTGCCTGCCGCTTCGATGAAACGTTCCACCCTGCGCCTTGCCGGCGCCCTGTTGCTGACCGCGCTGGCCGCCTGCGCGCCGCGCGCGCCTGCCACCGCCTATCCCCTGTTGTTCGTGACCCAGGTGGCGCTGCACGAGGACCACGCCTCGCGCCTGTCGGCCTTCGCCAATCACCTGGGCACGCCGGAGAGCGCGCCGCGCGGCGGCGACCTGATGCTGCGCTACCCGGACGGCCGCCTGCGCAATTTGACGCTCGAGGCCGGCTTCGAGCAGGTCGCCGTGCGCGAGCCGTCGGTGCACTGGGATGGCCGCAAGGCTTTGTTCAGCATGCTCGTTGGGGCCGCCCGGACCTGGCAAATCTACGAGGTGAGCGGGCTGGGCGAGAACGAGGCGCTGGCCATCGTCCGGCTGGTGCACCAGCCGGACGGCTACAACAATCTGTCGCCCCTGTACGATGCGGGCGAGCGGGTGCTGTTTACCTCGGACCGCCCGCGCGGCGGCCAGGCCCAGCTCTATCCCCAGCTCGACGAATACGAGGCCACACCGAGCGTGACGGGCATCTGGCGGCTGGACCCGGCCAGCGGCGCGCTGACCATGCTCAACCACACCCCCAGCGGCGCCTTCAGCCCCGCCATCGACAGTTACGGGCGCATCGTCTTCACGCGCTGGGACCACCAGCAGCAGGACCAGCTGGCCGAGCGCGACCGCAATGCCGAGCACAACCGGGTCGGGCTGCCGTTCAAGTCGTTCAACTACAGCGGCGAGGACGCAGCGGCGCCGGCCCTGGACTCGCGCGAGGAAGTATTCCCCGAATCGCGCGCGGGCGAACACGGCCGCTACGGCGAGGTGAGCGCCTTCACTACCAATTTCTTCACCGCCTGGACCATGGAGCAGGACGGCACGGGCGAGGAAACGCTGGACCACGTGGGCCAGCACGAACTGGCGTTCGGCTACCTGACGCCGAGCTTTCGCGACGATCCGAACCTGTCGAACCACACCCGCGAGGCCAACCACGCGAACCGCCTGGCGCTGCGCCGCGAAGGGGGCCTGTTCCAGCTGCGCGAGGATGCGCGCCGGCCCGGCAGCTACCTGGCGATCGCGGCGCGCGAGTCGGACTCGTTTACCACCGACCGCATCGTGCGCCTGGACGGCGCGCCGGCCCTGAACGGCGACCAGGTCACACTGACCGCGGTGACGGCCGGCGACGCCGGCGACCGCTTGCGCGGCGGGCGCTTTCGCAATCCGCTGGCCTTGTCCGATGGCCAGCTGGTGGCCAGCCACACCAGCAGCGAGCGCGCGCCCGCGCCCGGCGCCACCCTGGCCGACCTGCGCCTGTGCCTCTTGCTGCCCGACTCCGCCAGCGGCCTGTACGTGGCCGGCGCGCCGCTCACGCCCGGTTTGCGCAAACCGCGCGCCAGCGCCGAGCTGCTGTGGGAGCTGGAGGCGGTCGAGCTGCGCGCGCGACCCCGGCCGGCGGCCCGCGCCAGCGCGTTGGAGGCGCCGGAGCGCGACGTGCTGGCGGCCGAGGGCGTGACCGAGGCGGCCTTGCGGGCCTGGCTGCGCCAGCGCGACCTGGCCCTGATCGTCACGCGCGACCAGACCAGCCGCGACCGCGCCGACCTGCAGCAACCGTTCAACCTGCAGGTGCCGGGCGGCGTCAAAACCGTCTCAAGCAGCGCCGGCAGTGGTACAGTCTATGAGATCGCCCACTTCCAGCTGTTCCAGGCCGACCAGTTGCGCGCCTACCCTGACCGGCCTGGCCGGCGGGTTTTGGCGCGCCCGCTGCACGACGGCCTGCTGCCGCCCGGGACGGGACCAGCCGGCAGCGTGCGCATCGCCGCCGACGGCTCGACGGCCGCCCTGGTGCCGGCGGGGCGCGCGCTGACCTGGCAAAGCACGGACCGCGAAGGCAGGCCCGTTGTGCGCGAGCGTAACTGGATCACCTTCCAGGCCGGGGAGGTGCGGGTCTGCGCCTCCTGCCATGGCGTCAATACACTGAACCAGGCGGGCAGGCCGACGCCGCAAAACCGTCCGCAAGCCTTGCGCGACTTGCTGACATGGTGGAAAACCTTAGCCAAATAGGGGGAATTGTCGTGTTTCAAATTATCCTTGCAATTCCTCGGCGCATATTCTATTGTGCAATGCAACAAAACAAGAATAGGGTGCAACCTTGACCTCGCAACACAAGAAAAGCAGCCTCGTCGCCCTGACGCTCGCTGCCGTCGGTATCGTCTACGGCGATATCGGCACCAGTCCCCTGTACACGCTCAAGACGATCTTCGACCCGGAACACGGGCTGGTGCTGAACACGCCCAACCTGCTGGGCATCATTTCCATGATTTTCTGGGGCTTGACGATGATCGTCTCGCTCAAGTATGTCAGCTTGATCCTGCGCGCCGATAACCGCGGCGAGGGCGGCATCATGGCATTGATGGCGCTGGCCCTCAATTCGGTGAGCAAGTTTTCGCGCTGGCATTTGCCGCTGATGCTGCTTGGCGTGTTCGGCGCCACCATGTTCTACGGCGACAGCGTGATCACCCCGGCCATCTCGGTGCTGTCGGCGATCGAGGGCCTGGAAGTGGCCGCGCCGGGGTTGGAAAAGTACGTGGTGCCGCTCACCATCGTGGTGCTGGTGTCGCTGTACGCGGTGCAGCGCCGCGGCACGGCCGGCATCGGGCGCTGGTTCGGACCGGTCATGATGGTGTGGTTTGCGGTGCTGGCCGCGATGGGCGTGGTCAACATCGCCGCCGCCCCGCAAGTGCTCTCGGCACTCAATCCATGGCATGCGTTCCGCTTCATGCTCGATAATCGCTACATCGCCTTCCTGGCGCTTGGCGCGGTGGTACTGGCGTTCACTGGCGCCGAGGCCTTGTATGCCGACATGGGCCACTTCGGCAAGAAGCCGATCCGCTTCGCCTGGTTCCTGATCGTTTTTCCTGCGCTGGCGCTGAACTACCTGGGGCAGGGCGCGCTGGTGATGGTCCATCCGGAGGCCATCGGCAATCCCTTCTTCCAGCAACTGGGCGCCTGGAGCGTCTATCCGCTCGTTGCGCTGTCGACCATGGCGACCGTGATCGCATCGCAGGCGACCATTTCCGGCACCTTCTCGATGACCAAGCAGGCCATCGCCCTGGGCCTGCTGCCGCGCATGCGCATCACCCACACCTCCGAGAGCGAGATTGGCCAGATCTACATTCCGGTGGTGAACTGGTTGCAGCTGATCGTGGTGCTGATGGCGGTGGTCGGCTTTGGCTCTTCCGACAAGCTGGCCGGCGCCTACGGCATCGCCGTCACCGCGACCATGCTGGCGACGACCTTCCTGACTTTCTTCGTGACGCGCTACCGCTGGCACCTGCCGCTGCTGCTGTGTTTTGGCGCGACCGGCTTTTTCATCATCATGGACGTGCTGCTGTTCGCCGCCAGCACGCTCAAGCTGTTCCACGGCGGCTGGTTCCCCTTGCTGATCGGTTCGATCCTGCTGACCGTCATGCTGACCTGGAAGCGCGGCCGCACGCTGGTGTTCGAAAACCTGCAAAAGCACGCGATTCCGCTCGACGACTTCCTCGAATCGCTGTTCGTGTCGCCGCCGACGCGGGTCTACGGCACCGCCATCTTCCTGCGCGGCGAATCGGACGGCGTGCCGCATGCGATGCTGCACAACCTGTCGCACAACAAGGTGCTGCACGAGCGTGTGGTGTTCCTGACGGTGCATATCATCGAGGAGCCATGGGTGCCGCTGGCCGACCAGGCCAAGGTGATACCGCTTGGGCATAATTGCTTCCAGCTGAACGTGACGTACGGCTTCAAGGACGAGCCGGACATTCCGAAGGTGCTGGCCCAGTGCGAACACCACGGCCTGCCGTTCGAGATGATGGAGACCTCGTTCTTCATCGCGCGCCAGACTGTGATTTCGGCGCCGGGCGGCGGCATGGCGCCGTGGCGCGAGCACCTGTACGTGGCCATGTCGCGCAATGCGCGCGGCGCGGCCGATTACTACCAGATCCCCACCAACCGGGTGATCGAACTGGGCACCCAGGTCGAGATCTGAGGTGCCGGCTGGTCCGTCGAAGCGCAGCGCCTTCGGCAAAACCGGGGTCAGACCCCGGTTGATTCGCATGGGGTCTGACCCCGGTTTTGCCGGAGGCGCTGCGCTTCGACGGACCAGCGTGTTTCGACAGTTTCCTGTTCTTTAGCGCCCGGTCATACGCGAGAGCAGCTTGTCGCGGTCAATAAACTGGTGCTTGAGCACACCGAGCACATGCAGGCCGATCAGCACCAGCATGCCGTCGGCGACGAAGGCATGGAATTCTTCCAGGCCGTCCTTCCAGCTCTCGAACGGCGGAAACGGGCTGGGGATGAGCAGCAGGTTGAACACGCCGAACGGACGTCCGCCGCTCCACTGGATCAGCGGTCCGCTGATCGCCAGCAGCACGATCCCGGTCAGCAGCAAACCATGCACCGCGCGCGCGAGCAGCATCATGGCCGGTTTCTGCGGCACCGGCAGCGGGCTGGGCGAACGCAGGCGCCAGAACACGCGGAACAGCAAGAACACGATGCCGATGGTGCCGACGGCGATGTGCAGCTTGCGCACGAAACTGCGCTCGTCGCCCTTGGGCAGCTCGTCGAAATACAGGCCGATGGCCAGCAACAGCAGCACGAACAGCGCACCAATCCAGTGATTGAGGCGGGACACGCTGCCGTAGGCGCTAGGGGAATCCTGGAATGACATGCGAACCTCCGGTGCGGAAAAATCCATTATCAGCGATATCCTGAAAAACCCCAAATCACGGGCGCCGGCGCTCCGCAAAGGCCGCTTCTACGCTGCCTGCAGGGCGTCGACCACGATGCGCCCATCGAGCAGGTGCAGGGTGCGCGAGGCTTGCGCCGCGTGGGCCGGCGAGTGGGTCACCATCACCACCGTGGTGCCCTCGGCGTTGATGGTGCGCAACAATCGCATGACTTCGTCGCCATGCGCGGTGTCGAGGTTACCGGTCGGTTCGTCGGCCAGCAGCATGGCAGGACCGGCCACCAGCGCGCGCGCAATGGCCACCCGCTGCTGCTGGCCGCCCGACAGCTGCGAGGGACGATGGGTGGCCCGGTGGCCAATGCCCAGTTTGTCGAGCATGGCACTGACGCGTTCGCGCCGTTGCCCGGCGGGCGTGCCCGTGTATTCCAGCGCCAGTTCGACGTTCTCAAATACCGACAACTCTTCGATCAGGTTGAAGCTCTGGAAAATGAAGCCAATGCGCCCGCGCCGCAGCTGGTTCAGCTTCGCTTCGCTCCAGCCGGCCACGTTCTGGCCTTCGAACCAGTATTCGCCGCTGTTCGGCACGTCGAGCAGGCCGAGAAGGCTGAGCAGGGTCGATTTGCCGCAGCCGGACGGGCCGGTGATGGCCACGTATTCGCCGGCCCCGATTTCGAGGTCGATGCGGTCGAGGGCGGTGGTTTGGACTTCGCCGGCCAAGTGGATCTTGCTGACGCTGACAAGTTTGAGCATGGTTCTTCCTGTGGGTTTAGCGGGACAATTGTAGGCGTTCGGCGGATCCGAATGCCGAATAGCTGGAGATGATGACGCGCTCCCCCTGCGCCAAGCCGGCCACGACTTCGACCTCGCTATTGCTGCGACGGCCGATGCGCACCGTGCGCCGGCTGGCGGTGGCGCCGTCGGCGGCCAGCACATACACCCAGGCGCCGCCGCTGTCGTTGACGAAAGCGGCGTTTGGCAGCAGCAGCGCCGGGGCCGGGGAACCGAGCGTGAGCTGGGCGTCGATGCCCTGGCCGGGACTGAGCTGGGGCGGCTGGGCAGCGATGAACACCATCTCGACGGTGAAGCGGCCTTCCTTGATCTGCGGGTAGATGGTGCTCACTTCGACCGGGTAGCGCTGCTCGTCGAGCTGCACGCTGCCGCGCCGGCCCACGCTGACCCGGTTCAGGTAGAACTCGTCGACCTGGGCGGCCAGCTTGAAGCGCTTTGGGTCGTCGATGCGGCCGATGTGCTGGTCGGGCCGCACGGTTTCGCCGATCTGCAGGCGAAACCCGGTGAGCATACCGTCAACCGGCGCACGCACGGCCAGCGCGTCGACCGTGGCGTTGACCAGCAACAGGCCTGAGCGCAGGCCGTTGATGGCCGTCTCCATCTGGACCAGCGCGTCGCGCCGCACGCCTTGCTCGGTGTCGCTGCGGCTGCGCTCCTGCTCGAGCGCGTGGCGCTGCTGCGCGAGGTGGTCGCCTGACTCCTCCAGCGTGACGCCGGAGATGAAGCCCTGGGCTGCCAGCTTCACATTGCGCGCGTGTTGCTTGCCGGCCTGGGCCAGCGCGAATTCGAGATCGGACTGGCGGCGCTGGTGATCGGTGCGGCCCGCTTCCTCGGTCACGCGCAGGTTCGACAGATTGGAAATTTGCTGCGCATGTTCGGCCTGGCGCGCCAGCAGCTCCAGGTTGCGTTGCGGGTTGGAGAGGCGAAACAGCAGCTGGCCTTTGCGCACCAGGGCGCCGTCGTGCGCCAGCACTTCCTCGACCCGGCCCGATTCGACCGAATCGAGGATCACGGAGTTGAGCGGTTCGGCGCTGGCGCGCAGGACGATATCGTCGTGGAACACGCCTTTCTCGACGGCGGCGATGCGCACATCACGCATGGCCACCTGCAAGCCGTGTGGGGCAAAGTGCCAGGCGGCGCCGGCCACGCCTAGCACCAGCAGTGCGATGACGCCGATACGGGCGGCGTGACGGAAACGGCGGCGCGGGACAATCGTGTCCATGGCGGCGCCGCTGTTGGCGGCGAGGTGGGGGGGAATGCGGTCCATGTCCGCGAAGTTGCAAGCGCCGTGCCAACCCCTGTCGTTCCCGCGCAGGCGCGAACCCATGCTGCGCGGGCACGCTGGCGGCGTATGGGTTCCCACCCGCGCGGGAACGACGGGGAGGGCCAACTGTCCGCTAATGAACACCTGCCCCTGTGCGATATCGGACAGCGCGATTTTTGCCTCTTGCCGCGCTGCCGCCGGCTGCTAGAATGAGCAGCTTCGCAGCCTCCATCCCGCCCGATGTCCGACTCCGCCAGCATCCTGATTCTCGACGACGACGCCGACGTCGCGTGCGCCGCGCAACTGCTGCTGCGCCGGCGCCATGGCGCGGTGGCCACGCTGCTCGATCCGGCTCGCCTGCCCGCACTGCTGGCCAATGGCGTACCCGACGTGGTCCTGCTCGACTTCAATTTCACACCCGGCCGCATCGATGGCGCCGAGGGCCTGGCCGTGCTTGACCTGTTGCGCGCCCAGGCCCGCCCGCCGGCCGTGATCGCGCTTACCGCATACGCCGACGTGCCACTGGCGGTGGAGGCGCTCAAACGCGGCGCCTGCGATTTCATCACCAAGCCCTGGGACAATGCGCGCCTGGTGGCGGCGGTCGACAACGCGCTGGCGCGCCGCGCCGCAAGCGTGGGGCCGGCATCGGCCAGCACCGCGCTGATGGGCGAATCGGCCGCCATGCGTGAGGTGAAGGCAATGCTGGCCAGCGTTGGCCCGACCGAGGCGAACGTGATGATCCTCGGCGAGAACGGGGTCGGCAAGGAACTGGTGGCGCGCGCCCTGCACCTGTCGTCGCGCCGCGCCGGTGCCAGCTTCCTGGCGGTGGACATGGGGGCGGTGCCCGAGTCGACCCTGGAGAGCGAATTGTTCGGCCACCGCAAAGGCGCCTTCACCGACGCCCGCGCCGACCGGGCTGGCCGCTTCCAGGCCGCACGCGGCGGCTCGCTGTTCCTCGACGAGATCGGCAACATGCCGCTGGCCGGCCAGGCCAAATTGCTGACGGCGCTGGAGCGGCGCGAAGTGACGCCAATCGGCGCCGACAAGGCCGAGGCGATCGACGTGCGCATCATCAGCGCCACCAACCTGGACGAGGCGCGCCTGTTCGATCCGTCCGTGTTCCGTTCCGACCTGCTGTTCCGTCTGAACACCATCGTGATCCGGGTACCACCGCTGCGCACGCGCTGCGAGGACATTCCAGCCCTGCTGCGCCACTATCTCGACACCTATGAGCACCAGTACCAGCGTCCCGCGCGCGCGCTGGCCGGCGCCGCCCTGGCGCGCCTGTGCGCCCACGCGTGGCCGGGCAATGTGCGCGCGCTGCGCCACGCCTGCGAGCGCGCCGTGATCCTGGGCGTCGATGCGGAGTATGGTTTCGCCGATTTCGGACTGGGCCAGCAAGTCGCGCCGTTGCTGCGGCCGTCGGCGCCGGAAGACTTCAAGCTCGGCGCACTCGAACGCGACACCATCGCCGCCGCGCTCGACCAGGCCAAGGGCAACATCAGCCATGCCGCCAGACTGCTGGGCGTGAGCCGCGCCGCGCTGTACCGCAAGCTGGGCAAGCATGGCATCTGAGCGCCGCCTCAAATGGAGCGCACTGCTGGCGCTGGCCGGCATGCTGGCATTGGCGTCGGTTGCTGGCATGCTCAATGATTCGCCGCGCCTGATGGTGCTGTGCGCCCTGGCGGGCCTGCCCTTGCTGGCGTGGTTCTGGTCCTGCCTTGGGAAACTGGCGCGACCGCCCGTGTACAGCGTCGTTCCCGCATCGGTGGTGCAGATGAGCGATGCGCTGGTGCTCGAGGCGCGCCTCGAACACGCCCCCATCGCCTTGTTCCGCATCACCGGCGCGCAGGATGCCGAAGCACTCAATGCCATGGCACGGCGCCTGGTGGCACCCGGCCGCACCAGTGATCCGGCGGAGCTGTTTCGCCAGCTTGGCATGCAGCCCGTTGGCCAGCGCAGCATGATTTCGTTCGACACCGAGCGCGGCGTCGAACGGGCGCTGGTGTCGGTGTCGGCGCTGAGCGTGCAGGGCGCCGCGCAGCGGCTGGTGGCGCTGATGCCGGTCGAGTCGGAACTGGAAGCGGAGGCGCTCAACGCCTGGCGCCAGCTGGTGCACGTGCTGACCCACGAAATCATGAATTCGCTGACGCCCGTCGCGTCTCTCTCGCGTACTGCGTATGAGCTGCTGGACGAGTTGCGCGGTGCATTGCCGCCCGGCGTGTGCGCCGACCTGGTCACCGCGCTCGACGCGATCAGCCGCCGCGCCGACAGCCTGGTCGACTTCGTGGGCAGCTACCGCAGCCTGTCGAACCTGCCGCCTGCCCGGCCCGAACTGGTGCGCCTTGAAGCCATGTTCGAGCGTGTGGCGGCACTGGTGGGGCCGGCCTGGCGCGCGGGTGGCGGGCGTGTCGACTTCAGTGTCGACCCAGCCTCGCTCGAACTGATGGTCGACGCGGGCCAGCTCGAGCAGGCGTTGATCAACCTGCTCAAGAACGCCGCCGAGGCAGGCGAAGGCGCGGCGCAGGCGGCCGCCCAGGTCAGCGCCCGGCTCGGCCGCGGCGGACGGCTGCGCATCGAGGTCAGCGACAATGGGCCGGGCGTAGCCGACGCGCTGGTGGCGCACATCTTCACGCCGTTCTTCTCCACCCGCAAGCACGGCAGCGGTGTCGGCCTGGCCATGGTGCGCCAGCTCATCCACGGCAACGGCGGCACCGTACGCTACGCCAAGTCGGTCAGCGCCGGCGCGCGCTTCGTCATCACGTTCTAGGAACGCGATTGATGGTAAAATTATTTACCTAATCGGTAAATTTTTAAAGGCCACCTTGAAGATCGCCTTTAAGGACAAGAAGGTCCGCGCCCTGTGCGAGACCCGGGCTGTCGCCGAAAGAAAACTTGGGGCCGCATGTGCGAAGAAGCTCGCGGCACGCTTGGGTGACTTGGATGCCGCGGGCAGGGTGACCGACTTAGTTGCGGGCAATCCGCATCCACTCAAGGGCAGACGTACAGGTCAGTTCGCTCTTGAAGTGAGCGGTGGCTGGCGCATGGTGTTCATCCCGGATCAGTGGCCCTGCCCAGTCGATGCCGACGGCGCCATCGAGTGGTCCGAGGTGACCATCGTCTGCGTTGAATACATAGGAGATTATCATGACTGAGCTGAGTGCTCCTTTTGCACCAGACTGGGTTTCCCGACCTGGAGACACGATCATTGATCTCGTCGAAGAGCGCGGGTGGACCCAGGCGGAACTCGCTGGCCGCCTTGGTTATTCAGAAAAACACGTCAGTCAACTCGTCAACGGCAAGGTAGCGCTCACGGATGATGCTGCATTGAGGCTCGAGCGTGTATTGGGAAGCCATGCCGGGTTTTGGCTCGCGCGCGAGGCAAAATACCGGGAGCATTGCGCCCGCCTCGAGGCTGCCCGAGCGCGTGAACAGTGGGTCGCTTGGCTCGACGAGCTGCCTGTGCGTGAGTTGATGGCCAGCGGCGCCATTGAAAAATGTCGCTTGGTCGACAAGCGCAAGCCCGACCTGGTGGATGCGTGTCTGCGCTTCTTCGGCGTTGCCTCGCCAGATGATTGGCGCGCCCACTATGGTGGCATGCAGGTCGCCTTTCGCCGCAGCAGGAATGATCAAAGCGATATCGGCGCAATTTCGGCGTGGCTGCGCCTGGGTGAACGACAAGCCGAGGTGCAGGGCGGCGTCAAGTATGACAAAGGTCGGTTTTCCGCTACGCTCAAGCAAATTCGAATGCTCACTGGCGAATCGCCGGAATCATTTGAACCGAAAATGCGTAGTTTGTTGGCGCAGGCCGGCGTGACGTTTGCGCTCATCCCATCGATCCCGCGCGCCCGCGTCAGCGGTGTGGCCCGTTGGCTGAGTCCGACCAGACCATTGATTCAAATGTCGCTTTACGGAAAGACCAACGACAAGTTCTGGTTTATCTTCTTCCATGAGGCGGCACACATCCTGTTACATGCAAATTCTCAAGAAGAAAAGCGGTCGATCTTCCTGGATGATCTGCAAGCCGGTCTGGCAGTTGAAAGAATCGAACAAGAGGCAAATCGATGGGCTGGGGATTGGCTGATACCCCCTCAGTACGCGCCAGAGTTGCAAGGCTTGAGTACAAAAGAAGCGGTGCGACGTTTTGCGCGCCACATCGGTGTTCACCCTGGAATCGTGGTTGGCCGCTTACAACACGAACAGCTGATCGGCCCGTCCTGGATGAACGATCTGAAACAAGGCTTCACGTTCATGGATGCCTGAAGCGGCAGTTTCAGGCGGGACTTGCTGCCGACTCGGCGCGCTCGTTTCGACGGCGCCGTAAATGGTCCGGGTGCCCAGTTTCAAAATCCTGGCAACGTACACCGACGGCGCACTCGTCTCCTTCGCTCGCAACAACACAATCATGATGTCGCGGCGCGGCGGCGGCGCCTGGACGGCACCGCAGATCGCGCGGGCAGGCAGAGCACTGATCCAGCGCAGAACGGGGATCGGCGCTTGGCTCCATTCTGGTGATTCATCAGAAAGGAATTCCTCATGTTCGTTCGAACCTGTTTCTTCATTTCATTTATCGCTGGCAGCTTGCTTGCGCCGCTCGTCCAGGCCGCACCGACCTACACGCTGACCTTCCTGCCGCAGGGCGCCTCGGCGCACGGTATCAACAACGCGGGCCAGATCGTTGGCGATTACTCCGCCGGCGACAATGCGCATGCCTTCGTGTGGTCGGGCGCGGCGCTGGCCGACCTGGGTAGCCTTGGCGGCGGCCCGAGCAGCGGCACCAGCATCAACCGCTATGGCGACGTGACGGGCAGCTCGACGCTCGATGCGAGCACCATCCACGCGTTCGCCTATGCCGGCGGCGCCATGAAGGACCTTGGCACGCTGGGCGGACCATTTAGCATCGGCACCGGCATCAACGCGGCGGGGCAGGTGGCCGGTCAGTCGCTCAATGGGCAGAACCAGTACCGCGCCTTCCTGTACGCGAGCGGCAGCATGCAGGACCTGGGCACGCTGGGCGGCGACTTCGGCCGGGCCAACGGCATCAACAGCGCCGCCCAGGTAGTGGGCGAGTCGGCGCTCGACCGCGATGTGCCGGAGTTGAGCACCCATGCCTTCCTGTACAGCGCGGGCGCCATGGTCGACCTCGGCACACTGGGCGGCCGGCTCAGCGACGCATCGGCCATCAACGACGCCGGCCAGGTGATCGGCACCTCGCTTACCGCCAGCAATTTCGAACATGCCTTCCTGTATTCCAACGGAACCATGCGCGACATCGGCAGTTTCGGCGGCCAGCAGACGTTTGCAAGGGGGATCAACGGCGCGGGGATGGCCGTTGGCAGTTCCGAATATGTCGGGTCCCAAGACCTCGCGCACGCATGGTTGTTTGCCAACGACAGCTTGATGGATTTGAATTCGCTGGTCGATCCGGTGCCCGGCTGGACGCTGGTCGATGCGGTCGGCATCAACGACGCGCGCCAGATCGCGGGATTGGCCTGCCGCGATTTCGGCGATTGCCGCGCGGTGCGGCTCGATCCGGTATCGGCAGTGCCGGAGCCTGCCGGCGCGCTGCTGTTCCTGACCGGCCTGATGCTGGTCGGTGTGGCGGCTCAGCGCAACATGTCGACGTGCCGGATGCCGTCCTCGTCGTAGGGTTCGGAGATGGCCTGGAAGCCGAAGCTGGCGTAGAAACGTTCCAGGTGCTGCTGGGCGCCGATGCGGATGCGGTGGCCCGGATGCAGGCGTTCGGCATGCGCGATGCCCTGTTCGAGCAGCTCGCGCCCGATGCCCGCGCCGCGCGCGGCGGGGGTGGTCAGCACCCGGCCGATCGACATTTCGGTGTACTTGGCGCCGGGAGCCAGGCAGCGCAGGTAGGCCGCCAGCTGGCGCCTGCCGTCCATGCTGCGCCAGCCCAGCAGATGGTGGGCGCCCTGGTCCAGGCCATCGAAATCGGCGTACAAGCAACGCTGCTCGAGGATGAACACGTTCTGGCGCGCGGCCAGCACCTCGTACAGCGCCTGGTTCGACAATCCGGAAAAGGGGAGCCACTGCCATTCGTTCATATTGCTTGTTCCGATGCGGCGTGTGCTGCCGCGTCCGGCGCGGGCCAGGCGCTGCGAAAGGTGAATGCGTGCGCAGTCGGTCCATGCGCGCGCAGGTGTTCGATCCGTGCGATCGCTTCTTCAACGCTGGGCCGATGGCCGCGCGCCACCCACCACAGTACCAGGTAGGCTTCCTTGAAGCGCTCGAACCACTCCTTGCGGCGCTTCATGATTTCGACGTGTGCGGTTTGGTAGACATAGTCATTGAGCGCCGCCACGTCGCGCCACACGGACATGTTGATGATCACGTCTGCGCCCAGGGGGCTCAGCGCGGTGGCGTTGCCTTCCCCGGTCTTTAGTCGCCATACGTAGCCGGGCGACTGCTCGGCGAGCGCGTTGATGCGCTCCAGGTTGGCGACGAATTCAGCCATCACGGGGGAGTCGATCGGGCCGCGCATCAAGCCCACGTTGAGCTGCGCAAGTTCGTAGTGCGACATGG
This sequence comes from Pseudomonadota bacterium, assembly GCA_040390195.1. Taxonomy (GTDB): domain Bacteria; phylum Pseudomonadota; class Gammaproteobacteria; order Burkholderiales; family Burkholderiaceae_D; genus Telluria_A. Next base: position 36,689 of record JAZJYV010000019.1, on the reverse strand, counting down.
ATGACCTTCCTGGTGTTATGCGGCTGTCTCGAAACCTTCGAGCACGTTGACCACGTTGATACCGATTTCGGCCACCGCGTAGCCGCCTTCGAAGACGAACACAGTCGGCAGGCCGAGATGGGCGATGCGCTCGCCTATGCGCAGGAAGTCGGCGCTGGCGAGCGCGAAATGGGACAAGGGATCGCCGCCGAAGGTGTCGACGCCGAGCGAGACCACCAGCGCCTCGGGCGCGTAGCTGCCCAGCCGGAGACAGGCCGTTTCGAGCGCTGCGAACCACTGGGCCGGGCTCGATCCGGCCGCCAGCGGCAAGTTCATGTTCATGCCGGCACCGGCCCCTTCGCCCGTCTCGTCGGAGTGACCCAGGTAGAACGGATACTCGCTGCGCGGATCGGCGTGGATCGAGATGAACTGCACGTCACCGCGCGCATAGAAAATGCTCTGTGTACCATTGCCGTGGTGGTAGTCGAGATCGAGGATCGCCACTTTCCTGGCGCCGTCGTCGAGCAGGTGCTGGGCCGCCAGCGCCGCATTGTTCAGGAAGCAGTAGCCGCCGAAGAAATCGGCGCCCGCGTGGTGGCCTGGCGGGCGCGTGAGCGCGAATGTGCCGCGTTCGCCCAGGCGCAGCGCATGCGCGGCGTTGACGGCGCAGTCGGCGCCGGTCTTGGCCGCGATCCAGGTGCCGGCCGTCAACGGCGTGCCGCTGTCCATCGAGTACAGTCCCATGCGGGCGCAGAAGTTGTCGGGCTCGACGTCGTCGCGCAGGCTGCGGATCGGCCACACGGAGGGGAAGGCATCCTTGCCGGCATTGGCCGGATCGAGCGCGATCCATTCGCTCCAGGCGTTGCGCAGGAAGTGCAGGTAGCGCGGCGTGTGGATCCGTTCGAGCGAGTTCAGGGGCACACCTTGCGGCGTGACGATGCGGCCAAGCCCGCGCCGCCCCAGCTCGGCGGCCACCATGTCGGCCCGTTCCGGCTTTTCGAAACACGGCACCTGTTCGCCCCGAAACATCTCGAAGCGGCCGCGGTGCAGGGCATGGTGTTCATTGTAAAAGGTAAGCAAAAAACCTCCGGCGCGGCGGCCTCGTTCGTCAGTTACCGCACAGTGTACTGCTGTTGTACGCTGCCACGAAATCGTCGAATGAGGGGCCCGTCGCCTGCTCGATGACTGCCTGCTCGGCCAGCGATGCTGCGCTCAGTTCGTCGAACATGAGCGCTTCGGCCGGCATCAGCGCGCTCTCGCGGAAGTAGGCCGCGTGCAGTTCGCTCTGGCGCAGCCCAAATGCGGCGCTCGAGCCGACGGCCCGCACTTCGGCCAGCACGCGTGCGGACGGCGTCAGTTCCGGGTCGGCGATCTTGGCCGATTGCACCGCCAGCGAGGCGGCATGCACGCCGTCCTCGTTGTGCTGTTCGTCGAGCAGGGCGGCGACCGGGCCGATACGCGCGATCAGCTCATTGGCCCAGTCCCGCAGTGCCACTTCCTCGCCGTTGCGGGTGAGGGTCAGGCCGGGCCGGCGCCCTTCCTTGACGGTGCGCGCGAAATTGCGCGCGTGGACCTGGCTTTCGGCGCTGCTGATCGATGGGCTGTCGTCGAGCGCGCAAAACAGCAGGAAGGCGTCGAGGAAGCGGCCCGTTTCGAGGCTGATGCCGATCGGCTCGAACGGATCGACGTCCAGGCAGCGCACTTCGATGTACTGCACGCCGCGGTTGCACAGGGCCTGAACCGGACGTTCGCCGGTGCGGATCACGCGCTTGGGTCGGATCGTCGAATAGTATTCATTCTCGATCTGCAGCACATTGGTCGATAACTGGATCCACTCGCCATCGCGGCGCGTGCCCAGCGCCTGGTAGGGCGGATACGGCTTGTTGACCGCATCCATCAGCGTGGTGACATAGCTTTCGAGTGAGTTCTCGTGCGGCGTCAGGCCCGACTGGGCGTCGTTCTGGTAGCCCAGGTCGCTCATGCGCAAGCTGGTGGCGTATGGCAGGTAGAGTGTGTCGCCGGACAGCGTTTCGAGCTGGTGCTGGCGGCCGCGCAGGAAGCCCGTCGACAGCACCGGCGAAGCGCCGAACAGGTACATCAGCAGCCAGCTGTAGCGGCGGAAATTGCGGATCAGCGCGATATAGCTCTCGGACTGGAAGTCGCGCAGGGCGCTGCGCCGCTCCTCAGGCACGCCCTCGTTCACCGACAGCAGCTGCCATAGCTTTTCCGGCAGCGAATAATTGTAGTGGATGCCGGCGATGCACTGCATGGCTTTCCCGTAGCGCAGGGCCAGGCCGCGCCGGTAGACGTGCTTGAGCATGCCGATGTTCGACTTGCCGTACCAGGCGATGTCGATCTCCGCTTCCGGTGGCAGCTCGCACGGCATCGATTCGCTCCACAGCATTTCCTCGCCCAGCTTGCCATAGGCGTAGCGGTGGATGGCGTCGAGCTTGTGCAGGGTCAGGCCGATGTCGTGCTCGGCCGGCGTGATGAACTCGAGCAGGGCCTCGGCGTAGTCGGTGGTGATCTGCGGATGGGTCAGGGCCGAGCCCAGGGCGATCGGATGCGCTGTGCGCGCCAGGCGGCCTTGTGGGTCGACGCGCAGGGTTTCACGTTCGATGCCGCGCAAGCCCTGGCCGAGCAGGGCGCGGTGCGCATCGTCGTCCAGCAGGGCCAGGCGGCGGGTCAGTTGGTTCGACACGGAGGAATCCTTTCTTGGACTGCCAAATGGGTAATTTGAGCAGAGAGTAACCGAAAAACGGCAACTGCGTCGGCGCCGCGTCAAACCATGATTTCATACCATAATATTCAGTTTTGCATCTGGCCGGCTGTCCATTTCCCGCCATTCTAATTGAATTGCTGGGGCGTCGAGCGTCGGGTGGAACACGGTTTTAGGGGTCAGACCCCGGTTTTTCTGTTAGGGGTCTGACCCCGGTTGCCGCAGCGTCTGCAAACCGGGGTCAGACCCCCAACAGAAAAACCGGGGTCTGACCCCTCGATGCTACGCCCTGCGCGCGCCCGAGACGCGCTCGATGCCGGACAGGTCGCGCCAGCTCTGCACGTCCGTGTAGCCGGCGCCGGCGAGCAGTTCGCGCACCTGGGCGGCCTGGTCGTAGCCGTGCTCCATCAGCAGCCAGCCCTGCGCGGCGAGGTGCGAGGGTGCGCCGGCGATGATGGTGCGCAGCGCCGACAGGCCGTCGGCGTGGTCGGTGAGCGCGCCGGCCGGCTCGAAGCGCAAGTCGCCCTGCCCAAGATGGACGTCGCCGTCGGCGATGTAGGGCGGGTTGGAGACGATCATCCCGAAGGTCTCGCCGCGCAGCGCGTCGTACCAGTCGCTGCGCAGGAAGCGCACGCAGGCGCCGTTGCTGGCCGCATTACCGCGTGCGATGTCGAGCGCGGCCTCGCTCACGTCGAGCGCGCTGACGATGGCGTCGGGCCGGGTGTGGGCGATGGCGACGGCGATCGCGCCGCTGCCGGTGCCCATGTCGAGCACGCTGGCGCCCGAGGCCAGGCGCTCGAGCGCCAGCTCGACCAGCAGCTCGGTATCGGGGCGGGGGATCAGCACCGCGCCGGTGACGCGGAAATCGAGGCCGAAGAACTCACGTTGGCCGACGATATAGGCAATCGGTTCGCCGGCCTGGCGCCGCGCGACCAATTTGGCCAGCTGCCTGGCCTCGGCCGCGCTGACCACCCGTTCGGACTGGGTGATCAGCCCGACCCGGGTCAGGCCAAGCGCGTGGCACAGCAGGATGCGGTTTTCCAGCGGCGCCAAGGGCAAGCCGTCCTGGAGCGCGCCGACGCTGGTGCCGGGGTGGATTTCCATCAGCGGCGGCGCAGCAGCGCGGCCAGCAGGGCCAGCGTGACGACGGTGAAGGCGACGGCCGACCATTGGGGGACCGACAGGCCAAGCACGGTGTCGCGCGCGTCCTCGCACAAGCCGTCCGCGCGGAACAGCCATGGCAGGTAGGTCGCGGTGGGGATCTTGTTGAGGAAGGTCTCCATCGGGTCGATGCCGCACGACAGGCCGGGATGGGCCAGCACCCACAAGTGCTTGGCCAGGTAGCCCACACCGACGGCGTCGCTGGCAAGCGCCAGGCCGGCCCACAGGCGCTGGCGCGTGGCGCCGGCCGCGATCAGGCAGAACGTTCCGGTGAACAGGAAGGCGTAGCGCTGGATCACACACAAGGGGCAAGGCAGCAGGTCATGCGCATGCTGCAGGTAGAGGGCGGTGCCGACGGCCCCGAAACAGAGGGCGGCGATCAGGAGCAGGAGTGTGCGGGTGTTGGTCATATTTGGTCCGAGGGTCAACTTGCCGAAGTGCCGCAGGGTGGAAAAGCGCAGCGTTTTAAGGAAAACCGGGGTCAGACCCCAAGCGGGTCAACCGGGGTCTGACCCCGGTTTTCCTTAAAACGCTGCGCTTTTCCACCCTGCGAGTTTGCGAATAAATCCTATTCTGGCGCGCTTGGCTTATTGCTGGCTTAATCGCCCAGCGCCGCCAACAACTCGGCCTGGTGCTCGGCCGCCAGCGCATTGGTCAGCTCCGCCAGGTCGCCATCCATGATGAAATCGAGCTTGTACAAGGTCAGGTTGATGCGGTGGTCGGTCATGCGCCCCTGGGGGAAATTATAGGTCCGGATCCGCTCGCTGCGGTCGCCCGATCCGATCAGGCTCTTGCGGGTGGCCGCTTCCTTCGACTGCTGCGCGCGCAACTGCACATCCTTGATGCGTGCGGCCAGTACCTTCAGGGCCGAGGCCTTGTTCTTGTGCTGGCTGCGATCGTCCTGGCATTCCACCACGATCCCCGTCGGCAGGTGGGTCAGGCGCACCGCCGAGTCGGTCTTGTTGATGTGCTGGCCGCCGGCGCCCGAAGCGCGAAAGGTGTCGATGCGCAGGTCGGCCGGGTTGATGTTGACGTCTTCGACCTCGTCCGCCTCCGGCATCACGGCCACCGTGCAGGCCGAGGTGTGGATCCGGCCCTGGGTCTCGGTGGCCGGCACGCGCTGCACGCGGTGCCCGCCCGACTCGAACTTGAGCTTGGAGTAGGCGCCATTGCCAATCAGGCGCACGATCACTTCGCGGTAGCCGCCCAGGTCCGACTGCGACTCGGAGACCATCTCGACCTGCCAGCGGTTGCGTTCGGCGAAGCGGGTATACATGCGCAGCAGGTCGGCGGCGAACAGCGCCGACTCGTCGCCGCCGGTGCCGGCCCGGATCTCGAGAAAGATGTTGCGCTCGTCATTGACGTCCTTGGGCAGCAGCATGGTCTGCAGATCGCGTTCGAGCTGCACCACGCGGCCCTTGGCGGCCTCGATCTCTTCCTGCGCGAAGTCCTTCATGTCCGGGTCGGACAGCATCTCCTGGGCTTCCGTGATGTCGTTCTGGGCGCCTTGGTATTCCAGGTACAGGGCAACCAGCGGGCCGATCTCGGCATGCTCGCGCGTCATCTTGCGGTAGCTGTCCATGTTCGAGGTGGCGCCCTCGTGCATCAGCAATTCGTCGAGTTCGACAAGGCGGTTGGCCAGTTGGTCCAGCTTGGCCAGCATCGATGGTTTCATGGGGATACTCAGGTCAGGGAAAGAACGCCTCGCAAGGCGCGAGGGCGGCGCACAACGAAGACAGGTGCGCTAACGACGGCCGCGGAACAGTTGCGGCAACAGCGTGGCCAGGCGCGCGCGTTCGTCGCCCTGGGCCTGGTGCAGCGCTTGCTGCGGGCCGTGCAGGAATTTGGCGGTCAGGCCCTTGGACAGGGCTTCGAGCACGGCGTCGATGTCTTCGCCCTTGGCCAGCATCTTGCGCGCGCGCTCGAGTTCGAGCACGCGCATCGCCTCGCTGTTCTCATGCAGGTCCTGGATCACCGGCACCACGGCGCGGTCGTCCATCCAGTGCATGAACGACTGGACGCGCGTTTCGATGATCGCCTCGGCCTGGGCCACCGCCGCCTGGCGGCTCTCCATGCCGCTTTGCACCACCTGGCCGAGATCGTCCACGGTGTACAGGAAGACGTCGTCGAGGCGGCCGACTTCCGGTTCGATATCGCGCGGCACGGCCAGGTCGACCATGAACATCGGCTTGTGGCGGCGCGTCTTGATGGCCCGTTCAACCAGCCCGAGCCCGATCAAAGGCAGCGAGGATGCGGTGCACGAGATGACGATGTCGAACTGGGCCAGTTGCTCGGGCAGCGCGGCCAGCCGGATCGCCTTGCCGTTGAAGCGGTGGGCCAGCGATTCGCCGCGCTCCATGGTGCGGTTGGCCACCGTGATCGATTTCGGGTTCTGGGCCGCGAAATGGGTGGCGCACAGTTCGATCATCTCGCCGGCGCCGATGAACAGCACGTGCTGGTCGGCGATCTTGTCGAAGATGCGCTGCGACAGGCGCACCGCGGCGGCCGCCATCGAGACGCTGTGGGCGCCGATTTCGGTGGTGCTGCGCACCTCCTTGGCCACCGAGAAGCTGCGCTGGAACAGCTGGTGCAGATAGGTGCCCAGGCCGCCGGCCGCCTCGGCCATGCGCGCCGCGTCCTTCATCTGGCCGAGGATCTGCGGCTCGCCCAGCACCATCGAGTCGAGCCCGGAAGCGACCCGGAAGGCGTGGCGCACGGCCTCGCCCTGGGGCAGCATGTACAGGTGGGGCCGCAATTCGGCGAAGTTGAGCTGGTGGTAGTCGGCTAAAAAATGGGCGCTGGCGTCGACCGGATTGGGCACATGGCTGGCCGCGTACATCTCGGTGCGGTTGCAAGTCGACAGGATGGCCGCCTCGTCGCTGCCGCGCGCGTCCAGCCGCGCGAACCAGCCGCGCGCAGCGCGCACCGCCTCGCCGAGCTGGTCGGGCGCGAGCGCCAGCTGCTCGCGAATCGAGACCGGTGCGGTGGTGTGGTTGAGGCCGACGGCAATAAGTTGCATTTTGGACTGGCTGGTGCGGTATGAGGCCATTATACCGTGCCGTGCCCGGGCCAGCCCGGGCGCGCCTTATGCGCCCAGCTTTTCGAGGCGGTAGCCATAGCTGTAGACGGGCACCAGGCGAAACCCGTTTTCCGGGCGCAGCTGGAGCTTGTTGCGCACTCGCGAGACGTGGGTGTCCATGGTGCGCGAAGGCACGGCCGTCTCGCGTATCCACACCGATTCATGGATGTAGGCGCGCGACAGGGGGCGCCCGATATTGCGGAAAAATAACAAGGCGAGGTAGAACTCCTTGTGCGTCACTTCGATCACGACCCCATCCATCAACAGCCGGCCGGGACGCGTTTCGAACACATAAGGGCCAAAGTGCAGTTGTTCGGCGCCGTTCTGCGACGGAAAGGCGCGCCGTAGCAGCGCCTGCACGCGCGCCACCAGCTCGCCGCGGCGCAGCGGCTTGATCATGTAATCGTCGGCGCCGGCGCCGATCCCGGCCACGATATCGTCCTCGGCCGAACTATTGGTCAGGAACATGATGGGGGCGTGGCTGGCCAGTTTTTCCTTGGCGCGGCGCACCACCTCGACGGCGGACAGGTCGGGCACCTGCCAATCGAGGATCAGCATGTCGAAGCTGTCTTTGCGTAATTGACCAAGCAAGTCCTTGCCATTGTCGAAAGACTGGCAAGTATGGCCCGCCGTGGTCAGGACCTGGCAAATCAGGTCGGCCTGGCTGCGCTCAATGTCTAGGACGGCGATTCTCATATGAGTGGGCGGAGTGCGCCTCTAATATTGTTTGTAGGATCACGCCTACGAAAAGCTAATGATTAGTTACTTAGAATATAACAGACATTTACAATTTTGCGCCAGAGGAATCACCTTTATTTACATTCGACAACGCAGATGCGCGGCAGGACGAGCGCAGGATTGATTACACGGTACACTGTAAAAACCTTGAATTCAATGGCCTTGTATAGTGTTTTTGGAAATAAATCCGGGCCGAAAAGGAAGGTGAAATGAGTAGCACTGTGACAACGGACTGGACCTTGATCCCGAGTAGCAAGGAAGATATTGAACATGTGCGCGAACATTGCCGGCGCATGGTGCGGCGGCGCGCCGTGATTTCGGCCGGGGTGTCGGCCGTGCCGATACCCGGGATTGACGTGATGTCCGACCTGTCGCTGTTCGCCTTGCTGGTCGAGGATGTCAACAAGGCGTTCGGGCTCAGCGCCCAGCAAGTCGAGTCCCTGCAGCCGAAATTTCGCATCATCGCCTACCAGGCGGCGGTCGGGATGGGGGGCATGATGGTGGGCCGGCTGATCACCCGCGAGCTGGTGTTGCAGCTATTTAAGCGCAGCGGCTTGAAGGTGATGGCCAAGACGGCGGCGCGCATCGTGCCCATCGCGGGGCAGATCGCTTCGGCGGCGATCGGCTTCACCGTGTTTCGCAAGCTTGGCTACGAGCATGTGGATGCGTGCGCGGCGGTGGCGCACGAGCTGGCCGCGGCCAGGCCGGGCTAGCTCGGTGCCAACACGGATTTATGCGTCGGGCAGCACCACATTGACATCGAGTACTTCCAGGTTGCCCTGGCGGTCCAGCGAAATCTTGATATCGTCGGGATTGACCTTGGTGTAGCGCGAAATCACCTCGATCAACTCCTTGTGCAGCGCGGGCAGGAAATCGGGTCCGCCGCGGCCGTTGCGTTCGCGCGCGATGATGATCTGCAGGCGCTCCTTGGCAGCCGAGGCGCTCTTCGGCTTGGAGGGGAACAGGAATGAGAGCAAGGCCATATCACTTTACCCCAAAGATACGCTGAAGCAGGTTCGGCTTTTCATAGCTGGTAAAGCGCAGCGGCAGCTCTTGCCCGAGGAAACGCGAAACCACGTCCTCGTAGGCTTCGGCCACGTCGGTCCCCTTGAAATGGATCGCCGGATTGCCCTGGTTCGACGCGTGCAGCACCGACTCGGACTCGGGGATGATGCCGATCACGGGGATGCGCAAGATCTCCTGCACGTCCTGGTGCGACAACATCTCGTCGGCTTCGACCCGTTTTGGCGAGTAGCGCGTGATGAGCAGGTGTTCCTTGACCGGTTCGGCGCCGGTCTGGGCGCGCCGCGACTTGGCCTGGATGATGCCCAGGATGCGGTCCGAGTCGCGCACCGACGACACTTCCGGATTGGTCACGATGATCGCTTCGTCGGCGAAGGTGAGCGCCATCAGCGCGCCGTGCTCGATACCGGCCGGCGAATCGCAGATGATGTATTCGAAGCCCATGTTGATCAGGTCGTGCAGCACGCGTTCGACGCCCGCTTCCGACAGCGCGTCTTTGTCGCGCGTCTGCGAGGCGGGCAGGATGAACAGGTTGTCGCAGTGCTTGTCCTTGATCAGGGCCTGGTTGAGCGAGGCCTCGCCATTGATCACGTTGATCAGGTCGTACACCACGCGCCGTTCGCAGCCCATGATCAGATCGAGGTTGCGCAGGCCCACATCGAAGTCGAGAACGGCGGTCTTGTGGCCGCGCATGGCCAGGCCGGAGGAGAAACTGGCGCTGGAGGTGGTCTTGCCGACACCGCCTTTGCCCGACGTTACAACAATAATTCTTGCCACAAAAGGTCCTTTTCAGTATCTGGGATCAGGCGCGGGGAGCCGGACTGAGCGATAGTATATCGATTCGGTCGCCGACCAAGCGAATTTGTGCGGGCTGGCGCGCCAGTTCGGTCGGAAAGCCATCGTCGAAGGTGCGGTAGACGCCGGCGATCGAGACCAGTTCCGGCTCCATCGACAGCGCGAAGATGCGCGCCTCGGCATTGCCCGAGGCGCCGGCCAGGGCGCGCCCGTACAGGGGCGCGTACACGTGAATGCTGCCGTCGGCGATGATTTCGGCGCCGTTGTTGACCACTGCCGTGATGATCAGGTCGCAGCCGCGCGCGTAGATGCGCTGGCCGGCGCGCACCGGGGTGTCGATGATCATGGCGCCGGGCGCCACCAGCGCGGTGACCGGCTCGGGAAGCGGGGCGGGCGCTGTTTCGATGACCGCTGCGACCGGCGCCAGCGCTTCTTCGCGTGGCTTGACGCCGCTGCTGCCATCGTCGAGCGACAGGCCCTGGGCGCGGATCGCGTCGGTCATCGATGGGGTGGCGCCGCGCACGGCGACCGCGTTCAGGCGGTATTTCTTGAGCAGGTCGACCAGCCGCGCCCATTCAATGTGGGGGGTGTCGGCGGCGATGGCGCTGACGTCGATGACCGCGAATTCGTCTTCGAAAAAATCAGAAACGCCGCCGGTCATCTGTTTCAGGGCCGCGTCGATCGCCAGCGGGTCGGCGGAATGCAGTATCGTGGAGATCGCAACGACAGTGGAAATCTTGATTTCAATCGGGAGGCTTTTGGACATGGACGACGGTCGTGAGGGTTAGCCGGTGCATTTTACTTTGAAACCAATCGCTTGGCGAGGTTTGAGCACCCGAACAAGACCGTAGAGCGACGATCTGCCAAAATAATCAATTCCGCGGCTGTCGATTCGTCACGCAGCGCATTCGGCAAAACCAGGGTCAGACCCCAAGCGGATCAACCGGGGTCTGACCCTGGTTTTGCCGAATGCGCTGCGCTTTCCCGCGATTTACGAATCCTGGCGCATTGCGTGCGCCGCCGCCACCATGTTGGCCAGCGCCGCTTCGGTCTCGGGCCAGCCGCGCGTCTTCAGGCCGCAGTCGGGATTGACCCACAGATTGGCCGGCGCGATTACCTGTGCCGCTTTTTTCAGCAGCCGCACCATATCCCCGGTCGCCGGCACGCGCGGCGAGTGGATGTCGTACACGCCCGGCCCGATCTGGTTCGGATAGCGGAACTGGCCAAACGCGTCGAGCAGCGTCATGTCCGAACGGCTCGTCTCGATGGTAATCACGTCGGCATCCATGGCGGCGATCTGCGGCAGGATGTCGTTGAACTGGGCGTAGCACATATGGGTGTGCACCTGGGTCGCCGCGTCTGCCGCGGCGGCGGTGATGCGGAAGGCGCGCGTGGCCCAGTCCAGGTAATCGTCCCAGCGCGCGCGGCGCAGCGGCAAGCCTTCGCGCAGGGCCGGCTCGTCGATCTGGATCATGCCGATGCCGGCCTGCGCCAGGTCGGCCACCTCGTCGCGCATGGCCAGCGCGATCTGCAGCGCGGTGCGCGCGCGCGGCTGGTCGTCGCGCACGAACGACCATTGCAGGATCGTCACCGGCCCGGTCAGCATGCCTTTCATCGGCCGCGCCGTCAGGCTTTGCGCATGCACCGTCCAGCCGACCGTCATCGCGCGCGGGCGCGCCACGTCGCCGAAAATGACGGGCGGCTTGACGCAGCGCGAGCCATACGACTGCACCCAGCCGTAGCGCGTGAAGGCGAAACCGTCGAGCTGCTCGCCGAAATATTCGACCATGTCGTTGCGTTCGGCCTCGCCGTGCACCAGCACGTCCAGCCCCAGTGCGACCTGGCGTTCGACCGCGTGGCCGATCTCGTTGCGCATCGCGCTGTCATACTGGCCGCGCGTCAGTTCGCCGGCCTTGAAGGCGGCGCGCGCCTGGCGGATCGCCCCCGTCTGCGGAAACGAGCCGATCGTGGTGGTCGGGTAGGCCGGCAGCTTGAAGCGCGCTGACTGCAGCGGCTGGCGCTCGGCGAACGGCGCGCCGCGGCGGTCGGCGTCGGGCGCCAGCGCCTGCAGGCGCGCCGCCACCTGGTCATTGTGCACGCGCGTGCTGCGTGCGCGCGACAGTTGGGCGGCGCGCGCGGCGGCGAGCCCGGCGTCGTCACCGCTGCCGTCCAGTGCTGCCTTCAGGGTCGCCAGCTCGCCCAGTTTTTCGGTGGCGAAGGCCAGCCAGGATGCCAGTTCCGGGTCCAGTTCGTCCTCGCCCGCCAGGCTGAACGGCACGTGCAGCAGCGAGCACGATGGTGCAATCCACAACTGGCCGGCGCGCTTGTCGCGCAGCGGTTCGAGCACGCTCCTGGCCGCGTCGAGGTCGGTGCGCCAGATGTTGCGGCCATCGACGATGCCCACTGAGAGCACCTTGGGCAGGGCCAGCCAGTCGCTGACGCTGGCCAGTTCCTGGCGTGCCCGCACGCCGTCCACATGCAGCCCGGCCACCGGCAGGCGGCAAGCCAGGCTGAGGTTTTCCTCGAGCGGCGAGAAATAGGTCGCCAGCAGGATTTTCACGCCGTGCTGGGCCAGTTGCCAGTAGGTCGATTCGTAGGCATTGCGCCAGGCCGGGGCCAGGTCCAGGCCCAGGATCGGCTCGTCGAGCTGGACCCATTCCACGCCGAGGGCCTTGAGCTTTTGCAACACTTCGCAATACACCGGCAGCAGGCGTTCGAGCAGGGACAGGCGCTCGAAACCGGCGCTTTTCTCGCGCCCCAGCCACAGGAAGGTCAATGGCCCGATCAGGCTCGCCTTGACCCGATGGCCCAGCGCCTGGGCTTCGGCGACCTCGTCGAACAGGCGTTCGCTGGCCAGCGCGAACCCGGTCTCGGGCGTGAACTCGGGGGCCAGATAGTGGTAGTTGGTGTCGAACCATTTGGTCATTTCCAGCGCGTGGCCGGCGTGGCCGCAGCAAGCGCCGTGCGCCTCGCGCGTGTCGCCGCGCGCCATGCTGAAGTAGCGCGCCAGCGCGGACTGCTGCGGGTCGAAGCCGAAACGGGCCGGTTCGCAGCCGAACAGCTCGATGTGGTTGGCCACCTGGTCGTAGAACGCGAAGTCGCCCACCGTCACCAGGTCCAGGCCCGACCCGGCTTGCAGCGCCCAGTGCGCGGCGCGCAGCTGGCGGCCGGCCGCTTCCAGTTCCGGTTCGCTGCGCTCCCCGCGCCAATGCGCCTCGAGCGCCAGTTTCAGTTCGCGGCGTGCGCCGATGCGGGGAAAGCCAAGCACGTGGGTTTGAATATTTTTCATGGTGTCATGGAGAGTTAATGATTGATGTGTAAAGTGTGCGGCAAACCGGTCTATAATCAAAACGACATATTTTGCGCATTTGCATGAAATAATTTCATATAAGAAGACGCCATGCTCGAACTTCGCCATTTGCGCACCCTCAGCGCGCTGCGCTCGGCAGGCACCCTGGTGCGTGCTGCCCAGTTGCTGAACCTGACTCAGTCGGCGCTCTCGCATCAAATCAAGTTAATTGAGGATCGCTTCCAATCGCCGCTGTTTGAGCGTAAATCGATGCCGATCGCGTTTACCGCCGCTGGCAGCCGTTTGCTTGAGCTGGCCGACCAGGTGCTGCCCTGCATCGAACAAGCCGAGCGCGACGTGACGCGCCTGTCGCAGGGCGACCAGGGCCAGTTGCGCGTGGCGCTCGAATGCCACACCTGTTTCGATTGGCTCATGCCGGTCATGGATGAATTCCGCCAGCGTTGGCCGGAAGTCGAGATCGACCTGGTGTCGGGCTTTCACAGCGATCCGGTCGAGCTGCTGCGCAGCGGCGCGGCCGATCTGGTGATCGGTTCGGCCTGCGGCCCCGACTACGCCGTGTTCCCCCTGTTCCGCTTCGAAATCCTGGTGGTGCTGGCGCAAAAGCACCGCCTGCACGCGGCGCGCCGGCTGGAAGCGGCCGATTTCGAGGGCGAAACCCTCATCACCTATCCCGTCCCCGAGCAGCGCATTGACCTGATCCGCGAGGTGCTGTGGCCGGCCAAGGTGGGTTTCGAGCGCCGCACCGCCGAGCTGACCGTGGCAATATTGCAACTTGTAGCCAGCCGGCGCGGCATCGCCGCGCTGCCCAACTGGGCGATCAAGAATTATGTGGACTACGACTATGTGCTCTCCAAGCCGGTCGGGCCGCAGGGCCTGTGGAGCGATTTGTTCGTCTCGGTGCCGCCGGCCCAGGCTGGCAAAGCCTACGTCAAGGATTTCGTTGCGGTGATCCGCGAACAGTGCGCACGTACGCTCGATGGAATTGTGCTGCTCAGTTGATCTACGTCATACGGCCTTTGCACAAACCCCGATTTCTGATAGTGAAAATGCGATAAGATTGATACTGCTCAACCATGAGTTGAAACGGGAACCTAACATGGAGCACTTTGCCCACCGAGGAGCCCCATGTTTGCCCATAACGAGATCGTCACGCGTGCCATCCGGGAATTGTTCGACGCCCAAATGGCTTACCTCAACCATGTCACCCATGCGGTGATGGATGTCGGTGTCCGCACGTCCGAGCAGCAAGTCGACACGATGAAAACCTTGCTTGCCAACGCCACCGTCGCGACCCGGCAGTGTTTGTTCACAAGCAATACCCACGGCTGGTTGACCCCGGCCCCGCAGGACCGAATCACTGGTCAGTTGTCCTTGGCCGCGCCGCCTGCCGGCGCGCCTGCGGCGACCGCTCCAGACAGTATCATGGCTGTCGGCTTGGAATGACCCGGCTGCCAATTTGAAACCTTGGGCCACGTGCCTGAATCGACGGAGAACTACATGGAAGAAGTTGTCATCGTGGCCGCTGGCCGCACCGCAGTCGGCAAATTCGGCGGCGCGCTCGCCAAGATACCTGCGGCCGATTTGGGCGCCCACGTGATCCGCCATCTGCTCGCGCAGATCGGCCTCGATCCGGCCAGCGTCAACGAAGTCATCCTGGGCCAGGTGCTCACCGCCGGCGCGGGCCAGAATCCGGCGCGCCAGGCCACCATCAAGGCCGGCCTGCCGGACATGGTGCCGGCCTTCACCGTCGGCAAGGTCTGCGGCAGCGGCCTGAAGGCCACCCACCTGGCGGCCCAGGCCATCAAGTGCGGCGACGCCGACATCATCATCGCCGGCGGCCAGGAGAACATGAGCGCCTCGCCGCACGTGCTCAATGGTTCGCGCGACGGTTTCCGGATGGGCGACGCCAAGCTCACCGACACCATGATCGTCGACGGCCTGTGGGACGTCTACAACCAGTATCACATGGGTGTGACGGCTGAAAACGTCGCCAAGAAATACGATGTCTCGCGCGCTGCGCAGGACGAGTTTGCGCTGCAGTCCCAGCTCAAGGCCGAGGCTGCGCAAAAAGCGGGCAAGTTCAAGGACGAGATCATCCCGCTGGAAATCCCCTCCAAAAAGGGTACCGTCGTGTTCGACACCGACGAGTATCCGAAGCATGGCAGCACGCTCGAGTCGCTGGCCGGCCTGCGCCCCGCGTTCAACAAGGAAGGCACCGTCACCGCCGGCAACGCCTCGGGCCTGAACGATGGCGCCGCCGCCGTGATCATGATGTCGGCCTCCAAGGCCAAGCAACTGGGCTTGACGCCGCTGGCGCGCATCAAGGCCTATTCCTCGGCCGGGCTGGACCCGTCCATCATGGGCATGGGCCCCGTGTCGGCCACCCAGTTGTGTCTGAAGAAGGCCGGCTGGACCCACGAGCAAGTGGACCTGATGGAAATAAACGAAGCCTTCGCCGCCCAGGCGATTGCCGTGAACAAGGAAATGGGCTGGGACACCAGCAAGATCAACGTCAATGGCGGCGCAATTGCGCTGGGCCACCCGATCGGCGCCTCCGGTGCGCGCGTGCTGGTGACCCTGCTGCATGAAATGGTCAGGCGCGACGCCAAGCGCGGGCTGGCCAGCCTGTGCATTGGCGGTGGCATGGGGGTGGCGTTGGCGGTAGAGCGCGATTAAATTTGCGCAGACTTTCGAAGTGGTTTGACAAAAACAGGAGAAGACAAAATGGCTAGAGTTGCATTAGTGACTGGCGGTATGGGCGGTTTGGGCGAAGCGGTGTGCATCAAGCTGGCGGCGCTTGGATATAAGGTTGTCACGACCTATTCCCCTGGCAACAAGAAGGTGGAAGACTGGCTGGCGACGACGCGCGACCAGGGCTTCGATTTCAAGGCCTATGCCTGCGACGTGGCCGACTACGATTCCGCGCAAGCGTGCGTGGCCAAGATCCAGGAAGATGTGGGCGTGATTGATGTGCTGGTCAACAACGCCGGCATCACGCGCGACATGACGTTCAAGAAAATGGACAAGCCGAACTGGGACGCCGTCATGGCCACCAACCTCGACTCGGTGTTCAACATGACCAAGCCGGTCTGCGATGGCATGGTTGAACGCGGCTGGGGCCGGATCATCAACATCTCGTCGGTGAACGGCCAGAAGGGCGCTTTCGGCCAGACCAACTATTCGGCCGCCAAGGCTGGCATGCACGGTTTCACCAAGGCGCTGGCGCTGGAAGTGGCGCGCAAGGGTGTCACGGTCAACACCATCTCGCCAGGTTACATCGGCACCAAGATGGTGATGGAGATTCCGAAAGAAGTCCTCGACAGCAAGATCATCCCGCAAATTCCAATGGCACGCCTGGGCAAGCCGGAAGAAGTGGCCGGGCTGGTGGCGTACCTGTCGTCGGACGAGGCGGCTTTCGTGACCGGCGCGAACATCGCCATCAACGGCGGCCAGCACATGTCCTGAGCGGTTTTCCACGCTGCGGTATCGGGAAAAAAGCACTGCCTGCGGGTGGTGCTTTTTTTATGTGCGCCGGTTCGGATCGTCACTCGCCTGGCTCAGGCCGCCATGGCACCGGTACAATGGAATGGGAGCGTCGAGCGTTCGACACCGTACGACTTGTAAATGAATCGAAAATTTAACGCGTCATTCCCGCGCGCGCGGGAATGACGGTATTGAGGTATCGAATGACTGCATTGGAAACCGGCGGCCTGTCACTGGCCAGCCTCGAACAACAAATCCTGCTGCCCGGCGTGAAAGGGGTGCCGCTCACTGCCGCGCTGCGCCAGGGCGACATCGGCGCCCAGCAGTGGAATGTGCTGCGCGCCGACACCAGCTTCCCGGTCGCCGTGCTCAAACACAGCGCCCTTGAGCACAACCTGGCCTGGATGCGCGACTTCTGCCAGCGCTTTGGCGCGCTGCTGGCGCCGCATGGCAAGACCACCATGAGCCCGCAGTTGTACGGCGCCCAGCTGGCCAACGGCGCCTGGGGCATCACGCTGGCCGCAGCCAGCCAGGTGCAGGTGGCGCACCGCTTCGGCGTCAAGCGCGTGCTGCTGGCCAACCAGCTGGTCGCGCGCGCGGACATCAACGCGGTGCTGCAATTGATGCTGGCCGATCCACAGTTCGAATTCTTCGCGCTGGTCGACTCCAGCGAGGGCGTCGCGCGCCTGTCGCAAGCGGTCGTCGCCAGCGGCTTGACACGCCCGCTGCCGCTGCTGGTGGAGCTGGGCATGCCCGGCAAACGGGCCGGTTGCCGAACCGCGCAAGCGGTGATGGTGCTGGCACGCGAGGTCGCCGCCGCGCCGGGCCTGCAGCTGGCCGGCATCGAAGGCTACGAGGGCCTGCTGGTCACCGATGACCGTGGCTCGGACCTGATCGCGGTGAACGCCTTCGTCGCCGAGCTGGCCGACCTGGTCCAGCGCGCCGACCATGAAGGCCTGTTCGGCAGCGCCCAGATCCTGTTGTCGGCCGGCGGTTCGGCGTATTTCGACCTGGTCGCGCGCGGCTTCTCGCTGCTCGGCCCGATGTCGCGCCCGGTGCTGCCGGTGCTGCGCAGCGGCTGCTATTTGACGAGCGACCACGGGTCCTACCACCGACTGCTGGCCGAGATGGACCGGCGCGAACCCGGCCTGCCTGCCGGCCGCCTGCAACCGGCGCTGGAAGTGTGGAGCATGGTGCAATCGCGGCCGGAACCGACGCTGGCGATCCTCACCATGGGCAAGCGCGACGCTTCCTACGACGTCGACTTGCCGATTCCCGTGTACGCGCACGTGCCCGGCCCCGGCCAGCCGCGCGCGCTGCCGGCTGGCTGCAGCATCGAGAAAATGAACGACCAGCACGCCTACCTGCGGCTGCCGGCGAACGATCCGCTCAAGGTCGGCGACCTGGTTGGCTGCGGCATTTCCCATCCTTGCACCACGTTCGACAAGTGGCCGCTGCTGTTGGTGGTCGACGACGACTACACCGTGCGCTACGGGGTCAACACGTTTTTCTAGAGTCTGGTGTGTCGAAAAATTGAAATATCCACCGGCTCGTAGGGTGGAACGCGCTGCGCTTTTCCACCCTACGGAAAATCCGCGGGCTTGCGAATAATTCGATTCCCGTGGCGCGTGGCTGAGCACCCAATCGCCTGGGATGGCGCTACAATCTGGCTTCCATTGTTGCGAGTCTTCCCCATGCCCGACCTGCCACGCGCGCTGTTCCCGCCGATTCAACCCACGCGCCAGGGGCGCCTGCAGGTCGACGCCCTCCATTCCCTGTACTGGGAGGAGGTGGGCAATCCCAACGGCGTGCCGGTGCTGTTCCTGCACGGCGGTCCCGGCGCGGGCCTGTCGCCCCAGCACCGCCGCTTCTTCGACCCGCAGCATTACCGGGTGATCCTGTTCGACCAGCGCGGCGCCGGCAAGTCGACCCCGCTGGGCGAATGGCGCAACAACAGCACCGAGCTGCTGGTGGGCGACATCGAGGCGCTGCGCGAATTGTTCGGCGTCGAACAGTGGCTGGTGTTCGGCGGCTCGTGGGGGTCGACCCTGGCGCTGGCCTATGGCCAGGCGCATCCGCAGCGCTGCCTTGGCTTCATCCTGCGCGGCATTTTCCTGTGCACGGCGCCCGAAATCGAGTGGTTCCTGCATGGGGTGCAGTGGTTCTATCCGGAGTTGTACGACGAATTCGTGGCGCCAATCCCGCTCGCCGAACGGGGCGACCTGCTGGGCGCCTACACCCGCCGCATGCTGTGCGACGACCCGGCCGTGTACTGGCCGGCCGCGCGCGCCTGGAGCCGCTTCGAGGGGCGCCGCGTGTTCCTGCTGCCTCAGGAGGAGGAAGCGGCCTCGGACACGCTCGACCTTGGCGTGGGGCGGCTCGAATCGCACTATATGGCCAATCTCGGCTTCCTGTCCGATGATCAGTTGATACGCAACTTGGGACGCATCGCGCACTTGCCGGCGGTGATCGTGCAGGGCCGCTACGACGTGATCTGCCCGCCCTTGTCGGCCTGGCGCCTGCATCAGGGCTGGCCGGGCTCGAAGCTGCGCATGATTGCGAACGCCGGGCACGGCGCGCTGGAAGCGGGCATTGCGCAGGCGCTGGTGGCGGCCACCGAACAGTTCAAGCATGGCGCGAAGTTCGATTAGGTGCCCGGGCTGGTACACTAGCGGCAGAACCCGGTCTTCGCAGGGTGGAAAAGCGCAGCGCTTCTCCACCCGACGCTACCCCATCAAATAAAATAATTTCATGAACATCCAGATCACCGACATCGGCCATGTGATCCAGCTGGCCATCGCGCCGGTATTCCTGCTCACCGGCGTGTGCACCAACCTGATGGTGCTGACCAACCGCCTGGCGCGCATCATCGATCGCTCGCGCGTGCTCGAAGACCGGCTCGACATCGGCTACCACGAAGCCTACATGGAAGAACTCGACGTGCTGTACCGGCGTTCCCACCTGATCAATTTTTCGATCACGCTGTCGACCGTGTGCGGCCTGCTGATCTGCCTGATCATCGCCATGCTGTTCTTGGGCGACACCACCAATCTGCCGCTCGACAAATACATCGCAGCGTTCTTCGTGCTCGGCATGGTGGCCCTGATCGGCAGTTTCATGTACCTGCTGCGCGAAATCTTCATCGCCTCCAAGAGCCTGCGTTCGCGCCGCCATGCGCGCCCGGCCCGGGCGGGTGCGCATTGACCCCTTTTCCTGATTGAGCAAGCCATGCACGACTATAAACGCCCCCCGACCCTGCACCGCTATGGGCCGCGCGCCGAGCTCGAACTCGCGCTCAAGGCCGGCCAGTTCCGGCTGGTCCCGGCCAACAATTGCCTGACGCTGGCGTTTTCCACCGTCTGGGACAAGTCCCTGTTTGACGCGCTGGCGCCGGCCGACTGCTGCCTGATCATCCACAACACCGAGGAATTCGGCGAGCGCCTGCATCGCGCGGTGCAGCGCACCCTGCCCAGCTGGGCGGGAATCGACGGCGCCATTGAATACGGCGTGCGCGCCGCGCTTGGCGCCGCCTTCACCAAGACCAGCGCCGAGGCGCACGAGCACGAGTGGCAGTTCGCCTGGCGCGCGATGGCGCCGCAATTGAGCCTCAATCCGGTGGTGGTCAAGATCGGCAGCATCGAGAGCTTCGCCGAATTGCGCGAGCGCGACGCTTACACCGCGTAGGCGTCGCTACTCGGGACGGTCCAGGCGCTCGAGCACGGCCGTCATCATGCGTTCGATATCGCTGCGGATGATGTTCGCCCCGAGAAAGCCTGGCACATAGAACTTGGGCACCATGCTGCCACTGTAGCTGATGCGCGTGCCGCCCGTCTCGGGCACCGGTGCGATCTCCCAGTGGCATTCATACACCTTCATGTCGCCCGTCACCAGGGTGATCTCGATGCTGGTCGAGGGCTGTTCGCTGGCCAGCACGATCAGGTGGATGTCGCGCCGGATGAACAGGAAGCGCGCGGTGCCGAATTGCTCGACAATGACGCGGTTGCCGCTGCGCGAGAGCACTTTCGAGCTTTGCATGTCGGGCACGAATTCGGGCATGCGCTCGTAATCGGTGAGGATCTTCCAGACTGTCGCCGGCGGGGCCTGCACCATGCCGCTCGAACTGACCTGGTAGACATGCTGATCGTCGGCGGCGACCCGCTTGACCTCGACCTGCAGCTTCTGTGGCGCCGCCTGGCACGGCAGGGCGCAGGCGAGCAGCAGGCAAATGAAGAGTCGGGCGGTCATGGCGCGAGCCTACGGGAAAGCCTGGGGCCTGACAAGCGGCGTCTGCTTGGCGTCAGCCCATGAAGCCGAGGTCGGAGCTGCCGAACTTGAGCAGCTCGTTCTTGAACACCTCGTTCTCGAGCATCTGCTGGTCGGCGCCGAACCAGCGCCCCAGGGTGGCGCCGAACTGCTGGTTCGAGAACTGGGGAATCCAGGCGCCGCGCCCGGTGGCGTCGTCCGGCCCGCCGAGCGTGAAGTCGGGGAACTGTCCATACAGCCCGCCCTTGACGGCCGCGCCGATCACCAGCTGGTGGTTGCCCCAGGCGTGGTCGGTGCCGCCCGAGTTGGGCACCAGCGTGCGCCCGAAATCGGACATGGTGAAGGTGGTGACGTTTTGCGCTGCGCCGATTTCGGCCAGCGCCAGCTGGAACGCGGCCACTGACTGCGATACCTGCTTGAGCAAGTCCCACTGCTGGTAGCTTTGCCCGCCGTGCGTGTCGAAGCCGCCCAGCGAGACGAAATACACCTGGCGCCCTGGACCTTGGGCGGCGCGCAGGCGGATCAGCTGGGCCACCGTCTTGAGCTGCACGGCCAGCGAATTGGCCGGAAACACGGTGCCAAGCGCGGCGCCGCCCTCGGCTGCGGCCAGGTTGCCCACCAGGTCAAGTCCGTGCAGCAGGGCTTTGTTGGCGGCGTCGGCCAGCAGATTGGGATTGTCGGCGCCGAGGATGGCGCGCAGCGCGTCGCGCCGCGCATCGGCTTCCTTCTGTGGCCAGAAATTCATGCCCGCGATCGACAGCTTGCCATCGGACGGCAGCTGGTTGCCGTGGGTCCTGGCGCCTTCGACGAACAGGCCGCCGCTGCCGACCGAGATCGCGTCGAGGTTGCCGCCCGTGCCGAGCAGGTCGACCAGCCGTCCGCCCCAGCCGGTGCCCGCGCCGGACGGGCTGCCCGCCTGGTTCTGCAAGGTCTGGTCGGGATGCGAGAACAGCTGCGGCGGATTGGCGCCACCGGCCAGGTATTGGGCACGGGTGAGCGGCTGGCGCAGGCTGCCCATATTGAGCACCGCTGCCACCTGGTCCTGGCCGTACAAGGTGTCAAGCTCCGGCATCCCGTAATGGAAACCGAAAGCCTGGCTGACCGGGTTGGGCACCGCCTGCAAGCTGGCCGTGCGTGGCGCCAGCAGCGTGCCGGCGGCGTTTGACAGCGCCAGGCCATGGCTGGCGCGCTGCGCCGTGTATTTGGCGTTGCGCAGCGCGTCGAGCGGCACGATCATGTTGTTGCCATCGTTTCCGCCGAACAGATACAGGCACACCAGCGCCTTGTAGTCGGACACGGCGGCCTGCGCCGGGGCCGCGCTGAGCAGGCCGAGGGAGGAGAGCGCGCCCAGCATGCCGGCCTGGGCGCCGTTGCGCAGGAAGCCGCGGCGGGATGTCGAATGTGAAGTCATGTCAGTTCCTCTTATTTGCTCACGGCGAATTCGGCGCTGACCGCGGTCAGGTACAGGGCGGTGATGGCGCGTTGCCTGTTGTCGCTGCTGGCGGCAAGCGCGCCGGCGATGGCGCTGCGCGCGGACGGCGTCATGCGGCCCGCCGTCAGGTTCGCATCGACCAGCTTGATCAGCGTGGCCGGGTCGGCCGCCGCCGCCACATACGGACTGAGGTCGAACTTGACGATGCCGCTGTACTCGCCGGTGACCAGGCGGTAAATCAGGTTGGCGCGCGCCACGGCCAGGCTGGGGGCGTAGATCTGGAACTCGGGGCCGAAGGCCTGGGGCGAGCCGGGCAGGCGCGTCATCGGCGAATAGAAGTTGAATACGCTGGGCGCATTGACGATCTTCTCGCCGATCAGGAAGTAATCCCAGAACAGCTTGGCCGGGTTGACCAGGCTCGCGTTCATCGCCCGCATCAGGCCGATGGTGTGCAGCATCGGGTCTTTCAGGTGGCCCGAGTTGGCCGTTGGCGCGTCGGCGCGTGCCTCCGGATCGAGCAGCACCGCCTGAAGGGTCGCCGCCAGGTCGCCGCGGCCGTTGGCGCTGTTGGCGAAAACGCCGGCCACGCGGGTGATGTAGGCCGGGCTCGGATTGCTGCTGACGAAATGGCGGATCAGGCGCGTTGCGATGAACGGCGGCAGGTTGGGGTGCTGGAACAGGTTGTCCATCACGGCGTCGAAGTCCTGCACCGTGCCCTGGCCGGCCGGGATGCTGATCCCGCCGAGCAGCGTCTTGGCGCCCTTGTCGTGGTATTTATCGCGCGGCTGCAGCGGGCCGCTGAAGTTTTCCCAGTTGATGCCGGTCGGGTTGGTGCCGGCATAGGTCCAGCCGGACAGGGCGCGCGAGATGTCGCCGATGCGCGCCTGGTCGTAGGTGGGAATCGGGTCGCCACTGCGGTCGAGCTGCAGGCTGCCGTCCTGGTTCAGCAAGTTGGGGCCAACGGTAAACAGCTGCATCACTTCACGCGCATAGTTCTCGTTCGGCGAGGGCAGGATGCTGTTGCCCAGGTCGAGATACTTGCCCATCGCCGGATTGAGCGACATCTCGCGCAGCAGGTTTTTGAAGTTGCCAAACGCGTGGGTGTGCAGGGTCGCCAGCCAGGGCTGGATTTCGGCCGCGTAGGGGTTCTTGTCAGCCGAGACGACGAAAATTTGCGACAGCGCGAACACCATGCGCTGGCGCAGCTGGTCCTGGCCGGTGGCCATGTTCATGTACCAGTTGTTGCGCAGCGTGTTCAAATCCGCGGTGACCGGCAGGGGCGTGGGCGCCATGGCCAGTTGCTGCGCCAGCCAGGCGCTGGTGCCGGCCTGCCTCAGTGCCGCGATGGTGGCCGGCGAGGGGCCGAAACTGGCTTGTTCAAGGAAGCGCGCGGCGGCCACGGTGGCCGCGTCGGGCGCCGGCACATCGACCACCGGTAGCGGCGCTGGCGCCGGTTCCGGCGTGGGTGAGGGTGTCGGCTCGGCGCTGCAGGCGCCGACCTTGACGCGGTAATCTTCCACCGAGCTGCCGATCGAGGCGCTGACGACCTTGACGGCCACGCTGCTGTTTGGCTGGGTGATCAAGCCGCTGGCGGCAAGCTCGGTGCCCGACACGAAGGTCGTCGGCGCCGCGCGGCTGTTGATCCAGACCACGGCGTCGGTGCCGAAGCGCAGGCCGGTGACGGTCAGGGTGAACGGCTTGGCGCAGCCGAGCAAGGTCGGGGTGATGCCGGTAATGGCCGGCGCGGCGGCCTTGAAACTGAGGGTGACGCTGGCCGAGCGCTGCGGCTCGGTCAGGGTGGTGGCCGTGACGAGCACCGTTTTTCCTTCGGGCATCACGGTCGGTGCATTGAATTCGCCGTTCTGCTCATTGATCTTGCCAACCGTCGCGTTGACGCCGCGAATGCCGTTGACCGACAGCGCCATGGTCTTGCCGACCCCGTCGAGCTTGGGCAGGAACCAGACCTTGCTGCCCAGGTCGTACGGGGCTTTGCCGCTGTATTCGAGCGTGACGGTGGCCGCCATGGCCGGGCCGGCGGCCACCAGGCAGCAAGCTGCCCCCCAGGCGCTTACGGTAAAAGCGTTCATGAATGTCCTCATAGGCGTTGCCAATGGTTTCCATGCAGCAATTACCATGCCGGTCATGCCGCCCCAGCATGGATCTGCGTCCGGACACTTTTTGAACGCCTTGTACTGACAAAAATTGTCGCCGGCAGGCAAAAGTGACAATCTACAATTGCAGACATTTGCGCAACTTAAAGATTAGAGACCCCTGTCTAGCGGAAACAGGTTTTAATGCAGTTTGTCCCTGAACCCAAGCGAACCATGACCACCGACTCCTATCCCCACTTGCTGGCGCCGCTCGACCTCGGCTTCACGACCCTGCGCAATCGCGTGATCATGGGCTCGATGCACACCGGCCTCGAGGACCGTTTCTACAATTACGGCAAGCTGGCCGCGTTCTACCGTGAACGTGCGCGCGGCGGGGTCGGCCTGATCGTCACCGGCGGCATTTCGCCGAACCGCCAGGGCTGGCTGCTGCCGTTCGGCGGCACGCTCAATTTCGCCGGCGACGTGTTCAATCACCGACGCGTGACGCGCGCCGTGCACGAGGAGGGCGGCAAGATCCTGATGCAGATCCTGCACGCGGGGCGCTATGGCTACCAGCCGCTGGTGGTGTCGGCCTCGGAACTGAAGTCGCCGATATCGCCGTTCAAGCCACGCGCCCTGAGCGAGGCCGGCATCGAGGCGACGATCGCCGACTACGCGCGCTGCGCAAAGCTGGCCAGGGCCGCCGGTTACGACGGCATCGAGGTGATGGGCAGCGAAGGCTACCTGCTCAACCAGTTCCTGTGCGCGCGCACCAACCAGCGCCAGGACCGCTGGGGCGGCAGCATTGAGAACCGGATGCGCCTGCCAGTGGAGATCATCAAGCGCATCCGCAGCGAAGTGGGGCATGACTTCATCATCATGTACCGCCATTCCCTGCTCGATCTGGTCGATGGCGGCAACACCTGGGACGACGTGATCAAGGTCGCGCACGCGCTCGAGCAAGCTGGCGTGAGCATCCTCAACACCGGCTACGGCTGGCATGAGGCGCGTGTGCCGACCATCGTCACCTCGGTGCCGCGCGCGGCCTTCGCCAGCGTGGCGGGGCGCTTGCGGCGCGAGGTGAAGATCCCGGTGGTGGCGTCGAACCGCATCAACATGCCGCGCGAGGCCGAGGACATCCTGGCGCGCGGCGACGCCGACATGGTGTCGATGGCGCGCCCGTTCCTGGCCGACGCCCAGTTCGTGGCCAAAGCCGCCGCCGGGCGCGCCGACGAGATCAACACCTGCATCGGCTGCAACCAGGCCTGCCTCGATCACACATTTTCGAACCAGCGCGCCAGTTGCCTGGTCAATCCGCGTGCCTGTCACGAGACCGAGCTGGTGTACGCGCCGGCGCGCAAGGTGCGCAAGGTTGCGGTGGTGGGCGCGGGGCCGGCCGGCCTGTCGGCGGCGACCGTGGCGGCCGAATGCGGGCACGCGGTGACGCTGTTCGACTCGAGCGACAGCGTGGGCGGACAGTTCAAGATCGCCATGCAGATTCCGGGCAAGGAAGAATTCAGCGAGACGATCCGCTACTTCGCGCGCCAGATCGAGCTGCGCGGGGTGACGCTCAGGCTGGGCCAGCGCGTCACGCGCGCACAGCTGCTGGACGGCGGCTACGACGACGTGATCGTGGCCACCGGGATCAAGGTGCGCAAGCCGCCGATTGCCGGCATCGACCATCCGAAGGTGCTGTCCTACCTCGACGTGTTGCTGCACAAGGCACCGGTGGGCAAGCGGGTCGCGATCATCGGGGCTGGCGGTATCGGCTTCGACGTCGGCGAATACCTGCTACACAATCCGGCCCATCCGCTCCCGCTGGCCGTGTCGAGTTGGGCCGGCGAATGGGGTGTCGACCTGGCGGCGACGACCAGCGGCGGCCTGGTGGCGCCGGTGGCGGCCACGCCCGAGCGCCAGATCTACCTGATGCAGCGCAAGGCGTCGAAGCTGGGCGCGGGCCTGGGCAAGACGTCCGGCTGGGTGCACCGCGCGACGCTGGCGCGCAATGGCGTGGTGATGATGGCTGGGGTCCAGTACGACAAGATCGACGACCAGGGCTTGCACATCACGGTGGGCGGCAAGGCGCGCCTGGTCGCGGTCGACAACATCGTCATTTGCGCCGGCCAGGACAGCCTGACCGAGTTGATGCCGGAGGAAGGCAGCACGGGCGGGCCGCGCTTCCACAAGATCGGCGGCGCCGCGCTGGCGGCCGAACTCGATGCCAAGCGCGCCATCAAGGAAGGCGCCGA
This sequence comes from Pseudomonadota bacterium, assembly GCA_040390195.1. Classification (GTDB taxonomy): domain Bacteria; phylum Pseudomonadota; class Gammaproteobacteria; order Burkholderiales; family Burkholderiaceae_D; genus Telluria_A. The sequence continues at coordinate 10,368 of JAZJYV010000019.1, read as the reverse complement.
ACTGGCCGCCTCGCTGTAGGTTTTTGATACGAACGATCTTGTCGAGAAATCAGATCATTCGCAAGCCCGTAGGGTGGAAGGCGCTGCGCTTTTCCACCCTACGGGTTCATCGGTATTTCGATTGCTCGAGTTTATTTTTTGCGCACCACGACGCAGCCGATCGAGTAGCCGGCGCCGAACGAGCAAATCACCCCGTGCGCGCCGGAGGGCATGTCCTCCTGGTACTTGTGGAAGGCGATGATCGAGCCGGCCGACGAGGTGTTGGCATAGCTGTCGAGGATCACCGGCGCCTCGTCCGGCGCCGCGTCGCGCCCGAGCAGCATGCGCGTGATCAGCAGGTTCATGTTCAGGTTGGCCTGGTGCAGCCAGTAGCGCGCCACCTGCGCCACCTCGAGCCCGGCCGCGCTCACCGTCTCACGGATCATCTCGGCCGCCATCGGACACACTTCCTTGAACACTTTGCGCCCCTGCTGGCGGAACAATTTGTCGGGCTGGCCAATGCCCGCTTCGTCGAAGCGGTTCAGGAAACCGAAGTTGTTGCGGATGTTGTTCGAGAACTTGGTCTTGAGCCGCGTTTCGAGGATCTCAAACTGGTGCGCGCTGTTGGCCGTGTCGGCCGCTTCGACCACGATCGCGGTGCAGGCGTCGCCGAAGATGAAGTGGCTGTCGCGGTCGCGGAAATTCAGGTGCCCGCTGGTGATCTCGGGATTGAGCACCAGCACCGCGCGCGCCTGGCCGCTTTGCACCGCCGCCACCGCGGTCTGGATGCCGAAGGTGGCCGAGGAGCAGGCCACGTTCATGTCGAAGCCGTAGCCTTCGATGCCCAGCGCGTCCTGCACCTCGACCGCCATGGCCGGGTAGGCGCGCTGCATATTGCTGCAGGCGACGAGCACCATGTCGATGTCGGCCGCCACCCGCCCTGCGCGCTCGAGCGCCTGCTGCGCCGCCGCCACGCACATCTCGGCCTGCAGCGATAATTCTTCGTCGGCGCGCTCGGGGATGCGCGCGGTCATGCGTGCCGGGTCCAGGATGCCGCTCTTTTCCATCACGAAGCGCGATTTGATGCCCGACGCTTTTTCGATGAAGCCGGCGGATGACCCTTCGATCGCGGTCACGCTGCCGGCGGCGATCGCTTCGGCATTGTCGGCGTTGAACTGCTCGGCATAGGCGTTGAAAGCAAGCACCAGTTCTTCGTTCGAGATCGCGTTGTTTGGTGTGAACAGGCCGGTGCCGCTGATGACTACTTGTTTCATTATTAAACTTTCTATTTTTATAGGCTGGCCGCAGCCGGGTTTTCATCCAGATTCTACACAATGGCAAAGGGAGGGGGAAGAAATCGGAGGGGTCGGACCCCGGTTCGCAGATGTCGCCGCAACCGGGGTCGGACCCCCAACAGAAAAACCGGGGTCCGACCCCTTGAACACGCTACGGGGTTGGCACCTTGTGCAGCGCGGCGGTGCGCGCGACGCCGTGCGCCAGCTGGACCGGCTCGCCCTTGAGGTGCCTGAGCGCCTGCTGCAACTGGAAGTCGTCGGCGCTGCCATATTCGAGCGGCTTGTGCTGGCGCTCGAGCGCCACCTGGCGCAACTGGTCTTCCATTTCATCGCGCCTGACGCGCGCCACTTCCTTGTCGCGGTCGTTCGACAGGTGCTTGTCGAGATCGGCCTCGCGCGTGCGCAAGCCGTTCAGGCCGTCGCCATCGGCGTTCTCGTCGACCAGGTAGTCGGGCACGATGCCCTTGGCCTGGATCGAGCGCCCGGTCGGCGTGTAGTAGCGCGCCGTGGTGAGCTTGACGGCGGTGTCGTTCGACAGCGGCCGGATGGTCTGCACCGAACCCTTGCCGAAGGTCTGGCTGCCGATGATCGCGGCGCGCTTGTAGTCTTGCAGCGCGCCTGCCACGATTTCCGAGGCCGACGCCGAGCCGGTGTTTACCAGCACCACCATCGGCACGGTCTTGACTGCCGCCGGCAGCCTGGCGAGCGCATCGCTGTCGCCGCGCAGCGCATAAAACTCGGCGCGGCCATAGAAATTCTGGCGCGAGTCGGCCAGCTGGCCATTGGTCGAGACGATCTCGGCGTCTTTCGGCAGGAACGCGGCCGAGACGCCGATCGCCCCTTGCAGCAGGCCGCCCGGGTCGTTGCGCAGGTCCAGCACCAGGCCCTTGAGGTTGGGGTCCTGCTTGTACAGCGCGACAATCTTGGACGCCATGTCGTCGAGTGTCGGTTCCTGGAATTGGGAAATGCGCAGCCAGGCATAGCCCGGCTCGACGATCTTGCCCTTGACGCTTTTCTGGACGATTTCCTCACGCGCGATCGTCATCGCCAGCGGCGTCGGCGCATCCTTGCGCAAGATGGTGAGCGTGACCTTGGTGTGCGGATCGCCGCGCATCTTCTTGACCGCTTCGTCGATGCCGAGTCCCTGGATGGCGAAGCCGTCGATGCGCACAATCAGGTCGCCGGCCTTGATTCCGGCGCGCCAGGCGGGCGAATCCTCGATCGGCGCAACGATCTTGATGTAGCCCTCGTCGCTCTGCGCGATCTCGATGCCGAGTCCGACGAACTTGCCCTGGGTGCCTTCGCGCAGGTCGCGGTAGGCTTTTTTGTCGAGATAGGCCGAGTGCGGGTCGAGCGAGGCGACCATGCCGGAGATGGCTTCGGTCAGCAAACGCTTGTCCTCGACCGGTTCGACGTAATCGGTCTTGATCAGTCCATACACGTCGGCCAGCTGGCGCAATTCCTCGAGCGGCATTCCCGGGTCGACACTCTTTTGCGCGAGCGCGGAAAACTGCATCGACGCGGCGATGCCGGCGATCACGCCCAAACTGACGAGGCCGGAATTCTTAAGAGTAGAGCCCATGGATTCACCTGGTCTTTGCGGAAGGAACGGCATGCCGGACTGGCGCCAACGCAAAACCAGTATAAACCCGAATTTGCGCAGCGCGTACGCACGGCGCAAATTTTCAGTGCGCGCATGCATATGGTATATGTATCGAAGTGCGCCAATCTGCAGCTTTATGTAAAGCCATGTTTCGGCGCCGTTAACGTCCGTAAGAAATTGTAAGAGTGCGCGCCCTGAGCCGAAGCGGAGCCTATATTGAAAACCTGTTTTTCTCTCTCTCCACCCAAAAAGTGGTCTTGCCCACGGCCCCCCGTGGGCTTTTTTATGCCTGGAACGATGCCATGACATTCGCACTGCTGCGTCACCTGAAATATGCCCTCGCGCTGGCGCTGCTGGCCACCCTGCCCGCGCTGGCCACGCCGCTCATGGAGATGCGTGCCGAGGACTTGATGGCGATGGCGCCGGACTTGAAGAAGGCGCTGGCCCTGAACCCGAACCAGCTGCTGCTTTGGCAACAGACCGAGTCGAAAAGCCACGCCCTGCTGCGTGAACGGCAGTCGCGCCGCGAGCGCCTGCAGGCGCACAGCAAGACGGCGCTCGAGGGCGCCAACGTGGAGCTGCGCGAGCTTGGCGCCGTTCTCGACGCCGAGGCGGCCAGCGGCCTGGCCGAGGAGAAGCAGTTGCGTGAATGGTGGTTGACGGTCAACGACGCGCTCGACGAGAACCAGCGCCGCATGGTGGCCAGCCTGGTGGCCGAGCAGATGATGAAGGTGGCCGACGGCGGCGCCCAGCGCAGCCAGCCGCGCGGCAAGGAAGACGGGGGCAGCCCACGCCGCGGCGGCATGGGACGCAACAAGCCGGGCAGCAGCGGTATGTAAGCCCATGTGTATCGTAAAGTAAAAAACCGGGCCGGGGCGGCCGGCGGTTTGCGGGCAGACGCTAGAATGCTTTCAATTTAAGCATCGTCGACCCCATGAGCAGACTGTTACCGATCGCCTGCCTGGCCCTGTTGGGCAGCGCGCCCAGCCTGGCCTGCGCCCAACAGCAGGACAGCAGCACCAGCAGTACCGACAGCGTCCCCGCGCGCCCGAACACGCCCATCCCGCAGGTGACGGTCAACGGCAGCCGCGCCGATGACACCGAACTGCGCCGCATGTCGACCGCCTCCAAGCTGATCTTCGGGCGCGAGGAACTCGACCGCAACGGCGACACCAGCATCGGCGAGATCCTCAAGCGCCTGCCGGGCGTGACCATGGGCGGGCGCCCGGGACGCGGCGGCGCGGTGCGCATGCGCGGCCTGGGCAACGGCTACACCCAGATGCTGGTCAACGGCGAGCGGGCGCCGGCCGGCTTCTCGCTCGAATCGCTCTCGCCCGACCAGGTCGAGCGCATTGAAGTGATCCGCGGCCCGGTGGCCGAACACAGCACCCAGGCCATCGCCGGCACCATCAACATCGTGCTGCGCGAAGGCTACCAGCAAAAGGACATCCAGCTCAAGCTGAGCGACAGCATCGAGCAGGAGCGCCACGGCCCCAACGTCTCGCTGACGGTGCCGGGCAAACTGGGCGGCCTGACCTGGCTGTTCAACGGCGCCCTGTTCGTCAACCGCCAGCACGACGACAGCGCCACCCACAACCTCGACCAGTTCGACAGCGGCGTGGTGCAGCGCGAGCAGCAGGTGCACGACGAGACCGACCGCCGCACGCGCGGCATCCACCTGTCGCCGCGCCTGGCGTACAAGTTCGACAACGGCGACACCTTGACGTTCCAGCCCTTCCTGGTCAACAGCCACAGCGCCAGCGCCACCGACAGCACGCTGTCGCAGAGCATCGGCAGCGTGGCGCCCGAATACGCACTGCAGAAGGGCGCCACGACCTCGAACTCGACCTTCCTGCGCGGCTTCGGCAACTGGCTGCACAAGATGGACGGGGCGGCCAGGCTGGACGTCAAATTCGGCTTCGGCAGTGGCCACAGCGACAACGCCACCGCGCGCGCCACCTTCAACGCCGACGCCAGCCCGAAGAAGAACTATCTCGACAGCGATGCCACCCACGACCACGGCTTCAACACCGGCGGCAAATATAGCGCGCCGCTGGGCGCGGGCCACTTGCTGGCGGCCGGCTGGGACTTTGAACTGGGCCACCGCAGCGAGACCAAGACCGCCAGCGGCGACCTGCCCGAATTCGAGGACGCGGGCGCCAACCTGGCGGCCGATACACGCCGCTTCGCCTCCTTCGTGCAGGACGAATGGGACATCACGCCGCAATGGTCGGTCTACGCGGGCCTGCGCTGGGAAGGCATCCGCACCACCAGCAGCGGCGCCACGCGCGCCGACATCAGCAACCGCAGCAGCGTCTGGAGCCCGGTCGCGCATGCGGTGTACCGGATCCCCGGTTCGCCCAAGGACCAGCTGCGCGCCAGCCTGACCCAGAGCTACCGCGCGCCGCCGCTGGCCGACCTGATCGCCGCGCCGTCGTTCTCGATCGACAACCGGCCGACCCGCCCCGACCGCATCGGCAACCCGAACCTGAAGCCGGAACTGGCCAGGGGCATCGACCTGGCCTACGAACACTACCTGGGCAAGAGCGGCATCGTCTCGGCCAGCGCATTCGGGCGCCAGATCGACAATCTGATGCGGCGCGAAATCACCCAGGCGAGCAGCGGGCGCTGGGTGTCGGCGCCCACCAACATCGGCCACGCCAGCACCTCGGGGGTCGAGCTCGAGGCGAAATTCCAGCTCGCCGAAGTGATGGCCGAGGCGCCGAACATCGACCTGCGTTCGAACTACAGCCACTTCTGGTCGCGCGTGGACGGCATTCCGGGGCCGAACAACCGGCTCGACCAGCAAGCCAGGCAGACCGCCAACCTGGGCCTGGACTATCGCATGAAGGAATTGCCGCTGACCCTGGGCAGCAGCTGGAACTGGACCCCGGCCACGCTGGTGCAGACCAGCCTGACCGAAGTGGCCAGCAGCGGCGTCAAGCGCCAGCTCGACTTGTACGGCCTGTGGAAGTGGAGTGCCCAGACCCAGCTGCGCGTCGCCGCCAACAACCTGCTCGGCGCCCAGTTCGACAGCGCGCGCAGCGTCACCACCAACGGCCTGGCGCAGATGGCCGCGAGCAGCGCGCGCACCTACACGACCTTCAATCTCAAACTCGAGATGAAGCTGTAATTGAACACCCGACTCGTGCTACATTTCGCCCTGGCCATAAGCCATTTCTCCCCTCCGCCCCATAAGGACACGCCGTGAACCGTTACCTGCTGAGCACCCTGACCCTGAGCCTGATGGCCGCCTTCGCCGGCGCCGCCGACACCCCCAAACCGGGCGCGCCGATTTCCGGCGTCGACATCCAGTACATCGATGCAAGCGTGCGCGCGCAAGACGATTTCTTCACCTACCTGAACGGGCAGTGGCTGAAAACGACCGAAATCCCGGCCGACAAGTCGAGCTGGGGCACCTTCGCCAAGCTGCGCGACGACACCCAGCCGCAGCTGCGCGGCCTGATCGAGGCGGCGCAGGCAGACAAGACCAAGAAGGCGGGCAGCGAGGTGCAAAAGATCGGCGACCTGTTCGCCAGTTTCATGGACGAGAAACAGCGCGCCGCGGCCGGCTACCGTCCGCTTGCGGGCGAGCTGCAGCGCATCCATGCGCTCAAGGACAAGAAGGCGCTGCCGGCGCTGATCGCCCACCTGGCGCAGATCGGCGTGGCGGGCCCGTACTCGATCTCGGTGCAGCAGGACAGCCGCGAGTCGACCAAGTATGCCGCCTACATCAGCCAGGGCGGCCTGGGGCTGCCCGACCGCGACTACTACCTGAAAAAAGACGATGCCAAGATGGCCAGCAAGCTGGCCAAGTACGAACTGCACGTGGCCAAGGTGCTGGGCATGGCGGGCGAGAAAGACCCGGCCGCCGCCGCCAAGGCCATCGTCGCGCTGGAAACGGCGCTGGCCAAGGTGCAGTGGACCAATGTGGAAAACCGCGACCCCGTCAAGCGCTACAACAAGATGGACATCTCCCAGCTCAGCAGCCTGACCGCCGGCTACGACTGGAAGGGTGGGCTGGCTGCGGCCGGCATCGCCAACAAGGTGCCGTATGTGATCGTCAGCCAGCCGAGCTACCTGACGGGCTTGAACGCGGTGTTGGCCGACAGCGACATCGGGGCCTGGAAAGCCTACTTCGCCTGGCATCTGCTGCGCAGCTATTCGGAATTCCTGTCCAAGGATTTTGCCGATGCGAATTTCGCCTTCTACGGCACTGAACTGACGGGCGTGACGGAAAACCGTCCGCAATGGAAAATCGGCGTGGCCACGGTGGACGGCGCGCTGGGCGAACTGGTCGGCAAGCTGTACGTGGAAAAATACTTCCCGGCCGAGCGCAAGGCGCGCATGGGCGAGCTGGTGAAGAACATGATGGCGGCCTACAAGCAAAGCATCGACACGCTCGACTGGATGAGCCCGGAAACCAAGAAGGAAGCGCAAGCCAAGCTGGCCAAGTTTGGCGTCAAGATCGCGTATCCGAACAAATGGCGCGACTATTCGGCGCTTTCCATCAAGTCGAACGACCTGGCCGGCAACATGATGCGTGTGCGCACGTTTGTCTATAACCGCAACAAGAACCGCCTGGGCCAGCCGGTCGACCGCGAAGAGTGGAGCATGACGCCGCAAACGGTGAACGCGCGCTACAGTTCCAGCCTGAACGACATCCTGTTCCCGGCCGCCATCTTGCAGCCACCATTCTTCGACATGCGTGCCGACGACGCGGTCAACTATGGCGCCATCGGCGCGGTGATCGGCCACGAGATCAGCCACGGCTTCGACGACAAGGGCAGCCAGTCCGACGGCGACGGCAACCTGCGCGACTGGTGGACCAAGGAAGACCGCGCCAAGTTCCAGGCCAAGGCCGACGCCCTGACCAGGCAATACGACGGCTACAGCCCGCTGCCGGGCTACAACGTCAACGGCGCGCTGACCCTGGGCGAAAACATCGGCGACAATTCCGGCGTGGCGGTGGCCTACAAGGCATACAAATTGTCGCTGGGCGGCAAGGAGGCGGCCGTGATCGATGGCTTGACCGGCGACCAGCGCTTTTATATGGGCTTTGCGCAGGTGTGGCGCAGCAAGATGCGCGACGACCAGCAGATCATCCAGGTCAAGACCGATCCCCATTCGCCAGGCCAGTTCCGCGCCAACGGCACCATGATGAACCAGCCAGGTTTCTTTGAAGCTTTTGGCGTGAAAGAGGGCGACAAGATGTACCGCGCCCCGGCCGAGCGCGTCATCATCTGGTAGTTTGACTCCGTCGTTCCCGCGCCGGCGGGAACCCATACGCCGCGTCCAGTCCGCTGCAGTATGGGTCCTCGCCTGCGCGGGAACGACCCACTTCACGAGAGAGCCCATGAAACTTCATCTGTTGAGCACCCTGACGCTGGCGCTGCTGGCCAGTGCCGGCCAAGCGGCCGCCCCGGCGAAGAAGCCCCTGGCATCGGGCATCGCCACCGAATACAACGAGCCCGCCATCCGCGTGCAGGACGACTTCTTTGCCCACCTGAACGGCAAGTGGCTGAAAAATACGGAAATCCCGGCCGACAAATCGAGTTGGGGCGCGGCGGCCAAACTGTACGACGATACCCAGCCGCAGCTGCTGGCGATCATTGAAAATTCGGCCAAGAATCCAAACAAGGTGGCCGGTTCGGATGCCCAGAAGATCGGCGATTTCTACGCCAGCTACATGAACGAGGCCAGGCTCGAGACGCTGGGCCTGAAACCGTTGAACGAAGCGCTGGCCCATGTGGCATCGTTGAGCGACAAGCGCCAGATCGCGGTCCTGATGGCGCATGGCAGCAAGCTCGGAGTCGCCACGCCGTTTGACTTCGGCATCCACCAGGACGCCAGAGATTCCACCAAATACGTGGCCGACATTGTGCAAGGCGGCCTGGGCATGCCCGACCGCGACTACTACTTGAAGCCGGATGACGCCAAGCTGGCCGACACGCGCGCCAAGTACCAGGTGCACGTGGAAAAAATGCTGGCGCTGGCCGGCGACACGGGCGCTGCCGCTAACGCAAAGGCCATCGTCGAGCTGGAAACGGAACTGGCCAAAGTGCAATGGACCCGGGTCGAGAACCGCGACCCGGTCAAGCGCTACAACAAGGTGACGCTGGCCAAGCTGTCCGAACTGGCGCCTGAGTTCGATTGGACCACCTACCTGGCCCAGACTGGCATCTCCGCCAAGGCGGGCGACGTGATTGTCAGCCAGCCGAGCTATTTGAAAGGCTTCAACGAGGTGCTGGCCAAGACCTCGCTGGAAACTTGGAAGGCCTATTTCAGCTGGCAGTGCATCCGTGCCTATGCCAATTTCCTCTCCAAGCCCTTCGTCGACCAGCAATTCGCGTTCTACGGCACCACCCTGACGGGCGCGCCGGAGATGCGGCCGCGCTGGAAACGCGCCGTGAGCACGGTCGAAGGTGCGCTGGGCGAAAGCATCGGCAAGCTGTACGTGGAGCAAAATTTCCCGGCCGAACGCAAGGCGCGCATGGAGCAGCTGGTCAAGAACCTGCTGGCCGCCTTCAAGCAAAGCATCAACACGCTCGATTGGATGAGTCCGCAAACCAGGAAAGAGGCGCAGGCGAAGCTGGCCAAGTTCACGCCGAAGATCGCCTATCCGGACCGTTGGAAAGACTATTCGGCCCTGACCGTGTCGCCCGATGACCTGATGGGCAATGTGATGCGTTCGCGCACAGTGGCCTACGATCGCGAACTGAACAAGCTGGGCAAGCCGATCGACCGCAGCGAATGGGGCATGACGCCGCAGACCATCAACGCCTATTACAACCCCGAGCTCAACGAGATCGTGTTCCCGGCGGCGATCCTGCAGCCCCCGTTCTTCGACGCCAACGCCGACGACGCCGTCAACTATGGCGCCATCGGCGCGGTGATCGGCCATGAAATCAGCCATGGCTTCGACGACCAAGGCTCCCAGTACGATGGCGACGGCAATCTGCGCGACTGGTGGACCAAGCAAGACCACCGGAACTTCTCGGCCAAGACCAAGATGCTGGTGGCCCAGTACAACGGCTACAGTCCGGTGCCTGGCTACCACATCAACGGCGAGCTGACCCTGGGCGAAAACATCGCCGACAACTCGGGCATGGCGATCGCCTACAAGGCCTATCAGATCTCGCTCAAGGGCAAGAAGGCGCCTGTGATCGATGGTTTGACGGGCGAGCAGCGCTTCTTCATGGGCTTCGGCCAGGTGTGGCGCGGGAAGATGCGCGATGCTGCGGCGATCGCACAGGTCAAGAGCGATCCCCATTCGGCCGGCCAATTCCGTGCCAACGGCACCATCATGAACCAGCCGGGCTTCTATAAGGCGTTCGATGTGAAACCGGGGGACAAGATGTACCTGGAGCCGAAAGAGCGCGTGATCATCTGGTAGGGCAAGGCGCAGCAAGCTCAAAGGCCACGCGAGTGGCCTTTTTTTTGTGCGCCCAGCATGGGCGCACTCTTGCGGGTGCAAGTCCCGCCGCGAGC
>JAZJYV010000018.1:0-24564 GCA_040390195.1 Pseudomonadota bacterium | reverse complement strand
CACAAGGCGATGAGTCAGAAAAATTGCTGAAATGGCTTAACTTGGGTGGATTGGGGCGCGACCGGGCGCGCCTACCGGATTACGGCCGCCAGCGCGTACAGTGCCGGCAGCTACAAGGTCGCGCTGTCCAATACCGCCGGCACGGCGACCAGCACCAGCGCCACGCTGACGGTCAAGCTGGTCAACGCTGGCGCCAACACGCCGGCGGTCGTCAACGCCGCCAACGCCTTCCTGGCTACGCTGTCGGCCGACCAGAAAGCCATCGCCACGTCCGCCACCTCGTCGGCCACCGTGCAGTTCGACTACGCGCTGGCCAACGCCATCCTGTGGACCAACCTGCCCGGCGACCGTCATGGCTTGCGCCTCAATACCAGTACGCTCAGCGCGGCCCAGCTGGCGGCGGCCAACATCATCATTGCGAAGGCCCTGAGCGCCACCGGCATCACCCTGATGAACGAACTGCGCGCGGCCGATCAGGTGCTCGCCAGCGCGCAAGGTTCAGGCGTGGGTGGCGGCATGGGCGCTACGCCGCCGACCGACGGCGCCGGCACCCCACCCTCCGGAGCCGCAATCCCGCCGGCGGGAACCGCACCGCCACCGCCCGCAACGGGAACCGGTGGCGCGGCCGGAATGGGCTATGGGACGGACCTGTATTCGATCGCGTTCATCGGCACCCCATCGGTGACGACGCCATGGATCCTGCAGGTGGCCGGCCACCACCTTGCCTACAACCTCACGTACAACACCGGCAAGGTCAGCGCGACCCCGGCGTTCATCGGCGTCGAGCCGCCCAACTGGAGCGTCGCGCCGGACGGCCTGGTCACCGTGACCGGCAACGCGGTCGCGGCCGGCACGGCGCACGCGCCATTGGAGAAACAGCGCGCCGCCGTGTACCTGCTGGCCGAATCGATCTATGCGGACAACGCCGCGTCCGCGGCGGCCAGGCTGCCCGGTGCGTTTAGTGACGTGCTCATGGGCGCCTCGGGCAACAGCGATGCCAACTACAAAACGCTGGCCTATCCGAGCAGCGGCCGCGGGCTGCAATACTCGGCCATGACCGCCACGCAAATGGCCTGCCTGCGGGCGGCGATCGAGGCATGGGTCAACACCCAGGCCGCCGACGTGGCCAGTGCGCTGCTGGGCGACTACCTGTCCGACACGGCGCTGGCCAACACCTACGTCGCTTACGGCGTGGGCCAGAACGGCAGCAAGGCCGACTTCAGCGCCTACCCCAATTCACTGTCCTCGCCGCTTGATGCGCAGCGCTCCTACCTGCGCATCGACGGCCCGCGGGTATGGATCGAGTTCGTCGTCCAGCAGGGCGTGCTTTATGGCAACAACATCCACTACCACTCGATCTGGCGCGACAAGACGGCCGATTACGGCGGAAGCTTCTGACCCATGGACCGACTCTGGCATTTGATCGCAGCGTTTGGCCTGGCAACGATGATGGCGGCGGCCGGCGCGCACCCATCGCCACAGTCCGAAGTCTTGCTCGAGATCGGCCCCGACAGTGTCCGTGCCAAGCTGGTCCTGCCGCTGGACGAACTGAGGCTGGTGTTCGGGTGGCCGCTCGCCACACTGGCGGCGCCGGATCCGGCGCCGCGCGCCGCGCCAATCCCGGATGCCGCGATGGCGGCCTACCTGGCCGCGCACATCCGTCCAGTCGCAGCGGACGGTCGCGCATGGGTCGTCAAGGTTGAGCGCCTGCAGTGGCAGGGCGACCAGCGGCCAGCGGTCCTGCTGGCGACAATGAGCTTGCGCCCCCCAACCGGTGCGCCGCTGGAGCACTTCATGTTCGGCGACGACGCGATCGCCCATCGCGTGCCCAGCCACCTCACCGTGGTGGCGCTGCGCTCGGACGTGGAGGCGGCGCCGCGCGTGCTCGGCACGCTGCGTTTCGGCCAGCGCAGCCTCGAAGTGAAACTGGCAGACCCGCGCTGGTGGGGCGCCTGCGCCGACCTTTTTTGGCTCGGCATGACCCACATCGCCGAGGGCAGCGACCATCTGCTGTTTCTGCTTACCTTGCTGCTGCCCGCCGCCATGCTGGCCAAAGGCGGCAAGTGGGACCGCACCGGCGGAACGCGCCACCTGGTGGTCTATCTTGCAAAGGTAGTCACGGCGTTTACGATCGGCCACTCGCTGACGCTGATCCTGGGCGCCGCCGGCGTGCTCACGTTACCGGAGCGGCCGGTGGAGTTCGCGATCGCCGCCTCGATCCTGGTGGCGGCGATACATGCATGGCGCCCGGTCTTCCCGCGCTGCGAAGGCGCGATTGCGGCCGCGTTCGGGTTGCTGCATGGCCTGGCGTTCGCGTCCGCGATCCGTGAGCTGCAACTAAGCGGCGCGCGCCTGGCCATCGGCGTGCTCGCGTTCAACCTTGGCATCGAGACCGCGCAGACTTTGATCGTGGCCGCCGTTGCACCGCTGCTGGTGTTGCTGGAGCGCTCGCATTGGAGCCGGCGCGTGCGCCCGACGGCCGCCATCCTCGCCGGTGCGACGGCGCTGGTGTGGATGGTGCAGCGCGGGTAGGCGTCCGCTGGTTCAAAATTCATCCCACTGCAGGTCATCGGTGCTGGTGCGCGCACGGCGCTGCGGGACCACGCTGGCGAACGCCGGCGCCCTCGATAACCGGCGGGCGGGCAGCGCGGCGACCTTCGCGCCGGCCGGCCGCGTGCCCAGCGAGAATACGCTGACCACCTGGGCCAGGCTGGCCGCCTGGTCGCGCAGCGACTCGGTGGCCGCCGCCTCCTGCTCGACCAGGGCCGCGTTCTGCTGGGTCACGCCATCGAGTTCAAGGATCGCCCGGTTGATCTGCTCGATGCCCGCCTCCTGCTCGCGGCTGGCGACGCCGATGTCGCCCATGATGGTGGTGACGCGCTGCACGCTGGCGACGATCTCGTCCATCGTGGCGCCGGCCTGGCCCACCAGCGCCGAACCGAAATCGACCTTCTCGACCGAGTTGTCGATCAAGATCTTGATCTCCTTGGCCGCCGCCGCCGAACGTTGCGCCAGGTTGCGCACCTCGCTGGCGACGACGGCAAAACCGCGTCCCTGCTCGCCGGCGCGCGCCGCCTCCACGGCGGCGTTGAGCGCCAGGATATTGGTCTGGAACGCGATCCCGTCGATCACGTCGATGATGTCGACGATCTCGCGCGAAGCGAGGTTGATGTCGTTCATCGTGTGCACCACCCGGGCCACCACGGCGCCGCCCTTTTGCGCCACTTCCGAGGCCGACAGCGCCAGCTGGTTGGCCTGGCGCGCGTGGTCGGCGTTCTGGCGCGTGGTGGTGGTCAACTGTTCCATCGACGCTGCGGTTTGCTCGAGCGCGCTGGCCTCCTGTTCGGTGCGCGCCGACAGGTCCAGATTGCCCGCCGCGATCTGGCGCGATGCCGTCGCGATCGAGTCGGTGCCGGTGCGCACCTGGCCGACGATCTGCAGCAGGGCCGCATTCATTTCCTTGAGCGCCTGCAGCAGCTGGCCGGTCTCCTCGGTGGTGTCGACTACGATGACGCTGCTCAGGTCGCCGTCCGCCACCTTGCGCGCCAGCTTGATCGCGTGCTGCAGTGGCACGGTGATGCTGCGCGAAGTTTGCAGCGCGATGACGACGCCGAGGGCCATCGCGCTGACCGACAGCACAATGATCATCAGGCTGGCCGAGCGGGCGTCCGCTTCGGTCTTCCTGGTGGCGGCATCCATCAGCGCGGCCTGGTAGGCGATCAGATTGTCGAGCACCTCGAAATACCCTGCCTGGAGCCGGCGCGCGTCGGTCATCAGCAGCGCCTTCGCCTCCTCGCGCCTGCCTTCCTTCACCATGCCAGCAAAGCGCGCGCGCACGTCGAGAAAGGCGACGCGGATGACGCTCAATTGGCTCATGAATTGGCGGCCTTGCTCGCTCGTGACGGTCTTCTCGAGCGTGGCCAGCGCCTTGCTGACGACCCGGGAATTTTTTGCCATGCTGGCCAATTCGGCTTCCTGGGCGGCCGCCTCGCTGGTGAGCAAGAGATTGGCCATGCTGCGCGCATTCTCGTTCAGCTCGTCCTTGATCGAGTGCGCCAGCACTGTTTTCGGATAGCGGTCTGCATTGGTGAGGACGATTTCATCGTGCAGGGCCTGGATGCGGGTATTGCTCAGCAGCGCCAGCGCCAGCATCAGCGCGCCAATGATGGCAAAGCTCAAGGCCAGTTTCTGGCCAATTTTCAGGTTCCTCATCGCGCCCCCGTTTCGTGTCATTGCAACAATTTAAATTTCCGTTTCGATCGCAATGTACACGGCGTTCCACGCCTCAATTTTTAGCAGCGGGCATTTTCTTGATTCAGGGCAAAGTTCGTCGCGCTGGATGCAGGAAAGCTGATGCAGATTAGTTTGGGGGCTAGCAAAAATCGCGGCTCTGGGTGCCGATGCGGCCCAGCCAGGCCGACATGTCGACCAGGCGCTTGGCCACCAGGTGGCGCACCTCGCCCTCGCGCTGCCACACCCCGTACACGCCCAGCAGGCGCGCGCTGAGCACTTCGCGCCGTTGCTGTTCGACCAGGCTGGGCCAGATGATGACGTTGATGTTGCCGGTCTCGTCCTCCAGCGTCATGAACAGCACGCCCTTGGCCGTGGCCGGGCGCTGGCGCACGGTGACGATGCCGCAGGCGCGCGCCAGCTGCCCCTGCTTGAAATCGGCCAGCGTGGCCGCCGTCAGGAAGCGCCGCTCCAGCAATTGGGGGCGCAGCAGCGCCAGCGGATGGCGCCCCAGCGTCAATCCCTGCGCGCGGTAATCGCTCACGATCTCATCGCCCTCGCTGGGCGCGCCCAGCTGCGGCTGCGCTTCGGCCACCGTGGTCGGGCGCAGCAAATCCTTGTCGGTCACCGCGCCGACCGCCTGCCACAGCGCCTGGCGCCGGTTGCCCGCCAGCGGGGCGAGCGCGTTGGCGGCGGCCAGCACCTGCAAGTCGTGGCGGTCGAGCTGGGCGCGGCGCGCCAGGTCGGCCACGCTGGAGAACGGGCGCATCGCGCGCGTCTCCTCGATGCGCTGGGCCACCTCGCGCCGCATGCCGCGCTGCAGCGACAAGCCCAGCCGCAGCGTGCCGTCTTCGAGCGTGCTGTCCCAGCCGCTGATGGCGATGTCCGCCGGGCGCACCTCGACCCCGTGGCGGCGCGCATCCTGCACCAGCTGGGCCGCGCTGTAGAAGCCCATCGGCAGGCTGTTGAGCAGCGCGCAGGTGAAGGCGGCCGGTTCATGGCACTTGAGCCAGGAGCTGGCGTAGGCCAGCAAGGCGAAACTGGCCGCGTGCGATTCGGGAAAGCCGTATTCGCCGAAGCCCTGGATCTGGCTGAAGATTTGCTCGGCGAAGGCCAGCTCGTAGCCCCGTTCGAGCATGCCGCCGACGATGCGCCCGTAGTACTGCTCCAGCCCGCCCTTGCGCTTCCAGGCCGCCATCGCACGGCGCAGCTGGTCCGCTTCGCCCGGCGTGAAGCCGGCCGCCAGCATCGCCACCTGCATCACCTGCTCCTGGAAGATCGGCACGCCCAGCGTGCGCTCGAGCGCCACCCGCATCTCCGGCTTCGGATAGTCGACCGGCTCGAGCCCCTGGCGCCGGCGCAGGTAGGGATGCACCATGCCGCCCTGGATCGGCCCGGGACGCACGATCGCCACCTCGATCACCAGGTCGTAGAACTGGCGCGGCTGCATGCGCGGCAGCATGCTCATCTGGGCGCGCGATTCGATCTGGAACACCCCGATGGTGTCGGCCGCGCAGATCATGTTGTAGGTGGCCGGGTCTTCGGCCGGGATGTCCTGCATCGCGAACACGGTGCCGCGCTGCTGGCCCACCAGCTCGAGCGCGCGGCGCAGCGCCGAGAGCATGCCCAGCGCCAGCACGTCGACCTTGAGCAGGCCCAGCTCCTCGAGGTCGTCCTTGTCCCACTGGATCACGCTGCGCTCGGCCATGGCCGCGTTCTCGATCGGCACCAGGCGCGACAGCTTGCCGCGGGCAATCACGAAGCCGCCCGGATGCTGCGACAGGTGGCGCGGAAAACCGAGCAGGCGCTGCGCCAGCGTGGCCCACTGCTGCGCCAGTTCGGAGCCGGCGTCGAGCCCGCTCTCGGCCAGCCGCTTGAGCAGGTCGTCGCGGCTGTCGAACCAGTGGTGGGCCTTGGCCACCTTCTCGACGATGGCCAGGTCCACCCCCAGCGCGCGCCCGGCGTCGCGCAGCGCGCTCTTGGGGCGGTAGCTGATCACCACCGCGGCCAGCGCGGCCCGGTCGCGCCCGTATTTGTTGTAGATGTACTGGATCACCTCTTCGCGCCGCTGGTGCTCGAAGTCGACGTCGATGTCGGGCGGCTCGGCGCGCTCCTTCGAGATGAAGCGCTCGAACAGCAGGTTGCCGCGCGCCGGATCGACCTCGGTCACGCCCAGGCAGTAGCAGACGGCCGAGTTGGCGGCCGAGCCCCGCCCCTGGCACAGGATGCCTTGCGAACGGGCGAAGCGCACGATGTCGTAGACGGTCAGGAAGTACGGCTCGTAGCGCAGCTCGCCGATCAGTTCGAGCTCGTGTTCGAGCTGGGCCTGCACGCGCGCCGGGATCCCGCCAGGAAAGCGGCCGTGGGCGCCGATGTAGGTTTCGGCGCGCAGGTAGCCGGCCGCCGTCTGGCCCGGCGGGACCAGCTCGTCTGGGTATTCGTAGCGCAACTCGTCGAGCGAAAAATGGCACAGGGCGGCGACGCGCAGCGTTTCGGCCAGCGCCTCGGGGCTGTACAGGTTGGCCAGGCGCAGGCGCGCGCGCAGGTGCTGCTCGGCGTTCTGGGCCAGCGCGTAGCCGCACTCGCCGACCGCCTTGCCGAGCCGGATCGCGCACAGGGTGTCGTGCAAGGGCTTGCGCGAGCGCACGTGCATGCACACATGGCCCAGCGCCACCGGCGCCAGGCCGTGCAGCGTGCCGACCTCCTCGACGCTGGCGCGGTGCGCATCGTCGAAGGCGCGGTACAGCAGGTTCAAGCCGATCCAGGCGCGCCCGGGGAAGGTGGCCGCCATCCAGCCGGCCTGCCGGTGCAGGCGGTCGACGTCGGCCGCCTCGTGGCCCGGATAGGCCGGCAGCAGGATCGCCAGGCAGCCGGGCATGCCGCGCAGATGGGCCAGGGCGGGGGGCGGCGCGTCCAGGTCGCCCGGCATCAGGAGGTAGCTGCCCTTTTCGCTGCGGGTGCGCGCCAGCGTGATCAGCTCGGACAGGTTGCCATAGCCGTCGCGGTTTTGCGCCAGCAGCAGCAGCGACAGGGCCGCGCCGCCGTCGGCCCGCCGCAAGTGGAAATGGGCGCCGATCAGCAGCGCCAGGCCGGCCTTCCTGGCCTCGGCATGGGCCCGCACCACCCCGGCCAGCGAACACTCGTCGGTGATCGCCAGCGCCGCATAACCCAGCTGGGCGGCGCGCGCGACCAGCTCCCCGGCGTGCGAGGCGCCTTGCAGGAAGGAGAAATTGGTCAGGCAGAACAGCTCGGCATAGGCCGGCAAATTCTGCCCCGCAGGGATGGAAAGCATGGGACGCGATAGAATGGAGGGAAAACGAAACTACTGTATAAAAACACAGTATAAACCATTCCACGGGGAATTGACATGCTGGTGCACCAACTACAATGCTTTGGCCTGGAGCCAGGCACGGGCAACACCGCGCTCGTGATCGAGCACGATGACAAGCAGCCGGCCGCGCGCCAGGCCTTCGCCCGGCAACAAAACCGGAGCGCCTGCGTGTTCATCGACGGCGCCACGCTCGACTACTACTATCCCCACATGCGCAGTCCGCTGTGCCTGCACGCCACGCTGGCCGCCGCCCACATCCTGTTCGCCGCCAGGCCGCAGGCGACGCGCATCGGCGTGACGACCGCCCTGCGCGGCCAGCCGCTGCAGCTGGTGCGCGGCGCCAACGGCCTGTACATTGAACTGCGGCGCCAGCCGGCGCCAAAGCCGGCGCTGCCGGCCGCACTGGTCGCCAGCCTGCTGAACGCCGAACTCGTCTCGGCGCCGCTGGTGGCCTCGGTCGGCAGTGCGAAATTGCTGCTCGAAGTGGCCGACCGCGCAGCCCTGCAGGCACTGCGCCCGGACCTGGCGCGCATCGCCGCCTGGGGCCAGGCCGAAGGCGTGAACGGCTGCTATGTATACTGCCGGCGCGCCGACGGCACGTTCGAGGGACGCAATTTCAACCATCTCGATCCGGCGCTGGAGGACCGCGCGACGGGCGTGGCGGCCGGCGCCTTGACGGCCGTGCTGCAGCGCGGCTTGACCCTGTTCCAGACTGACTGCCGCATCGACACCCGCCTCGACGGCGACGCCATCCTGGTCGGCGGCGCCACCGAGTTGATGCCGGCTTGATTACACGAGTCCGTAGGGTGGAAAAGCGGAGCGCATTCCACCATTGCGCGCGCCGCGTTGACGCAAGCAATGGCGGAATGCGCTTCGCTTTTCCACCCTACGCGGGGAACGCCACCGTCACGCTCAAGCCGCCCAGGCGCTCGGACTGGGCCAGCGCCAGGCGCGCGCCGCTGCGCTCGCAGATCGCCTTGATGATGGCCAGGCCCAGCCCGCTGCCCGAAGCTTCGCTGCCGGCGATCCGGTAGAAGCGGTCGAACACCCGCTCGCGCTCCTCGGCCGGGATGCCCGGCCCGCTGTCCTGCACCGTCAGCACCACCGCGCCGGCATCGGCACGCACCGCCACGTCGACAGTGCCACCGGCCGGCGTGTACTTGAGCGCGTTGTCGACCAGGTTGCGCAGCAAGATCCCCAGCGCGTCCGGATGGCCCTGCACGCGCGCCTCGTCCGACGGCTGCAGGCCCAGGTCGACCCCCTTGGCCAGCGCCGTGGTGGCCGCCTCGCCCACCACCTGGCGCGCCAGCGCCGTCAAGGCCACCGCCTGCTGCGCGCCATCGCTGCCGGCCTCCTGGCGCGCCAGCACCAGCAACTGCTCGACCAGCCGGGTGGCGCGCTCGATGCCCGCCGTCAGGCGCCCCACCGCCACCTGGCGCGCCTCGGGCGTCTCGGCGCGCTCCAGGCTCAGCGCCTGCAGCTTGAGCGCGGCCAGCGGCGTGCGCAATTCATGCGCCGCGTCGGCCACGAAATGCTGCTGCGCGTCGAACGCGGTGCGCACCCGGCCGAACAGCAAGTTCAAATCCTGCACCAGCGGCAGCACCTCGTCGGGCAGCCCGGCCTCGGACACCGGCGAGAGGTCGTCGGCCTGGCGCGCCGCCACCTGCGAGCGCACCCGCGCCACCGGCTTGAGCGAGGCGCTCACCACCCACCACACCACCAGCATCAAGATCGGCATCATCACCGCGATCGGGCCGACCGTGCGCAGCGCCAGGCTGCTGGCCATATTGCGCCGCACGGCCATGTCCTGCGCCACCTGCACCGTCTGGGACGATGTCTGGATCGAGAAAATGCGGTAGGTGGTGCCGTCGGCCTCGACGTTCGAAAAGCCCAGCACCGCGCGCTGCGGCAGGCGCGCGCGCGAGGTGGTGCGAAACACCTGCACCCCGTCCGGGGTCCAGACCTGCACCAGCATGTCGTTGTTCTCGGCGTTCAGGTCGTCGGCGGCCGGGCCCTCGGCGTGTGCCAGCGGCGCGCCCGAACGCAGCGACAGCGCCATCTGCTGCATGTGGTAGTCGAAGATCTGGTCGGCGTCGGCCAGGGCGGTGCGGTAGGCGATGCTGGCCTGGACCACGGCGGCAATCGTGATCGCCGCCAGCAGTAGCCAGAGCAGGCGCCCGCGCAGGGAGTGCGACAACTGCCTCATTTGGGCACCATGTAGCCCACGCCACGCACGTTCTGGATCAACTCGCTGCCCAGTTTCTTGCGCAGGCCGTGGATGTAGACTTCCACCGCGTTGCTGCTCACCTCATCGCGCCAGCTGTACAGTTTTTCCTCGAGCTGGGCGCGCGAGAGCACCGCGCCGGGCCGGGCGATGAGCGCCTCGAGCACCGCCCATTCGCGCGCCGACAGGTTGGCCGGGGCGCCGTCGACCTGGGCTTCGCGGGTGGCCGGGTTGATGGTGATGTTCTTGTAGGCGAACACCGGCTCGGCACGCCCCACCGCGCGCCGCAGCAGGGCGCGGATGCGCGCCAGCAGTTCGTCCAGGTCGTAGGGTTTGAGCACGTAGTCGTCGGCGCCGGCGTCAAGCCCGGCGATGCGCTGGCCGACCGCGTCGCGCGCCGTCGCCACCAGCACCGGCGTGCGGTCCTTGCGCGCACGCATTGCGCGCAGCACGTCGAGACCATCCTTGCGCGGCAGCCCCAGGTCGAGCAAGACCAGGTCATAGCTGCTGTTTTGCAGCAGCGCGGTGTCGGCCATCTCGCCGTCCTTGACCCAGTCGACGGCGTAGTGCTCGGCCCTGAGCAGGTCGAGCACCACTTCGCCGATCATCGTGTCATCTTCCACCAGCAATAGCCGCATTCTGTCCTCTCGAGTCATCGTCGCTCCCGCGCAGGCGGGAACCCATACCGTGCATCCATGTCGGCGAAGTATGGGTCCCCGCCTGCGCGGGGACGACGCACCCTCGTCAGCCGATCCGCACCGGAATGAAGATTCTGTCATTCCCGCGCTGAATCAGCAAGGCCACCGACTTGCTCGACTTGCCGACCACGTCGCGCACCTGCTCGATCGAGTTGACCTGGCGACCGTTCACCGACAGTAGCACGTCGCCCGGCTGCACGCCGGCGTTGGCGGAAGCGCCCGAGGCGTCCTCGATCAGGAGCCCGCTCGCGATGCCAGACTGGCGCCGCTCTTGCGGGTCGAGCTGGCGCAGGGACAGGCCCAGCCTGGCGCCGTTGTCGGCCACGTCACCGCGTTCGGCCCGGGCCGGCTTCTCGCTGGCGTCGGCCAGCACGGCGCCGACCTGCATCGACTTGCCGTCACGCAAGACCTCCAAGCTGACCTTCTCGCCCGGCTTGGACAGGCTGAGCATGGCCGGCAAGTCACCCGAGGTGACGATCGGCTTGCCGTTGAGCTTGCGGATCACGTCGCCCGACTTCAGGCCGGCCTTGTCGGCGGCCCCGCCCTGCTCGACGTTGGCCACCAGGGCGCCGTCGAGCGAATCGAGCTTGAACGAATCGGCCACGCCCTGGTTCACTTCCTGGATCGTCACGCCCAGCTTGGCGTGCTGCACCTTGCCGGTGGTGACGATCTGGTCCTTGATGCGGTAGGCCACGTCGATCGGGATGGCGAACGACAGGCCTTGGTAGCCGCCCGTCTGGCTGTAGATCTGTGAGTTAATCCCGATCACTTCGCCGCGCGTGTTGAACAGCGGTCCGCCCGAGTTGCCGGGGTTGACGGCCACGTCGGTCTGGATGAAGGGCACGTTGCTGTCCTCGAGCGAGCGGCCCTTGGCGCTAACGACGCCGGCCGTGACGGTGCTGTCGAGGCCATACGGCGAGCCGATGGCCAGCACCCACTCGCCCACTTTGAGGTCGGACGATTTGCCGATCGGGACCACGGGCAGGTTGCGGGCGTCGATCTTGAGCACCGCCACGTCGGTCTTCGGATCCGAGCCGAGCACCTTGGCGCGGTATTCGCGCCGGTCCTGCAGCTTGACCGTCACCTCGCTGGCGTCGCGCACCACGTGCGCATTGGTCAGGATGACGCCGTCCGGGCTGATGATGAACCCGGAACCGGCGCCAAAAACGGGAACGTCGCGTTGGCCGCGCGGATTTTGCGGGCCCTGGAAGCGACGGAAGAATTCAAAGAACGGGTCATCCTCGTCCATGCCGTGCGGCGAGCGCCCGGCCATGGCCTTGGAGCTGCCGGTGACACGGATGTTGACCACGGCCGGCCCCATGTGCTCGACGATCTTGGTGAAGTCGGGCAGCGCGATGGCCACGTTCTGGGCGGCCGAGACGGGCGAGGCGGGCGCGGTGGCGGCCGGCAGTTGCGCGGCGGCCGAGGCGGCGGCGTTGTTGTGATTGACGGCGATCGCACCAACGGCTCCGCCGATGACGCCGGCGGCGGCAAGGGCAAGCGTGAGTCGCTTAGCGCTGATGGCAGTGAAGGCACCTTCGTTATGCATGGACGTACTCCTGGTTTGAAAGGGGTTGCTGATGAAATTCATGATGCGGCATCAGACTTAGAAATGGCTTAATCGGCTTGTGCGGTGCGCGCCGGGCGCACACGGCACAAAGGGCGCCCCGTGCCGCGGGCGCCTTGCCGTCCGGGACAATTCTCCGTTGGGCTACTGCAGAAATCACGACAATGAGACTTGAAATTCAAGAATCAACGTCGTCCTCGCGAAAGCGGGGACCCAGACTGAGCACATTGCGCATGGGTCCCCGCGGTCGCGAGGACGACGTGACGATTGATAGATGAAGTCTCGCTGGCTTAGGCGGCCTGGCGCTGCTCCAGCGATTGCACATGGCTCACGCCATCGATGGCGATCTTGCGCGGCTTGAGCGACTCGGGCACTTCGCGCACCAGCTCAATGGTGAGCATGCCGTTGTCGAACCAGGCGGAACTGACTTTGACGTGGTTGGCCAGCTGGAAGCGCTGTTCGAAGTCGCGCGCCGCGATGCCGCGGTGCAGATAGGTGCGCGCCGTCTCGTCTTTTTGCTTGCGCCCGCTCACGTGCAGCGAATCGCGCTCGGCGACGATTTCCACTTCGGCGCGGTCGAATCCGGCCAGCGCCATCACGATGCGGTACTTGTCCTCGCTCACGAGTTCGATGTTGTACGGCGGATAGCTGGGCTGGGCCTCGGTGCGCTGGGCCTCGAGCAGGCCGGCCAGGCGGTCAAAGCCGATGGCGGAACGGTACAGGGGAGTCAGGTCGAAATGTCGCATGATACATATCCTTTTAGAAGTGAAGCGATAGGTTGGCGGACCTCAGGTCGAGCATCCGTTGCTCCCCATCTAAAGGCGTCCCGGCGCATTTCAAGGCCTTGAAAAATGCGGCGATCGCCCCATGGCGCAAAAAATATTTTGCGTGCTACACTCGCCGACGCTTCCCGTCGACAACCACTTTTTTTGACCACCCATGACTGTACATACTCTTGCCGTCCGTTCCGCCAGTGCTCTGGCCACCCTGCTGGCGCTTGCCTTCCCGGCCCGCGCCGACGTGCCGCCGCCACTCGACAAACCGTATCCGGGCACCATCGTGCTGTCGGTCGACGCGACCAACCTGAGCCAGCAAATTTTCCGGGTGACGGCCAAGATCCCCGTCAAGGCCGGCGCCTTGACGCTGCTGTATCCCCAGTGGCTGCCGGGGAATCACGGCCCCAGCGGCCCCCTGACCCAGCTGGCCGGCTTGAAATTTACCGCCAAGGGCATGCCCATCGAATGGGTGCGCGACCCAGTCCAGGTGCACGCCTTCCACCTGACGATTCCGGCCGGCGTATCGACGCTCGATGCCGAGTACCAGTTCCTGTCGCCGGTCGACACCAGCCAGGGCCGCATCACCATGACGGCCGACATCCTGGGCGTGCAGTGGAACGCCGTCACGCTGTACCCGGCCGGCTACGCCAGCCGCCGCATCACGGTGCAGCCGAACCTGACCCTGCCGGACGGCTGGCAGTTCGGCAGCGCGCTCGAGACGGCCGAACGGGTCGGCAATGAGGTGCACTTCAAACCGCTCGACCTGGAAACGCTGATCGACTCCCCCCTGTTCGCCGGGCGCCACTTCAAGCGCATCGACCTCGCCCCGGGAGCAAAGATACCGGTGCACCTGAACATCGTGGCCGACAATGCCGAAAGCCTGGAAGCGAAGCCCGAGCAGATCGAACTGCACCGGGCCCTGGTGCAACAGGCGGCCAAGCTGTTCAATTCGAGCCACTACAAGCACTACGACTTCCTGTTCGCCCTGTCCGAGGACTTTGGCGGCATCGGACGCGAGCATCACCAGTCGAGCGAAAACGGCGTCAAGCCCGGCTACTTCACCGAGTGGGCCAAGGGCGAGTCGGGGCGCGACCTGCTGCCGCACGAGTACACCCACTCGTGGAACGGCAAGTTCCGCCGGCCGGCCGACCAGGACGTGGCCAACTTCAACGTGCCTCTGCAAAACAGCCTGCTGTGGGTCTACGAAGGCCAGACCCAGTACTGGGGCGAGGTGCTGGCGGCCCGCTCGGGCCTGATGTCGGCCGCCGCCGTGCGCGACTCGTTCGCCGTCACCGCCGCGCGCTATGACCACGTGCAGGGCCGCGCCTGGCGCGCCATGCAGGACACCGTCAACGATCCGATCGTCAACGGTCGCCGCCCGATCGGTTGGAGCAACTGGCAGCGCAGCGAGGACTACTATTCGGAAGGCCTGCTGATCTGGCTCGACGTCGACACCCGCATCCGCGAACTGTCGGGCGAGACGCGCTCGCTCGACGATGTGGCACGCCGCTTCTTCAGCGTCGACAACGGCAGCGTCGGGCCGGCCTTCTACAGCTTCGCCGACGTGGTGGCGGCCCTGAACGCAGTCCAGCCCTTCGACTGGGCGCCCTTCCTGCGCGCCAAGCTCGACGGCCACGGACCCGGCGCCCCCCTCGACGGCCTGGCGCGCGCCGGCTGGAAGCTGGTCTACACGGACACCCCGACCGACTTCATCAAGGCCGCCGAGGAGCGCAACAAGTCCACCAGTTTCAGCTACTCGCTCGGCTTCTCGGTCAAGCAGGACGGCGCCGTCGAGGGCGTCGAATGGGATGGCGTGGGCTTCAGGGCCGGACTGGCGGCCAACACCACCATCGTGGCCGTCAACAACCGCGCCTACAAGGCCGAGGTGCTGAAGGCGGCGCTCAAGGCCGCCAAGGGCAGCAAGGCGCCGATCGAACTGCTGGTCAAGAAAGGCAGCAGCTACCGCACCATCGTGCTCGACTACCACGACGGCCTGCGCTACCCGCGCCTGGAGCGCATCGAAGGCAGCAAGGACCGGCTCGAGACGATCTTGCACAGTCTGTAACTAGCGGTTACTGCGAGGTGCTGGTTGATGTTCTGGAATATGGTGAGGTATGCTAGCGGGGTTGGCGCAGCGCGCCCTCCCCTGAGCTCTCCCCATGGGCACCGGCATCGACGAGCAGCACACGCTTGAAGCGTTGCAGCAAGAGAACCGCCAGCTGGGCGCGGAACTGCGCCAGCTGCGCGAATCCGATCGCGTCTACCGGACGCTGTTCGACAACGCCCCCGTGCTCATTTCGACCAAGGACCTGAACGGCGTGGTGCTGATGGCGAACCACCATTTCGAGGTACTCGACGGCTTCGAGGCCGGCCATGTCGTCGGCAAGAGCGTGTTCGACCTGTTCCCGCCGGAGATCGCCCACCAGCTGTGGCACAACGACCAGCGCGCCGCGCGCGAGATGCGCGCCATCCACGAGGAAGAAAACGTCTACCACCGCGACAAGACGCTGCACACCTACATGACGGTCAAGTTCCCCCTGTTCGACGCCAGCGGCAAGGTGGCCGGCACCGGCGCCGTCTCGACCGACATCACCGAGGCCAAGAAGGCGCGCAACGACAGCGTGACCGACGAGCTGACGGGCCTGAAAAACCGGCGCTATTTCAACATGCGCTTCCTGGAAGAGCAGCGCCGCGCCCACCGCGACGGGCGCATCCTGACCTTGCTGCTGGCCGACGTCGACCATTTCAAGGGCTACAACGACAGCTACGGCCACCCTCAGGGCGACGCGGTGCTGATGTCGGTGGCGCACACCATCCGGCGTACCCTGAACCGGCCGGGCGACCTGGTGTTTCGCATCGGCGGCGACGAATTCGCCTGCCTGTACACCTGCGGACACGAACAGGAAAGCATGGAACTGGCCGACCACATCCGCGCTGCGGTGGTGACGCTGGCGATCCCGCACAGCGCCAACGCGCCGTTCGGCCATGTGACACTGTCGCTGGGGTTGGTGCTGATCCACGCCGACACCGAGATGCGCAAGGAGCAGGCCTACGAGCTCGGTGACCAGGCCCTGTACCGCGCCAAGCACCTCGGGCGCAACACGGTATCGCGCTGAGCGGCGCCGAGTGGTATGCTGCCGGCATGACTACCGATACCGACATCCAGCTGAGCGGCCCGTTCAAGGCCAGCGACAGCACCGGCCGTTCCCATGACGTCAAGGCGATCCGCATTTACGACGAGGGCTACGGAATCATCGACGTGTTCGTGGACTTCGCCGCCCCGATCGACGGCGGCCTGTTCCGCGACAAGACATTGGTCGGCCAGATCATCGAGCGTCTGCGCGCGCTCGGTTACGTCGGCCCCGATTTCGGGCACAGCGACGCCGGCCTGCAAGAGCGCAAGCTGATCGTGCTCGAAGCGCCCGAAGAATTTTCCGCCTTCGCCAAGAGCCGCGGCTGGAAAAACCTGGCCGAAGAATTCGACGACGAGTGATCCGGCGCAAGCGACGGTTGCTGGCGCGTGGCCCGAATTTTCAATCAGGCGTACACTGGAAACCAGACTAAGCACGGGAGTACAGTCATGCCCGAGATCGACCCCGGCCGCACCTTTCGCGGCCTTCCCCTGACGCCCGAACAAGACGCCGAGATCCGCCACTACCTCAAGCACAAGCAGCACGCGGGCGTGCCCATCGATGAGCGCGAACTGGCGGCCATGCTGGCTGACATGCTGGCCCCGCCGCAGACGGAAGACGATGACGGCGGCGATGCGGACGAGCAGCGCGCCATTGCCGAGCGCGCCGCGGCCTCGATCGACGAAGCCATGGATCCGATCGAGGCGAGCGAAGAACGCATCGCCGCGCTCGAGTCCGAAGCGATGAAGGCGCTCAATCGCTAACGGCACGGCGCGCCATGTGCGGCGCCGCACCGACGGCCTCGTCCAGTTCACCTAGGCTGGATCAAAGCCGCGCTCCGGGCTGCCCGGCATCCCGCCCGGCGGCGAAGCGGCTGGCCGTTTCCAAGGAGCCCGCCATGCGCAAGATCCTGACGCTGCTGTCGCTGACAGCCTGCCTTTCCGCCCCCGCCCTGGCCCAAGTCAGCGTGCAAATCGGCATTGACGTGCCGGTCTATCCGCTGTTGCAGCCGGTTCCCGGTTATCCGGTCTACTACGCGCCACAATTACGGGCGAACTATTTCTTCTACGATGGCCTGTATTGGGTCTACGAGCAGGACGGCTGGTATGAGAGCCCCTGGTACAACGGTCCGTGGCGTTGGGTGAGCGAAGACCAGGTGCCGCTGTTCGTGCTGCGGGTGCCGGTGCGTTACTACCGGCAGGCCCCGCCCCTGTTCCTGAGCTGGCAGCGTGATGCGCCGCCACGCTGGGACCGGGTATGGGGCCAGCCTTGGGCGCAACGGCACCGCGACTGGGACCACTGGAACCGCGCCGCCGCGCCCAGGCCGGCGCCCCTGCCCACCTTCCAGCGCAATTACAGCAGGGATCGCTATCCGGATGCCGACGCGCGCCAGCGCCTGCAGCAGCACTATGTCTATCAGCCGCGTGACGCCATCGTGCGCGAGCATGTCCAGAAGCAGCGCGAACCGCAAGGCCCGCGCGTCATGGCGCCTGCGCCGCAAGCGCGCCCGATGCACGAGAGCCCCCATGTGAATGCCCCTGCTCCGGTGGTTCAGCACACGGCGCCACCGCGGCACGAAGAGCGGCGCGAACGGCCGATGCCTGAAGTGCAGCGTCCGGCGCCACCGCAGCACGAGGAGCGGCGCGAACGGCCAATGCCTGAGGTGCAGCGTCCGGCGCCGCAGCATCAGGAAGAACGCCACGCCGAGCGCCCGGCACCGGAGGCACATGTGCCGCCGGGCCGCGCGGAAGGTCAGGCTGGCGAGCATCACGGGCGGCCCGAGAAAGGCGACGAGAAGGACAAGCACGACGATCACGACGGCGACAAGCGCAAATAAAAGCAGGCCGCTGGCGTAGCGCCGTCCAGGCTCAGCCCAGCGGCAGGTGGTGCGGGCGCACCAGCATATGCCAGTCCTTGTGCTCGTCGAGGATCAGGGTCAGCGCCGCCAGGATGGCCGCTTTCAGGGCCTCGGCCGATGCGGTCAAATCCGGCATCGCCAGCGTCTTGCTGATATCGTCGATGACGCGCTCCAGTTCCACCGTAAGGCGCTCCGACGTCGCCTCCAGGCGGTACGCTTCGGACTGCGCCAGAGCACCATGCAGCGACGCACCCATGGCCGGGAAAAACGTGGTCACCAGCGACAGCACGCGCGAGTGCACCACCAGATGGGCCAGGGCGCCCAGCGCGGTGAGGCCGAACAGCCAGGTATTGATCGCATGCACGCGGTGCTGCAGGGCGTGCTGGCGGATGGCCAGGCGGCGGTGGTAGAGGCTCTGGCCTTTCATCAGCGTGATCGCCCAGCGCGCGTAGCTGTCGATGAATTGCGGGTCGGTCCACGCCGTCTCGAGCTGCGAGCGCGCCAGCGCCGCGTTGCGCACGCACAGGATGTCGATATCGTCGCCGGCCTGTACCGGTTGTTCGCGCGTGAACAGGTGGGCATACCAGTTCACCGCTCCCGCTTCGCCTTGGAAATCGACCAGCGGCGCGATCAGCGGCAAGTACCAGGCCAGTTCGGCCTTGGTGCGCGCGCCCAGCCACTGGCTCTGCCAGTTTTGCCGGTGGCCGCGCCAATAGATGAAGCCGACGGCGGCAATGATCAGCAGCTCGCTCAAGACCCAGATTCCGGACAAGTGCGACATGCCGCTGCGCACATCATCCCAGCCCAGCGCCAGCGGCAGCCCGGCGCACATTACCGCCAGCGCGCTGAGCATGTAGATGGCCCAGAAAGCGCTGCGGTAGCGGTGGCCGAATTTGACGGCGATTGCGTTGTACTCGCGCTGGCTGGGCGAGATTGCCTCGATCAAGGGCAGCAGCCGGCGCGGCAGCTCCGGCTTGGCTGGCATGACCGCGGGCGGCATGCGCACCCCGACCAGCAGCAAATTTTGAATCGCCTGATGAATTGCCATGTCAGTTGGACTCCAAGATGTCGTAGGTGGCGCCGAAAATGGCCGGCGCGACGATGCCCAGGCTGCCGTCGCCGTAGTCGACCAGCCAGTCGCCGGCGGCGCCCTGCAGGCGCGCGCGGCCCTGCGCCAGTTCGACTGCAAACGGCTGCGCCATCGGGATGGCCAGCACTTCAATCGGCAAGCTCAAATAGGTGCCGTCGGATCCGGGCACGGTCGGCGCGACGGCGCGGTAGCGCGCCTCGAAATGGGGGCGCGCGACCGGCCATTGCTCGCCCTTGGTGCCGGTCACGATGGCGTCGCCGGTGTGTGCTTGCACGCTGCCTTCGAGCGTGGCCACGGCGCAATCGCGTTCGGCGAAGTGCACCTGCACCGGATAGCTGCGTTTGCGCGCGCGCACGCGGCGGGCGTCAGCGCTCACCGCCGGTAAGAATCCCGGGCTGCCAACGGCATAGAAAACGGTCTCGTGAGCGCTCACCTGCGGCCCTAGTGCCAATAGCCCAATACCAGCCCAAACAAAAGGAACTGAGCGGTGTGATAACCACCGTCGATCAGCCACAATTTGAACGAGCGCTGCGCGAACTGGTAGTTGATGCCGAAACTGGCGGCCACCATGCCGAAACCGGCCAGACCTGCCCCTTTCAACGCCACCCCGATCGACGGCGCGGTGCCCAGCCAGCTGGCGAAAGCGGCGGCCGCAATCAATGAAAAGATAAAGCTGATCCCGAACACCTTGGCCGGATGCCCAGGCGGCTTTTCACCGCCATTTTCAACATTCCAGGCACGACCGAACAGCGCCGGCGAATACCACAAACCTCCCAACAGAAAGCTCGATACCGCTGCGACCAGCACGGCCAGAATATTCATGAAGTCTCCGAAGTTTGCGCGACGCCAGGACCGCGACGAAAAACAAGGTAAATTGCGAACCGTCGGCCGAGCCAGACTATTAGCAACATGGAAGGTGCATCCTAGCCTATGTGAAAATATTCCACCAGCATAAATAATGGCATTCTCACATTGCTTTTGGGTTTGCTATGCTGATCGACGGTGCTTGCGATAAGATGCTGCGCATATATGACAAGAGAGAAGAATTCGGTGACCCGTAGTCAAAAACTGCCGCAGGCGAGAGTCTCGCCACGATTGCCGCCCAGGGTTGCGTTGAAGTCCGCGTCGCCCGAAGACGCGATGGCCAAAAAGCAGGCGAGAGAGCATAAGGATGCGCTGGTTCGCGGCGTCACCTCAATACAAGAAATGCGAGAAGCGATCAGGAGCGTCGGACGCACCATCCCCGCTATTACTGCAGTGCCGCGCGTGGGCATGCTCGATGCTGTGGCGTTTCGCGCGCGTGCCGCGCAAGGCTTGCCATTCGTGATCACTGGCCTTGTCAACCGATGGCCACTGTCCACGCTCACCCCGCAAACGTTGCGTGACCGTTTTAGCGACCTGCAAGTGCGCGCGCGGGTGGGCGACTATATCAACACCGCATTCGCGCCGGACCGGGCCATGCAGGATATGTCCATGCTCGAGTATCTTGAGCTCGTCTCCACCGGCACGCAGGACTTGCCGCCCTACCTGGGCAATCTGGAATTGCGCGAATTGAATGGAATGTGTCACTGGCCCGCGTATTTCGACAAGATGGGTCCGCCGCGCTTTTGGCTTGGCCCCGCAGGAACGGTGACGCCGCTGCATTGCGACTATGACGACAATATTTTTGCCCAGATATGGGGCACCAAACGTATTTTCCTGGCACCGCCCCACCACGACGAATTCTTGTACCCCAACGAGGCGAATGCCATCCTGTTCGGCTCCCCGTTTAACCCCGAGGCACCGGACTTCGACAAGTTCCCCCTTGCCCACCACGCATCCATGGTCGAGTGCATCATCACTCCCGGCGAGCTCCTGTACGTGCCTGCCGGTTGGTATCACCAAGTGCGTGCGCTGACGTTTTCACTTTCCGCCAATCGATGGGCGCGGGCCCTGCCATTCGCACTGAACGGCGACCCAACCTTGCAGCGCCCTGCCTGCTAAGAACCAGCCCCATCTGCAACCACGCAGACTTGGCATTTCCTGCGTCAATGTGGTGTTACGCTTACTCTTTTCGAGTTTGCAATCTTGTCGCACGATGCAACTTGCGGCCGAGGCTGTGTGAAAACGCAGAAAAATTCGCCACGAGAAAAAATCGACCGCTCTGAATGGCCGCTACGTGATTTTCACGGTGCAGGGAATGTTCACGCTCCCGCCATGAACACTTCTTCGTGTCCTTGTGTTTTTACACAGCCTCGACCGGAAGGCGACACTCAACTTTGAGGCGTCAATGGTCTATTTCTTTCTAATTTCCGCCTCTGGCTTGACCAGCGATGCGATGCCGCATGTTTTGGTTTTCTTTGATGCAATTCTGATAGTATCGGCACAGATTATGAATTGATATCGAGGTGCCCATCGGGAGAAGGCATGTCTGAACGAAAAGATGAATCATTTTGGGTTTGGAAGGCAACAATTTGTACCGTCTGTTTTCTGCTCATCTGTGTGCTGGTCTATTGCACTTTTCATTCGCCAAGCCTGCTTGGCCCGGGGATCGCTGGGGAGCTTGCGGCAAAGCTCTCTCCTGAACAGGAGCTCGGGTCGGCACGCAATCGGATCGACGCTTTGTCGCTAGAATCTCCGCTTGCGCGTGCTGGCGCAAGTGTGGGCGACTTCATCGAATTCGAACAGTCGGTTCAACAAAAAAAGGGAATACTGCTGGCCGGAGAACCAATCCCGCTGACTTTGTCCGGAACCAAAGCGGTGCGCCTGATCACTGTCGCTGCCAGCGCATCTGCGGCCCCGCCGAAAACGACATTCCAAATCCTGCTGCTGGTGTTCGCATCGGTCGGCATCGTCTTCGCGCTAACAATCGGATTTAAACGCCCCGAGAGCCTGGCCTGTCGCGCACTCAGTCTCTATTTTCTTGGCACTGCGCTCAATGTGGCACACAACGTCACGACGCCCGGATTTGCAGGCATCGCCACCTGGTATCTTTGGGCCGTATCTGTCCCTTTGATCTGGACCAGTCTAACTATCTTTGCCGTGTATTATCCCGAAGACCGGCCGGCGGGACTGCGCAAGCGAATCCAGCGCATGCGCATGGTAAATGGAACGTTCATGCTGGGCTTGGGCATCTTCCTGACTGCGACCCTCGTCCAAGGCAAGTTTTTTCCCTATGCTCAGCAGATCGCGGCAATCGTCTTGCTGTTCAACATGCTGATCATCCTAGTGGCGCTGACGGAGGGCTGGCGCAGCAGCAAGGGCGAAATACGCCAGCGCCAACTGTGGATGCTGGCCTCGTTCGGATTGCTAGCGATACTCACCGAAGGCACCTGGATCATGCCAGCGTCGCTGTTGCAACCATACTACCTGTTGAACTATTTCGCCAACCTGGTTTGTTACGCAGGACTGATCTACGCCGTCTTGCGCTACCGTGTCTTCGATTTCGGTTTCGCCATCAACCGCGCTCTGGTGTACAGTCTGACCAGCTTGGTATTGCTGGTCGCTTTCGGTCTCACTGAATGGCTATCCGAACACTTCCTGCATTTTGAAGGCCGGGAACAAAACGTGCTTCTTGATGGCGGTATCGCACTTGGCGTCTACTTGGCCTTCCATCGGGTGCGTCATGCGGTCGAACATTTTATCGAACAACTCTTCTTCCACCGCTGGCATACGAATGAAGCGGCACTACGCGAGTTTGTCACGCGCGCGGCCCATTTCATCAGCCGTGATGCGCTGCTTGCTGCGTTCGGCGGTGAACTTGAACGTTTTACCTGTCGGGCCGGTTACGCTATCTACCAACGCGACAATGCTTCCACTAGCTTCGTTTTGCGCGCTCACACATTGCTGGAAGTGCCGCAGAACGTGGACCTCGATGACGGGGTTGCTGTTTGCCTGCGTAAGGAACAGGTGCCGACTGCGCTGAGCGAGACCGCGTCGGCCCTGATGGCCGAGCTGGCCCTGCCGATGGCGCATCGAACCGAGCTTGATGGCTTTATCCTGCTAGGCAGCAAGCCGAATCATGAAAGCTACCGTCCGGATGAGTTGGACGTACTCGGCTTTGCTGCTCATCAGGTTGGGCTGGACTTGCATGCGGCAAAGGTGGAGCAACTCGAACAGCACTCGAGCGCGATCGAGCATGAGATGCGTGTGCTGCGCGCACAGCTACAAACTGCAATGCGATTCAGACTTGGCGAACAAGTTCCATTGCCGTCATGAATACTCAGTTTCATTGAGGTAGATTGCCCCAAGGGGCTAAAAGCAAAATATTCATGGCGACAGTTATTTTTGGCATTGAAGTACTGCCTGAGTTCGAAGCTGTTCCGTAGGGCTCGGGCCTGCCTCTGAGCGTCCGCAACGGGGCGCCAGCGGCCGAGCCGGCCGACGGTGAGCGCTGCCGGCCAACATTTAACAGCAAGGGAAGGAAATAAACATGACCGTTGGGAGAAAACCGGACGCCGCGCGGCTAGACAAAATTGTGGCCGACGCACGGCGCGCGGCCGACCAGCGCGAGCTGGGCTATCGGGAACGCTCGCTGAAAATGTATCCGTGGGTGTGCGGGCGCTGCATGCGCGAATTCACGCATACCAATGTGTCGCAACTTACAGTGCACCATCGTGACCACAATCACGACAACAATCCGCCTGATGGCAGCAACTGGGAATTGCTGTGCCTTTACTGCCACGATAACGAACACTCGCGTTATCTTGAGGCCGACCGGGGACTTGGTCTGAAATCGGCCGAGGTCGCGCCGGCAACGCATAATCCGTTTGCCTCATTGGCCGGTCTGATGAAAAAGAAAGAATAAAGGTAGAGTGGCGCCGACGGCGTGAATAGGTACAATCGGCCAAAAGCAGTCGAACCGCTTTATCGTCACATTAAATAATTTATTAGGATGAATATGCCAGGTCGTCTTGTTGTTGGATTCATTTTAAGCTCCGCGTTTGCTGTTGTTAGTGCGAAAGATTCAGTCTGCGATGACGCGAAAAACGACATGGAAATTAGGGAGTGCATGTCAGCAGAAGTTGATAAGGCAGACAGAAAGTTGGCCACGTATATTGATGCAGCAAAAACTCAAATCGCAAGGGACAAAACCATCGAGCTGTCGATTGACGGGACGCAGAAGTCGTGGACCAATTACAGGTCGATGCAGTGTAGCGACGTCTACAAATATTGGGCAGATGGGTCCTATCGATATTACGCCTCGCTTCGGTGTATGCTTGATGTAACGAAAAAAAGAACACACGACATTTGGACTGCTTATCTGACGTTTCCCGATTCGACGCTTGCGATTTTGCCTGAACCTTAGATGAAAAATAAATTGGCAGAAAATGCGTGCCAGTTACAGTGACGATGCCAATACGACCGCGTACAATCGGCCAGGAGCAGTCGTTGGGCATCACGGCCAGCCAGGAAAAGCACTCGATATCAGACACAGGATTTCTATGACTGTTTTTGCCAAATGGATATGGAGTTGGGCAGGCTTTTTTGTGGGCGGTTTGATTACAGGTTCGCTTGCAGCAAATGAGTCATCTTATTTCATATTATTATTTTTTGGCAACTTATTGGTTTGGAGCATAATTATTCGTAAAATTGAATGCCCAGGTTGTGGCACCCCGGTTTATCAGCAATCCACCCAAGTTAGCGGTAAATGTGCAGATTAGTAATTTATTTTCAATGT
>JAZJYV010000017.1:0-275872 GCA_040390195.1 Pseudomonadota bacterium | reverse complement strand
CCTTGTGTTTCGTCGACAGCCATGGCGAGAGTGGCTGGCAGCGACCCAAACCGCGAGGCGTACTCCTGTAGCTCCGGCTCTGAGGTAATCCGCAAGTTTTTTTTGAGTTTTTGTCTGACGAACTCAACGGCAGCTATGCTCGGTGTGTTTGATACCATTCCCGCCACGTTTCTGCAATCGAATGAGCTGCCGTTCGCCAGGCACATGTAACGTGCTGTCGCAATGCCCGGCGTATGGGGATCGGCGCTAACTTGCGAAACATATCCTCTATGGTGGGCAGGGAATCTATCTACATGCCGCATAATACGCTGCAGATTAACGCAAGCCAGACGGCGCCAGGGCGGCGCGACCGGCGCAAGTGAAGCAGGCAGAGAAGGAGCAATTCCATGAAGCTGACTTTGGTGGTCTTTGACGGAGTGCAGGCACTTGATGTAGCTGGACCGCTCGATGTATTCGCGGAGGCAAACAGGTTTCTTGCGAAACAAGATCAATACGAGATTTCCCTTGTTGGCGTACAGCCAGGGAACGTGGTCAGCTCAGGTGGCCTGGAGTTCAAGGTCGATTACGACTACAAGAATTTTCACTTGAAAAGCGACCTGCTTCTTGTCGCCGGTGGTCCGAGGGTGCCGCAATTTCGTCCAGAACAGGATTTCTTGAGTTGGTTGAGTGAAACAGCGCACGAGGCCAGCAGGTTCGGTGCCGTCTGCACGGGCGTGTTCTTGCTTGGCCATGCCGGACTGCTCGCGAACAGGGAAATCACGACCCATTGGGACGATGCCGAGATGCTGTCGGAACAGTTCCCCACAGCGCAAGTACGTCCCGATAAAATCTTTGTTCGGGACGGCAATCTATTTACCTGCGGCGGAGTAACCGCTGGAATCGACCTGTGCCTTTCGCTCCTTGCTGAAGACTGGGGGCATGAGCTCGCCATGAAGGTTGCCAAGCGCCTCATCGTCTACATTCGTCGCGACGGCGGCCAGTCACAATATAGCCCTTATCTGGCAGTCGGACCGGACGAGGATTCGATTGTTTCCAGGGTGATCAAATACGTCACCGAGCACATCAGCGAGGCCTTGAATATCGAAGACATCGCCGATGCCGTCGGCATCAGCAGGCGCACATTTTCTCGCACGTTTGCAAAGCACGCAAAAGTGACCCCGTCCATATTTGTTGAACAGCTCCGCATTAATTTTGCGCGAAAATTATTGGAGGAGACCGACGTTCCGCTAAAAACAGTTGCCTTCCGCTGTGGCTTCCGAAATGCGACCCACATGCGTATGATTTTCTCAAGGCAGCTGGACACGACCCCGAAACAGTACCGCGAGCGCTTCCATGCCGACGATATGGCGTTTCAAGCAATGCCAGGCAGTCTCGCCTCCTCGAGGACGGCGCTGCGCGCAGTGGAGACTGCATAGCATTCCGCCATGTATGCGCCATATTGACGCGCGCATGGCGGAATGCGCTTCGCTTTTCCACCCTACATTTTGTCAGCGAATTCCTCACCCGGGGCACTACGCATTTGCTACCACTGCCGCTCGCCTGGATCGGCCAGGTACATGAACTCAGCGCCAAGCGTGCCGCAGTAAGTCTCCTCAAGCGCCCCGACAATATCCTTGAGCGACGCGCTTTCCGCATCCGAAAAATAGGTGTCGACTGTGCTGAAATGCGTCCCCATGTCTGATTGAGATAACCCGTAATACTCGGGCGTCAATTCCGGCAATGGCGGCATAGGGTTCCACCGAAGCGGATCAAGAAGCGCCTGGCGCGTGCCCACCAGGCGATACGCCGCGATCAGTGACTGCACCGCCACCTGCTTTTTCGCGAGCGAGAGTGCAGTACCGTCCGCCATTGCGGGAAGCTGACGTTTTGCAATCGCGATGAATTTATCAATGACCGCTGCATGTGGAACGTCTGTCCTCGCGCTTCCATCAAGGGCAGGCACCGATTGCAAGGTTTCAAAGTATAGCCGCCACTCCCTGGATACCGAATCCACATCGCCCAGGTAAGACTCGTAGAGTTCTTCGATATAAGGAACGTTGTCCCCGAACAGAAATGAAGTTCTCCAGTTTTGCATCATCATGATGAATTGGTCCTTTTTCGGTGCTTGCTTTGAAGTCTCGAAAAGCGCCGAAATGGCGCTGTTTGAATAGCTTCAGTATGGAATTCATCTGCGTCAAAGGGAATTCCAACCTGCATCGCTCAAGGGCCAATCACTGTCACTTTCGGGCCATCTGCCTTATGCCGACAGCAGCCGGCCTGTAAGCAGCGTATGCATCGTCCGAATCGACAAGACCAGGATAGACACGGTCAACAACAAGAACAGCAGGATGGCGATTACTCCCAGCACCGGGCCACCGACGGCATTCCAGTACATCAGCGCCGCATTCGACAAGGCAGCCATCGGAAACCCGATGGCCCACCAGTTTGGCGAGAAAGTCGCCGGCTTCAAGAGGAGACGATAGCTGACGATCACGAACATGAACAGGCCGAAGTAGAAAAGCAGCGACGCGAACATGTCGACTTTTTGCGCCAGGTTGACATAGGCGATGAAGCCCACGGCAAACGGTGCGACCAAAATCATTTTCGACGGCCGCATGCCGGCGGCAAGCGGTTCATGGTGCACTAGCCGAGAGAAAATCAACACGAAGAATACAACGGCGCTAACGCTGCCGATGGCCGCAGCCAGCAGGTTGACTTCATGGGCCCAGGCGGAAGTAAATCCCCCGCCTGCCACGACGATATCGAGGCTTCCGACACCTGCAATCAACCAGGCGGGAACGACACTGGTGGGCGAACCGTTGCCATCGAGGAGGCGGGAGATCATGACGCCACTGAGAACGAGCGTCACGATGACGCCAATAAGCCACACCACGAGTTGAGCAACTGTACTGTAGACGCCAATGACGCTCGACAGCAGCAAGATGCTGATACCCACGGTTCCGAAGAAGTTGCCGATGACCGGGTGCGAAAATTCTTTTCTCACCAAGTCCGGATAGCGCAAAGACTTGATCACGTATGACAGCGCCAAGACTGAAAACACCACAAGTGACACGATCCCGATCACGTTGGACACCGCGATATTGACGCCGTATGCTTTGGTGCCAAGACGCCAGGCCAGCGACAGGCCGGACAAGCTCATCACTGAACCGAATAGTCCGATCGGCAGGTGACGGACTGATGGGGAAATGCGCGCCGGAATACCCTGGCCAGGCTGTGCAGAGTGCATGAAAACTCCATAAATAAATGGTTCTTGCCACCGTTCCGGCCGATGGCAGGCAGGCTGCGCGGGGTGCTCGGAAATGCCAGAGTTGGTGGCGATCAATGAAAGCAACGAATAGGAGTTCGGCGAATCGGATTGCGGATGGCCGGCTAACTCAGTCGATATGAATCAACTTGTATATCGCTGACGCCATTCCGTTTTCCGGCTCACCGACGCGACACGCGACCGTCACCTCGGATACAGGCGATGTTCAAGTGAAGGTATGTGGATGACATGTTTGCATTGTGCCCGAGCAAGGGAGCTTCGAGGTGGCTTTACTGCGGATTGGCCCAAAAGGCGTACGACTTGTCCCATAACAATGCAGTCAGAAATTCGCTGACAAATGTAGGGTGGAAAAGCGGAGCGCATTCCACCATGCACGCGTCAATGTGGCGCATACACGGCGGAATGCGGCCTGGGCGGCCCCCTTATTTTCCACCTACTTATTTGTCAACCATTTCCAAACTCGGGATACTAAATCCGGACGCTGCGCGCCAAATCGCAAGCGCGCCATCAGAGACAGCTGAGCCATTTCTTGTTGTTTCCGTTCGCATGTTTGTAGGCATCGAATTTTTTGCACAGCGGATAAAGCATTAGTAAGACGAGGACCCACACCGCATACACCACGCCCAGGTTAAATCCGTAGCCGACCAACTGCGGTTCCGAATTCACCGGGCCGCTGTTCACCATGTCTGCGAGCGCATGGTCTGATTATTGGCCCGTGAGATAGCTGATTGTCCCTGCAATATCGGTACTGTCGATCGAGTAGAAACTGCTGACACTGCCGGCCTTCCGCGCATCGGCGTAGGGCTTGTACTCGGGATCGTTCACGAAGGCTTCCATTGCCAACTTCGATGGAAACTGCATGACGGCGACCAGGGTGCAGTCTTTCGCAGCGCCTTCGACCGTGGCGATATTTCCGCTGCGCGAAAGGTAGCGACCACCCTGGCGCTCGACCAGGAGATGCACCGCCTCAGCGTACGCAGGTACCCAGGATGGATCGGAACAGCGCGTCCCTCATTGCGCCGAGCAGCATTATGAAATCATCCGCGAGAATCGTTTTGACCTCCTGTCCGCAAAAGCGCACCGGGTGTCCGATTCACCTCACCGTTTCCATCAATATTTCCCTCCCGGCCAAATTCACAATCTGCCATGAACCAAACGACAGGATCCCGGTATATACAGCTAGCCGAATTGCGCAAGTTAATGTCCATGGACGTTGCATCAATACAAATGCTCCGCGTGTACTGACACCCCGCGTTTCCCTATTGACGTTCAGTGCACTTGTTCACCGTTGCCAGCCTTGGAGCTTCATGAAGACCGACATCCTGTCCGAAATGCTTCGCTCGTTTCATGTGCGAAGCGCTGTTTTTCACCATCTTGGATTTAGTGCTGAATGGGTGGTCGAGACTCCGGCCATGAGTGAAACGAAGGGAGGTATTATTCCTGGCGCCGAATCCATGATGCAGTTCCACGTCATCAGCAAAGGAAGCGGCTGGGCATGCATTGACGGCCAACCGCCCGTGCGGCTCGTCACAGGGGACATTGTAATTTTTCCACACGGCCATGCGCACAGGCTCTCGAATGAGCCGCACACTGCAGCGATCCAATTTGATACGGAATGGAACAAGGTCCAGGTCACCGCAGTGAAGCCCACCCGCTTCCCTTTCGGTGACTCGAGAAGCGTTGCACACAACGTGCCCGGTGAAGAGTCGATTAACTGCCTGGTCTGCGGCTTTTTTTCCTGCGACGGGCTGCGCTTCAAGCCATTTATTCATTCCTTGCCGCGCCTGCTGCATCTGCCAGCTGGAACTGAAACTGCCTGGATCGATCGCGCAATGACACAAGCAATATCCGCCTCACAGAACCGGCGGCCCGGCGGCCAAGCCATATTGGAACGAGTCTGCGAGATGATATTCGTCGAGGCGATCCGTCGCCATGTGGACGGCCTTCCAAAGGAGAGCACGGGCTGGCTGACGTCAATGCACGATCGCTTGATCGGCGCGGCGCTGGCACTGATCCACGATCAACCAGAAAAAGCGTGGACCATCGATTTGCTGGCATCCGAAGTGGCACTGTCGCGGTCCGCCTTTTATGATCGCTTCATCCGCCTGGTGGGTGAACCACCAATGCAATACCTGACAAAATGGCGAATCGCCGTAGCAAGCAATCTGTTGCGCAAATCGTCGCAAGCGATCGCCTCCATCGCACTCGACGTCGGCTATGAATCCGAGTCCGCATTTGCCCGTGCATTCAAACGCGTCGTTGGATCGCCCCCTGCGCAATGGCGCAAACGGCAGCTCACTTCCGGCTCTGCAGAGGCACAATGCGTGCACGTTTGACGCCTGCGCTGCCTTTAAACGAGATTCTTCCCCTCTTCCGCGCACGCAATCACAGTCGACGCGCAAACACCCGAACGCCTATTCCCCCCCGCCGTAATGGCGGATGAATCGTCCGGTATTCGGGACGCGCGGTGGAGTTGCCCGGCCCGATAACTACGATGATTCCGTACGGCAACTTAATTCCGATCCATCGACACCGTACTCACTACTTCTCGCAAGCTGAAAGAGGGACACCATATGCGACTATATCGACTCATCTTCCCATGCATTGGCCTGATTGCGGCCCTTGCACAGGCCGGCCCAGCCTTCGCGTCCAACGTCGTCATCAAAGGCCCAACAAACGTCATTGCCGGCTCGACAAACTATTACTCCAACACGCTGGACGGGGTCAGCGCCCACGTCGAATATACGGTCAATGGCATCTATGGCGGCAACAAGACCATCGGCACCATGAGTTCCAACACTGGCGGCTATACCGCGCCTGCCACGGTTCCCGCCGGCGGCATCAGCGTCGCCATCGGCGGCGCCATGGACCGCCAGCCCTATGCCACGGTTGCGCCGCTGAGCGTGACGGTGATGCCGGCGCCGATCGTGCCGAAGATCAGCTCAATCACCCCGACCAGCCCGCCATGCACAGCGACCACGTTCACTATTATCGGCAGCAACTTTTTTGCCGGCTCGAAGGTCAGGTTTGCCGGAGCCGATGCGGCAACGACGTTTATCTCGGCCACGCAGCTGCGTTTCCTCGGCAATGTCACCATCAATGGCACGCTGTCGACCAAGGTGGTCAATCCAGACGGCAGCAGTGTTTCGTCCTCGGCTGTGAAATCGGCGCTCTGCCCGGTTGCACCGCCGCCGCCTCCCCCGCCGCCGCCCCCGCCTCCCCCGCCGCCGCCGCCGCCGCCGCCGCCGCCCGCGCCGACCCCGGTCACCCTCGTGCCGGCCGACGCCAGCACGCTCGCCGCCATTCGCTTGCTCGACCAAGCCACTTTCGGTCCGCAAGCTGCCGACATCGCCCTCGTCAAACAGATTGGCCCTGCCGCCTGGGTAAGCCAGCAAATCAATATGCCGGTGGTGCGTTTCCCGCTGCCTTTAGAACTCGGTGAAGTGCGCGGTAACTGGCTCAACAACATGCTCACCGCTCCGAACCAGCTGCGCCAAC
The DNA here is from genome assembly GCA_040390195.1 of Pseudomonadota bacterium. GTDB lineage: Bacteria > Pseudomonadota > Gammaproteobacteria > Burkholderiales > Burkholderiaceae_D > Telluria_A. Next base: position 269,109 of record JAZJYV010000017.1, on the reverse strand, counting down.
GCCTGATCTACAGCTGGTCGGAACTGTTTGTCGTGACCGCCTCCAAGAATCCTTATGCGGACGAGATGCAACCATGGCTCGATACGCTCAATGAGGAAGCACTCGGCAATTTCCGCAGCTTGCTTTTCAAGATGACGGTCAATCCATCGATGGGCAAGTTTCTCGATCTGGGCAACAGCCTGATGCCGGTGCCGAATGAAAACTATGCACGCGAAGTCATGCAGCTGTTTACGATCGGCACCGTCATGCTCAACATGGATGGCAGCGTCAAGCTCGATGGCGCCGGCAAGCCAATTCCGACCTACAACCAGGCGACCATCGCCGGCACGGCTCACGCCCTGTCCGGCCTGACCTTCTGCGGCAGCCGCGAGATCAACGACGGTTCAACGCCGAGCAGTTTCGCATGTGACATGGTGGCGCGCGACAGCTATCACGACAAGGCGGCCAAAACCATTGTCGGCGGGCAAACGTTGGCGGCCGGCCGTGGTGCCATGGAAGACGTCAACGCCGTCGTCGACGCCCTGTTCCAGCACCCGAATACGGCGCCCTTTATTGCCACGCGCCTGATTCGTTCGCTGGTAAGCAGCAACCCGAGCCCGGCCTACATCAACCGCGTGGCCGCCGTTTTCCTCGACAACGGTGGCGGTGTGCGTGGCGACTTGTCCGCCATCGTCACTGCGGTCTTGCTCGATCCGGAAGCGCGCGCCGAGCCCACCGCCACCCAGGGCCACCTGAAAGAACCGATCCTGCACCTGACAAGCATGATGCGCGGGCTCAGCGGGACAACGGGCGACCTGCAAAACCTTGGCTACTCGCTGTCCTTCCTGGGCTGCGAACCGATGTACCCGCCCAGCGTGTTCAACTGCTACTCGCCATTGAGCCGGTTGCCGGGCAACGCCCAGCTGTTCGCGCCGGAATTCCAGATCTATGCGCCCAGTCTCGCGCTGCAACGCTGGGACTTCGTGTTCGACCTCACCAACCAGCGCCTGGCCGGGATGCTCGACTACAGCATGGCCGACTACATCGCGGCCGCGCCAAACGCCCAGAACCTGATCAACCTGGTCAACGCGCGCCTGCTCAATGGCCGCATGTCGCAGGCACTTGCCGACGCCATCAACGTGGCGCTGTTCGCCAATCCCGGCGACAACCGCGAGCGCGCCGTCACGGCCATCTCGCTGGCCGCAATTTCGTCCGAATTCATGGTCGTCAAATAAAGAACGAGGCAGACAAAATGACCAATAAAACGCTTTCCCGCCGCGATTTTCTCGGCACCTCCGCCAAGCTCAGCGCGCTGACCACCCTCGCCTCGCTGGGGCTGCTGCGCGCCACCGATGCACTGGCGGCGACGGCACCGACCGACTTCAAGGCCATCGTGTGCGTGTTCATGTTCGGTGGCAACGACGGTCTGAACACCATCGTACCGCTGGATGCCCAACGCTATCCGAAATACCTAGCGGCGCGCGGCACCATTGCGCTGCGCCTGGCCGAAGGCACCATGCTGCCGGCACGCAACGCGATGACCCGCGGCGTGGATGTGTCCGAAAATCAAAGCTTCGGCATTCACGCCCAGATGCCGGAAATCGACGCCTTGTTTGGCCAGGGCAAGGTCGCCGCCGTGCTCAACGTGGGCAATCTGTCGCGCCCGCTGAGCAAGGCGGACGCGGTGGCCGGCATCGGCCTGCCCACCCAGCTGTTCTCCCACCCCGACCAGACCATCCAGAACCAGGCTGGCTCGCCATCCGGCGCAGGCACCGATTGGGGTGGGCGTCTGATGGATCAGTTCACCGGCCTTGGCGACGTGCCGTCCATTTCCTTCACCGGCGGAATCTGGGGCAATGGCGTCAGCTGCGCGATGGACTTGATTTCCGACAGCGGTTTGCTGGAGGTGGCGGGTGGCTTCTATCCGCCAGATGCGTCCGAGGCGCGCCGTGCCGCCCTGCTCAAGGTGATCGCCAAGACGGAAAACAACGTACTGCAGACGGCCGCCAATGTGCAGCTGCAAAAAGGCATCGCCCTGTCCGGCAAGCTGGCCGCGGCGGCGGCCGGCTCGCCGCTCAGCACACCGTTTCCCGGCAATATGGGCGGGCAGATGGCGGCGACCGTCAAGTTCCTGCGTGAACGAAAGGCGTCCGGATCGAAGCGTGAAATCGTCTTTTGCTCGGCCAGCGGCTTTGACAACCATTCCGCCCACAATGACCAGCACGGCTTTGCGCTATCGCAATTCTCGCAAGGGGTCGGCGCGCTGTATGCGGGCCTGGTTGAGGCCGGGCTGGCCGATGAGGTAGTGATTTGCTCGATGTCCGAATTCGGCCGCTGCTTGCAGGCGGCGGGCGACGGCACCGACCATGGCTGGGGCAGCCATCATTTGGTCATCGGCGGCCCGGTCCTGGGCGGCTTGTACGGCAACTTTCCTGACTATACGCTCGGCGGTCCGGACGATGCGACCGGGCGCGGTGCGCTGATCCCCAGGATCTCGAACCAGCAATTCGGCGCGACCTTGGGCAAATGGTTCGGCGTCGACGCCAATGCCCTGCAGACGGCCGTCTTCAAGGATGAGCTGGCCAATTTCTCTCGGCAAGATTTGGGCTTCATGGGATAGAGCACAAGCTGGCGGCGATGGCGCCAACTCCGTCGTGGCGGCATATTGGCTTGAAGAAATTAAGCGATTCAATTTGAATTCACTTGATGAATAATAAGCATCCGTACTCTTAATGCTTTAGAAAAACACATGCCAATATTTACAATGGATGCTCCTGTGCCCATTCAACCCACAAGCGAGCAATCCCGCCATGCGCATTCGCCACCTCGCCTTGATCGACAAGTCGCTTCCCGATCTCGATTCCCTATGTGCGGCGCTGCCGTCGGAAATCGAGATTATCTATCTGGAACCGGCAATGGATGGTTACGCCCAGCTGCAGGCGGCACTTGCGGGACGCAATAAGCTTGACGCCTTGCACTTGATCACGCACGGAGCGCCGGGAAAAGTATTTGTCGGCACATGCACCCTGGGCCCGTCCAGCCGTCCAATGCATCCGGAACTGCTCAAGGCCATCAAGGGCGCGCTCGGCGAGGACGGCGAGTGGCTCATCTACGGATCCGACGATGGGCCGCTGCGTCGGGCCCGGTCACTCGATCCCGCTACGGGACGGCCGATCGACGTCAATCAAATCTACTCGCCTGAGCTGACCTGCCCACCACGCGCGAGCGCCCGGAACTGAACCGTCGGCGCGTTGTCGAACAGGTCGCTACGTGCCGCACGCGCGCATGTCCCACTAGAAAGGAGGCCCGATGGATCGCCTCTCCTGGTCGCGGTTCTTGAGTCGCCTGGTTCACGTATTTCGTTGCGCGATCTCCGAATGGTTCGAGCACCGCGCCGCCAGCAAAGGCGCCGCGCTGGCGTTCTACACCCTGTTTTCGATCGCGCCCATCCTGGTGCTGGTGATTGCCATCGCGGGATTTTTCTATGGCCCTGAAGCGGCGCGCGGCGAACTGCTGGCCCAGCTGCGTGGCCTGGTCGGCGACCAAGGCGCTGCGGCAATCCAACTGGTTCTCGCCGGCGCGAGCAGCCGCGACACCGGACGCCAGGCCACCCTGATCGCCAGCGCCTTTCTGCTCTTCGGCGCCACCAGCGTCTTTGCCGAGTTGAAGGCGAGCCTGGACGACATCTGGCAAGTCACGACTCCGCCCGATGTCGGCTGGTGGGACGTGCTGCGCACCCGGCTGCTGTCGTTCGGCCTGATCCTGGTGCTCGCATTCCTGCTACTGGTGTCGCTCGTGATCAGCACGGCGATCGCGGTACTCGAGCGCTACTGGGGCGGCTATTGGCACGAGTCCGCCCTGATACTTTCATGGCTGGCGTCGCTGTTCAGTTTTGGCGTCATCGCAATCCTGTTTGGCGTCATATTCAAGCTGCTGCCGCGCGTTCTGCTGGCCTGGCGCGACGTCGTGATCGGCGCGCTCGGGACAGCCCTCATGTTCGAAATCGGAAAAACCCTGATCGGCGCGTATATCGGCCATAGCGGTGTCGCCAGCAGTTTCGGGGCAGCCGGGTCGATGATCGCCTTGCTGCTCTGGGTCTACTACTCGGCCCAGGTCTTTTTCTTCGGCGCCGAGTTCGCCCGCCAGTATGCGCTGCAGCTTGGCAGCTTGCGCCATCGCCGGCCCTGACAGCGGCCAGCGTACGCGCAGCGCACACTGGCCGAAGCCGTGCCTACATCATGTCCTTCATCGGATCGGGCTTCTTGTCGTTGACAATGTCGCCAATGGTCAGGCTGACCGGCAGCGTCGATTCGTTCTTCCACCAGTGCATGGTGCCGAGGAACTCACGCGACACGTCGCCCGTCTTGTGCAACACTGGCACCATGCACTTGCTGCTATGCTCGACGATTTCTCCCGCGACGACCTGGATCAGCGCCGGGCGGTCCGCGTGGCTGTGAAGGGGCACAATGCCGCCGGGTGCGATGCTCATGTGGCGCAAGCGCAGGCGGCGCTGGTTCAGCTTCACGTTTTCCCTGGACAGGTCGACATCGGCCAGTTCGGTGTCGGTCACGCCCACCGGTGCGCTCGGTGCGCCCGCCAGCGGATTATTGCCAACTTTGTCGGACGGGCACTCGCCGGCCTGCGCGCCCAGCGCCAGCAGCAGGGTGCTCAGCGCGAACACGCTTTGTTTGTTCTTGAATTGCATTTTATGATCCTTCAGCTAGTTAAATTGGGTGCTCAACTTGAATCGGCTCAGACGCCGCGATACAGTTGGTCGTAGAGCTTTTCCCAATCGGCCGGCGTCATCTTGTCGCCCTTCATGCCCATTTCCTTCATTTTCTTGCTGATGCGCTGATGCTCCATGTCCAGCACTTGCTGCACGCTGATCATGCCATCCTTGTCGGCCTTGATGCTCTTGACCATTTCCATCATCGGCGCCTTGGCCATGTCCTTTTCCGCCGCAACCGCCCCGCCCGCCACTGCCATCGCCAGGGCCATTGCCATCATTAATTTCACCATATTCGCTCTCCAGAAATACTTTCATGCCCACGCCATCGTGGTTAGCCCTCAGTCGGGCGCGTGCAGCACTTCATTACGAACCTGATTCAATTATTCGGAACGGCAGAAAAAGGGATCCGAAGGTGAAAGGAAGCGGCCGAACGCCCCGACTGACACGCCTTGTATTCTTTCAAAGTCCGAGCCCAATGGACGTGACTTCATGGAACAGCGCTGTCGCCAGAAAATTCACCAACGCGTTCAGTTTCCCCAATTCCGGCAAGCTCTATAGACAGACAGTACTGACGAAGTATCGGCCTGCAGGACGCAGCAGAGCACTTGGCGGCCGTTTCGGGGAACTGCTGGCCGGCACCGTCATTTATTGCCAAACTCCAATCTGTCGTAATTTTCGGCAATAAACACACCTCCAAGAAACTGTCTAGATTAGGAAATATTTAAAAATGCGTACCTCCACCAAGCTCATCCTCGCCACCCTGTTGTCATGCGCCGGACTTGCCGCCGCCGGCAGCGCGCTCGCCGCTGACACCTACTACGCCGGCGCCAGCATCGGCGCGCGCAGCAGCTACAACCTGGACTGCCAGACCGGCATGGCTTGCGACCGCATGGGCCACGGCAGCGGCAAGATCTACGCCGGCGATGAGCTGGGCGCCGTGCCCGGCCTGGACGACGCCGTCACTGGCGCGCTCGAAGTGATGGCCTACACGGCAGGCGACGGCAAGGCAGCCTTTCATACGGCTACTGGCATCGCCCAGGGTTCTGGCAAGATGCGCGGCGTTGGCGTCGATTACCGCGCGGCGTGCAAGGTCAGTGAGGACTTTTCGCTGACCAGCCGGATCGGCGCCGGCTATACCAAGGGCACGGTGAGCTACGCCAATGGCGGCGGCACGGACAGTAAAAATGCGCTGGGCTTGATGTATGGCCTGGGAGTTAGCTACGCGCTCAACAAGAACGTTTCGTTGCATGCCGACTGGGACCACCTGCCGGTCAAGTTCAGCGCCTCGCAATCGGCCAAGGTCAATCTGTTCTCGGTCGGCGCCACTTACAGTTTCTAAGCTGTCCTGATTCACGCCTCAATTTGATTTAAATCAAGATATCGGCGCGCACCAAATCGCGCCGACTTGAAAGCAATCAGCAAAAACCGGCTGCCGTACCACTGGTTGGACCAATTTAGCGCGTGCTGTCCTCGGCCGCGAAACGATTGCTGACGAAATCGATATGCGATTGCATGGCCGTGCGCGCCTGGTCCGGCTGGCGCGCGCCGATCGCATTGCAGACGTTGCGATGCTGGACCAGCAACTGCGCCGAGGTGTCCTCGTCGACCGCATGCAAGCCTGCCACGTTGATCGTGATGTGTTCGCGCAGCAGCGCAATGACGCTCGTATGCAGGTGCAGGAACATCGTATTGTGCGACGCCTGCGCCACCGCCTGGTGCAGCCTGGAGTCGATGTCGGCCTCGCCCACCTTGTCGTCGTTCTCGCGCGCCTGCTCCAGCGCGTGCATCAAACCATTGATGCGGGCAATGTCGTCGGCATCGGCGCGCTGCGCCGCGAAATAGGCGGTGGCGCCTTCGAGCACACGCCGAAACTCCAGAATATCGCTGCGCAAGGCCGGATGGTCGGCCACCAGCTGCCCCCACGGGGTGGCGATGCCGGACCTGAGCATATCGGTCACGAATACGCCGGCGCCCGGCTGGCTGCGCAACAGCCCGCGCGCGCCCAGGCGCTGCACCGCCTCGCGCACGGTATTGCGCGAGACGGCGTATTGGGTCGCCATCAGGCGCTCGGCCGGCAGGCGTGCCCCGGTTGGATACGTCCCGTCCAGCAGTGCCGTTTCCAGCCTCCGCATCACAGCGACCACCTGCCCCTGATCCCGCATCTTGCCCGCCATCGCGTCCTCCTCCGGATTGAGTTCCTGCCACTGGTCCAACCAATTTGCGCTCTCCTGGCATGTTTGAAATTATGGAGCCAATAAGAAAAATACGCAAAGCAGCATCCCTTGGAGACGCAAACGTGAAAACCAGAACCTATCCTGCGGCATCGCCGCATGTCTACCTGTTTGGCACCTGCCTGGTCGACCTGTTCGTACCGCAAGCCGGTATCGACAGCGTGCGCTTGCTCGAACGCGAAGGCGTGACGGTGCATTATCCACAAGGGCAAAGCTGCTGCGGCCAGCCGGCCTACAACAGCGGCAATCCCGAACAGGCGCGTGCGGTGGCGCGCGCCCAGCTGGCGCTGATCGCCGAGCCTTGGCCGGTGATCGTGCCATCCGGCTCCTGCGCCGGCATGATGCGGCTCCACTGGCCCGAGCTGTTCGACGCCGATCCGGTTGCCGGCCCGCTTGCGCGGGCGCTCGCCGAACGCATCTTCGAACTGGGTGAGTATCTGCTGCACGTGCTCAAGGTGCAATTTGCCGACTGCGCCGGGCTGGGCGCTGAACGGGTGGTGCTGCACACCTCCTGCGGCGCGCGGCGCGAAATGGGCACCCGCGAACACGGCGTCGCCCTGCTCGACGCCCTGCCCGGCGTGACGCGTGCCGAGCATGTGCATGAATCGGAGTGCTGCGGCTTCGGCGGCACCTTCGCGCTCAAGCATCCCGACATTTCGGGCGCGATGGTCAAGGACAAGCTGGCTGCCGCCTGCGCCACCGGGGCCGAACGGCTGGTGTCGGCCGATTGCGGTTGCATGCTCAACATCGGCCACGCCGCCGAACGCCAGGGCGCCGTGCTGCCGGTCGAGCACCTGGCCAGCTTCCTGTGGCGACGCAGCGGCGGAGCGGCGCCATGAACGCCCGCGAACTGATGCTGGGACGGCTGCGCGCCGCCGCACCGGCCGCGCCCGCGGATTGTGCCGATCTGGACCGACGGATCGACGCCCACTATGCGCACCATCGTCAATCAAGCTCGGAGGCGCAGCGGGTGCACGCCATGCACAGCGCCTTGACGGCCTCGCATGCCGACGTCTGGTGCGCCAGCGCCGGGCAGTGGCCGGTGCAGCTGGCACAGCGCTTGGCCGCCGCCCAGGTGCGCCACGTGCTGCTCGATCCGGACAGCGCGGAAGGCGCGGCGTTGGCCGCAGCCCTGTCCTGCACGACGGGCGCGCTCGCCTTTTCCCGCCCGATCGAGCAGTGGAAGACCGAACTGTTCGAGAACGTCGATGCCGGTTTCACGGTGGCGCGCTCAGGCATCGCCGCCACCGGCACGCTGGTGCTGGCGCCCGACGCCGGCACCCCGCGCACGGTGTCGCTGGTGCCGCCGCTGCACGTGGCCCTGGTGTACGCCTGCGACCTGCACCCAGACTTGCACGCGGCCGCCCGCGCCGAGCGCTGGGCCGACGCCATGCCAACCAACCTGGTGCTGGTGTCGGGCCCATCCAAGACATCCGACATCCAGCAAACGCTGGCCTACGGCGCCCACGGGCCACGCGCCCTGTGGGTCATCATCGTTACCGAAGAGGGGCCGGCATGAGCCAGAACACCCTGCACTTCATGCCCCAGGCCGACTTCCATGCGCGCGCCCGTGCCGCGCTGGACGACCCCAAGCTGCGCAAGAGTTTTCGTGGCGCGATGGATTTCCTGACCGACAAGCGCAGTGCGCAGTTTCCCGATGGTGCCGAGCTCGAACAGTTGCGCGACCTGGGCCAGGCGGTGCGCCAGCACGCGCTGGCGCACCTGCCGCAGTTGCTGGTGCAGCTGGAGGCGAAGCTGACGATGGCCGGCGTGCAGGTGCACTGGGCCGCCACCGCCGACGAGGCAAACGCCATCATCGCCGGCATCGCCAGCGCACGCCAGGCGCACCGCATCATCAAGGGCAAGTCGATGGTCAGCGAGGAGATCGAGCTCAATCACTACATGGCCGCGCGCGGCGTCGAATGCATCGAATCGGACATGGGCGAATACATTGTCCAGCTGGCCGGAGAGAAGCCCTCGCACATCGTCATGCCGGCCATTCACAAGACACGCGCCGAGATCGGCGCCCTGTTCGAACAGCACATTCCGGACACGCCCTACAGCGACGACGTCGATACCCTGATCCAGAGCGGGCGGCGGGCCTTGCGCATGGCCTTCGCCGAAGCCGACATCGGCGTCTCGGGCGTGAACTTCGCGGCGGCCGACACGGGCACCCTGTGGCTGGTCGAGAACGAAGGCAACGGGCGCCTCTCGACGACCGTACCCGACGTGCACATCGCCATCATGGGCATGGAGAAAGTGGTCGCCCGGCTCGAGCACATCGTGCCGCTGGCCAGCCTGTTGACGCGCTCGGCCACCGGCCAGCCCATCACCACCTACTTCAACCTGATCTCGGGCGCGCGCCGTGCTGGCGAGCGCGACGGCCCGCGCGAAGTGCACCTGGTCCTGCTCGACAACGGGCGCAGCCAGGCCTACGCCGACGAGCAATTGCGCGAAACGCTGCAATGCATCCGCTGCGGCGCCTGCATGAACCACTGCCCGGTGTACGCGCGCATCGGCGGCCACGCCTACGGCACCACCTATCCCGGCCCGATCGGCAAGATCATCTCGCCGCACTTGCTGGGGCTGGACCAGACGGCCGACCTGGCCACCGCCTCGAGCCTGTGCGGGGCCTGCGCCGAGGTGTGCCCGGTGCGCATCCCGATTCCCCAATTGCTGGTGCGCCTGCGCACCGAGGCCAACCGGTCGCCGGAGGAAGCGGTGGCCCACCCACTGCGCGGCCAAGGGGCCTCGTACTCGCGCGGCGAACATCTGGTGTGGCGCTTCTGGAGCGGCGCCTACACACGCCCGGCCAGCTACCGCCTGTTCCGCTGGCTGGCCACGCGCCTGCGCTGGCTGACTCCGCGCCGCCAAATGGGCTGGACCGATCACCGCACGCCGCTCATTCCGGCCGCGCGCAGCCTGTCCGAACTGCTGCGCGCGCGCGGCCAGGCCGAATAAGCAATTCACTTCACACAACACACCAACAGGAGACCGTCATGCAAGCTTGGCAGCAGATCTACACACCGCTAGGGAGCCTCGGCCTGTCCGCGCTCGCCGCGGGCATTCCCATCATTTTCTTCTTCATCGCCCTGGCCGGATTGCGCATCAAAGGCCATGTAGCGGCAGCCATCACGCTGCTGCTGGCCTTGGGCGTGGCCATTTTCGCCTATGGTATGCCGGTGCCCCAGGCACTGGCCGCCGCCGGCTACGGTTTCGCCTACGGCATCTGGCCGATATCGTGGATCATCGTCACCGCCGTGTTCCTGTATAAAATCGTCGACCGGATGGGGCAGCTGGACATCATCCGCGCCTCGATCATGTCGATCACCGACGACCAGCGCCTGCAAGTGCTGCTGATCGGTTTTGCCTTCGGTGCCTTCCTCGAGGGCGCCGCCGGCTTCGGCGCACCGGTCGCAATCACCTCCGCGCTGCTGGTCGGCCTGGGCTTCAATCCCCTGTATGCGGCCGGCCTGTGCCTGATCGCCAATACGGCGCCGGTCGCGTTCGGCGCCATGGGGATTCCGATCGTCGTGGCGGGTCAGGTGACGGGCATCGAACCGTTCCTGATCGGCGCCATGGCCGGCCGCCAGCTACCCCTGTTGTCGCTGATGGTGCCGTTCTGGCTGGTCTTCATGATGGACGGCAAACGCGGCCTGAAAGAGACCTGGCCTGCGGCCCTGGTCACCGGCGGCAGCTTCGCCCTGACCCAATACCTGACCTCGAACTACATCGGCCCTGAACTGCCCGACATCACCTCGGCCCTCGTGAGCCTGGTGTCGCTGACGGTCTTCCTGCGCGTGTGGCAGCCGAAAACGGCCGCATCGGCCGTGCAGACGGGCGGCGGCACGGCAGCCCTGTCGGGCTTTGGCGGCGCCAGCGCCCGGATCGACACCCGTCCGGTGTCGCCCTATACGCTGGCCCAGACCGCGCGCGCCTGGGCGCCGTTCGGCATCCTGACGGCCATCGTCACCGTCTGGAGCCTGCCGCAGTTCAAGGCCCTGTTCGCCGGCAAGGGTGCGCTGGCCGGCACGGTCATGAAATTCCACGTTCCCTTCCTCGACCAGATGGTGATCAAGACGGCGCCCATCGTGGCCACCAACAAGGCTTACGAGGCCGTGTTCAAACTCGATTTGCTCTCGGCCGTCGGCACCGCGATCCTGCTCACGGCGATCCTCTCGGCGCTGATGCTGCGCATGAAGCCGCGCGCCATGGCCAGCGCCTTCGTCGAAACCGTGGCCGAGCTGCGCCGCCCGATCCTGTCGATAGGCCTGGTGCTCGGTTTCGCCTTCGTGGCCAATTACTCGGGCATGTCCTCGACGCTGGCGCTGATGCTGGCCGGCACCGGCGTGCTGTTCCCCTTCTTCTCGCCGTTCCTGGGCTGGATGGGTGTGTTCCTGACCGGTTCGGACACCTCGTCGAACGCGCTTTTCTGCTCGCTGCAAAGCACCACCGCGCACCAGATCGATGTCTCCGACACGCTGCTGGTGGCGGCCAACACCACCGGCGGCGTGACCGGCAAGATGATCTCGCCGCAATCGATCGCGGTGGCCTGCGCGGCGACCGGGCTGGTGGGGCAGGAATCGGACCTGTTCCGCTTCACGCTCAAGCACAGCCTCCTGTTCGCGCTGATCGTGGCGATCATCACGACCTTGCAGGCGTATGTCTTCACCGGCATGATTCCGCACTAAATGAGCGCGCCCACTTTTACGGCGGAGCGCCAGCAAGAGGTGGTCGCCGCCCTGCGCGCGGCGCTGCCGGCGCAGGCCATCCTGTACCGCCAGGAAGACACCCGCCCCTACGAATGCGACGGTTTGTTCGCCTACCGCCAGCTGCCGATGGTGGTGCTGCTGCCCGAATCGGAGGCGCAGGTGGTGGCCATCGTGCGCATCTGCCGCGCGCTGCAGGTGCCGATCGTGCCGCGCGGTGCCGGCACCGGCCTGTCCGGTGGCGCCACGCCGATCGCCAATGGCGTGGTGCTGTCGACCGCGCGCCTGACCCGGATCGTCCGGGTCGACCCCAAGGCGCGCACCGCCGTCGTGCAGGCTGGCGTGCGCAACCTGGCCATTTCGCAGGCCGCTGCCGTGCACGGGCTGTACTACGCGCCCGATCCATCCTCGCAGATCGCCTGCACCATCGGCGGCAACGTGGCCGAGAACGCCGGCGGAGTGCATTGCCTGAAATACGGCCTGACGGTGCACAACGTGCTGCGCGTGCGCATGGTCGGCATCGACGGCGAGATCGTCGAACTGGGCAGCGCCGCGCCGGACGCGCCAGGGCTCGACCTGCTGGCCGTGTTCATCGGCTCGGAGGGCATGCTGGGCGTGCTCACCGAGGTGACCGTCAAGCTGGTACCGAAGCCACCGGAGGCGCGCGTGATCATGGCTTCGTTCGACGACACCACGCGCGCCGCTGACGCGGTGGCCAGCGTCATCGCGGCCGGCATCATTCCGGCCGGGCTGGAGATGATGGACCAGACTTCGGTGCGCATGGTCGAGCCGTTCGTGAAGGCCGGCTACGACACCGACGCCGCAGCGATCCTGCTGTGCGAATCGGACGGCATCGCCGAGGAGGTGGAGGAAGAGATCGGCCGCATGAGCGAGGTGCTCAAGCAGGCGGGAGCGAACGCGATTGCCGTCTCGCGCGACGAGGCCGAGCGCATGCGCTTCTGGTCCGGGCGCAAGAACGCATTCCCGGCTGCCGGGCGGCTCTCGCCCGACTACTATTGCATGGATGGCACCATTCCGCGCAAGAAGCTCGCGCAGGTCTTGAATGGCATTGCGGCGATGGAGGCGCGCTTCGGCCTGCGCTGCGCCAATGTGTTTCACGCCGGCGACGGCAACTTGCATCCGCTGATCCTGTTCGACGCCAACATCGGCGACGAGCTGGCGCGCGCCGAGCAGTTCGGCGAGGCGATCCTGGCATTGTGCGTGGAAGTGGGCGGAACCATCACCGGCGAGCATGGCGTCGGCATCGAAAAGCTCGACTCGATGTGCGCCCAGTTCACCCCTGCCGAGATCGGGGCCTTCATCAACGTCAAGCGCAGTTTCGACCCGGCGTTCCTGCTCAATCCGACCAAGGCCATCCCGACCTTGAACCGCTGCGCAGAATACGGCAAGAAGAAGCTGCATTTCAAGTTCGCGTGAGACTTGTGAATAGGTCGAAAAGTCAATTCGTGTCATAGAAATATTCACAAGCTCGTAGGGTGGAAAAGCGCAGCGCCATCCACCTTTTCGGCACCGGAAAGGTGGAAGGCGCTACGCTTTTCCACCCTACGGTGACGTCATCATGGAACCAAGCATGGAACACACACTTAAACACATGAGAGAGCAGGTGCTCGACGCCGGCGCCAGCGGCACGCCGCTGCGCTTGCGCGGCGGCGCCAGCAAGGACTGGTACGGCAACGCCGCGCGCGGTGCCGTGCTCGACACCCGCGCCCATCGCGGCATCGTCGCCTATGATCCGACCGAACTGGTACTCACCGCGCGCTGCGGCACGCCACTGGCCGAGATCGACGCGGCGCTGGCCGAACACGGCCAGATGCTGGCGTTCGAGCCGCCCCACTTCGGCCCCGGTGCCACGCTGGGCGGCATGTTCGCCAGCGGCCTGTCCGGCCCGCGCCGCCAGGCTGCCGGCGCCCTGCGCGACTTCGTGCTCGGCGCGCGCCTGATGGACGGGCATGGCGAGCTGCTGCGCTTTGGCGGGCAAGTCATGAAAAACGTCGCCGGCTACGATGTGGCGCGCATGCTGGCCGGTTCGCTCGGCACGCTCGGCCTGGTGGCCGAGGTCTCGCTCAAGGTGATGCCGCTGCCCTTCGCCCAGACCACGCTGCAGTTGGCCATGGGCCAGCAGCAGGCGCTGGACACGCTCGACGCCTGGGCTGGCCAGCCGCTGCCCGTGTCGGCCAGCGCCTGGCACGACGGGGTCCTGATGCTGCGCCTGTCGGGCGCGCGCGCCGCCGTGAACGCGGCGCGGCGCCAGATCGGCGGCGAGCTGCTCGACGACGCCGGTCCCCGGTGGCGGGCCTTGCGCGAACAAACCCACCCCTTTTTCGCAGCGGCCGGCCCGGCGCCGCTATGGCGCCTTGCGCTGCCGGCGGCCACAGCGGCGCAGGCGCTGCCCTGGCCCCAGCTGCTCGAGTGGGGCGGCACCCAGCGCTGGTTCCACAGCCCGGCCGATGGCGCGCAGCTGCATGCGATGGCGGCCGAACTGGGCGGACATGCCTGCCGCTTTCGCGGCGCCGGCCAGCGCAGCGAGGTGTTCCAACCGCTGGCGCCGGCCGTGATGGCCATCCACGCCAATTTGAAACGCAAATTCGACCCGGCCGGGATTTTCAATCCGGGCCGCATGTACCAGGAGCTGTAGCCATGCAAACCAATCTCGCCCCCCAGTACCGGGACAGCGCCGAAGCGCAGCAAGCCCAGGCCATCCTGCGCGCCTGCGTGCATTGCGGCTTCTGCACCGCCACCTGCCCCACCTACCAGTTGCTCGGCGACGAGCTGGACGGACCGCGCGGGCGCATCTACCTGATCAAGCAGGTGCTTGAAGGCGAGACGCCGAGCGCGGCGACCCAATCGCACCTGGACCGCTGCCTGAGCTGTCGCAGCTGCGAGACGACCTGCCCCTCGGGCGTGCAGTATGGCCGCCTGCTCGACATCGGGCGCAAGATGGTCGACGCGCGCGTGCTGCGCCCGCCCATGCAGCGCCTGGCGCGCGCCGCGCTGCGCGAGGGCCTGTCGCGGCCATGGTTGTTCAAGCCGGCGCTCAAGACCGGGCAATGGCTGCGGCCCGTATTGCCGGCCAGGCTGCGCGCCAAACTGCCACACGCGCATCCTGCCGGCACCTGGCCAGGCAGCACGCACGCGCGCAAGATGCTGCTGCTCGACGGCTGCGTGCAACCGTCAATGGCGCCGAACATCAACGCCGCCACCGCGCGCGTGCTCGACCGTGTCGGCGTGCAGCTGATCGTCGCGCCCAAGGCTGGCTGCTGCGGCGCGATCCGCCAGCATCTGGACGACCAGCGCGGCGCACTGGACGACATGCGCCGCAATATCGACGCATGGTGGCCGCTGGTGCTGGCCGGTGCCGAGGCCATCGTGATGACTTCGTCCGGCTGCGGCGTCACGGTCAAGGACTACGGCCACCTGTTGCGCGACGACCCCATATACGGGCCGCGTGCGCAACGCATCTCCGGCATCACGCGCGACCTGTCCGAGATCGTTCCGCAGTTCGAGGCCGCGCTGGTGGCGCGCACCCGCGGCGCGCCTGCGGCCAGGGTGGCCTACCATCCGCCCTGCACGCTGCAGCACGGCCAGCAGATCCGCGGCAAGGTCGAACAGCTGCTGCGCGCGCTCGGGGTCGAGGTCAGCCTGTGCGCCGACAGCCACCTGTGCTGCGGCTCGGCCGGCACCTATTCGATCACCGAGCCGGTCCTGTCGCGCAAGCTGCGCGACCTGAAGGTGGAAAATCTGCAGGCCACCGGCGCCGAGCTGATCGTGTCGGCCAACGTCGGCTGCCAGGCCCATTTGCAAGGCGCCAGCGCGCTGCCGGTTCAACACTGGATCGAATTGATCGACCGCATGCTCACGCGCTAGTACTCACGGGCAGCCGGCCCGTTCTTGTCATTCGTCAAATAGACGGGCACCCGGCGCCGTGATCGGCATCAATGATGATGTATGGCAGTTTTCGTTGCCGCAACAGCAGCGAGAATGGTGTCAGAACGGCTATCACGGCCGAATTGAATACGCCTTGCGCCAAATCAGCCATTCCTGATCCCGTCGGCGTGCGCGTACTCCACGAAAGCCTTGCATTTTGAAGCCACCCGTCCCCCACCTTCTTGCATGCCTGCTCGCTTGTGCCGGCGCGGCCGACGCCGACGATGTGCTCGAGCTGTCGCTGGAACAGCTGCTCCAGATCGACGTCGTCGGTGCGTCGAAGTACGCGCAGAAACAAAATGAGGTCGCCGCCGCAGTGAGCGTCATCACGCGCAAGGAGATTCAGACCTTTGGCTGGCGCACGGTCGACGAGGCGCTGGCCAGCCTGCCAGGCGTGTACGTCATCTACGATCGCCAGTACAGCTACCTGGGCACGCGCGGCTTCGATTCGCCGGGCGACTTCAGCACCCGCATCCTGGTATTGATCAACGGCAACCGCATCAACAATCCCACCTATGACAATGGCGGCACGGGCCGCACCTTTCCGCTCGACATAGACCTGATCGAACGGATCGAATTCATCCCCGGCCCCGGCGGCGCCGTCTATGGGCAAAATGCCATGCTCGGCGTGGTCAACGTGATCACCCGCAGCGGCGCCGCGCTCGATGGCGCCGAACTGGCCGCCGCCTATCAGCGCCCGCAAGCCCAGCGCGAGGGGCGCCTCAGCTGGGGAAAGCTGTATGGCAATGGCATCGACGCCGTCGTGTCGATGTCGGGCCTGCGCGCGCGCGGCGAGACGCTGTTCATGACGTTTCCGGGCGCGCCCGTCGGCGCCGGCCTGGCCCCGGGTCTCGACAATGCCCGCGATGTCGAAATGTTTGTCCGACTGGCGCGCGGCAGCTGGTCGTTCGACCAGGTCTACGGCAATTTCCGCAAGGGCGACGCCACCGGCGCCTTCCTGTCCGATCCGCTGGTGCCGGGGCAGTTCCAGCGCGACCGCTATACGCTGAGCCAGCTGCAATTCCAGGATCTGTGCGCCGACGATTCCCTGCAGGTGCTGGCCCGGGTGTTCAAGGGCGAGTACCGCTATGCCAGCACCCTGGTCTACGGCAGCACGTTCGAGTTCCCGGCGACGGGCAACTGGCACGGGGCCGAGCTGCGCCTGCTCAGCACCGCCATCGCCAACCACAAATTGCTGGTCGGCCTGGAAGGGCAGGACAACAGCCGCATCGAACAGAAGGTGCTCGATCAGGCCCATCCGGAGAATGACCTGGCCATCGCGGTGTCGGGATATCGGCTCGGCCTGTACCTGCAGGACGAATGGCGGCTCGACCCGGCGCTGACGTCGACGCTGGGCGTGCGCGTGGACCGCAACAACGTCACTGGCACCCAGGTCAGTCCGCGCATGGCGCTGATCTGGCGCGCCGCGCCGGCCACCAACCTCAAGGCCCTGTACGGGCGCGCGCACCGCGCGCCGAACAGCTACGAGCGCGACTTCGGCGACGGCTTGTCCGAAGCGCCCAATCCGGCCCTGCGCGGCGAATCGATCCAGACCCTGGAGCTGGTGGCCGACCACCGGGTCGGCCCCGCGCTGTCGCTGCGCGCGTCGGCGTTTGAGTGGCGCATGGATGGCCAGGTAACGCTGGGCACCGATCCACTTAGCGGACTGTCCCAATACTTCAATGGCGAACAGGTCAGGACGCGCGGCGTGGAGCTATCGGGCGACTCGGACGGCAGTCACGGCGCGCGCCTGCGCGCCAGCCTGGCCTACCAGAGCGCCGCCTACGCCAACGGTGCCGGACTGGCCGACTCCCCGCGCCTGCTGGCCAAGCTCAACGCCTCCAGCGGCGAGGCGTTCGGCCCCATGCGCCTGGCCTATGAGTTCCAGTACTACGGCGCGCGCCGCACCATCGGCGGCGCGCGCCTGGGCGGCTACGCCCTGTCGAACCTGAACCTGTCGTCGAACCGCCTGGCCAGGCGCCTGGAACTGTCGCTGGGCGTGAGCAACCTGTTCGACAAGCGCTATGCCCACCCCGCCTCAAGCATCAACTGGCAGGACGCGTTTGCGCAGGACGGGCGCGCGCTGCGCCTGAAACTGGGATACCTCTACTGATGCCGGCACCGTCCACCATGGCCGGGCACGCTCCCGTGGCCGCTCGCCGGTGGTGGCGCCCCCGCCTGCTGCTGTTCCTGCTGGCCATGCCATGGTTCGCTGCACTGGCCGACAGCCCCACCGAATACCGGCTCAAGGCGGCGTTCCTCTACAACTTCATCAGTTTTACCGAGTGGCCCACCGCGCTGGGCAGCAAACTCACGCTCTGCATCTATGGCCCGGATCCGTTCGGCGACCACCTTGACAAATACCAGGGCAGGACCGTGGCCGGGCGCAGCCTTGCCATTGCGCGCATGACCAGCGCCGACACCCTGGGCAGCTGCCAGGTCGTGTTCATCACCGAACCGGTCATCGGCAACCTCGCGCGCGCCCTCGAGAGCGTGCGCGGCAAGCCGGTGCTGACCGTGGCCGACCATGTCGGGGCGGCGCACGACGGCGTGGTGCTCAACATGGTCGTGGAACACGATCGAATTCTGTTCGAAGCCAACCTGGGCGCGGCCCACAACAACGGCGTCGTCCTCAGCTCCAAGCTGTTGCGTCTGGCCAAGGAGGTAATTCCATGAGCAAGCCGGTCAAGATGGTCCACCTGGGTGACTGCATGCGCCGCATCAACCGGCTCACGCTGGGCATCGCGCTGCTGCTGTTCTCGGTGCTGGTGATGATGAGCAGCTTCGTGGTCAACCTGCACCTGACCGCCGGCGGCGGCCAGGCCAAGGCCAGGATCCTGGCCGAAAACGCTGGTGCCTCACTGATGTTCCGCGACGAACGGGCCGCGCGCGAATTACTCACCGCGCTGCACAATGCGCCCGATGTGCGCGCCGCCGCCATCTACGACGCGCGGCGGGCGCTGTTCGCACGCTTCGAGTCCGAAGGCAGGCAAGTACCGGCCACGCTCGAGGCGAGCCAGGAACACCAGTCCTACTCGGGCAGCGTGATCACGCTGGTGCAACCGATCATGCACGACGGCGAGCGGCTCGGCGCGGTGCTGCTGCTGGTGGGGCTCGAACCGCTGTACACCCAGATGGCCTGGCAAGCCTTGCTCACCGTGGGCGCGGCGATGCTGGCGCTGGCCGCTGCCGCCATCATGCTGCGCAAGCTGAGCGCATCGGTGCTGCGCCCCATCTTCAGCCTGAGCGGCCTGATGGACCAGATCTCGCGCCACAGCGACTACGCCATCCGCGCCCGGCCCAGCAGGATCGTCGAGCTCAACATCCTGGCCCTGGGCTTCAACGACATGCTCGGCCAGATCCAGCAGCGCGACGATAGCCTCGGGCTCGAACACGCCCAGCTCGAGGCGACCGTGGCGCGCAGGACCGTCGACCTGGTGCACGCCAAGGAGGCGGCCGAGGCGGCCAGCCGCGCCAAGAGTGAATTCCTGGCCACCATGAGCCATGAAATCCGCACCCCCATGAACGGCATCCTGGGCATGACGGAGCTGCTGCTGTCGAGCGAACTGGACGCCGAACAGCAGCACTTCGCCGAAACCACCCAGCGTTCGGGCCGCCATTTGCTGAGCATCATCAACGACATCCTCGATTTTTCCAAGATCGAGGCCGGCTACATGGAGCAGGAAATCGTCGATTTCAACCTGGGCGAACTGATCGAGGACACGGTGCTCATGTTCGCCCAGCCGGCCGCCGAGAAGCACCTGGAACTGGCCTCCGAATTGTCACCCCTGCAACTGCCCCTGATGGTCAAGGGCGATCCCCTGCGCTTGCGCCAGGTGATCGCCAATTTGCTCAGCAACGCCGTCAAGTTCACCGACCACGGGCATGTGGTGCTGCGCGCGACGGTCACCCCGGCCGCCTCCGGCTGCGTGCTGGTGCGCCTCTCGGTCGAGGACAGCGGCATCGGCATTGCCGCCCACGCGATGGAGAAAGTGTTCGAGCGCTTCGCCCAGGCCGACGGCTCGACCACCCGCAAGTACGGCGGCACCGGCCTGGGCCTGACCATTTGCAAGCGCCTGGTCGAACTGATGGGCGGCACCATCGAGCTTGACAGCGTTGCGGGCCAGGGCTCGACCTTTCGCATCGCCTTGACGCTGCCCCAGTCGGACTTGCTGGCGGCCCCGCCACCCGGCATCGAGGACCTCTCGGGCATCCGCGTGGTGGTGGTCGACGACAACCAGGTCAACCGCGAAATCCTGGAGCGCCAATTGTGCGGCTGGGGCATGCTGGTGTGCTGCGCCGACAGCGGCGCGGAGGCACTCGACGCACTGGCGCTGCTGGCCGGCGCCGGCACCCCGGCCCAGCTGGCGGTGCTCGACATGCACATGCCGCACATGGACGGCTTGCAACTGGCGCAGCGCATCAAGGCCGAGCCGGGCCTGGCCGCGACCCGGCTCGTCATGCTCACCTCGACCTACCTGCAGGGCAATGCGCAACAGCGGGCCCAGTTGGGCATCCTGCACTGCGTCAGCAAGCCGCTGCGGCGCACGGAATTGTTCGACGTCATCCGCGGCGTGTGCCGCGAGCCACTCAAGGTGCGCGCGCCGCGCGGCAATGCGGCGGCCGATCCGGCCCGCCTGCTGCAGGCCGGCCAGAGCGGGCGCGTGCTGCTGGCCGAGGACAATCCGATCAACCAGCAAGTGGCCACGCGCATGTTGTCCAAGCTGGGCATGCAGGTCGAGGTGGCCAACGACGGCCAGCAGGCCGTTGCCATGGCCGCCGCCGGCCAGTTCGACCTGGTGCTGATGGATTGCCAGATGCCGCTCATGGATGGCTACGAGGCCGCCACCCTGATCCGCCAGCAGAGGGCGCCCGGCGCGCCCCACCTGCCGATCATCGCCCAGACCGCCAACGCGATGTCGGACGACCGCGCGCGGGTGCTGGCCTCGGGCATGGACGACTACCTTGGAAAACCGTATTCGCTGGCCCAGCTCTCGGCCGTGCTGGCGCAATGGTTGCCGCTCGCGGCGGCCGGTGTGACGGCACCGGCACCGTCCGCGGGGACGGCAGCTGCTGCGCCGGGCGGGATCGACCTGGCGGTGCTCGAGACGCTGCGCGAACTCGATCCCGACGGCGGCGGCGCGCTGGCCAGGGAACTGCTGCGCATCTTCCTCGACACCAGCACGCCCCTGCTGAGCCAGACGGCGCAGGCGCTCGCCGCCGGCGATTGCGACCGCGTGCGGCGCTGCGCCCACACGCTCAAGTCGAGCGCCGCGAACGTGGGCGCGCAGGCGCTGGCCGACCTGCTCCAGCAGCTCGAGGCGCAGGCGCGCAACGGCGAGCTGGCCGCACTGGCCGCCCAGTTGTACATGACGCGGCAAGCGCACGCACTTGCCGTGCACGACATTGAACGGATACTCGAAGGAAGCCCATGCTAAACAGTCCACTGAGGATTCTGATCGTCGACGACGAACCCACCTCGCGCCTGCTGATGCAGCGCGTGCTGGCCAGGGCCGGCTATTCGGCCAGCCTGGCCGTCGACGGCGCCGACGCGCTGCGCCAGTTCGACGCGCGCCACTGCGACATGGTCATGCTCGACGTCGAGATGCCGGGCATGGATGGCTACCAGGTCTGCCTGGCGCTGCGCGCAGCCGCCGGTGAGCAACTGCCGATCGTGATGGTGACCGGTCTGGACGACATGGAATCGATCGAGCGCGCCTACCAGGCCGGCGCCACCGATTTCATCGCCAAGCCGATCAACTGGTCGCTGATCGGCCACCGGGTGCGCTACCTGTTCCGCTCGGCGCTGGCGGTGCTCGAGCTGCGCGCGGCCAACCGCAACTACGCCGCCATCCTCGACGCGATCCCCGACCTGATGTTCGAAATCGACCTCAAGGGCCAGATCCTGGACTACCATCCGCCGCGCGGCGAGCCGTCCGAGGCGGCGCGCCAGTTCCATGGCCACACCGTGCAGCAGTTGCTGCCGCCCGAGGGCGTGCGGGTGTGCATGGAGGCGCTGCAGCAGGCGTTCGCCAAGGGCTTTTGCGTGGGCATGCAATTCGAACACCGGCAGGGGCAGGAGCGGCGCTGGTTCGAGCTGTCGGTGTCGCGCAAGAATAACGACGTGTGCGACCGGCCCACCTTCCTGATCCTGTCGCGCGAGATCACCGAGCGCAAGGAGGCCGAGCAGCGCATCCGCAGCCTGGCCTATGTCGACAGCCTGACGGGGCTGCCGAACCGCCTGTGCTTTCTGGAGCGCCTGGCGCGCGAAATCGCGCGCGCCCAGTTCCACCGGCAGCGGCTGGGGGTGCTGTTCCTGGACCTGGACAATTTCAAGGACATCAACGATGGCCTCGGCCATGCGACGGGCGACCGGGTGCTGCAGCGGGTGGCCGAGTGCCTGCGCCTGGGCCTGCGTCCGGCCGACATGGTGGCGCGCCTGGAGGACCAGGACCAGGACGAGGAGCTGGGCCTGGCGCGCCTCGGTGGCGACGAATTCACCGTGCTGCTGCCCCACATGGGCAGCAACGAGGCCGCCCTGGCGCTGGCGCGCCGCATCGGCATGCTGATCCGCGCGCCGTTCAGCCTGGAGGGGCGCGAAGTGGTGCTCACGGCCAGCATCGGCATCGCCGTCTATCCCGACGACGGCGCCGACGCGGAGGCGCTGCTCAAGTACGCCGACACGGCCATGTACGAGGCCAAGGTGATGGGACGCGACAACTGCCAGTACTACAACGCCGAGCTGACCCGCCAGGCCTTGCAGCGCCTGAACACGGAAACGAGCCTGCGCCTGGCGCTGGACCGCGGCGAATTCTTCCTGCTCTACCAGCCCCAGCTCGATGTCGCCAGCGGGCGCATGCGCTCGGTCGAAGCGCTGATTCGCTGGGCCCATCCGGAACTTGGCCTGGTTGCGCCCGCCCAGTTCATTCCCGTGGCCGAGAAGACCGGCTTGATCGTGGCGATCGGCGAATGGGTGTTGCGCACCGCCGCCGCCCAGGCCCGCGCCTGGCAGGATGCCGGCCGGCCGCTGCGGGTGGCCGTGAACCTGTCGCCCCGGCAGTTCAGGAGCGGCACCCTGCTGGCCACCGTGGAAGACATCCTGGCCACGGGGCTGGCGCCCGAGTGGCTGGAACTGGAGCTGACGGAAAGCGCCCTGATGGACGACAGCGAGGCCATCATGGCCACGCTGCGCGCCTTGCGTCAAAGCGGCGTGGGCCTCTCGCTCGACGATTTCGGCACCGGCTTTTCCTCGATGAGCTATCTGGCGCGCCTGCCGCTGACCATGATCAAGGTCGACCAAAGCTTCGTGCGCGGCCTGCCGGCGGACCGTGACAGCTTCAACATCGTGCGCACCGTCATCGCCCTGGCCAGGAACCTGGGCTTTCTCGTCACCGCCGAGGGTGTCGAGACGATCGAGCAGGCGCGCATCCTGCGCCGGCTCGCTTGCCAAAGCCTGCAGGGCTACTATTTCAGCAAACCGGTCACGGCCAGCGCCATCGAGGCCCTGTTCGACACGGTCTGGAACCTGGACCACCTGCTGCGCGCCCCACCCGCCGAAGCCGAGGCGCCCGAGGTCCTCGAGCCCTGAACGGTCCTCAGGCGGCGCGCCGCAAGGCTTGCGGCAGGCGCAGCGCCACCGTGGTGCCGGCGCCGGGCGCCGAGCGCACTTCCAGCGTCGCGTCGATGCGCAAGGCGCGCTCGCGCATGATGTGCATGCCGACATGGCCGTCGTCCTGGGCGCGCAGCGCCGGATCGAAGCCGCTGCCATCGTCGGCGATGGTCAGGCTGAAGCCCTGGCGGTCGCGCAGGTCGATCCGCACCCGGCGGGCCTGGGCATGCTTGCGCACGTTCGACAGCGCCTCCTGCACGATGAACAGCAATTGCAGCTGCTGCTCGCGGGGGAACGGCGCGCCGTCCAGGTCGGCCACCAGGTCGGCCTCGATGCCGGTCTGGTGGCGGAATTTCTCGACCGTCGTTTCGAGCGATCCGAGCAGGTCGCCCTCGGCCAGGCCGCTGCGGAAATTGAGCAGCAGTTCGCGCACGTTCGCATAGCTCTCCTGCACGCCGGCGCGCAGCTCGGGCACGATGGCGCGCGCTTCCCCGACCTGGCCGGCGGCGAGCGACTGGTCCAGCATCTGCACCTGCAGGTTCAGGAAATTGAGGCCCTGCGCAATACTGTCGTGCAAGCCCTGGGCCACCAGGTTGCGCTCCTCGGAGACGGCCATCTCGCGCTCGCGCTCGGCCAGGCGCCCGTTCTCGATGGCCACCCCGAGCAACTGCCCCAGCGTCTCGAGCAAGGCATGCTCGCGCGCGCCGAACACCCTGGCGCCACGGAAGTGCAGGTTGAAAAAGCCCATGTGCTGTTCGAGCGCCATGATGTGGAACACCGAGACAGTCCGGTACCCTTCGCGGTGACACTGCAGCAGCATGGCGCGGTCGCTGTGGCGCAGGTCATGCACCACCGCCACCTTCCGCGCCACGGCCTGGCCGCACAGGCAATCACCCACCTTCAGGCACTGTTCGCTGGCCACCAGCTGGGCCGAGATGCCCTGGTGAACCACCATGTGCAGGTTATCGCGTTCGCCATCGAGCATGCGCACCGTCGCGCCGTCGGCGTGGAAGTAGGCCGCGAGACGCTCAAGGAAGCCGCGGCACAGGGCGTCGAGCGGCTGCGGGCGCTGCAGAAAGGCGGCGCTGTCGTACAGCAGCGCCAGTTCGCGGTTCTGGTCGGCCAGTTCGGCCGTCTTGGCCTGGACCAGCCCTTCGAGGTTGCCATACAAGGCTTGCAGGCGGTCCGCCATCTGGTTGAATCCCAGGCCCAGCTGGCCGAATTCGTCCCTGCCATCGATCTCCAGGCGGGTGCCGAATTGTTCGTCGCGCATGCGCGCCATGCCCACGTGCAGGCGGTTGACGGGCGCGATGATCAGGCCGTACATCAGGTAGATCAAGCTCACGCTGCCGGCCAGCGCCAGGCCCAGCAAACCCAGTTGCGAGGCGCGCAGCCAGCCCGCGCGGCGCTCGCTGTCCTGTTCGATCAGCTGCACCAGGGCGCTGACCTGGCCGACGAAGCGCTCGGTCTGCAGGTGGTAGGCGCGCAGCGCCCCCTGGCGCGGCCCGTCTTGCAGCTCCAGCAGGGCGCGGGTGGCCGGCGCCAGCTGCTGGCGCCACTGGATGGCGACGCGCTCGAAACTGGCACGGATGCTTGCCAGCGGCGGCAGTTGCAGCGGCCGCTGGGGGTCGCCCCCGCGCAACTGGGACAAGGTCGCGTCGATGGCGGCGAGCTGCTCTAGCAGCGCGGGGCGCAAGCCGGGCTGGTCGCTCATGCGTTCCAGACCGGCCGCCAGCCGGTAGCTGTCCATGCGCAGGCTGGCCGTGTCGTTGAGGGCGGCGGCACTGCCTTCGAGCTGCCACGACAGGTACAGCGCGCCGCCGGTGGCGGCCATCGTCAGCGCCAGCGTGCCCAGGATGGCGCCCACGATCTTGGCCGACAGGCTGCGGCGCGGCGGCGGCAATTCCAGTCTCATGCGAGTTTCCCAAATGCAGGTAGCGATGAGCACAGTATCGGCGCTGGCGCGCCTGGGCGGCATCGGTCTTCGGGTCGATCGGGCGTAGGGATTTGCGAAGGGCAGCGTGTAGGGGATCCACGACAGGACCACTAGTTCGCATGGGCTATGGTCAGAGTGCGGCCGCTGCGCTCAAAATAGAGGCATTTCCCTCGATACGCAGTCTGACCGAAAGAAGCAGTCCATGGACAAACGCCTACGCCCGCACCCCAGCGAAGTGACGATGAGCAGCACCATCAACAGCGAGGGCTATCGCGTCATGCGCCTGATCGACGACACCAGCTATCCCCTGAAGAAAAACCAGGCCGTGGTGCGGCGCGACCCGCTGGTCGAGGCCCTGTTCGGCGCGGCGGCGGCCAGCGTCGCCACTTTGACCGCCGGCACCATCAAACGCGTGCGGCAGCGCGACTAGGCTAACCCTGCCAGCTTCGGTTCAAGCCCGTGTCGGCATGAATCCAGCCGCCGCGCGGGCCTTCGCGATAATAGAAGCCCACCCCGCCCTGGCGGAAACTGCGCACCAGGCCGCCGAGCACCTCGGCGTTCAGGTTGGCGATGCGGATATCGGCCGCCTTGCCCTCGATGTGCAGCGACTGGCGCGCTGCCGGCACCCCGGCCTCGATCAGTTTCAGGTTCGATTTGGCGGTGCGGTAGCCGGACAGGATTTCCAGCGGCTGGTCGATGCCGTAGCGGGCCACGAAAGCCTGGGTGCCCCACAGCGTCTCGAACAGCTTGGGGTCGATCGGGGCCGTCTCCTTGCCGTTCACGTCGCGCAGCAGATGGCACAGTTCCTGGTAGGCGCTGTCGACGATCTCGCCATCCTTCCAGTACAACAGGCGGGCGCGCTCGCCGCTGGCCGGACGGGTGACGCTGATGGTGCGCGGCTTGAGCCAGAATTCCAGGTCCAGCGCCTGGGCGTCGAAAATGTCGGGCGGCGGCGCCAGTTCGGCCGCCAGCGGGTGCGGCGCAGTGGCAGCGGCCAGCTTGAGCGGCCTGGCCGGCCTGGCGCTGGCGCTGGTGGCGGCGCGCGCGCTCGAGCATCCGGCCAGCGGCGCGGCCAAGAGGCCAAGCGCCGACCATCCCAAACCCTGTTGCAAAAAATCTCTGCGTGACGCCATGAACATGCTCAATGTAGGAAGGCGCTTACTATAGCGCAAGATGGGGCCGCATGGCTTGAAAACGGGGCCCGTGCCGCCTCACTGGGCGCGGCAGGAACAAAAGCGCTTGGCGCCGCCGCTCTCGCTGGCCCCGCCGGCGTCGAGTTTTTTCCAGAAAAAATCGCATTCGACGCCGTAGCAGGACTTTTCCTTGCCGGCCTGAATATAGCCATTGCGCGCATAAAACTGGCTGGCCGTGGCTGTGCTGTGCAAACGCAGGACGCTGATGCCCCAGGCGCGGGCCTGGGCTTCCACGCCGTCGAGCAAGGCCTTGCCCACGCCGCAATGCAAGGCTTCGGGCAGCACATAACAGAGCGATAACTTTCCCGCCTGGGTCAGCAGGGCCACCCCCACCACGCT
Organism: Pseudomonadota bacterium; assembly: GCA_040390195.1. GTDB lineage: Bacteria > Pseudomonadota > Gammaproteobacteria > Burkholderiales > Burkholderiaceae_D > Telluria_A. The sequence continues at coordinate 242,439 of JAZJYV010000017.1, read as the reverse complement.
GCCGTCGCACTCGGCCACCAGCGTGAAATTGCTGGGCGCGGCGACCCAGCTGGCCACGTTCTGCGCCGTCTTGTTGCCCAGCCAGGCGTCGAGGATCTCCGGCTTGTGCTGGTGGTCCTGGACGCAGCACTCGGTAATCGAACGGCGCAGCACGGCGCACGCGGCGAACGCGTCTTCGGCAGTGGCGGTGCGGATGTCAATTCCCATGGGTGTGCTCAAATAACAATGTTAAAACGAAAAATCTGTTGCCACAACGAACACAACTATACCACTTTGCCAGCAATGCCGCCGCCGAAAGCGCCAGCGCCCGCTTTGGCCAGCGTGCAAATCCTGCGCCGATTTCAGTAGCATAAGCCAAAACCGGATCGGCGTTTTGGCAGCGGATTTTAGACGATGACTATGCGTTTCCACAATAGCTCATATCATCATCATGAATAACATACAACGAGCAGGCTGGACGCGGGCCGTGCGCGCCCAGAGTGACTATTTCACCGCGCGTCTCCTTTTTGGCACGTGCACCGTAGACAAGGATGAGTAGTGGTGATATCTTCGGGCGGTGGTAGTTGCTTTGTAGCCATACCCATTTCATGCTGAGCGTTGCGCCGTGACACCATGGCGCCCCGACATCGAATTGTTGCACCTGATAGAAGACCCCATGATCAAGAAAATTCTCGCTACCGTCCTGATGTCGATGTGCGCTGCGGCGGCCGTCGCGCTGCCGTTTGGCTCGCAATCGGTGCTGGTGGTGGAAGACGGGACCGGCAAGGTCCTGCTCGAAAAAAATTCCACCTCGGTCGTCCCGATCGCCTCGCTGACCAAGTTGATGACGGCCATGGTCGTGCTCGACGCCAAGCAAGACATGGAAGCGCCGATCGAGATCGACAAGAACGACGTCGACCTGCTCAAGCACAGCACCTCGCGCGTCCCGGTGGGGGCGACGATCAGCCGCGCCGACGTGTTGCAGCTGGCCCTGATGTCGTCCGACAACCGTGCGGCCGCATCGCTGGCGCGCACCTACGAAGGTGGTCCGGTCGCCTTCAAGGCGGCCGTGCGCGCCAAGATTATCGCCCTGGGCATGACGCAGACGGTGATTGAAGAGCCGACCGGCCTGTCGCCGAACAACAAATCGACGGCGGCCGACCTGGTCAAGATGGCAGTGGCGGCATCGGCCTATCCTGAAATCACGCGCATCACGACCGACTCCAAGGACATGATCAAGATCAACGGTCGCAATGTCGAATACCACAACACCAACCGGCTGGTCGGTGCCAAGGGCTGGGACATTGGCCTGTCGAAGACGGGTTACACGCAGGAAGCGGGTCGTTGCCTGATCATGCGCATCAAATCGGCCGGTCGCAACGCCACGCTGGTGTTGCTGAACGCGCGCGCCAGCTCGGTGCGCGTGCTCGACGCGCTCAACATCCGCCGTTTCATGGCCGGTGACGAAGCGGCGCCGATCCGCACCGCCTCACTGCGCACGCACGGCAAGCGCAGCAAAACCGCCACCCACCGCCGCCGCGCCTGAAGCCCCGTCACCAAACCGGGGTCAGAACACATTAAAACCGGGGTCAGAACACATTTATTATTGAAAAAGGCGAAACCTTTCCCAATAATTAATGTGTTCTGACCCCGGTTTTTAATGTGTTCTGACCCCGGTTTTATTCGGGTTTTAGAGTTGGGCGCGCAGGCCGCTGGCGCGCCGGGTCTGGCCGGCGATCGCTTTGGCCAGCACTGTCACATTAAAAACCGGGGTCAGAACACATTAATTGTTGAAAAAGGCGAAACCTTTCCCAATAATTAATGTGTTCTGACCCCGGTTTTTAATGTGTTCTGACCCCGGTTTTATTAGGTTTTAGAGGTGGGCGCGCAGGCCGCTGGCGCGCCGGGTTTGGCGGGCGATCGCTTCGGCCAGCACCGTCGGGTTCGGCGTGACGAGCGTGAATTCGGCGCTGGCGCGGGTGATGCCCGTGTAGACCAGCTCGCGCGCCAGCAACGCGCCGCGCTCGCCCGGCAGCACCAGCACCGTGTGGCGGAACTCGGAACCCTGGGATTTGTGCACCGTCATCGCGAACGCGGTCTCGACATGGCGCAGCCGCGTCGCCAGCACACTGCGCACCTGCTCCCCTTCGAGGAAATACACGCGCAGGGAACCGGGCCGCGCCGGGTCGTCCAGCGTCAGGCCAATGTCGCCGTTGTAGACGCCCGTGCCGTAGTCGTTGCGCGTGACCATCACCGGGCGCCCGATGTACCATTCGCCGCGCCGCCGCAACAAGCCTGCCGCCTCCAGTCGCGCCTCGATCGCGCCATTCAAGCCGCTCACGCCCCACTCGCCTTCGCGCACTGCGCACAGGATGCGAAACGCTTCGAAGCTGTGCAATACGGCCACTGCAAATGCGCCATGTTCGCCCGCCGCGCCGCGCGCGATCTGCGCCAGGTAGGGCTGGTATCCGTCCAGCGCCAGTTGCACCAGCTGGTGCTGGTGTGCATGCTCGATCCAGTGCAGCGCTTCGCCGGCGCCACGCAGCACCGATTCGGCCAGCGCGCCGTCGCCAGCGTTGACGGCCAGCGCGAGCTGGCCGATCGGGCCGCCGAAGCGCCGGCTGTGGCGCAACATCACCGTCTGCTGGGCCAGCGCGCCACCGGCGCCAGCATAGCCGGACGGGATGGTCTCGCCGCTGGCCGCCAGCGCGTAGGCGCGCGTGGCCTCGGTATAGGCGCCGGCCTGGGCGTCGTGGCACAGGTCGCCCAGCACCGCGCCGGCCTCCACCGACGCCAGCTGGTCCTTGTCGCCCAGCAGCACCAGCAGCGCGCCATCGGGCAGCGCGTCGAGCAGCGCGGCCATCATCTCCAAGTGCACCATCGACGCTTCGTCGACGATCAGCACGTCGACGTCGAGCGGATTGTTGCGGTGGTAGGCGAAGGCGCGCGTGTCGGGCCGCGCGCCGAGCAGGCTATGCAGCGTACGCGCGGCGCCCATGCGCGCCGTCAGCTCGCGCAGCGCCAAAGCGCCGTCGACCTTCTCGGCCAGTTCGGTGAGCGCCTTGTCGATCGATTGCTTCAGGCGCGCGGCGGCCTTGCCGGTCGGCGCGGCCAGCGCGATGCGCTGTCCCGGGTTCATGGCGAACAGCAGCGCGAGCAGGCGCGCCACGGTGTAGGTCTTGCCGGTGCCCGGCCCGCCGGTGATGATCGCAACTGGGCTGCGCAGGGCGACCGCGCAGGCCAGCTTTTGCCAGTCGGGCTGTTCCTGGCGCCGCTCGGCGGCGAACAACAGGTCGAGCCAACCGCGCACCACGCCGGCATCGACCGCGCGGGCGCCTGCGGCACGCGCGCCGATGCGCTGCGCCACCAGCGTCTCGTCGCACCAGTAGCGGCGTAGGTAAAGGCGCGCGCCGTCGAGCACCAGCGGCTGGTCGTAGTCGAGCTCACCGACCTGCCACACCTGTTCGCAGGCGCCCAGCGCCTCGCGCCATGCCCTGGCGTTGGCCGGCAGCGCGCCGGCCGACTGGGCCAGCGCCTGCCACTGCGCTTCGCTCCAGCCCATCAGCGCGGCCGGGTCCTCCGCCAGCTCGTCGAGCATCAGGCAGCTGTGGCCGCGCCCTTCCAGTTCGGACAGCAGCGCGCAGGCGGCCATCAAGGCCGGCGCGCCACTGCCCAGGGTGCCGATGAAACGTGCGAACGCCCCCGACAGGCGGCGCAATTGGCCGTCCTCGGTCAACCTGGCAAGTTCGCTCCAGAAGGCGTTCATGGCGCCGCCCCGAGCAAGCCATCGAGGCCGTCGAGCAGCACCAGGTCGGGATCGAGCAGGTAGCAGCCGTGGGTCTGGGCGTTGGCGATCCCGCGCAGGAACAGGAAGATCGCGCCGCCCAGTTGCGCCGCCGGCTCGTAGGCCGCGCCCAGCCGGCTCTTGAGCAGCCGGTGCAGCGCCAGCAGGTAGATCGCGCCCTGGATGTCGTAGCGGTGCGCAGCCATGCCAGCTGCCATCGCCGCCCGCGTGTAGGCGCCGTCGCCGGCGCCAAGCGCGTTCGATTTGTAGTCCATCACCCAATACCGTCCTTCATGCTCGAACACCAGGTCGGCGAAGCCCTTGAGCATGCCGTGCAGCTGGCGCTCCGGCAGCGCCGGGCGCGCCACGCCATCGAGCAGGCGGGCGCGGCACAGGCGGTCCAGCGCGGCGCTGTTTAAGTGTTCGCTGGGGAACCAGAATTCCATCTCCGGCACGCGCGTCTCGAGCGCCGCCAGCGCAGCGCCCAGCGGCGGCAGTGCGGTCAGCGCCACCGTGCGCAGCCAGGCCACCGCGTCCTCTTGCCGATGGCCCCAGCCGGCGCGCTCGCAGCGCTGTCCAAGGCGCGCCGCGAAGCCCGGATCATCGACCGCCGCGAAGCCGTCCTGGCCGATCCATTCGAGTTGCTCGTGCAGGAAATTGCCGGGTACTGATCCGCGCGGGAAGCGGTGCCACGGCGCCTCTTCGGTGCGCCCCGTGGTCGGGCGCGCATCATCCTCCAGCAACGTCGCCTCCTGCGCGCGCATGGGCGCCGCGCTGGTCTGGCGCGTCAGCGAGGTGAAGGAACCGACCGTCCAGTTGCGCTCGAAGCTGGCGCCAAACCCGGCCGCTTCGGCCAGAGCCGGGCGCAGCTCCTCGCGCGCCAGCATGGTGATGGCGCCGGGCGCATCGAGCCGGTGCAGCTCGATCGCGGCCAAGCCGGCGCGCAGTTGCTCCCAGCGCGCGAGCAGGTCGCCCGCCGCCAGCGGCGCGCCGCCCGTCAACAGGTAACCGAGCGCCGATTCATGCAGGCGATTCTCGCCCCGCTTTTGCGCCGCAACGGCCGCCACGCCCAGCCATAGGAAGTGCCGTGCGCGCGTCAGCGCCACGTACAGCAGGCGCAAGTCCTCCTCCAGGCGCGCGCGATCGACCGCCGCCAGCGCCTGGTCCGACAGCCCCAGGTCGAGCCGGCGCTCGCCGTCCTGGTCGACGTATTCGAAGAAACTGCGCTTGCGCCGGTCGGTCTTGCGCGCGCTGACGGCGAACGGCAGGTACACCAGCGGATACTCGAGCCCCTTGGACTTGTGGACGGTGACGACCTTGACCAGCTCGGCGTCGCTTTCCAGGCGCAGCACGCGCTCGTCGCCGCCCTCCCCTTCGCCGGCCACCTGCTCGGCGAACCAGCGGATCAGCGCTTGCTCCCCGTCGAGTTGGGCGCTGGCCGACTGCAGCAGTTCGGCCAGGTGCAGCAGGTTGGTCAGACGCCGCTCGCCGCCGGCCTGGCGCAGCAGCGCGGACGGCAAGTGCAGCTCATGGATCAGGCGCCGCAGCATGGCCAGCACCCCGTGGCGCTGCCACACCAGGTACAGGGCCTTGAACTGCTCGACACGCTCCTCCCAGGCCAGTTCGTCGGCCGACAGACGCGCCAGCTCGGCCAGCCCCAGGCCCGCGCTGCGGGTGGCGAAGGCGGCCCGCGCCAGCGCGCCGTCGAGCGGATTGGCCACCGCGTGCAGCCAGCGCAGCAGGTCGGCCGCCTCCTCGCTGTCGACCACCGAATCCTTGTCCGACAGGTAGACGCTGGGGATCTGGCGCTGGGCCAGCGCGCGCCGGATCGCCGCCGCCTCGCGCCGGTCGCGCACCAGGATGGCGATATCGGCCGGCACCAGGCGCGTGAAGCTGGCGCCGGCGCGAAAGCCCACCTGCGCATCGTTGAGCAGGCCGGCGATGTGCTCGGCGCAGTGGTGGGCGAAGAAGTCGCGGTAGCCATCGGCCTTCAAATCGTCGCGCTCGCTGCAGCACAGCGCCAGCGCCGGATACGGCCCGGCCGCGCCAACCAGCTGCTGGGCGCGGCCGTGCGCGGCCACCTCGTCGAACGGCAGCGGATTGACGCCGTTCTTGCGAAAGCGGAAGGCCCCGGCCGCAAAGCCCGGCGCCCCGCCCTGCCCTTCGGCGTGCAGGAACAGGCAGTTCACGGCGGCCACCAGTGGCGCCGTCGAGCGGTAGTTGGTGCCCAGCTTGTAATGGCGTCCGTCGGTCGCCGCGCGCGCGGCCAGGTAGCTGTGGATGTCGGCGCCGCGAAAGCCGTAAATCGACTGCTTCGGATCGCCAATCAGGAACAAGCCCTGTGCGCGCTCGTTGGCCGCCACCCGGTAGAGCAGGTTGAAAATCGCGTACTGGTCGCGCGAGGTATCCTGGAATTCGTCGATCAGCGCCACCGGGAACTGGGCCACGATGCGGCGCCGCAGCGCGTCGCCATTGTCCCCTTCGAGGGCCGCCTTCAGGCGTTCGAGCATGTCGGCGAAACCGAACTGGCCGCCCTGCCGTTTCAGCTCGGCCATGCGGCGCGCGATGGACGCCGCCGCGTGCCGGCTCAAGGGATGGCCAAGTGGCTCGATCGCCCTGAGCGCGTCCCACAGGTCGGTGGTGTGTTCGAAGCACTCGGCAACGTCCCCACCCTGGCCCTTGCTGTAGGCGTCTGTGATGCCGTCCGGCGTCAGGCGGTGCCAGGCGGTGTCGCCCATCGAGGGCATCAGCGAGTCCGCGTCAAGCGCCCAGGCGCGCAGTGCGTCGAACCACTTGAGCAGCGATTCGGGCCGCAGCTTGTTGCCGTTGAAGGTCTTCGGATCGACCTCGCGGCGCGCGGCGATCCACTGCTCCATGGCGTCGGCGCGCGCGCTCCAACCCTGTTTGAGCTCGCCCAGGCGGACGCGCCGCTCCGCCTCGACGCGCGCAATCAGGCGCGCCAGCGTCTCCTCGGGCGCCGCCTCAATCAATGCCACCCGGCGCACCAGTTCGCGCGCCGCCTGCTTGAGCGCACCCACGTCCGGCCAACAGGCCAGCAAGGCGTTCAACGGGCCACTGGCCAGCGGGTAGACGTTCTGGCGCCAGTAGTCGTGGGCGGCGTCGTCGAACAGGGCGCGCTCGTCGCTGAGCAGCTCTTCGTCGAACAGGCTGCCGCTGTCGAACGCATGCTCGCGCAGCATGCGCTGGCACCAGGCGTCGATGGTGAAGATGGCCGCCTCGTCCATCGTCTCGGCGGCCAGCATCAGGCGGTGCGCCCCCTGCTGGCGCGCGCTGTGATCCGGATACGATTCGGCCAGCGCGTGCAGGTAGGCGTCGCCCGATGCGAGCTCGCCTCGAAAGAAGGCGGCCGCCTCCACCAGCCGCTCGCGCACCCGGTTCGACAGCTCGCGCGTGGCGGCGCGGGTAAACGTCATCACCAGGATCTCGGACGGCAGCAAGGCCCGGCCGAAACCCTGGTCGGCGCCGTGGCCAAGCACCAGGCGCAGGTACAGCGCGGCGATGGTCCAGGTCTTGCCGGTGCCAGCGCTGGCCTCGATCAGGCGCGATCCGTGCAGGGGGAAGCGCAGGGCGTCGAGCAATTCGCTCATGGCGCCTCCCCGGCCAGCGGCGTGATTTCGATGTGCTGGTCCAGCCATTGCACCAGCGGACCGTACAAGCCCTGGGCCGCGTCGAGCCAGGCCCCACCGGCCGTCAGGCTGGCGAAGTCGGGCCACAGGCGCGCCAGGCACAGGTCGTCGACCTCGCCGTTGAGCTCAAAGCCGCCCTCGTACACGCTGCGCGCGTCGCCGTCCTGCAGCAGCGCCAGCGCGCTTTTGCAGGCGACCGGCAAGGGCGCGTCGAGGTTGCGCCGCCACAGGCCCAGCAGCGCGGCGAGTTGGGCGCGCGCCAGCGCCGGCTCCAGCGGCGCCATGCGGATAATGGCGTCGCGCGCCACCAACAAGCCGCTCACCTGCTGGCCGGCGGCGGCCGCCCCCAGTTGCCGCAGCCAGGGGCCGAGCAGCTTGTCACCGCGCGCTCGGCCGGCCCTGGTGAGCACTTTGGACGAGACCTGCATCAGCCAGGCGGTGTCGCCGCCGGCGCTGCGCAGCTTGTCGATCCAGTCTTCCAGCACCACGCCGTCGCACTCGAAGTGCAGCGCCAGCTTGGGCGCCGGCGCCGCGTACTGCGCGGCCAGCGTCAACCAGGCGCTGCGCACCGGCACCAGGGCGTCGACCAGCTCGCGCTGCCATTGCCGGCCCAGCAGGCCGATCGGCAGCACGCCTTCGCGCCCCAACCGTTCCGCGCGCAGCGCCAGGCTGGCGCGCACCGCGCCCAGCTCCTCGGGCGGGGCGTCGTCGTCGAGCAGGCTGTCCTCGACGAAGTAGCGTTCCAGCGCGTCGAGCGAGAACGGTTCCTCGTCCTCTCCCAGCAGGTCGGGATCGCCGAAGGACACGCCCAGCCGGCGCCGGAAGAAGTAGCGCGCCGGCTGGCGCAGGAAACTGGCCAGCTCGCCGAGCTTGAGGCGGTAGTCCGTCTCCAGTTCGCAGGGCGGCAAGGCATTGTCTTCGGCGTCGGCCCCGGTTCCGTGCGCGGCGCGCCATTCGCCGGCGTAGGTGCGCAAACCACCGGCCTCGAAATAGCGGCGGCTAAATGGCTGCAGCGGGTGCTCAGTCGTCATCGCCTTCAAGTCCAGCTGCCAGCCGGCGGCCAGGTAGTCGCGCAATTGCGACACCAGCACCGACGCCGGCTGCTCCGTGTTGTCACGCACATTGCGCCCGACCCAGCTCACATACAGTTTCTCGCGCGCCGCCAGCAGCGCTTCGAGCATCAGGTAGCGGTCGTCGTCGCGCCGCGACCGGTCGCCCGGACGCGCCATGCCGGGCAAGGCCAGCAAGTCGAAATCGGCCTGGCGCGCGCGGCGCGGGAAGTCGCCGTCGTTCATGCCCAGCAGGCACACCACGCGAAACGGCACCGCGCGCATCGGCATCAGGGTGCAGAAGGTCACGCCGCCGGAGACGAACTGGTGGTTCAGGGTCGGCTCGTCGAGCGCGCCGAGCCAGGCTTCGCGCAGCACGCCCAGCGGCACCGCTTCCTCGAAGGCGGCGCTGGCGCACGTGTCGAGCCAGACTTGAAGCGCTTCGCCCAGTTCGGCCAGGGTCAGGCGGTCGGACTCTTCGCTGGCGGCGAAAAACGCGCCCAGCAGCGCGCGCGCCAGCCCGCCCCAGGCGGCCGGTGTGCGCGCCTCCGCCAGCGCGGCGCGCCATTCGAGCAGCGTCTCGATCAACTGGGCCAGCGAACCGGCCAGCGCGGCGTCGAGCCCGCCCACTTCCGCATACGGTTCGATCGCGCGGAAATTGGCGCCGCCACCGCTGGCGTAGCCGAGCAGCATGCGCCGCACGCCGAAGATCCAGGCGTTCTGCTCGCCGGCCGAACCGAGCCCGAGACCGTCGCGGTGGGCCTGGTCCAAGCCCCAGCGCACGCCCGCCCCCTCGATCCAGTGGCCCAGCGTTGGCAAGTCGTCCTGCTCCAGGCCAAAGCGCGCGGCCAGCGCCGGCACGTCAAGCAAGTCACGCACCTCGCTCTGGCGGCAGCGCTGTTGCGGCAGGCGCAGCAGCCATTCGAGGGCCACCAGCAGCGGGTTCACGCTACGGTCCTTGACGTCACCGATCTCGAACGGGATGAAGCGCGCATCGCTGCGCCGGTGCTGGCCGAACACGGCGTCGATCGCGGCCGAGAAGCTGTCGATGTCGGGCACCATCACCACCACCTCACGCGGACGCAGGGTGCTGCCCGGCTCGGCGAACCAGGACAGCAGCTGGTCGTGCAGCACTTCGACCTCGCGCTGGACGCCGTGGGCGACGTGGAACTCGATCGAGCGGTCACCCGCGGCCAAGGCACGCGGCGGGTGCTCGCGCAGCGGCAGCAGATCGCGCACGGCTGCCTGCACCTGGCTGAGCAGGGTGTCGCCCTGGTCGTCGCTGAACAGGTCAACCCGCAGCTGGTCGCTGGCCTGGGCGCTGTCGAATTCGTCGAGCATACGCACGAAGTCGCGCCCCTGACGGCCCCAGCTCGCCAACAAGGGGTGGCTGTGCGCGTGCAGTTCCTCGAGCGGAACGGCCGACAGGTCGAGACCGGCCCGCAGCGGATGGCGCTGGCGGCTGGCCCTGAGCAGCTCGCGTCCATCGATGATGTCGCCCCAGTAGTAACGGCAGGGATTGGGCACCGCCAGCAGCACCTGGGTGTAGCGCGCCAGCGCGGCCACCGCCTGCAAGGTCTGGTAGGGCAGCGCCGACATCCCGAACAGCACCACCCGGCGCGGCAGCTTGCCGGCCGGCTCGATGCCGTTTGCGCTGGCCTCGACGAAGCGCTCATGGATCGAGGCGCGTCCCGATTCGCGCAGCGCCGCCTCGGGCAGGCTGTCGATCACCGCGCGCCAGAGCTGCGCCTGCCAGCGCTGGTCCGGCTCCAGCGCGCGCGCCTCGCCGCGCGCGCTGCGCAGCACGTCGCGCCCCGCGGCCCAGTCGGAGAGCCAGTCGGCGCGGTACACCTGGTATTGGTCGAACAGGTCGGCCAGCCGCTCGGCCAGTTGCAGGCGGCGCTCCGGGTCGCCGGCGCCGAGGAAGTGGCGCAGCGGCTGGAACAGCGGGTCGGCCAGCAGCAGCGGCAGCAGGCGCATCAGGCGCCACGTCAGCGGCCCCTTGTCGAACGGCGAGCGGCTCGGCACCCGTTCGCGCCCCAGCAAGCCGCGATACGCCTCCCACAGGAAGCGCGCCGGCAGCGCCACGCGGGTGGCGGCGCACACACCGAGCTCCTCGGCCAGCGCGATCTTGAGCCACTCCGCGACCCCGTTCGACTGCACCAGGATGACCTCGGCCTCGAGCGGCGCCAGCGGATGGCTGCGCAACCAGCCAAATACGGCGGCGCGCAAGTGCTCCATCTGGTTGCCGTGCAGGACAAGAAGGCCGGGGGTAACGCGGTGGGGCATGAAGTTCCGTTATCTGGGTGCGGGTGCGCGACTCGACAGCATACCGTGCCGGCCGGGGAACCGCAACGCGACCCGAGCTAAGGCATGGCCAGTTCCCGCGCGAGGTGCCCCTCGAGCTGCGCCAGCGCGGCCTGCAGGCGTGCCAGCAGCGCACGCGCCTGGTCCACGCCGGCGCCCTCGCGCAAGCCTTCGAGCGCGTGGCACAACTCGCCGAAGCCGATGGCGCCCACCGCGCGCGCGGCCGACTTGGTGCGGTGTGCCACGTCGGCCGCCTGCACCAGGTCGGCGATGGCGAGCGCGCCGTCGATCTCGGCCAGCGCTTCGCGCGCCGCGCCGAGGAACATGAACGCGTACTTGCGCATCCTGGCCGGGTTGGCATCGAAGGTCAAGGCCAGCTGGTCCATGTCGAACAGGTCCGTTCCGGCTACCGCGCCAGCGGTCGCCAGCGCGTCCGGTCGCGGCCCGAGCCACTTGCCGATCACCTCGCACAGCAAGTGCGGCGCGATCGGCTTGCTCACGAATTCGTCCATGCCGGCCGCCAGGCAGCGCGCCTGGTCGTCGCTGCCAGCGTTGGCGGTCATGGCGATCACCACCGCATCGCGCAGGCGCGGGTCGCTGCGGATCAGGCGCGTGGCCTCGAAACCGTCCATGACCGGCATCTGGACATCCATCAGCACACAATCGAAACGCTGTTTGAGCATCAGGTCGATCGCCTCCCTGCCATTGTTGGCCACGACGACCGTGGCGCCCGCCTCTTCGAGCAGTTCCTGCGCCACCTGCTGGCTGAACACATTGTCCTCGACCAGCAGGATGGTAGCGCCTGCCAGCGCGGCCAGCACCTCTTCGCGCAGCGCCGTGGCAGCTGCCGGCAGCGGCGCGCGCGCCGCCTCCAGGCGGGCCGTGAACCAGAAGGTGCTGCCATGGCCGGGCGCGCTCTCGACGCCCACGGCGCCGCCCATCAACTCGGCCAGCTGCTTGCTGATCACCAGCCCCAACCCGGTGCCACCGTATTTGCGCGTGGTCGACGGGTCCGCCTGGTGGAAGGATTTGAACAGTCCGGCCAGCTGTGCCTCGCTCATGCCGATGCCGCCATCGCGCACCTCGAAACGCACCAGCTCGTCTGTTTGAGACACGTGAATGAGCACCTTGCCGCGCTCGGAAAACTTGATCGCGTTGCCGGCGAAATTGAGCAGCACCTGCTCGAGCCGCAACGCGTCGCCGCGCAGTTGTGGCGCCAGGGTGCTCGCGCACTCGTACTCGAGCAGCAAGCCTTTGGCGGCGGCCGCCTCGCCCAGCTGGCTGACGACGTTCTGCATCAGCGTGTCGAGCTCGAAATCGAGCATTTCGAGCTCGAGCTTGCCGGCCTCGATCTTGGAGAAATCGAGAATGTCGTTGATGATGCCCAGCAGGTGCTGGCTCGAGTGGCTGATCTTTTCGAGGTAGTCGCGCTGCTTCGGATGGGTCACCGACTTGAGCGCCAGGTGCGCCATGCCGATGATGCTGTTCATCGGCGTGCGGATCTCGTGGCTCATGTTCGACAGGAAGCTGCTCTTGGCCTGGTTGGCGGCATCGGCCTGGGACTTGAGCTGGTGCAGGTCGGTGACGTCGGTCGACAGGCCGATCAAGGCGCTGACCCGGCCCTCGTGCAGCACCGGCACCTTGACCGTCCACAGTTGGCGCACCTGGCCGTCGAGCCGGGTGAACTCGACTTGGCCGCTGGCGCGCATGCCGGCCTCGAAGATCTGCTTGTCCTGAGCCCAGTAGGCGTCGGCGCGCTCGGCCGGCATCACGTCGCGGTCGCGCTTGCCGATGATGTCGGCGGCCGCCATGCCCATCGCCTCGGCCGAGGTCGCGTTGACGTACAGGTAACGCCGTTCGCGGTCCTTCATGTAGACGTGGGCGTCGACGTTGTCAAGCACCGAATCGAGCAGCAGGCGCTGATTGACGGCGTTGCGACGCGACCAGTACAGGGTGTAGAAATAGGCGTAGATCAGCAAGGTGCCGGCAAAACCGGTGACCATCGCCAGCGCCGGGAAATGCTGGTCGAACTCGGTGTACAGCTCGCGTTTGCCGACCCGCAGCTGCGCCTTCCACTGGCGCCCGTTGAAGTCGACCGGGACGACCGTCTCGAAAAAATCATCGCGCTCCTGCCCGGCCAGCATGCCCGCTTCGAGCGTGCCGTCGTTGTTGAACAACACCCGGTCGCCCGGGTCGATGCCGAGCGGGCCGGGCGCCGGCGCACCCGCCGCGCCTGCATACAGCGTCAACTTCATGCGCCGCACCGTCACCTCGTCGAGCGCGCCCCGCACCAGCGCCGGCACTGAAAACCCGATTCCCACCGACCCCAGGTAGGCGGCCCGGCGCGCCGCCACGCTGTCGAGCGTGGCACCGGAGCGGTACACCGGCAGGCGCATGCCCAGTCCGATGTGGCGAGTTGGCAGCGCCACCACCACTGGCTGGCCGGAGGCGCTCAGCTGGCCGCTGTCGCGCGCCGTCCCGAGTGCCTGCCCGATCGCCGGTGTGGCGCCAATGTCAACGCCGAAGCGCTCCACCAGCATCGGTTCGAGGTAGGTCAGCACCGAATACGCGGGGCGCCGGCCGGGCGGACGGATGTCGAACCCCGGATAGCCGGCCGGCTCGACGCTGCGGTCCTTGCGCACGGCCTCGACGAAGGCGGCGCGCCCGGCATCGCTCAGGTATTGGACAAAGGTGACGCTCTCGATGGCCGGGAAATTGCGCGGCACCTCGAGCGCCTCGACGTAGCGATGGAACGCGGCGCGGCCCACGCGTCCGTCACCGGCCTGGAACAGCGCCGCCAGGCCGCGCAGCACGTCGGTGTAGGACTTGATGCGCCCTGTCAGGCTATGCTGGGCGCTGAGCGCGACACTGTCGAATCGCTGGCGCGCGTCGCCATTGATCGCGTTTAGGGCCCCCATGTAGAGCATGGCCGCCACCAGCGCCGACAACGCCATCCCCAGCGCCCACAACAGCGTCGTCGAACCATCACGCCCGCCCACGGCGTCGCGCATGCGGCCATGGGCGCGCCTCATCGCCATGCCCTTTCGTGACGGCAGACCTTCGACCAGCGCATGCTCGGCTCCCTTCCATCCTCACGGGAAAACGATACCAGAGTCCACGCCGCCAGCAAGAAAAATATTTATCGCCCGGGACTTCTTGCCACAACACAAATATTGTTACACTTTGTGTTCGGCAGCGCGCGGCGCGCCCTCACTTTTGGAGCAACAGCATGCGGACACTGGCAACGGGAATCCTGATCGGACTGGCGGCAATGAACGGCGCGCAGGCGCAAAAAAGCGCGGAACCGGTCGATCCCTTCCGCTGGCTGGAGGACGTCGGCGCCGACAAGTCGATGGACTGGGTGCGCCAGCACAACGCGGTGTCGACACAGGAACTCGAAGCGCAGCCCCAGTTCGGCGCCATCCACAGCCGTCTGAAGGCGGTGCTCAACTCGAAGGAGCGCATCCCCTACGTCAGCAAGCACGGCGATTACTTCTACAATTTCTGGCGCGACGCCCAGCATGTGCGCGGCATCTGGCGGCGCACCACGCTGGCCGGTTTCCAGCTGGCCGAACCGAGCTGGGAAACCGTGATCGACCTCGACCAGCTGGCGCGCGATGAGAATGAAAACTGGGTCTGGGGCAGCGTCAGCTGCCTGCAGCCGAAGGACGAACGCTGCCTGGTGGCGCTCTCGCGCGGTGGCAGCGACGCCCATGTGGTGCGCGAATTCGACGCCGTGGCGCGCGCCTTCGTCAAGGATGGCTTCACCCTGCCCGAGGCGAAGGGTGGCGCCAGCTGGGCCGACCAGGACACGCTGCTGGTGGCCACCGACTTCGGCGCCGGATCGATGACCAGCTCGGGCTATCCGCGCCGGGTCAAGGAATGGAAGCGTGGCACGCTGCTGGCGCAGGCCACCTTGCTGTACGAGGCGAAGCTCGACGATCTCGGGGTCGATGGCCACCAGGACTTCACGCCCGGCTTCGAGCACCAGTTCATCGAGCGCCAGATCACCTTTTACAGCAGCGAGATGTTCCTGCGTGAAGGCACGGCATTGGTCAAAGTGGCCAAACCGGACGACGCCAAGGCCTACACCGTGCGCGACCAGCTGGTGATCGAGCTGCGCTCGGACTGGACTGTGGGCGGCAAGACCTGGCCCCAGGGGGCACTGCTGGCGACCGATTTCAAGCGCTTCATGGCCGGCGAACGCCAGTTCGACGCCTTGTTCACGCCCTCCGCGACGCGCTCGCTGGACGCGGTCAGTGTCACGCGCGGTGCGCTGCTGCTGACGGAACTGGACAACGTCACGAACCGCATCGTCGAGCTGCGCCATGTGGACGGCGCCTGGCAGCGGCGCGCGGTCGACGCGCCCGCTTTCGGCGCGCTGGGCGTGTCGGCGCTCGATCCGCTCGACTCGGACCAGTACTTCCTGACCGTGACCGGTTTCCTGACCCCGACCACCCTGTTCCTGGGTCAGGTCGGCAGCGATGTGCGCAAGACCATCAAATCGCTGCCCGCCTTCTTCGACGCCAAGCCGTACACGGTCAAGCAGTTCGAGGCGAAGTCGAAGGATGGCACCAAAATCCCCTATTTCGTGATCATGGACAAACACGCCAAGCTCGATGGCAAAAACCCGACCGTGTTGTACGGCTACGGCGGCTTCGAGATATCGATGAAACCGGCCTACAGCGGCGTGATGGGCGAGGCCTGGCTCAAGAGCGGCGGCGTGTACGTGCTGGCGAACATCCGCGGCGGCGGCGAATTCGGCCCGCGCTGGCATCAGGCGGCGCTCAAGGAAAACCGCCAGCGCGCCTATGACGACTTCATCGCGGTGGCGCAAGACCTTATCCAGCGCAAGGTGTCGAGCCCGCGCCACCTGGGCATCATGGGCGGCAGCAACGGCGGCCTGCTGGTGGGCGCAGTGATGACCCAGCGCCCGGACCTGTTCAACGCGGTGGTGTGCCAGGTGCCGCTGCTGGACATGCGGCGCTACAACCAGTTGCTGGCCGGGGCTTCGTGGATGGGCGAGTATGGCGATCCGGACGTGCCGGCGCAATGGGCCTATATCTCGAAATATTCGCCATATCAGAACGTGTTCAAGGACAAGCATTATCCGCGCGTGCTGTTTACTACTTCGACGCGCGACGACCGGGTCCACCCCGGCCACGCGCGCAAGATGGTGGCGCTGATGCAGGAACAAGGACATGACGTGCTGTACTGGGAGAATACCGAGGGCGGCCACGCCGGTGCGGCCAATAACGACCAGCAGGCGCTGATGTGGGCGTTGACCTATACCTTCCTGATCAAGCAGCTCAATCTACCCTAGTTTTGCCGTCGAATTTCCGATTCATGACACCCGACAGTGACGTCAAAACGCATGGGTCAACGCGACGCCTGGTGGATGACGCGCTGCGCGCTCTTCCACCCTACCGATCGGGAGACGCGGCAGCCGAACCCGGTTTTCGCAAGATCGTGCGAAATCGTGCGAACCATGAAAAGGCAACATCCCTTCCCTGCGCTGGACCGCGCGACGTTGTTGCGGCCGCCAGCGTTTGCCAGCGGCCCGCGCCTCAGTGCGCCAGGCGCGATTCGCACATCGCGCCATAGGTCGCGCCGATGTCGACGTACAGTGCGACCGCATTCTCGACTCCGATCATGATCGGCGAGCCAAAGCGCGACGTGACCACGCCGGCGCGCCGCAACAGGCGCTCAATGGCGGTGGTGGTCACCGTCACGTACTGGTCGAGGCCGGCATGGTGGCCATAGCTGATGATCTCGCCGATCGACTCCATCGTGATCTCGGAAAAGCCGAAGCGCGAGTTGCCATCGGTCTCGATGGCGAAGCGGCTCAATTCCCAGATGCGCTCATCGTGCGGGGCTTCCTGGCCGTGTAGCAGCTGGGAGAACGAATCCTTGAGCATATACGGGCCCTCGGTGGGCAGGATGCGCCAGCAGCCGCGCAGCACGCCGCCACCGGGCTCGTTGATCATCATGTACAGCGGCTCGAGCGCGTCGTAGCCGTCAATCTCCATGCCCGACAGCACTGGCACCTCCCAACCCAACCTGTCCTTGAACACTTTCGCCCGCAAAGTGTGCATTTCCCACAGGTCGCGCGACTTGAAATCACGCCTCGGCGCAATCCGAATGTGCAGTGCCATCTGGTTCCTCCTCTCTAGTTATGCAATACGCATGAGAATCATGCATATCGAATAGACACATAACTAGCAGAGTTGATAGGTGGGAGGCAGAGGCGGCAAATGGAATACTGCGCTTACTTTGAACAAGGAAGATGAATGGAACAAGACTATCACGATCACAATCATCAACATGCCAATTGGCCGGACCGGCCCCAAGGGACGGATCTGGCCATCAATATCGCCGCCGGCACCGCCGTGCATTTCGGCGATGTGAAGCGGTTCCGGCTCAGCAAACGCGAGAGCCAGGAAAAATTCTGGGGCCGCTTCGGCGTCACCCAGTCCAGCGGCAGCCGCTTCGAAACGGGGCTGGGCATTCCCCCGCCGGTGGCCATCCTGGTCAAGCTCTACCTTGACGGCAAGCTCAGCGATGGTGATCTTCTGGAGTGAGTATCCCCAGGCTGATCGCCTTCACCAACGCTTGCTGCCGGGTGTTGACGTTGAACTTTTGGCGGATATTGGCCATATGAAAATTCACCGTCGCCTCGGCGCAGACGGTGATGCGCGAAATTTCCCATGAGGACTTGCCCACCATCGCCCAATTGAGTACCTCCAATTCGCGCCTGGTCAGGCGCGGCTTGTCCGGCTCGCCGCAGCGCTTGCGTGCAAAGCGCAGCGAGGATTCGAACGCGTAGTCGCGCAGCAGCGACAACTGCGGCAGGAACTCGTCGATCGTGCGCTTGAACTGGTCGTTGGCGGCGCCGTCGGAGGCGAAGCTGATCACGCCAAACTCGCCGTTCGGCCCGTGGATGGGAAAGGTGATCCCGGAACGGATGCCGTAGCCGCATGCCTCCTCGTAAAACTCCCGTTCACCCTTGGCGCCGCCGAAGGTCCCCGGCTGCCACACGATGGGCAGGTTGCTGTTGCGGCAATGAGCGACCGTCGGGTCGACGTAATGCAACTTCTCGGCATCGTAGTGGTCGCGCCACTGGGGCGCGTAGTTGCTATGCAAGAAGGCATCCTCGAGCCGCGCGTGCTTCGACAGCACGGCGCCATACAGTACCTGGTCAAAGCCCTGTTGGCGCGCAATCGAAAACAGCGCAGCTCCCCAACTCGCCTCATCCGGGCAATTGAGCAGCTTGGTCAGTTGTGCAAGTTCCAACATCGTTTTCCCTTCCTCCTCGCACCACACGCACATGAAAAGGTCAGCCTGATTTATGATCGTAAAAGAAATGTAACCATAATTCAATATTTAATCTTAACTTTTCGGTAAATTTTCTCGCAGGATAAAATTGGCTTGGATGAACTTGCTGAAGTTTTTGCAGAAGAAACTATGATGAACTGCAGAATACGACAGCGTAGGACGGCGTCGTATTTACGCAACAATCTTCAATGGCACTCTCCCCCCATGCACGCGCTACGGACGCGCCGCGCTTGGCCGCTCGGCGATGCGGTCGCGCCAGGCTTGGAGGTGGACCATGCCTTCCGCGCCTGGCTTGAATTTCATCAGCCCGCGCGCGAATTCCAAGGCGCAAAAAGCGGTGATGTCGGCGATCGTGAAACGCTCCCCCGCCACGTAGGCATGGCGGCCCAGCTCCCCATCGAGCCAGCGCGCGACATTGCGCAACTTCTCCCCCTGCGAGGCGCCAAAGTCGCGGAACTGGGGCTGCTCCAGCGGCGCCAGGCCGGGATGCGTGTGGCGTACCCAGTTGGCGATCCCTGCCAGCAAGTACAGCTCGGCGCGGCGGTCGGCCATCTCGATGAAGGCGCGCTCCTCGAAGCCGTCCCCCATCAGGTTCGGTTCAGGGTGCAAGCCTTCGAGGTAGCTGCAGATGGCGCGCGTTTCGGCCAGCACGCGCCCGTCGTCAAGTTCCAGCACCGGCACCTTGGCCATGGGATTGATGGCCAGGAAGGCTTCGGACTTGTGCTCGCCGGCGCCGAGGTCGACCAGCACGGTCTCGATGCCGGTAATGCCCTTCTCGGCGATGAACATCATGACGCGGCGTGGATTGGGCGCAAAGCCGCTGGCATACAGTTTCATTGGTGTCTCCAGGAGAGGGTTCAGGATTTGAGCGACTGGCCGGTTTCGAGCATGGTACGCGCGCCGGCCACGAATTTTTCGGTGTTCTCATCAACGTTGGTGGCCAGGTCGCGGCTCGATGGCGGCATCAGCAGCCCCTTCTGCACGGCGGGCCGTGCGCGGATCGCTTCGATCCAGCGCTGCAGGTGCGGCAGGCCATCCACACTCACACCCGACCATTTATGGGTGCGCACCCAGGCCCAGTTGGCGATGTCGGCGATCGAATAGTCGCCGGCCAGGAATTCATGGTCCTTGAGCTGGGTATCGAGCACGTGGAACAGGCGCCGGCTCTCGCCCTGGTAGCGGTCAATCGCCGGCTGGATCTTTTCCGGGAAGTAGCGGTGGAACACATTGGCCTGTCCCATCATCGGCCCAATGCCGCCCATCTGGAACATCAGCCATTGAATCACTTTCGAGCGGGCGCGCACCTCGTGCGGCATCAGCTGTCCGGTTTTTTCGGCCAGGTAGAGCAGGATCGCGCCCGATTCGAACACTGCAAAATCATCTTCGGCGCGATCGATGATGGCCGGGATGCGCCCGTTCGGATTAATCGCCAGGAACCAGTCCTGTTTCTGCTGTCCCTGCTGCAGCTCGAGCATATGCAAGTTGTAGGGCAGCGCCATCTCTTCGAGCGCGATTGAAATCTTGTGTCCGTTCGGCGTGGCCGCCGAGTAAAGATCGATCATGTTGGTCCTTTCTTTTGCCTGGGTTGCAGGCGTCGATCATAGCGCCATTCGCCTGCTTGCGTTGACACACTCATGCTTTCGCTTTAGATTGCTGGGCGGACTGCAAACGACACAGCCCGGCCAGACATACATATACATACAACGCACACAAGAGGGTATTCATGAAACGCAGCCTGATCTCCGCAGCCGTGCTGGCACTTGCCGGCATCTCCGCCTACCCGGCGCTGGCCGCGCCCGCCGCCATACCCATGGCGCAAGCGACAACCCAGCTGCCACGCAGCGTCAGCCCAAGCCACTACGATGTCTCGATCACACCCGACGCCAAGACATCGAGCTTCGCGGCCAAGGTGACGATCACGATCAATGTGCTCGAGCCAACCAGCGCAATCACCCTGAATGCGACCGACCTCAAATTTTCGAGCGCCGTTGTCACGCCAGCCGGCGCCAAGGGCGCGCCACTGAACGGTGCCATCAAGGTCGATGCCGCCAGCCAGAGCGCCACCTTCAGCTTCGAGCAGCCGCTGGCCAAGGGCAGCTATCAGCTCGCGCTCGACTACACCGGCGTGATCGGGACCCAGGCAGTGGGCCTGTTCTCGCTCGACTACAGTACGCCTGAGGGCAAGAAGCGCGCGCTGTACACGCAGTTCGAAAACTCCGACGCGCGCCGCATGATTCCGTCATGGGACGAGCCGAACTACAAGGCCACGTTCGCGCTGGAGGCGACCGTGCCGGCCGGTGAAATGGCAGTGAGCAATATGCCAGTGGCAAAAAAAACCACGCTGGCCGACGGCCGCGTGCTCGTCAAATTCGCCCAGTCGCCGAAGATGTCGACCTACCTGCTGTTCTTCGGCCTGGGCGAATTCGACCGCGCAACTGCCATGGTCGACGGCACCGAAGTGGGCGTGATCGCCAAGAAGGGCAGCGCCCAGCAGGCCGCGTTCGCGCTCGACTCGTCCAAGGCCGTGCTGCGCGAGTACAACGACTATTTCGGCGTGCGCTACCCGCTGCCGAAACTGGACAACATCGCCGCACCGGGCCGCAGCCAGTTCTTCGGCGCGATGGAAAACTGGGGCGCCATTTTCACGTTTGAATACGCGCTGCTGCTCGATCCGGCCATTTCGACCCAGGCCGACAAACAGGGCGTGTTCTCGATCGCCGCGCATGAGATGGCGCACCAGTGGTTCGGCGACCTGGTCACCATGCAGTGGTGGGACGACCTGTGGCTCAACGAAGGCTTCGCCTCGTGGATGGAGAGCCGCACCACGGAGCGCCTGCACCCCGAGTGGAACACCCGCCTGGGCGCCGTCAACGGCCGCGAGCAGGCCATGAACCGGGACTCGATCGCCACCACCCATCCGGTGGTGCAGCACGTCGAGACGGTCGAACAAGCCAGCCAGGCGTTCGACAGCATCACCTATCAGAAGGGCGAGGCGGTGATCCGCATGCTCGAGAGTTATGTCGGTGCGGACGCTTGGCGCAGCGGCGTGCGCGCCTACATGAAGACCCACGCCTACGGCAACACGCGCTCGGACGACCTGTGGGCCAAAGTCGAGAAGGCGGCCAACAAGCCGATCACGGCGATCGCGCACGACTTCACGCTGCAGCCGGGCGTGCCGATGATCCGGGTGGCCGACGCCGTCTGCAAGGGCGGCAACACCACGCTCACGCTGACCCAGGACGAATTTAGCCGCGACCAGCCCAACAAGAAACCACTGGCCTGGCGCGTGCCCGTCATCGTCCAGATCGCCGGATCCGGCAAGCAGACGCGCACCCTCGTGTCCGGCGGCAAGGCCACGCTCAGCGTGCCCGGTTGCGGCGCCGTGATCGTCAACGCTGGCCAGAGCGGCTACTACCGCACGTTGTACGCACCGGCCGCGTTCGCGCCGCTGGCGGCCGGCTTCGCCAAGCTCTCGCCGATCGACCAGATGGGCATCTTGTCGGACAGCTGGTCGCTCGGCCTGGCAGGCTTGCAACCACTGTCGGACTTCCTCGACCTGGCCAAGGCCACGCCGCTGTCGGCCGACACCCAGGTATGGGGCAAGATCGCCGGCGTGTTCAACGGCATCAACGCCTACTACGATGGCGACGCCAAGCGCCAGAAACAGTTCCAGAGCTTCGCCATCGCGCGCCTGGCACCGGTGATGGCGCAAGTGGGCTGGAGCGCACACGCTGGCGAGGCCGACCCGGTGGCGATCTTGCGCACCCAGCTGATCAACACATTGAGCAACCTTGACGACGGCGCCACCATCGGCGAAGCGCGCCGCCGCTACGCCGCGCGCGCCAGCGATCCGACGGCCGTGCCGGCGGCGCTGCGCAAGACCATCATGGCGGTCGTGGCCAAGCACGCCGACGCGGCGACCTGGGATGCCTTGCGCAGCGCCGCCCAAGGCGAGAAATCGCCGATGATCAAGGACCAGATGTATGGCCTGCTGGCCGCGGCCAGCGACAATGCACTGGCCCAGCGCGCGCTCGAGCTGGCGTTGACGGACGAACCCGGACTGACCTTGTCGGCCTCGATGATCGGCGGCGTGGCCTTCGCCCATCCGGATATGGCGTTCGACTTTGCCGTGAAAAACATGGAGAAGGTCAATCAGCGTATCGATGCCACCAGCCGCAGCCGTTACTTCCCCGGCCTGGCAGGCGGGTCGTCCGACCCGGCGATGATCGGCAAGATCAAGGCCTACGCTGAACAGAACCTGGCGGCAGGGTCGCGCCGCGACGCCGACAGCGCCGTGGCCGGCATCAACTACCGCCTCAAGGTGCGCGCCGAGCGCCTGCCGGCGATCGATGCCTGGCTGGCGCATAACGTGAACTAGGTCAGCGCATCGCAAACGAAGGGCAGCCCGGATGCATCGGCTGCCCTTTTTTATGCCACAATCGCAGGCATGTCTCCCCTTCCCTATCAGATCCGCGCTGATCTGTTCCACCACTTGGCCGCCATGGAAAAGGCGGGCTTGCCGCCGGAACAGGCGTTCGCCCTGCTTGAGCTGCCACGCAGCGCGCAAGCGCGTCTGGAGGCCTTTCGCAAGCTGTTCACGCGGCGCCGCGATCCGGCCGGCGCCGGCCTGGCCAGCACCCTGTTCACACCGCTTGAAGCGCGCCTGGTCAAGGCCGCGATGACCGGCGGCAGCCCCGGCGCGACCTATCGCCGGCTGGGCGAGGCCTATGCCACCAAGGCCAGTCAGCTGGCGGCGATCCGCTCGCGCATGGCGCTGCCGTTAGCGATCCTGTGCGTGGCGCTGTTCGTGCGGCCGCTGCCCGAACTGTTTTCCGGATCCCTCGGCGGCGGCGCCTACCTGTGGCACGCGCTGCGGCCCTTGCTGCTGCTGGCCGTACTGGGCGCGCTGGCGCTGCGCCTGCCGGCCTGGTTCCTGTCGGGCGACGTCAGTCCCAGCCGCCAGGCGCTCGAGCGCGTGCTGCTGGCGTTCCCCATGTTTGGGCCCATGCATGCACGGCGTAACGCGCGCGATTTCATCGACAACCTGGCCATGCTGCTCGAAGCGGGCTTGCCGATGTTCGACGCCGTGCCGGTGGCGCTGTCGACCATGAACAACAGCATCGTGCGCGCCGAATTCGCGGCCATGCTGCCGGCCATGAAACGCGGCGCCACCCTGGCCGAGGCGATCGCCCCCTTGGCGGCGATCGACGCCGGTCGGCTGGCGGGGTTCGCCAACACCGGAGAGCAAAGCGGTACGCTGCCGGAGATGTTGGCGCGCTACGCGCATGGCGAGACCGAAGTGCTCAACCGTTTCCAGGACAACCTGGCGCAGTGGCTGCCGAGGCTATTTTACAGCGCCGTTTCGGTGTGGATGGCGATGCAGTTGCTGGCGCCACCGCCACCGCCACCGCTATGACCATGTTGCGTGCCACTGTCTTCTTGTTGCTGGCCTTGGCCGGTTGCGCGGCGCCTCCAGTGTCGACGCCACCACCAGCGGCGCCCGACTATGCCAGCTGGTACCGGCAAGCTGCGGCGAATGGCAAGCAGGTACTGGCGATCGATTCGTCGCTGTCGCTGATTGCTGTCACAGTGCGCCGCGGCGGCGCGCTGGCGCGGCTCGGGCACGACCATGTGGTGGCCAGCCGCGCCGTCAGCGGCTTCGCGGCGCCGACCGAAGGGCGCGCCGATTTTTCGTTCCGGCTTGACCAGATGAGCGTGGACGAACCGGAGTTGCGGCGCGTCGCGGCGTTCGAGTCCGATCCCTCGGCGGCAGCCATTGAGGGCACCCGCAACAACATGCTCACGGTGGTGCTGGAGGCGCAGCGTTTTCCGCTGGTGAGCTTGCACGTCGAGCGCGGCGCCGGCGAGCTGCTGCGCCTGGCGGTGACGCTGCATGGCCTCACGCGCCACTACCAGGTGCTGACGCGGATCGAGACGGTCGGTGCGAACCTGGTCGCAAGCGGACAATTGAAGCTGCTGCAAAGCGATTTCGGGATCCATCCGATGTCGGTGATGGGCGGCGCGATCTCGGTGCAAGATGAGCTGGAGCTGTGTTTTCGGATCGTCGCCCGACCGTAGCCGCGAAATCGAATAACTCACAGGCTCGTAGGGTGTGGAAAAGCGGAGCGCCTTCCAGCATCGCATGCATCAACACGGCGCATGCAATGGTGGATGGCGCTCCGCTTTTCCACCCTACGGTTATTCGACGGTTTTCCAGCTCATGGTGGGGCAATTAGCGGGCCAGCCAGGCGTCGAGCGCCGCTTCGCTGCCGGGCGCCAGGTGCAAGCCCAGCTTCGAGCGGCGCCACAGGATGTCGGCCCCATTGAGCGCCCATTCGTGCGCCACCAGGTATTCCACCTCGCGCGCATACAGGCCGGGCAGGATCTGCTGCCCCAGATCGGCCAGCGCTTCGCATTGTGCGAGCAGCGTCGCCATGCGGGTGCCGTAGGCGCGCGCATAACGCACCGTCAGTGCCGCCGGCAGCCAGGGATAGTTCTGCTGCATGGCGCCGACCCAGCCATCGAATTCGAGCACGCCGCGTTTGGATGGCAGTTCGCCGAACAGGTCGCCGCCTGGCAGGCAGGCGCCCGCGGTCCAGCCCGGGGCCTGGTTGCCCAGCACCGGCGCCAGCCAGTTCACGGCCTCCTCGGCCAGTTTGCGAAACGTGGTGATCTTGCCGCCGAAAACGCTCAACAAGGGGGCCCCGGCACGGTCGTGCTCGAGCCGGAAATCGCGGGTCGCCGCGGCCGCGCTCGATGCCGCGTCCTCGACCAGGGGCCGCACCCCGGAATAGGTCCAGACCACGTCGGCCGGCGCGATCGGGCGCGCGAAATAGCGGTTCGAGAGCTGGCACAGGTAGGCGATTTCGTCGGCGGTGATGGCCGCCTGCCCCGGGTCGCCGCGGTAATCGAGGTCGGTCGTCCCGATCAGGGTGAACTCGCGCTCGTAAGGAATGGCGAACACGATGCGCCCGTCCGGATGCTGGAAGATGTAGGCATACGCATGCTCGAACAGGCGCGGCACCACAATGTGGCTGCCCTTGATCAGGCGCAGCGACTGCTGCGCCGGGGCGCCGGTGGCCATGTGCAGGAACTGCGCGGCCCACGGACCGGCCGCGTTGACCAGGCTGCGCGCGCGCACCGCCGTCTGGCGCCCGTCGGCGTGCGTGAGCGTGGCGTGCCAGTGCAAGGCGTCGCGCCGCAAGGCGCTGCAGCTGGTGCGGGTGAGCACGCGCGCCCCGCGCTCGCGCGCGTCGATCGCGTTGAGCACCACCAGCCGCGCATCGTCGACCCAGCCGTCCGAATACACGAAGCCGCGCGTGAACTGGTCCTTCAGCGGCGGCCCGGCCGGGTGGCAGCGCAGCGCCACCGACTCCGATCCGGGCAGGAACTCGCGCCGGGCAAGGCTGTCGTACAGGCACAGGCCGGCGCGGATCATCCAGGCCGGGCGCTGGCCGGCGTCGTGCGGCATCACGAAGCGCAGCGGCCACATGATGTGCGGCGCGCTGCGCAGCAGCACCTCGCGCTCGATCAGCGCCTTGCGCACCAGCGCGAAGGCATAGTATTCGAGGTAGCGCAGGCCGCCGTGGATCAATTTGCTCGAGGCCGACGAGGTGTGCGCCGCCAGGTCGTCTTTCTCGCACAACAGCACGCACAGGCCGCGCCCGGCGGCGTCGCGCGCGATGCCGGCCCCATTGATGCCGCCACCGACCACCAGCACGTCACATTCGATCTGTTCGAGACCACCACCCATCGGCCGCTCCACTGTCCGCCGCAAGGGCGCCATGCGCTCGATTGTGACCGAAAACGGCGCCACTGTTGAATTTTTTCGCCAGCGTTCCCGCGTTGGCTCAAGAGCATCGACAGGACCTTGCGCTTTTTGGTTAGAATGCCAAGCATGCGCCATCCCAGTTTTCGTTTGTCCCGCTTTTGCCTGCTGGTGATCCTGGTCCTGATGGCGTGCGCCTCACCGGCGCGGGCCCACGACGTCGGCATCGACCTGAACCCGCAATCGCAGCTGTACCGCGACGACGGCCAGGGCTTCCCGGCCGACGCCGCCGCATTCCCCGCCTGGCAGGCGGCGCTGGCGCCCGCGCCCAAGGTCGATTTGCTCGGTGGGGCCTACTGGATGGTGGCGCGCGTGCGCGCCGGAGTGCCAGATGCGCGCTGGGTGTTCGATCCGCACGACACCTTGATCGAAAAAATCGAGGCGCGCGTGTATGGCGCCGACGGCAGCTTGCAGTCGCTGCATGGCGGCTACCTGGCGCGCCACGACTACATGCTCCATTACGGCATGGACCTGAAGCTCGAACCCGGGCACGAGTACGTCCTCGCGGTGCGCTTCTCGAGTCCCTACTATGCGCGCGCACCGGTCATGTCGCTGCTGCCTGCCGATCCCTACCGCACCCTGGTCGCCAGGGAAAATACGCTGATCATCGGCGCACTGGGCGCGCTGCTGGCGCTGGCCCTGTTCAATTTCTTCATCTTCTCGTTCACGCGCGACCGCTCGCCCCTGTATTACTCGCTATATGTACTATGCTACGCCAGCGCCTGGGCGATGACGTTCCAGCTGCCGTCGGACCTGTACGGCTGGCACCACCTGGCCTGGCACTATGTTCCATTCTTTCTGCTGCCGGTGTTCTCGACCCTGTTCTACCTGCGTTTCCTGCGCCTTGACGGCGTGGCGCCACGCCTGGCGCGCGCCAGCCGCATCAATTTCGTGCTGCCGCTGCTGGCCATGCCGAGCTGCTTCCTCGCGCTGGGCTGGGCCCACACCCTGGCCACCATCGCCATCTCGGTATGGATGCTGCTGGCCCTTGCCAGCGGTGTGGTGGCCTGGCGCCAAGGTTATCGGCCAGCGCGCTACTTCGTGTTCGCCTTCCTGGCCCTGATGCTGCCGGGGCTGGCGATCCTGCCGGCCAACCTGGGTTTGATCCCGGCGCTGGTCGACAACGCCCAGCTGCTCACGCTGCTCGGCGGTACGCTCGACGGCCTGTTACTGGCATTCGCGCTGGCCGACCAGATCCGCCTGCTGCGCAGCAGCCTGGAACGGCGGGTCGATGCCCGCACCGCCGACCTGCAGCGCGCTAACGCCGCGCTGACGGCGGCCAGGGACCACGCCGAAGTGGTCAGCCGCCACCGCATCGACTTCCTCTCTGCCATGAGCCACGACATCCGCACCCCGCTCGCCGGCGTAATCGGCATGCTCAAGTTCGCACTGGGCGACCAGACGGTGCATGGACGCACGCGCGAATACCTGCACATCGGCCTGCAGAACGGCCAGTCGCTGCTGGCGATCCTCAACGACATCCTCGACTTCTCGAAGATCGACGCCGGCAAGCTCACGCTCGAAACGCTGCCGTTCCAGCTCGGCGCGCTGGTCGAGGAGGCGGTCGGCATCCTGCGCGGGCACGCCGACTCCAAGAGCCTGTTGCTGCGCTGCGAACTGGCGCCCGGCCTGCCCGACTACGTCAGTGGCGACCCGACCCGGATTCGCCAGGTGCTAATCAACCTGCTGGGCAACGCAATCAAGTTCACCGAGCACGGCGAGGTGCTGCTGGCCGTCACTGCCAGCGAAGGCCAGATCAGTTTCTCGGTGCGCGACAGTGGCCCCGGCATCACACCCGAAGTGCGCGCGCGCCTGTTCCAGAAATTCGAGCAGGCCGACCATTCGACCACGCGGCGCTACGGCGGCACCGGCCTGGGGCTGGCCATCTGCAAGCAGCTGGTCGAACTGATGCATGGCCAGATCGGCGTCGAGAGCAGCCCGGGCGCGGGCGCGCGCTTTTTCTTCACGCTGCCGCTGGCGGTGGCCGACGCGCCCGGCGGCCCGGCCGCGCCCAGGCGGCGCGAGCGCCACGGCCACCAGCTGCGCATCCTGTGCGCCGAAGATGTGCGCACCAACCAGATCATCATCGGCACCCTGCTCGAGAACATGGGGCATCAGGTGCACATTGTCGAAAATGGCGTCGAGGCGCTGCACGCGCTGGGCGCTGGCGACTTCGACCTGGTGCTGATGGACGGCCGCATGCCGCTGATGGACGGCGAACAGGCCGCGCGCAAGATCCGCGGTGGCGGCGACGCGCAGGCGCCGGTGCGCGAGCCCGGCATTGCGATCATTGCGCTCACTGCCAACGCCAGCGAGCCCGATTGCGCGCGCTACCTGGCCGCCGGCATGAACGGTTTCCTGAGCAAACCGGTCGACGAACAGCGGCTCTACGACGTGATCGAGGAGACCATCGCGCGCCTGCTGGCGGCCGGGCGCGCGCTGCACGCGAGGCACAATGAACAGGCGCTGGCGATTCAGTTCGGGG
Source organism: Pseudomonadota bacterium (assembly GCA_040390195.1). Lineage (GTDB taxonomy): Bacteria > Pseudomonadota > Gammaproteobacteria > Burkholderiales > Burkholderiaceae_D > Telluria_A. The sequence continues at coordinate 214,025 of JAZJYV010000017.1, read as the reverse complement.
TTGCCGCCGCCGGCGCGCCGACCGCGGTCAGCATCGTGCCGCTGGCCGGGCTCTCGGCGGCCCACATGGACAAGATCCGCTGTGCTTTCATCGACGAGGCACCGCGCCGTCTGGTGCAGGCGCGCCAGGCGGCGGCCGACGGCGACGCCGACGCCGCCAGCGCGGCCCTGCACGCGCTCAAGGGCAGCGCCGGCTACCTCAGCTCGGACCAGCTGCACCGCTTGGCGCACAGCATGGAATTGCTGGCGGCGCAGGGCGATCTGGCGCAGCTCGAGGACAGGTTTCCGCAGATCGAGGCGCTGCTCGGGCAAACCATCGCCGATCTGCGGCCGGCGCAGACGAGCAGCGCGAATTTCCACTGATCGTATTCAAACACACCCTGCGTCGTTCCCGCCTGCGCGGGAGCGACGAATCAAACTTTCGCTTTATTCACACCTGTCCGGCTATGCGGCGGCGGCCTGCTGCGCGCCGGCGCAGCTCCATTCATACCAGCCGCCGTCGTAGACGCCGATGCGCGGCCATCCCATCAGCCAGGCGCAGAAAAACGCCAGCGAAGCGCGCCAGCCGGTGCCGCAATAGAACAAGGTGTCTTGTCCGGCGTGGATGCCGCTGGCGTGCCACATGCGCCGAATCTCGGCCGCCGGACGCATGCGCCCGGCCGCGTCATGGTAGTCGTCCATGCTGTCGACGTCGCCGTCGCGCCCGGCCCGGCCCCAGCGTGCGCCGGGAATGTCGCCGCGCGCGGCGATGTAGCTGTAGCCGGAGGTGGCACCGCTGTATTCGCTCCAGCTGCGCACGCTCACCAGAGCGCCATCGGGATGCCCCAGCACCTGGCGCGCCTGCGCCATGTCGGCCATGAACCCGGGCCGCCCCGGAAACGGCGCGCCAAAGCGCAGCGCCGGCACCAGGGGCGCGCACTGGCGCGACAAGGCCAGGCCGGCCGCACACCACGCGGCCAGGCCGCCGTCGAGCAGGCGCACGTCGCGCACGCCGGCATACAGCATCAGGTGCGCCGCGCGCGCCTGCGCCAGCGCGCCGCGCCCGTACAGCAGCACCGTCGTGTCATGCTCGATGCCGTGGCGCAGCAGCAATGCCAGCAGCGCCGCGTCGTCGACCTTGTTCCACAGTGGCAGCGTTTCGAGCTCGCCGCTATCGAGGTAGGCGGCCTGACCGATGTGGCCCTGGGCGTGCAGCGGCGCGTCGCCACAACCGACTTCGAGCAGGCGCCAGCGGCCCGCCGGCGCCGCCTCCACCGCCTGCCCGGCCAGCAGCGCCGCCAGCCACGTGGGCGCGACGAGTTGGCGCCAGCGCACCAGGTCGCGGCGAAATCCGGATTCGGTCGGAAGAGGGTCGGACAGGCTGTTCACGAACTTGACTTCAAGGAAAAACGGCCATTGTAAGCCATCGCGCGCGCCCGCCTGCGATTCGAGGGTAAGATGGTGCCATGATCACCACGCCCTACGTTTCCACTTTCTGCGGCAACCGTTTCTATCCGCTCGAGCCGCGCATCGACCGCGTCTCGATTGAGGACATCGCGCACGGGCTGGCCTACCAATGCCGCTTCAACGGCCAGACCCGCCAGTTCTATTCGGTGGCCCAGCATAGCCTGGTGGTGTGCGCCCTGGTGCCGCCGCCCTTGCAGCTGGCGGCCCTGCTGCACGACGCCGCCGAAGCCTACCTGGGCGACATGGTCAAGCCGCTCAAGGTGCTGCTGCCCGAATTCGCCGCGCTCGAAGACAAGGTCAGTCTCATCATCGCGGCCGCCTTCGACATCGACTTTTCCGACTACGCGCCGATCAAGCGCGCCGACCTGGTCGCGCTGGCGACCGAAAAACGCGACCTGATGCCCCATTCGGCCGAGCGCTGGGCCTACCTCGACGACATCGCGCCCCTGCCCGAGGCCATCGTTGCGCTCGGGCCAGCCGACGCCAAGCACGCCTTCCTGGCCGAATTCGCGCGCCTGGGCGGGCGCGCGGGGGCAAGCTAGCGGCGCGTGCCAGCCAGGATGCGTTCGACCATGCGCCGGTTCAGCCCCGCCATGAGCAGGTAATTGTGGGCCGCGACGGGCCCGAAGATTTCCCAATAGATCACGCCGACGGCAATCGTGTCGGCCAGCACCAGGTTCCTGCGCGCGTCAGGCCGGGGCGTGGCGCGCGCACGGGGGGAAGGTGGATTCATCGGATCGGGCGGGCCGCACTAGAGCCACTGGCGCTGCGCCATCGACGCCGTCTCGGACGGTCCGAGGTCGCCGATGTGGCGCATGGCGCGCCGGTGGTTCAGGCTGTTCGGCGCGAAGCGGCGCAGATGGCGCAGCGCGGCTTCGTCCTTGATTTGGATCTTCCTGGCCGCCAGGTCGATGAATTGCAGATTCTTGAACGCGTTCAGGGTCCGGCTGATCGTCTCGAGCGTCAAGCCCAGGTAGCTGCCGATGTCGCGCCGCGTCATCTGCAGCGTGAAATCATGGGCCGAGAAACCGAGCGCGGCGTAGCGTTCCGACAGGTTCACCAGGAAGCGCGCCACCCTCGCCTCGGCCGAATAGGTGCTCAGCATGCCGATCATTTTCTGGTCGCGCGCCAGCTCGCGGCTGATCACGCTGCACATCATGTCCTGCATGCCGGGCACTTCCTGCTCGATGGCGATGATCTGGTGGAAGGGCATGGCGATCAGGTCGCAATCGGTCAGGCACACCGTTTCGGCCGTGTGGCGCTTTTCGCTGATACCGTCGATGCCCAGCACATCGCCGCGCATGGGAAAGCCGAGCACCTGCTCGCTGCCGCAATCGTCGATCATGACGGTCTTGAGGAAGCCGCCGCGCACCAGGTACAGGCGGCCAAAGGCGCTGCCGGTGACGTTGAGGCGCTGGCCGGGCTTAAAGCGCAGATGCTGGAACAGGACGTCGCAGCGGCCGTGGCGCTCCGGCAGGGGCACGCGCATGACCTCGCAGACCTGGTCGAGGGTGGACCACAGGGGGCGCAGCCGCAGCAGCGTCCCGGCCACCGGGCGCGCCGCGCCGACGGGGAAGGCCGTCTCTTCCAGGGGCAATTGATCGATCATTTTTTCCTCGCTTGACAAGTTCATGGTCCACCTCAAAATTTGATCCGGTTGCGGGCCCCGGCCTGGCTTGGCGTGCCCAGGGCGAAGGCTTCCAGGTCGGCGCGCTGGAAAATTTCCACGGTGCGCCGCTTCACGCCGATCCAGCCGAGCTGGCGGAACCTGGCGATCATCCGGCTCAGGCCCTCGGCGCTGAAACCGAGATAGCTGCCGATATCGCCGCGCGACATGCGCAGCTGGAACACATTGGGCGCATAGCCGAGCGCCGCATAGCGCTGCGACAGGCGCAGCAGGAAGGCGGCGAAGCGCCGCTCCGAGCGGGCGCCGGCGAGCAGGACCCCGGCCAGCTTCGAGTCGACCAGCTCTCCGCCCAGGACCTGGTGGAACTTGTCCATCACGCTGGGCGCCTGCGCCATGAAGGCGTCGAGCTCGAGGCGCGGGATTTCGCACACTTCGCTGTCCTCCAGGGCGACGGCGGTGAAGCGATGGGCACCGCCCGCGATCGCGTCTAGGCCGAGCAGGTCGCCCGCCATCTGGAAGCCCGTCACGTGCCGTTCTGCACACTCGTCCAGCGCGTAGGTCTTGAAATGGCCCAGGCGCAGCACGTAGACCTTGGTGCCCGGCTCGCCCGCCTGGAACAGGGTGGCGCGCCGCGCGACGCGGCGCCGCTGGGTGACGATCTGCTCGAAATGGGCAAGCTCGGCCGCGCCCAGGGCGCCCGGCAGGCACGCCTGGCGCAACTTGCAGCGCCCGCAGCCAGGCTCGGGATAGGGCACGATCTGGCCACCCCTGGGCAAGGCGGTCGCACTGGGTCGGTCGGTATGCATCATTTTCTCCTCTTCGCTGGCGCCACCCGGCGCCTAGATCAAACCCTGCTCGAGTGCGTAGCGGGTCAGCTGCGCGTTGCAGCTAAAGCCCATCTTCTCGAGCACGCGGGTGCGGTAGGTGGTGATGGTCTTGGGGCTCAGGAACAGGGCCTGGCCGATGTCGACCAGCGACTCGCCCGAGGCGAGCCGCTTCATGACGTCGAATTCGCGGTCGGACAACAGTTCATGGTCGGCCACGCCCGCGCCGCATACGGCCAGGGTCAGCCGCTCGGCCAGCTCGGCGCCGATGAACTTGTGGCCAGCCGCGACGCGCCGCACGGCGGCCAGCAGCAGCGGCGTGGGTGCATCCTTGGTCAAGTAGCCGGCCGCGCCGGCCTTCAGGGCGCGCACCCCGTACATCTCCTCAGGATGGGCGCTGAGCATGATGACGGCCAGCGTCGGTTTTTCGGAGCGCAATTGCACCAGCAATTCCAGGCCGTTCTTGCCGGGCAGCCCGATGTCGACCAGGGCGACGTCGACCTCGGTCCTGGCCAGCACGGACAGCGCGGCCGGGGCCGAATCGGCCTCCCCCACCACCTGGAAGTCGGCGCAGGTCTCGAGCATGAGGCGCACCCCGCCACGGGCGATTGCATGGTCGTCCACCAGCAGCACGCGGATCGCTCTAGCGCCCATCGCGCTTCTCCAGTGGCAGCGTCAGGCGCAGCGTGGTGCCCTGGCCGGGGGCGCTGCTGATGTCAAGCCGCCCGCCGAGGTGGCCGGCGCGCTCCTTCATGCCCAGGATGCCCCAGGAGCCGCTGCCGGCCAGGCGGTCGGCGGCCATGCCGAGCCCGTCGTCCGTCACGCTCAGCGCCAGATGGTCCGGCTGGCGCTGGGCCAGCACCACGACCTTGGTCGCGGCGGCGTGGCGCACCACATTGGTCAGCGCTTCCTGGGTGACGCGAAACAGCATCAGCTGGCAGTCGCGCCCCAATTCGAGCTCATGCAGGGCGGGATCGATCCGGCATTCGCAGCAGATGGCGCTCAGGCGGGCCACATGCTTGACCTGCCATTCGAGCGCGGCCCACACGCCCAGGTGGTCGAGAATGCTGGGACGCAGCTCGGTGGCGACCTTGCTCACCGTGGCGATGGCCTGGCCGATCAGCGCTGACGCGTCCGCCAGCAGCGGTTCGCTCTGCAAGCCGCGCGAGGTCATGTGGAGCATGGCCACGCCGATGCAGGACTTGATCCCGCTGAGCAAGCCCCCCAGCTCATCGTGGATTTCCAGGGCGATGCGCTGGCGTTCCACTTCGATGATCGATTCCTGGCGCGAGGCCAGGGCGCGCAGCCGGTCCTGGGTCTGCGCCAGCGCCATCTCGGCCAGCTTGTGCTGGGTGACGTCGACCAGGATGCCATGGATGAAGGCGGGCTTGCCGCTGTCGTCGAACAGGGCCTGGGCTTCGTCGCGGTACCAGATCGCTTCGCCCTGCTTGTCGACCAGGCGGTATTCGATGCACAGGGGCGCGCCGGCTGCGCGGCTGGCGCGGATCGCCGCGCTGGCGCGCGCCCGGTCCTCCGGATGCATGAGGCGCTCATGCAGGCCGGGTTCCTTGATCCATTGGGCCGGGGAGTATCCCAGCACGCACACCTGGGGGCTGATGTAGAGCAGCGCGGCCCCTTCGCGCGCCAGCGGCGCCACGTAGGTGATGGCCGGCACCTGTTCGACCAGGTTGCGGTAGCTTGCCTCTTGCGCAGGCGCGTCGCGCCGCCCCCGCCAGGCAGGGCGCGGCCCCTCCCCGCTGCTGTCGCGGCACCATGCGGCGTCGTCGAGCACGCCGGGGAACAAGTCGTACTGGCCGCTGAAACCGGCCAGCTGGGCCGGGGCGCAGGCGCAGTCCGGCGCCGGCGCTCCCGCTGCCGGCAGCTCGCCGGGCGCCGCCCCGGTACTGGGCGGGCTGCCGTCTTTCCAGATTGTCGCCATGATCGTCCTCGTCTTTCTTCAAAAGAGCTCACGCACCGGTGTCCCGGCTCAGGGTGTCACTGTCGGTTCCGGGGTCGCGCCGCAGGCGCCCGGCTCGGGGCCGGCACGCGTCGCCCCGGGCCCCGCCGCGCCGCGCTCGGCATGGCGGATCGAGTGCTGCACCCGGCCTTCCTTGCGGATCAGTTCATACTGGTTGCCCCCGCGCCGCTTGGCCCGGTACATGGCCTGATCGGCCTGGATCAGCAGCGCCTCGCTGGACTTGCCGTGGTCGGGAAAAAAGGCGATGCCCAGGCTGGCGCTCAGTTTGTGGCGCGCCGCCCCCACCACGAACGGCAGCGCCAGCATGGCCAGGATCTTGCGCCCCAGCCGCAAGGCGCTGCGGCGCGCCGTCAGCATCGGCAGCAGCACGACGAATTCATCGCCCCCGAAGCGGGCCACGATGTCGCTGCGGCGCACGGCGCCAAGCAGGCGCTCGGCCACCGCCTTGAGCACGGCGTCGCCCATCAGGTGGCCGGCCGCATCGTTGATCTCCTTGAAGCCATCGAGGTCGAGGAACAACAGGGCGCCAAAGCGGTTCGCCTGCACCGCCTGGGCGATCGCCTTCTCCTGCAGCGCGATGAAATGGGCGCGGCTTGCCAGCCCGGTCAGCGCGTCATGGTCGGCGCGGTGGCGGTCTTGCAGCTGGGACAGGCGCCGATCGGTGATGTCGTGCTGGATGGCGACGAAATGGCTGACGGCCCCGTCGGCGCCGAACAGGGGCGTGACGATTTCCTCGGTGACGTAGCGCACCCCCTGCTTGCTGCGGTTTTCCACTTCCCCGTGCCAGACAGCACCCTGGTCCTGGACCGAGCGCCACAGGCCGTGGTAAGGCGGCACCGGGGCACGCTCGACGGCCAGCACGGACGGCGTGGCGCCGGCGATGTCGGCCAGCGCGTAGCCGCTGAGCCGGGTGAAGGCTGCGTTGACCCAGACGATGGCGCAGCGCGCATCGGTGATCAGGATGGCGCTGCCGGCCGAGCCGAGCGCGCGTGCCAGCAAGGGAAACGGGCAGTGCTCGACACGGCAGTTCCAGTCCAACTCGGCCCCACATTGCCACGGCTGCATGCTGCTTCTCCTCGCTGACACGATCACGGTGCTCTACAACGCTCGACTGGCGGGTATTTCGGGCAACACGCTCCCGCGGCCCGCCCTGGAGGAGCGTTCCTGCGTGATGCTTGCCGGCATGAACCCGGGCATGGCTTGCCGCTGGCAAGTTACGGTGACTGCGCACCGCCCCGGCCGGACGATGGACCGTCCATACTGCTTGCCTCGATCTCCATTGAGTAAATGTGAAATATCATGACGCTACCGCTACCTGTCACCTGAATGTAATTTGATGAAATTTCATTAAGTATAAGTGCCCAGTTGCATCATTATCCTTACTTGCTAATATAATGAAATCCGGGCGCCGCGTCCCATCGATAAATTGTAAAAAGTCAAAAAGGACATATTCCCTTGAAAAACATATAGCCAGGATGACATTCCAAGTCTTTCGGCAGTCCCATTAAGAAGTTTCCCGACGCATTTCATTCTATCGCCGCTAGCGCCGAGCTCGAATAGGGGTTTCCTGATTCTACTGTCAGGTGGCGCTGTGATCACCGGCCGGAAGGAAACGGATGATGCGGGGATTCAATATGAAGGGGCATTGCGCGCGCCGCTTGCGCTCTTGTCGCCGCGCTCGCTAGGCGGGCGCGCTTCCCGCCGGCTTGTGCCTGGCCAGCGGCAGCACCACACGGAAGCGGACAGCGCCAGCGTCGCCGCCGAGGGCCTCGAGCCGCCCGCCGTGCGCTTCGACGATGGCGCGGCTGATCGCCAATCCCAGGCCGGCGTCCTCGCGCCTGGTCGCCGCATACGGCTCGAACAGCTCCGTGAGCAGCTCGGCCGGCATGCCGGCCACCCCTGCGCCCACCGTCACGCGGGCGAAGGCGGCGTCGGCGCGGCCGCAGATCGTGATGCTGTTGCAAGCACCCGGCGCGCGCGCCATGGCGTCGGCCGCGGCCAGGATCAGGGTCAGCAGCACCTGCTCGAGCTCGACGCTGCAAGCGATCACGGGCAAGGGCACGGGCAGCTCGAGGCCCACGCTGAGGGCACGCTCGTGCAGGCTGTGGGCAGCCAGCTCCAGGGTGTGCCGCACAAGCTGGTTCAAGTCGAGCATTTCCGGCGCCGACGGCGCCTTGCTGGCGAAGGCGCCCAGGCGCGCAACGATGGCGCTGGCAGCATGCGCCTGGCGCAAGGCCGCTTGCATCGCCGAGATCGCTTGGGCGACGTCGGGCTGCGCCAGTTGCAACAGGCGCAGCCCGCTCTGGCAATGGTGCGACAGCGCCGTTTGCGGTGCACCGATCTCACGCACGATCCCCGAGACCATGCGCGCCATGGTATTGATCCTGGCGCCGTGGGCCAGCTGTTCCAGTGGCGGGCTGGGCCGGCGCACGCTGGGGACCAGCGCGTCGAGCGCGCTCCTGTGGCGCGGCCCCGCCTCATGCACCACCAGCACCGCGCCGATCAGGCGCGCGTCCCCATCGAGCAGGGGCGAGACCGTGCCTTCGATGGCCAGTTGCCGCCCGCTCGCCTGCGCCATCGTGCTATGGGCCGGCAAGGCCGTCACCCGGTGTTCGGCCAGGCACACGCCCACCGGGCTGGGGGTCGGCTGGCGCGCGCGCGCGTCGCCAAAGCAAAATAGTTGATCGACGCTCTTGCGCCTCAGTTCGGCCGCCGAACGCTGGGTCTCGAACTCGAGCGCCGGGTTGGCGTACACGATGGCCTGCTCACGGTCGAGCACCAGCACGCAATCGGCAAGGGCGTCGAGGGTGGAGCGGAATTGCTCGCGCTCAACGAGGACCGCGGCCAGGGGCCTGCGCGCTGGCGCGCCCTGGGTGCGCCGCGCCAGCAGCACGAGCAGCCAAAGCGGCGCGAGCATGCTGCCCGCAGCCAGCGCCAGCAGCGCGCCCAGGCGGGCGATGCGCTCTCCGCTTGCGCCCGGCGGCGCGCCGATCAACAGCAAGCTGGCAGCGCCGAGCGCGCAGCAGCATGCCAGTGCCAGCCCGAAAAACGGACTGCGCCCGGCGCCGGGCCGGCTGGACTTTCCTGACAATATGAACACGATCCCCCCGAACAGGCCGGTGCATAGCCGCCAGGACGCCATCGGGCACCCGGGCGGGGGCCGCTGGAATCACAACACGATGCGCAAGGGCCGCCGTTTGCAGCGCAGGAAAAACAGGCGGTTGGTATAGCCGTCGAAGCGGTGGGCATCGGGATGTTCGATGCGCTCGTAGTGGCGCGCCGGACAGGCGTAGATGGAATATTGAATCTGCACCATCAGGCGCGCACTGAGCCTGGGCGCCGACCCCAGCCGCGCTTTGGCCGTGTCGACGGCGAAGGCGGTCCCGCAGGCCGGCAAAGGCGGCCCGGGCAGCTCGTCGGGCTCGCTCAGGTGGACGAACACCTTGACGTGGCGCCAGTCGTCGGGCGCGCGCCGCATGGCCCCCCGCTCGGGCTCGTGGGCGGCGCGCGGTGCGGCCCACATCACACTCAGGCGCGCAATCGTGGGCTTGCAGCCGAGCACCGCCGTGGCCAGCCCGATCAAGGCCGAGCTGTTTGCCAACACCAGCAGATATGGGGCGAACAAAACGTCGCGCAAGCCGTACTCGCCCCCGCCCGGTCCGGCGTCGGCCGTGAGCAGCGGTTTGGACTGCAGGTAATCCCGCACCTGCCCACAATGCTCGCTCGTCAACAAATTGCCCAACTGGACATGCCCGTGCTGACGCAGCGAAGCCGCCTTTGCCTGGACGTTGCGGGAAATATAGATATGGTGAATGCCGCCATGGCGCATGCGCACCAGGGTCCGGATCGCCGCCACCCACATCGAGCGCAGGCGCGCGGCGCGGCCGAGGCGGCGCAGGCTGTCGAACAGGGTGCGCGGGGCGCGAAACTGGAATAAAGCGTCGGACGGTATATCTTTCATTATCTTTTCTCCTGGATTGATTTAATCGATCACGGCGTCAAGTTGACCACCCGCATTAACTATCCTTTACGAAATTCAAATGCCGTCTTTAATTTAAGGCACGGTATCGTAGTTTCAAAATAAAAAATTTGACTTTTTTCAATTTGACTCCAAATAAAATACCGCTCCATATCAACTCCACGGAACTTTTCATTATTGCATTTGTTTCTCACACCTTAGCAGTGAACAAATTGCGGTAGAGCAAACCACTCGCCAAGCTGGCGTTCAATATTGCAATTACGGAAGCGGTGAACGTTCCGCGTCCGCCAGGCACAATGTTAATTAATCCCTGCAATGAGAGCACGACCATGAACCGCACCTCGCCCCCCGCCCTGCCCCCTTATCGCCTCGCGACCGCAGCGTCCTGCCCCACCAGTGCGGCGCCGGGAGCCACCACCGAACCCCAGCAGACAGGTCAGACCATGCAGATCACGAGCGCCCCACCCGTCGTGCCGGCCTCCAGTGCGGCTCCGATCCGCCTGCTGCTGATCCACAGCCAGCGCCTGATGCGTTGCGGCCTCGAGCAAATTTTCGCCAGCCACCATCCCCACTTCACGATCGTGGCCAGTGCCACCAGCTGCGAGCAGGCCCAGCCCCACATCGCGAGCCGCTCGGTCGACGTCGTCGTCCTCATCCTTGACTTGCAGGCGCCGGAGACGGCATGGTCGACCCGCTGGGTGGGCTCGGCCGCGCGGGTGCTGGTCGTCACCGCCGAGCGGCGCAGCGCCGCCCTGGAGGACGCCGTGCGCCAGGGGGTCCATGGCATCGTCGGCATGGATGCGACGGCCGAGGAAGTGATCGACGCCGTGCGCCGCGTGCACCGGGGCGAACTGGCCGTGCCCCCGGCCATCCTGGCCAAGCTGGTGAGCCGCCTGACCCAGCCTGCGGCCCAGCAGAAAGACGAAGCGTTCGCGATGGCCGGCTATCCGGACCTGACGACGCGCGAATGCCACATCGTGCGCACGGCGGTGGAGGCGAAAGGGGCCTCGAACAAGGAACTGGCCAAGCGCCTGTTCCTGTCCGAGCACACCCTGCGCAATCACCTGAGCTCGATCTATCAAAAACTGGGAATCGGCACCCGCCTGGAACTGTATATCTATGCGACCCGCCACCGCATGCCCCCCGCCGATGCGCGCCTGAGCGTGGCGCGCACCGAGCGCGCGAAGGCCGAGGGCATCCACCAGCGGCGCCAGGCGCTGGGCCAGACCGTGTAGAAGCAGGCTCAGATATCGATGCTAAGCCCATGATTTATTGACATCTTTCCCGATATTCACAAATTCTGTGGATAAGTATGTGGATAAGTCGGGCCCGACGCCCCGGCGCGCCTGTTGCGATGCCGTTTCCAACATTTTGCCCAATTCCTAGGCAAGAAAAAAAGCCCATGATATCAAGCACTTGACAAACGGCACTGGGCGGTTCCCCGACATGGTGTCAGGATTGCCCTACACGCGCCGGCGGCGGGGGATAAGTCGCAAAATTCTTTGACAAACGGCGCGCGCTGACATAGTGTGGACCCATGCAAACGCCCGCCGCTGAAGAAGCCGATAAAGGGGAACTCATCCTCGTCGAAGATGATCCTGCCGACCTGTTCGCCATGAGCGCGGACGACAGCGCGCCGTGGCGCATCCTGATCGTGGACGACGACGTCGACGTCCACGTGGTGACCAAGTTCGCACTGAGCAATACCAACTTCCAGGGCCGCCGCCTGAGCTTCCTGCACGCTTACAGCGGCCAGGAAGCGATCGCCCTGCTGCGCAGCACGCCGGACATCGCGCTGGTGCTGCTTGACGTGATCATGGAGACGGCCGATGCCGGGCTGCGCGTGGCGCGCCAGGTGCGCGAGGAATTGCACAACGAACTGGTGCGCATCGTGCTGCGCACCGGCCAGCCGGGCCAGGCGCTCGAGCACAGCATCATCGTCGACTACGACATCAACGATTTCTGGTGCAAGGCCGACCTGACCACGCGCAAATTGTTTACCACGGTGATTGCCTCGCTGCGCTCGTTTGCCGCGCTGTCGGCCGCCGCGGCCGAACGGGCGGCGCTGTCGGCGGCGCTGGCGCGCGCCCACAATGTGCAGGCGGCGGTCAACCAGCACGCGCTGGTGCTCACGCTCGACCGCCAGGCCCGGGTGGTCGACGCCAACCAGCGCCTGTGCGACCTGGCCGGCATCAGCCGCGAGGCGATGCTGGGACAGCCAGCCATCAAGCTGGCCAGCGCGCCGATCGACGCGGCGCTGCTCGCCGACATCGCCGGCGCCCTCGCGCGCGACGGCGGCTGGGCCGGCGACGTGCCCGTGACCGGCAACGCCGGCAAGCGCCTGACGCTGCGCTTTTCCTCCCGACGAAGATGCCAATGCGTTTGCGGCGCAAACTAGCCAGGCTCCTGCTTCCAGGCGCCGCGCGCGCGCTCGCGCACCAGCATGCGCACCGTCTCGGGCATCGGCTTGCGGCTCCTGGCCGTATCGGCGCTGAGCCACACGCACTCTTCGAAATGTTTGAGCATGGCCGGGCTGATGAAGCGGCTGCGCGCCGCATACACGTGGCGATCGCCCATCTGCGCCTGCTGCTTGATGAAGAAACGGTTCGGCACCACCAGGTGCAGATGCTCCCTGGCGCGCGTCATGGCCACATACAGCAGGCGCCGCTCCTCCTCGATGTCGTCGTTGTTGCCGGTGCTCATGTCCGACGGAATGCAGCCGTCGACCACATTTAGCACATGCACCGAGGTCCATTCCTGGCCCTTGGCCGAATGGATGGTCGACAGGATCAGGTAATCCTCGTCCAGATGGGGCGGCCCGGCGCGGTCGCTGGTGGCCTCGGGCGGATCGAGCGTGATCTCGGCCAGGAAGCGCTCGCGCGAGCCGTAGCCGGCCGCCAGCCGGGTCAGCTGCTCGACGTCGGCGCAGCGCACTTGGGCATCGTCGTGCATGCGCTCGAGCTGGGGCAGGTACCAGGTCTTGACCAGCTCGATGTCGGCCGGCCAGCGCAGGCCCGGCGCGCGCAAGGCGCGGTACAGGGCGGCGAAACCGGCCCAGTCGGCGGCGCTGCGCGGCGGCGCCACGAACGCTTCGAGCGCGGCCAGCGGATCAGGGGCCTCGGCCATCGCGTCGAGCAGCTTGCCGGCGGTGGCCTGGCCGACGCCCGGCACCAGTTGGGCAACGCGAAAGCCGGCCATGCGTCCGCTCGGGTTCTGGGCGAAGCGCAGCAGCGCCAGCACGTCCTTGATGTGGGCCGCCTCGAGAAACTTCAAGCCTCCGAACTTGACGAAGGGGACGTTGCGCCGCATCAGTTCGAGCTCGAGCGCGGCGCTGTGGCTGGCGGTGCGAAACAGCACCGCCTGCGCCGTCAAGCCGATGCCGGCTTCGCGCTGCTCGAGCACGCGGTTGCAGACCCAGCGCGCCTGCTCGGCCTCGTCGGGGATGAGCACCAGTTGCGGCAGCGCGCCCGCGGCACGCTCGGTCCACAGCGTCTTGGCGTGGCGCTCGCGCGCGGCGGCGATGAGCGCGTTCGAAGCTTGCAGGATCGGCGCCGTGGAGCGGTAGTTGCGCTCGAGCGTGACGAGCTGCACGGGCTGCGAAAACTGGTGCGGGAAGTCGAGGATGTTGCGCACCGTGGCGCCGCGAAACGCGTAGATCGACTGGGCATCGTCGCCCACCACCATCACCCCGGCGCCGTCCGGTTTCATGCCGGTCAGGATCGCCGCCTGCAGGCGGTTGGTGTCCTGGTATTCGTCGACCAGCACATGATCGAACAGGGCCCCGAGCTCCGGCCCCAGCTCGGGGTCGGCCGCCATCTCCGACCAGAACAGCAGCAAGTCGTCGTAGTCGAGCACGTTCTGCTCCTGCTTGGCGTCGACGTAGGCGCCGAACAGGGTGTTGAGCTCGGCCTTCCATTCGCTGCACCAGGGGTAAGTGCTTTGCAGCACCTGCGCCAGCGGCGCGCCGCTGTTGACCACCCGCGAATAGATCGACAGGCAGGTGCCCTTGAGGGGAAAGCGCTTCTCGCTGCGGGTCAGGCCGATCTCGTGGCGCACCATGCCCATCAGGTCTTCCGAGTCGCCCCGGTCGTGGATGGTAAATGCCGCGTCCAGCCCGATCCGCCCCGCATACTCGCGCAGCAGGCGCGCGCCGATGCTGTGGAAGGTGCCGGCCCAAGGCAGCGCAGCCGGCGCGCCGGAGATGCCCATCACGCGCGCCAGCACGCTGCCGGCACGCTGGCTCAGCTCGCCGGCGGCGCGTCGCGAAAACGTCAGCAGCAAGATGCGCTGCGGATCGGCGCCGCTGGCGATCAGGCGCGCCACCCGGTGCGCCAGGGTGTTGGTCTTGCCCGAGCCGGCGCCGGCGATCACCAGCAAAGGGCGCGTCTGCGCCAGGCCGACATCGTGCTCGACGGCGGCGCGCTGTTCCGGGTTCAAGCGGGCGAAAGGGTCGTCGGCAACGGGGGCGACGGGGACGGCGGCGGACATGGCAGGCAGTCTGAGCTAGGATGGATACAACTGTACATTTAGCCAGTAGTCAGGCGCAAGCGGAATGTTCCACGGCACACGAAAATAATGGCCGGGGGCCGGCCCGGGACGCTGGAAATCTTGTCGATGAATTAGCATTCAGCGCGCTAAGTGGCCGTTTTTTAAGGTGTTTTTCAGATATCCACAATCGCTGTGCATAACTTTGTGGATAACAGGCCCTTGACACCCCGCGAGCCTGTACTGATGCGGCTTTCAACAAAATGCTCATTCCGGAGGCAAAAAAATAATCCATTGAAATCAAGCACTTAGAAAGTCAATAGGAAACAAGAGAAAAACAATTAGGAAAATTTTTTTGCAGCCAGTTTGTGCATAACCGGCCCCGCCACGCACCGGATCGGAGCGGCATTTTAATGTGTTTTTTATATTGTTTTGCTGCGATGCAACAGATTGGACGGCCCGTGACGGCACCGCCCTTTGCCTGCTTCAATGGTGGGGGGAGGTGCGGCGGCGCTGTGGTTCAAGTAAGACACGCTCGATCACATGGCCCGCGATGTCGTGCGACTTCAGGAACTCGACGGCAGAGATGGTGTTGCTGCTTTCCTGCAGAGAAATACCGTGGTTGACGATATCGCGCCTCTGCAAGTCCTGGCGCTGGTAACTGGGCTCGGCCAGCGCTGCACTGCCTGAGCCTGCCATACGGTGTGGATTCATTGCAATTTCCTTACACTAGATCAATAGGTCGGGACGGATTTGCTGCTAAAGGAGTATCCAACAAATTGAGGCAAAGTCAATGTCAGCTTCCTATTTTGGCGCACAATATTGTCGCGCGCGGCGCCTCGCCGCATGCGCAGCCGGACGACCCAGCCATACGCATGGACAGGCGGGGGCTGCGGCGCGATAATGGGCCATGAGTTCACCGCCCATCGAAGCGCGCCCGCGCCCGCATTCCCTGACCGACCTGTTCGTCTCCTTCACCCTACTGGCCCTGCAAGGCTTCGGCGGCGTGCTGGCCGTGGTCCAGCGTGAGCTGGTCGAGCGCAAGCAGTGGCTCACCCACGATGAGTTCATCGAAGACTGGGCCGTGGCCCAGATCATGCCCGGCCCCAACGTGGTCAACCTGTCGCTGATGATTGGCGGGCGCTATTTCGGCCTGGCCGGCGCCCTGTGCGCCCTCGCCGGCATGCTGGCCGTGCCGTTGGTGGTGGTGCTGTTGCTGGCGCTGCTGCACGCGCGCTTTGGCGCCCAGCCGGCGGTGGCTGGCGCGCTGCGCGGCATGGCCGCCGTCTCGGCCGGCCTGATCGGCGCCGCCGGGCTCAAGCTGTCGGTGGCCTTGACGCGCAACCGGCTGCCGCTGGCCCTGTGCGTGGCCCTGTGCGCCTGCGCCTTCGTGCTGGTGGCCCTGCTGCACGTGGCGCTCGGCCTGGTGTTGCTCGCCATCGGCGGCCTCGGCTGCGTTATGGCCTACCGGCGGCTGGCCGCATGAGCGCGCCGCAGCTGGTGCTTGGCTGGACCGACTGGGCCAGCCTGTTCGGCCATTACCTGCTGCTGTCGCTGATGTCGGTGGGTGGCGCCATCTCGACCACCGCCGAGATGCACCGCTACCTGGTGGAACAGCAGCATTGGCTGACCCAGGCCCAGTTCAACGAATCGATCGCGCTGGCCCAGGCGGCGCCGGGGCCGAACGTGCTGTTCGTGGCCCTGATGGGCTGGAACGTGGGCTTGAACGCGGGCAGCATGACGGCCGCCCTGCTGGGGGTGGCGGTGACGATGTTCGGCATCATGCTCCCCTCCACGCTGCTGACCTATGTGGCGGCCCAGTGGGGCCACCGCAACCGCGAACTGCGCGCCGTGCGCGCCTTCAAGCAGGGCATGGCGCCGCTGGTGATCGCGCTGCTGCTGTCGACCAGTTGGCTGCTTGGCAGCGCCAGCGGCAACCCGGCCAGCGACTGGCGCTTGTGGCTGCTCAGCGTGGCCAGCGGCCTGCTGATCTGGCGCACCCGCATCCACCTGTTGTGGGTGCTGGCGGCCGGCGCCGCCGGCGGCGCGCTGCAGCTGGTCTGATCCATGACCACCGTCCGGGACGCCTGCCATGCTTGAACTGCTCAACGAACACGCCTGCCACGACGGCGTCCAGCGCTTCTACCGCCATCACTCGCGCGAGATCGGCCTGCCGATGCGTTTCTCGGTGTACCTGCCCCCGGGTGCCCAGGGACAGCGCCTGCCGGCCCTGTTCTTCCTGGCCGGACTGAGCTGCACGGAAGAGACGTTCATCGTCAAGGCGGGCGCCCAGCGCGCGGCCGCGCGCGAAGGCCTGGTGCTGATCGCCCCCGACACCAGCCCGCGCGGGGCGGCCCTGGCCGGCGAATCGGACAGCTGGGACCTGGGCCTGGGCGCCGGCTTCTACGTCGACGCCACCGAAGCGCCATGGCGCACCCACTACCGCATGTACAGCTACCTGCTTGAGCTGCGCGAACTGGTGCTGGCCGAACTGCCGGTCGACCCCGCGCGCACCGGCATCTTCGGCCATTCGATGGGCGGACATGGGGCGCTGGTGCTCGCTTTGCGGCAGCCCGAGCTGTTCCATTCCGTGTCGGCGTTCGCGCCCATTGCCGCGCCCATGCACTGTCCCTGGGGGCAGAAAGCGTTCGGCGCCTACCTCGGCGCCGACCGTGCGCGCTGGCGCGACTATGACGCCAGTGCACTGATGGCGGCGCTGCGGGCGCCCTTCCCCAAGGGTATCTTGATCGACCAGGGATTGGCCGACCCCTTCCTCGCGACCCAGTTATTTCCGGAAGCGTTCGAAAGCGCTTGCCGCCAGGCGGGCCAGCCGCTGGAGCTGCGCCGCCATGCGCACTACGACCACGGCTATTATTTCATTTCGACCTACATCGACGCGCACCTGCGCTTTCACCGCGCCTGCCTGGGACCGGCCATCACTGGCTGAGGCCGGCCGCGGGGCTGCTGCGCGCGGCGTTGCGGCGCGCCCAGCCGCGCACGCGCAGCGCCAACGCCATCATCAAGGCGCCCGTGAGCATCGCATAGCTGCCGACCAGCCACACCAGCGCCAGCGCGCCGGCGCCCTGTGGAAACATCAGCACCACCAGGCCAAAGCCGATCGATGCCAGGCCGCACAGCAGCAGCAGCGCCTCGCCCTGCACATGGCGGCGCAGGCGCAGTGCCACGAACAGGTCGAACACCCCGGTCATCAGGGCGTGCGCGCCCACCAGCAGCAGCAGCACCAGCGCGGCCACGCCGGGCCACAGCACCGCCATCAGGCCGGCCGCAATGCTGACCAGACCAAACGGCAACAGCTGCCACCAGCGCCGGTCGAACTTGCGGTTGTGGATGGCGCCGGCCGTCCAGACCGCGCCGCCGACCAGGGCGTAGGCGCCGAACAGGGCCACCAGCAAGAGCAAGGTCAGGCCCGGCCAGAGCAGCGCCAGCACACCGAACACGAAGGCGATCGCGCCGCGCACCGCCAGCATCCACCAGGACCGCACCACCGTCTCGTTCATGGAAAATTGCCTCCTCGAATGTATTAGACCCATGCCAGGCAAATTAGATCGCGCACATTGCGGCATCCCTGTTCCCGGTCAAATGGCGGCGCGAATCGTTCCCCAGCCTGCTTGAAATGGCTGGCCAGGCGCCCTATAAAACGAACAGTAGCGACACGGTCAACCAGGGAGGCAAAGATGAATCTGATTCATAGGAACAACACGCCGGCGCCGGCCTACCGCCCGGGCGGGTACGAGGACCAGTTCGGGCGACTGGTCGAAAACATCTTCGAAGACATGTTCGCGCCATTCGCATTCAATCCGGCGACACGTCCGAACGAGGGCGTCAGCAGCCCGCGCCTGAACGTGACGGAAACGGACAAGTCATTTGAAATCCAGGTCGAGATGCCGGGCGTGAAAAAAGAGGACGTCAAGGTCGCCATCGACCAGCAACGCGTGACCATCGAGGGCGAGTGCCGCACAGAAAAAGAGCAGCGCGAAGGTGCCACCCTGATGTATTCCGAACGCAGCGCGCGCAAGTACATGCGCAGCTTCGCGCTGCCCAGCGACGTCGACGACAGCCAGTCCCAGGCGCACATGGAGGATGGCGTGCTCACCTTGACACTGCCGAAGAAACAGGGTGGGTCAGCCAAACGCCTGACCGTGTCCTGAGACCGCGCCGATGCCATGCCCTTGGCGCAGCGCTTCCATGATCGCGCGCAGGCGGGCAAGCTGCTGGCGCGCCCCCTGCGGGCCTACGCGGGCCGCGCCGACGCAATCGTGCTGGCCCTGCCGCGCGGTGGCGTACCGGTCGGCTACGCGCTGGCGCAGGCGCTCGCGCTCGAACTCGACGTGCTGCTGGTGCGCAAGCTGGGTTTGCCCGGGCATGAGGAATTTGCGATCGGCGCCGTCGCCAGCGGCGGGGTGCGGGTATTGCACCGCGACGTGATCGGCGCGCATGGCCTGTCCGACGCGCAGATCGAAGCGGCGGCCGTGCGCGAAATGGCCGAGATTGCCGCGCGCGAACGGCGCTACCGCGGCGAACGGCCGGTCGCGCCCCTGTGCGGGCGCGTGGCGATCCTGGTCGACGATGGCATGGCCACGGGCGCCAGCATGCGGGCCGCAGTGCGCGCGGCCCGCCAGCGCGAGCCGGCCCGCATCGTCGTGGCGCTGCCGGTGGGCGCGCCCGACAGTTGCGCGGCGCTGGCCGGCGAGGTCGACGAACTGGTGTGCCTGTGCACGCCGCTGCGCTTTTATGCGGTCAGCCAGTGGTATGAGCACTTCGAACAAACCAGCGACGGCGAAGTGCAGGAATTGCTCTCGAAAGCCGCGCGCATACCGCATGGTGGAACAAAGTAAGATGACCCCGCGCGGGCGTGAAATATCAGCGCAGGAGCTGCGCGCGTGCGAATCATCCCGCTGCTCAGGCGCCGTGGATGGTGTAGCCGTTGCGGCCCTGGCGCTTGGCCGCGTACAGCGCGCTGTCGGCATTGGCCAGCAGCGCTTCCTGGGCCTGGCCCTCGCCTTCGAACAGGGCGATGCCGACGCTGGTCGTCACCGTCAGGTCGCCGCGCGTGGTGGGGAACGGCGCGCGCATCGCTTCGATGACCTTGTCGGCGATGGTGTTGGCCTCCTGCTCGCTGGCGATGCACTCGAGGATGATCACGAATTCGTCGCCCGACAGGCGCGCCACCGTGTCGGTGGAACGGACATTGGCCACCAGCCGGCGCGCGAACTCGACCAGCACCTCGTCGCCCACCGCGTGGCCGTGGCTGTCGTTGATTTTCTTGAAGTGGTCGATGTCCAGATAGGCCAGCGCCAGCACCGCCTGCTGGCGGCGGGCCCGCTCAAGTGCGAGCGGCAGCACGTCGCCGAACATGCGCCGGTTGGCGATCCCGGTCAGGGTGTCCGAGCGCGTCAGTTGCACCAGCTTCGCCTCGACTTCCTTGCTGGCCGTGATGTCGAGCACCAGGATGTAGAAACCGGGCACGCTGCCGTCGGCGGCCACGTCGGGCAGGTAGTCGACCATGTAATACACGCTGCGCCCGCCGACCTGGCTGTTCAACTCGAAATGCATGCGCTGGCCCGCCAGCGCCGCCAGCACATTCTGCTCGATGTCCAGGTACAGCGCCTCGCCCAGCGTGGCGCGCATGGTCTGGCCAATCATCGAGCCCGGCTCGATGCCGAGCATGTCGAGGTAGTGGGCGTTGGTGAACTCGTAGCGCTGCTCGTGGTTCACATAGGCGATCAGGGCCGGCATGCTGTCGGCGATGATGCGCGCGCGCCGGGCGCTGGCGGCGATCTGGTCCTCGTAGGCGATGCGGTCCGAAATGTCGTGCAGGAAGGCGGTGGCGAAGTAGGCCGCGCCATGCTGCAGCGCGCCCACCGACAACTCGACCGGAATCTCGCGCCCGTCGCGGTGGCGCCCCAGCACCCGCACCCGGTTGTTGACCACCGGCCCGGTGCCGCTGACGGCGAACGCGGCCATCCCGGCCAGGTGGGCCTCCTGCATGTGCGCCGGAATGATCAACTCGGACAGGTTCGCGCCCACCGCCTCGGCCCGGCTCCAGCCGAACGTTTCCTCGGCGCGCCGGTTCCATTCCGTGATCCGGCCCGCGCCGTCGCAGCTGACGAAGGCGTCCGGCGCCCGGTCGAGGATGTTGCGGATCAGGCGCTCGCTGTCATCGGTGCGCGCCTGGGCCGTTTCCCGTTCGGCCATCAATTCATGGAAGGCCGCGCCCAGTTCGCCAATCTCGTCGCGCTCGCCCAGTCGCAGCGCATGAATGCCGGCGCGCCCGGCGCGGATCTCGGCGATGTGGCGGCGCAGCGCTTCGAGCGGCGCCAACAGCCGGTAAATCGCCAGCCAGGCCAGCAGCCCGGCCACGGCCGCGAAACCGGCCGCGCCGACCACCGCGTGGCGCCGCATCGCGATCATCGGGGCGAATGCCTCGTCGGTCGGAAAGCGCGCCGCCACGATCCAGTCGGTGCTGCGCAGGTGCTTGTAGGAATAGATCCCCGGCACCCCATCCTTGTTGCTCGCCTCGGTCCAGCCCTCGAAGCCGGCCAGCGCCTTCTCGGTTGCCGCGTTGGTGCCGGGACGGGCGTTGATGTGCTCGAGCAGGCGCGCCTTGTCGGGATGCTCGACCAGGATACCGTCGCCCGTCATGATGAAGATGAAGCCGGTCTTGCCCGGCTTCAGGGCGCCGGCCTGGGGCAGGAAGTTCGACTGCTGCAAGTCGATGCTGGCCGACAGCACCAGCGCCACCTCGCCCTGCTCGTCGAGCACGGGGATGGCCACCAGCACCACCGGCGCGCCCGACAGGCGGCTGCGAAACGGCGGCGTGATCTGTCCCTGGCGGCTGGCCAGGATGGCCTTGAAATAGCGCTTGTCGGCCACGTTGAACGCGTCCGGCGCGCGCACATGGTGCAGATTGGCCACCAGCGCACCGCCGCGGTTGAAGCCGACCACGTTCGTGAATTGCTGGCCGATACCGGGCTGCGATTCGAGATAGGCTTGCAAGCGGCCCGGGTCGGCGCGCACCGCCGCCGGCATCGCCGCGGCCACGCCGGCCATGTACTGGCGGCGCGTCTCGAGGCGGTCGTCGATGAAGGCGGCCGTGCTCGAGAGCAGCGCGAACTGCTGGTCGCCGATCACCGCCTTCATGTCACGCTCGGCCAGCGTCAGCGCCACCAGCGTGACGAGCACGGTGGCAGCCAGCACCAGCAGGATGACCACGCTGGTCATCCTCAGTTTCAAATTGGTGGGAAAGATGCGAAGCTTTGGAATGGGCATGACTAGTGCAGGTCGTGCATC
This sequence comes from Pseudomonadota bacterium, assembly GCA_040390195.1. GTDB lineage: Bacteria > Pseudomonadota > Gammaproteobacteria > Burkholderiales > Burkholderiaceae_D > Telluria_A. The sequence continues at coordinate 192,376 of JAZJYV010000017.1, read as the reverse complement.
CGCAAGGCGCTCAGCAGGTCGGGCGTGCTGGCCTCGCCGCCAAGCATGCGCACCAGTTGCAGCAGCGACTCGTCCTTGATGAAGCCGGCCGCGGAGCTGGCCTTGATCAATTCCTCCGGCGCCATCGAGCGCGCCACCGCCCAGCCCTGCACGTAGTCGACCCCGATTTCGGCCAGGGTGCGCACCGTGGCCGTGTCTTCGGCCCACTCGGCGATGGTCTTCATGCCCAGGTTCACGGCCAGGTTGACGATGGCCTCGACGATGGCCACATTGGCCGGATGCTCGTTGATGTTGACGATGAAATTGCCATCGATCTTGAGCACGTCGGCCGGCAACTCCTTCAGGTAGGAGAAGGAGGTGTAGCCGGCGCCGAAATCGTCGAGCGCCACCTTGACACCGAAATTGCGCACCTGGTCGATGAAGCGGCGCGTGTTCTCCAGGTCGTGCAAGGCCACGCTTTCCGTGATTTCCATGCACAGGCGGCTGGCCACGTGCACGTGGCGCGAGAGGATCTCGATGGTGTCCTGCACGAAGCGCTCATCGTTGAGCGAGGCGCCCGACAGGTTCATGCAGACGAACTGGGTATTGGCCAGGTGCGCCATGTGCTTGTCGATCCAGGCCAGGGTGCTGGCCAGCACCCAGCGGTCGATCACGCCGGCGCGCCCGCTCTTCTCGGCCGCCATGATGATCGGGCCGGCGGCCATGACGCTGCCGTCGGCGTTGCGCATGCGCAGCAGCACCTCGAAATTGAGCGAATCCTGGGGTGCCTTGAGCGACATGATCGGCTGGAACTCGAGGAACATGCCGGCCGTGGCGTCGGGCGCGGCCAGGCGCGCCACCAGGTTCAGTTCTTCCTCGCGTTCATGGAAGGCGGCCGCGTTGCGCTCGTAGATCACCAGCCCGTTGGCGTGCCCGCCCTTGGCCTCGCGGCAGGCCCGGTCGGCCGTGGAGATGGCGTCCTTCATCTGCATGCCGGCCGAGACCTCGATCAGGCCGATCGAGCCGCGCACGTGGAAGGCCTTGTCGCCCACCCGGTAGGGGGTGGCGCCGATGCGATCGACGATGCCGCGGCAGATCAGCGAGGCCAGCGGCACCGTGGTGTCGGGCATCACGATGACGAATTCATCGCCGCCCACGCGGCCCACCTGCTGGCCGCCGGCGAGCATGGTGGCGATCCGTTCGCACACTTGCTTGAGCACTTCGTCGCCGGCCGCGTGGCCGAACAGGTCGTTGATCAGCTTGAAGCGGTCGAGGTCGAGGTAGGCCAGCGCCAGCGGCTTGCCGGCCGCCAGCGGCCCCACCGCGCTGTCGAACATGCGCTCGAGCCCGCGCCGGTTGAACACCTTCGTCAGCGGGTCGTTATTGGCCATGAAGCGCAGCTGCTCGGTGGCCTTGGCCTGCTCGGTGATGTCTTGCAACACGCCTTCGATCTTGCCGCGCGCCAGGGTGGCGCGCACCAGGAAGCGGCGCGTGCCTTCGCGGTTCTCGATTTCGAGCTCGACGTCGGTGTTGCTGTGCACCAGGTCGTGCAACTGGCTCCACACGCCGAGCGCGAAAAACTGCTTCCAGCGGGTGCGCCCTGGTTCGATGTCGGAGGTGCCGAGCATGCGCTGCATGGACGGATTGGACGACAGGAAATGGCCGTAGACGTCCAGCGTGAACAGGCCCACCGGCATCGCATCGTAGGCGTGCTGCAATTCTTCCTGGGCCGCCACGCGCTGCTCCGTTTCCAGGCGCATCTGCTCGGCCACGGCCAGCGCCGCCAGCAAGCTCGCCGCCAGCGCCGCCGTGACACTGTTGATCACCCCCACCAGCTCGCGGATGCCCAGCGCGGCGGCCACCACTTCGGCCAGGCCGGAGACGAAGGTGACGGCGAACGAGGCGGCGAACCAGAATGCCACCCGGGTGTGCGACTTGAAGATGATGCTCACCAGGCCCAGCGTCATGACCAGCAGGCCGTAGGCGACGGTGCTCCACATCAGCGGCAGGAACAGGTGGTAGGGCATGAACAGGGCCGAGGCCATCAGGGGCAGGCACAGCCACTCGGCCAGGCGCAGCGGCAGCACGAATCGGGTCCGGGCCAGGTCCTCGCGGAACAGGGCCTGGTACAGCACCATGGTCGAGACGGCGTACAGGGCGAAGGTCAGCGAACGGCTCGGCAGCAACCACGATGCGGGCACGATCTGGCCCAGCCACTGGATGTCCCAGCCGGCCGAGAGCGCTGCCGCGCGCAGGTTCAGCACCAGCCAGCCGGCGAACAGCACGTACAGGCGCTGGCGGTTGATCAGGGCGGTGGTGAGCACGAACAGCGAGAGCACCAGCATGCCACCGTCGAGCAGGCCGGACTTGCGATGGTATTGCTGGACTGACAAGCCCAGCTGGTCTTCCGGCCATTGCACCGCCGTCAGGCGGGCCGGGCCGACAAAGGTGGCGCGGCACAGCACTTGCACCGGGGTGTGATCGAGCTTCAAGGCAAAGCCCGCCTTGACCAGCGCCAGCGCGCCGTGCGAGCTGCCGCGCGTGGAGCTGCCCAGCACTGCCAGGGTGGCGCCGTCCCAGCAGCGCATCTCGGCCGCGTGGCGCGAGGGGAATTCGATGACGGTGGCGTCGCCGGGCACGCTGCCAGCCGTCAGCGCCAGCCACACTGGAGCCTCCGACATGCGGGTGTCGTATTGGCCCACCATGGCTTGCATGGACAGCTGGGCGGCGGCGCCCTGGGGCGTGAGCGGCGCGCCGTTTTCGGCCAGCACGCGCATGGCGAGCGGCTTGTCGCCGCTGCTGACGAACTGGTTGTCCCAGAAGCCCAGCGCCAGCACCGAGATCAGCCCAATTCCAAGTGGAATGATATAGAAGGCGAGCATGCGCATCACGCCTTCCAGCGCGTGCTGCACGCGTGCAAGAAGCAACTGACGGTAGGACAAAGACGGCTTCGGCATAAGCGATAATCCAGACTGCATGGGGCGATGGCCGCCATTGTAGTCGTTTTAGGGCGGAAATGACCGCCTAAGGATACCCCGTCTTCGTGATGCCGTCATGCAATATTTGTCTAAGCGCCAATTATTCCTGAAAACAGGTTGCCGGACAGGCCGGGCAGGTGCTGGGCCGACAGCAGGCGCGAACGGGGCGTGCGCTGGTCCCCGATGTCGATGTCCGGATGGCGGGTGTGCTTGAAGAAGTTCAGCAGCGGGTGCTGGGCGGCCTGCCAGCGCGCCTCGCCCGTCTCGATTTCGAAGGCCATCACGCGGTGCGGCAAATTGCCCACGTGGCGCAGGGGAATCTGCGGCTTGCCCGGGAACACGTCGGAAAACAGCAGCTGCTCGTACTGGCGGTCGATCGGGGTGCGTCCCGTGACGACCGCCCATTCGACCTGCTGCCGCTCGCAATACTCGAAACAGGCCTTGATCAGCGCGATCTTGACCAGCCGCCCCACCCGTCCCTCTTCGATGCCCAGGCGGGTCACTTCGGCCAGCCGGTGCGTCATCAGCCAGAGCGGCAGTTCGACCGAGTCTTCCACGTGCAGCGGCTGGTTCAAATTGGTCTGGATGCGGGTGCTGCCCAGCGGCGAACCGTCGAGCTTCGATTCGGCCAGCAGGATCACCGCATCGCTGTCGTAGTCGCTCGCCTCTGGCGCGGCCAGGGTGCGGGCAAATTCGGGCACATGGCGCGCATAGGCTGCGTGGCGCACCTGCACCGCCTTGAACAGCTCGGCTTCGCTGCGCACCCGCTTGATGGTAAACGGCAGCCGCTCGACCGCCATGTCCTGGGCGCGCTGGTCGGCTGCCTCGGGGGCGGCGCCTGCGCGGCGCTGGGAAGGATGGTAAGCCTGGTTAAGTTCCATTGCGGTACTCCTATATGAAGAATCTGGAAACGTTCTGCCGTTTCTGTATTATCAGACGCATCCTTATTTTTGAAGCCGCAAGGAAACACCCTTTTCCCCGCCATTTCTTGATTCCAATCAATTGCTGTACATCAACTCACCCCATTGTGGACATTGGCGGGCGCGGCTATGATGTGTCACTTTTCCGAAATGCCAACACTTTCACACTGAGGTTCCGCGGATGAATACTGTGTCGCAGGCTGTGCCAAAAGAAATCACCACCCGGGGCGTCATTCTCGGCGTCCTCATCACCCTCGTGTTCACTGCCGCCCAGGTCTATCTGGGTCTGAAGGTCGGGCTCACCTTCGCCACCTCGATTCCGGCGGCCGTCATCTCGATGGCCCTGCTGTCGGCCTTCAAGGACGCCTCGATCCAGGAAAACAATATCGTCCAGACCATCGCCTCGGCGGCCGGCACGCTGGCCTCGGTCATTTTCGTGCTGCCCGGGCTGTTGATGATCGGCTGGTGGATCAAGGTGCCGTTCTGGCCCACCTTCGGCGCCTGCGCCATCGGCGGCGTGCTCGGGGTGATGTACACCATGCCGTTGCGGCGCGCCCTGGTGTCGCAGTCGGACCTGCCGTATCCGGAAGGGGTGGCGGCGGCCGAGGTGCTCAAGGTGGGCATGTCCTCGCGCAGCGGCGCGGCCGAAGGCAAGGCCGGCCTGTGGGCGGTGATCTGGGGTAGCGTGGCCTCGGCCCTGTTCGCCGCCGGCGCGGCGGCCAAACTGCTGGCGGCCGAAGTGTCGGTGTATTTCAAGGCCGGCAACGGCGCCACCGGGATCGGCGCATCGAGCTCGCTGGCGCTGATCGGCGCCGGTCATCTGATGGGCATCACGGTGGGCATCGCGATGCTGGCCGGCCTCGTCATCGCCTGGGCCATCCTGGTGCCCCTGATGACGGCCGCGCATCCGATGGCAGGGCTCTCGTTCGCCGACCACGCGCTATCGGTGTGGAAGAACGACGTGCGCATCCTGGGCGCCGGCACCATCGGCGCGGCCGCCATCGTGACCCTGGCCGGACTGGCCAAGCCGGTGCTGGGCGGCCTGAAGTCGTCGATGGCCGCGGCACGCCACGCCAAGACCGAGGGCGCGGTGATCCCCCGCTCGGAGCAGGACCTGCCGATCTTCATCGTCGGCCTGGTGACCTTGATCTCGATGGTACCGGCCGGCTGGCTGCTGGCCAGTTTCCTGCAGGGCGGCGTGCTGGCCGAACTGACGGTGCCGCTGGTGGCCGTGGGCGTGGCCTACATCCTCATCGCCGGCATGTTCGCGGCGGCCGTATGCGGCTACATGGCAGGCTTGATCGGCTCGTCCAATTCGCCCGTCTCGGGCATCGCCATCCTGACCATCCTGGGCGCCTCGCTCAGTGTCGGCGTGGTGGGCCGCCATGTGATGGGTCCGGAAGTGGGCCACGCGCTGGTCGCCTTCGCCCTGTTCGTCACCACCGTGGTGCTGGCGGTGGCGGTGATCGGCAACGACAACCTGCAAGACCTCAAAACCGGCCAGCTGGTCGACGCGACGCCGTGGAAGCAGCAGGTTGGCCTGCTAATTGGCGTCGTCGCCGGTTCGGCCGTGGTGCCGCCGGTGCTCGAATTGCTGAACCATGCGTATGGCTTTGCCGGCGCGCCGAACCTGAATGCGATTTCGGCCACGCCCTTGTCGGCGCCCCAGGCGACGCTGATCTCGACCCTGGCCAAGGGCGTCATTGGCGGCAACTTGCCGTGGACGCTGATCGGCTACGGCGCCTTGCTGGGCCTGGGCCTGGTGGCGGTCGACTTCGTGCTCAAGAAGAGCAGCAACAAGCGCTACAGCCTGCCGCCGCTGGGCGTGGGCCTGGCGATCTACCTGCCAAGCGCCGTGACGGCGCCAGTGGTGGTGGGCGCCCTGGCCGGCTGGCTGTATGAGCGCGCGGTCGGCGGCCAGACCTATGGCGAGACGGCCAAACGGCTCGGCGTGCTGGTCATGTCCGGCTTCATCGTCGGCGAGAGCCTGTTCAACGTGGCGCTGGCCGGCCTGATCGTCTCGACCAGCAAGAGCGAACCGCTGGCCATTGCCAACGCCATGAGCGAGCCGCAGACCATGGTCGTGGCGCTGGTGGTTGGCACGGCGATTGTGGGCGGCTTGTATCGCTGGTCGGCGATCGGTGCCAGGAAGGCGCTCTCGTAAGGAGCGAGACATCGAATTGCTCGCAAACACGTACAACTTGTGAAAAAATCGACCCCTTAAAGCGCGATATGTGGCGTCGTATGGAGGGAATTCATGCGGCGCATGGGTTCCGGCCTGCGCGGGAACGACGAATCAATTTTTCGATTCATTCACAAGTTGCAAGGTCAGACCCGATGGGATTTGCTGATGCCCTCATTTAATTTGCCCCGTTTCTTGTCCTTGCGCCTCGGCCTCGTCGACAGCCACTTGATGGGGCAAGTTGCCAGGCCAGAGCTCACCGGATTTCCTCGCTTCCTGGTCGAGTTCCTCTACTTCGGCTTCAAGGAAACCCGCGCCTGCCTGTTCGTCGGCTTGTTTTTCGCGGCCGTGTTTTCCGTCCCCCGCACTGGTTTGTGGGGTCTGCCGCGCTACGACGTGCTGCTGGTGGTGGCGCTCGCCATCCAGGCCTGGATGGTCTGGGCGAAACTCGAAACGATGGACGAGCTCAAGGCGATCACGCTGTTCCACGTCATCGGCTTCGCGCTTGAAGTGTTCAAGACCTCCGGTGGCATCCAATCCTGGGCCTATCCCGATTTTGCCTACACCAAGCTGCTCGGCGTGCCGCTGTTCGCCGGCTTCATGTACGCCGCCATCGGCAGCTACATCATCCAGGCCTGGCGGCTGTTCGACCTGCGCGTCGTGCACCACCCACCGTATTGGATGGCGGGCGTGATCGCGCTTGTCATCTACGCCAATTTCTTTACCCATCATTACATCGGCGACTATCGCTGGTATATCGCCGCCTGTGCGCTCGGGCTGTACGCCAGGTCCACCGTCATGTATCGCCCGCTCGACATCGATCGCAGAATGCCCCTGTTGCTGTCGTTCGTGCTGATCGGCTTTTTCATCTGGCTCGCTGAAAATATCAGCACCTTCTTCGGTATCTGGAAGTACCCGAACCAGCTTGGCGCATGGTCGATGGTCCATGTCGGCAAGTGGAGTTCATGGTCGCTGCTCGTCGTGATGATCTTTACCATCGTCGCCAATCTGAAACACATCAAGGCGCGCATTCACGTGCCTGCATAAGCGGAGCCAGATCTCGATATGCCACAACTTGTCATTCCGGGGTTCACACTGCGCCCCTTCACGGCAGCGGATGCGCCAGGTTTTGCCGCCGCGGTGCGCGAATCGACTGCCACCGTGGGCCGGTGGATGCCGTGGGCCCACGCCGGGTACACCAGCGATGAAGCGCTCGCCCGGTTCGCGGCGTGCGATGCGAACCGTGCCAATGGCAGTGCGCACGAATTTGGACTGTTCCGCCCCGACGGCAGCACCTTCATCGGCGGCGCCGGGCTAAACCAATTCAACCTTCAGAACGGCTTCTGCAACCTCGGCTACTGGGTGCGCGAGTCGGCGCAAAGGCAAGGAGCGGCGCTGGCAGCGATCGGCGCGCTGTCACGCTTCGCTTTTTCCGAGTTGGGCTTTTCGCGCCTCGAAATCGTCATCGCCGACGGCAATGCAGCCAGCATGGCCGTGGCGCGCAAGGCCGGCGCCACCTATGAATGCCTGGCGCAAAATCGCCTGAAGCTGCGCGGCCAAGCGCTCGCCGCGCATGTGCTGTGCCTGCTTCCGGCATGACTTCAAGCAGGTTCCAAATTCGAATGTGCGCTGCCGAACAGACCCGCCGGGCCCGGGTCGCCACCATACACCTTGTTCATTTCCCAACCGACGCCCGTGCGGGCGTCCAACCACAAGAACAGGTGCACCAAATGATCATTTGCCCTAAATGCAATTCCGACCATACGTGGCGTATTCATCGCACCTGGTGGATGCGCTTCGTTGCGCGCAGCATTTGCGTGCGATGCAGCAATTGCGGGACAGTGTCCCTGATCCGCGATGCGCTGCCGCTCAAGCCGGAACCGGGCAGCCTGCCGCAACGCCGCACCGAGGATACCCGCGCGCGCCTCAGCGCCCAGCCACACTAGCGCAACTGGCGAGAAGCGTCGATCAGGCGCGTGACCGCCTTCGAGGCAATCAGCGCGAGCAAGCTTTCCTGGTCGAGCGGCTTGACGAAGTATTGGCCGAAGCCGGCGCCGATGGCGCGCGCCTGGTCTTCGGCCTGGCCGTAACCGGAGACAGCGATCGCAAACGGGATATGCGCACCGTGCGTGCCGCGCAGCTCCTTGATCAGCTGATAGCCGTCCAGTCCCGGCAAGCCGATATCGCAGATCAACAGGTCAAACACCTCGACCCGCGCCATCTCCAGCCCCACCTTGCCGTCGAAGGCGCTGGCCACATAATGCCCCTCGTCGCGCAGGAACATGGCCAAGGTGTCGTTGGCATCCTGGTTGTCCTCGACCAGCAGAATACGCAGCCTGTGCAGCGCCCGGTCATGCGGCGCCGACGGCGGCTGTTGCGCCATTCCCTCTGTCGCCAGCGGCAGGGTGACCGTGAAGGTACTGCCCATCCCCAGGCCCGCGCTGTCGACGACCACCCGTCCGCCATGCAGCTCGACGACGTTGCGCACCACGTTCAGGCCGACCCCCAGCCCGCCCTCGGCGCGCGCCAGGGTGCGCGGCCCTTGGGTGAACAGGGCAAATATATGCGGCAGCACTTCGGTCGAAATACCGGCGCCGTTGTCCTCGACGCTGATAACGGCATTGCCGCCAAGGGCACGCACGCTAAGGCTGATCCTGCCCGCATCCTGGGTGAATTTTGATGCGTTCACCAGCAGGTTGGCGAACACCTGGGCCAGCCGCACTTGGTCACCGTCGACCGAAATCGCCTGTTCGGGGAAATCTAGCGCCAGCACCTGCCCGCGCTCCTTGATGCGCGCCTGGACCGTTTGCACCGCCCGTTCGAGCAGCACCTGGATTGACATCGTCGAACGCGACAAGGTGATCTTGCCGCTGCTGATGCGGGCCGCGTCGAGCAGGTCGTCGAGCAGCTTGGCCAGGTGGCGCACCTGGCGGTTGATGATGGCGTGCAGGTTCAGCAGCTGCACCGACGGCGCCGGTAGCCTGGCCAGCATGGCCGAGGCCATGCCGATCGGCGCCAGGGGATTGCGCAACTCGTGCGCCAGCATGGCCAGGAAATCGTTCTGCCGCAAATTGGCCGCTTCGGCGTCATCGCGCAGGGTTTGCGCGTTGATCGTCGCCACCATCAGGTTCTGGTTTGCCTCGCGCAGTTGATCGATCTGGTTTTCCAGCTCCTGGCGCCCGGCCGCAGCCAGCTCCAGCGTCTGGTTCTCGACCGTCAAGTTCGCGATTTGAAGACGCAATCGCGCTTCCTCGCACCCCCATTCCGCCTGGTTCGACATGGTGCCGGCCTCAGCCGGGCGGCCTGCTTGCAGATGGATGGCCCGACAGCACGCCGTCAAAACGCATCGCCGCCGTGTCGATTCGCAGGCTGTGCTCGGTGATGTCGTAGCGCCGCAGGTCGGTGCTGTGGCTGCTGCCGCGCACCTTGACCACGGAAATGCATTTGCTCAGCCGGCCCTCCAGCTCGACGTAGCGCATCGCGATGATGGCGTCGGCCAGGAAGGACCCGTCGGCCTGGCTAAAGCGCAGTTCGGTGAAGCGGTCCTCCAGCCCCATCGTCACCATCACCGTCACGCCGGTGGCGGCCAGGCCGGCCAGCATGCGAAAGATCGACTCGCGGAAGTCTTGCCGGAATTCGGGCGCCAGGTACAGTCCGACCTCGGACAGGGAATCGATCACCACCCGGCGCGCTCCGGTGCGCCCGATCTCGCGCACCAGGTCGTCGACGATCTCCTCGATCGACAGGTCCAGCGAGCGGTTCTGGAAGATGCTGACGTTGCCGTCGGCGACCATCCGGTCCAGCGCCGCGTTGCGCAGGCGCGAGGCGCCTTTCTCGAAACAGGCGATCACGCCCGCCTCGCCGATGCGCACGCCGTGCGCCAGGAAGGCCGTGCCGAGGATGGTCTTGCCGGAACCGGAAGGGCCGACCACCATCACAGCATGGCCCTGCGGCAGGCCGCCGTGCAGCATCTCGTCAAGCTCCGGCACGCCTGTGGAGACCCGCGCCACCGGCCCGGCCGCAGCCGTTGGCGCGCCAAACCCGGGCAGCATGCGCGGATAAATGTGCAGGCCGTCGTCCGTGATGCGAAAGGTATGGGCGCCGGCCAGGTGCGCCTGCCCGCGCATCTTGACCACCCGGATCTTGCGCACCACCGAATTTTGCATGACCTGCTGCGAGAGGGTGAACAAGCCGTCGGCCACCGTCATGACCGGGTTCGCCTCGGTGTCGGCATTGACGTATTCGCCGATCAGGAACGTCGTCGCCTGCCAGCTCGTCATGCGCGTGCCCAGCTCCTGGATGAAGTGCTGCAAGTCGGAGATGCCCTCGTTGCCGTTCTTGGCCATCTGGATCACGGAGCGGAACGAGTCGACGAACACCAGGCCGGGCGAAAATGCCTCGACCTCTTTCATGATGCGATCGAGCACACCGCTGAAGTCACCCGTTCGCAGGTCTTCGGCCAGGTTCACGTAGCGTACGCAGGAGTCGATCATGTCGAAGTCGAAGAACGAGTATTGCTGCTGGTAGCGCAGCATCTTTAGCGGCGGTTCGCCCAGCACCGTGAAGAACAGGGCTTTCTTGTCGTGCCTGGCCAGCGCGAACATGATCTGGTGGGCCAGCGTGGTCTTGCCGCTGCCGGGTGCACCGGCGATGACGTTGAACGAATATTCGCTCAACCCGCCGCCTAACAGCGTGTCCAGCCCGGGAACCCCGGTGGCCTGGTAGCCCAGGTGCACTTTGTCATTCATTGTGTTTTCCTTCGGACCGATCGGTCCATGCTGTGTTCAGAAGGCGAGTCGTCAGCCCCTCGCCTATCAAGCCTGAAAGCAGCTTGGTGAAGGTGTCCAATAATGTGGCGTTCGCCAGCTTGGCGTCCTGCGCGTCGATGGCGCCCAAACTGTCGCGCAGGGCCGCGAGCAAGGTCTGCACCGAGCGTGTCCCCGGGATGGCGTTGTGCCAGTGCTCATCCGGGGCGGACAGGCGCAGGGCGCGCAGGTACAGTGCGCAAAAGCCGGCCTCGCCCACCAGCGGACTCAGATGGGCGGCCAGGCGCTCCCAGGCCGGCATCGCGCGCGCCAGCACGTCGTCGTGCCCTTGTGCTTCGGTGGCCGCCAACACGTCTCGAATGAGCTGGCGCCGCCTGTCGTCGTTTTTATCCATGCGGGCAAGTGTTAGGTGAAAGTGGCCTGCTGTCGTTGCGAGCAGTATGGGCGCAATCGCCGATGCGCGTATGAATTGTTTCTGCCGTGCGCGAGACTCAGCTATCGGGGACGCTGGCGCCAAACACCTTGCCGACGCAAGCGCGCATGGTCGCGGGCAGGTCGATGGGCAGAGTTTGAATCAACTCGTCCACACAGGGATCGCTCAGGTCGAAGCAAAAGCCGGCGCCGAAGGCCGCACGGCTGATCTCGTCCTGACCGCGGTGGCGCGCGAAGATCGCCCCGCCTTGCTCGAGATTGGTCGAAGGCTGGAAATCGACCCGGTCGTCGACCATGCAGACCAGCGATTCGGCGCTGCCGGCAGCCCTGGGCACCAGGCGCGGCTGGTTCAGGCCCTCGGCCATGGCGACCCAGTAGTCCAGCAGTGCTCCGGAAAGTTCTGTCGTTTTCATTGCCAAAGGTCGGAAGGCCAGCAGAGAGCTGGCAGTCAAGGATACGCTCTCGCAAGGCGCCTGTCCCGGATTATTTTGCCAGTCCGCGACGCTGTCGCGGCGATATGTCGATGGCGGTACAATATCGGCTGACCCGGCACGCAGTGCGAAGCCGGCGCCGCACCGATTTCTTCCACTTTCCCCGCCAAGCCATGAACCTGCCCCGCATCCTCGGTACTCCGCTCTCCCCTTCCGCCACCAAAGTCATGCTGCTCGGCTCGGGCGAGTTGGGCAAGGAAGTGATCATCTCGCTGCAGCGCCTCGGCGTGGAAGTGATCGCCGTCGACCGCTATCCGAACGCCCCCGGCCATCAGGTGGCGCATCGGGCGCACGTGATCGACATGACCGACGGCGCCGCGCTGGCCGCGCTGATCGAACTGGAACGGCCCGACCTGGTGGTGCCCGAGATCGAGGCGATTGCCACCGCCACGCTGGCGGAGCTGGAAAAGCAGGGCAAAATCTGCTGCATTCCCACCGCACGCGCGGCCTTCCTGACCATGAACCGCGAAGGCATCCGGCGCCTGGCCGCCGAGGAACTGGGGGTGGCTACGTCGCCCTACCGCTTTGCCGATTCGCTGGCCGAACTGGAGGCCGCATGCGGCCAGATCGGCTTTCCATGCGTGGTCAAACCGGTCATGTCCTCGTCCGGCAAGGGCCAGTCCAGGCTCGACGGCATGGCCGACGTCAAGCCCGCCTGGGACTACGCCGCCGCCGGCGGCCGGGTCGATGCCGGGCGCGTGATCGTCGAAGGTTTCATCGATTTCGACTATGAGATCACCTTGCTGACGGTGCGTGCGATCGGTGCCGACGGCGCCATCGAGACCCAGTATTGCGAACCGATCGGGCACGTGCAGGTGGCGGGAGACTACGTCGAGTCGTGGCAGCCGCACGCGATGCACCCGGCGGCGCTCGAACGCGCGCGCCTGATCGCCGGGCTGGTCACCGGCAACCTGGGCGGCTTGGGCGTGTTCGGGGTGGAGTTGTTCGTCAAGGGCGACATGGTGTGGTTCTCCGAGGTCAGCCCGCGCCCGCACGACACCGGCATGGTGACCATGGCCAGTCAGGTGCAAAGCGAATTTGAATTGCATGCCAAGGCCATTCTCGGCCTGCCGGTCAACGTGGCGATGGCCTCGCCGGCGGCGTCGGCGGTGATCTACGGCCAGCATGATGCCCACGCCATTGCGTTCGAAGGCGTCGCCGAGGCACTGCGCGTGCCGGGCACCGATGTGCGCCTGTTCGGCAAGCCCGAGTCGTTCCAGCGCCGCCGCATGGGCGTGATGCTGGCGCGCGCGGCCGACGTCGACACCGCGCGCAGCAACGCCAAGCGCGCCGCGGCGATGGTAAAGCCGGTGATCGTGGCCCGCTAACACGGCACGTTCGCCTTGATTCGTCATTCCCGCGCAGGCGGGAGTCCATGCATTGCGTCTCATTTTGGCGGCGTATGGATTCCCGCCCGCGCGGGAACGACGGTGTTGTAACAGCGCGTCATCCACCCGGTTTTCGGCGGATCTAACGCATGCTCAGCACCAGGATCAGCAGCAGGTACAGGATGAACACGGTCATTGCCACGAACAGCAGCGCCACGGTGCGCCAGCACGCGGACATCACGCCCAGGCCGTAGGTGCCGCGCAGCTGCATGAACATGTGCACCGGCGGGGCGAACACGATCAGCAAGCCCATCGGCGTCTTCCAGCCAGCGACCCCGAGCAAGGCAATCACCACCACCAGGAACGACATGAAAGCGAGCGAATAGAGCGAAAACACCGCGTGGTCGTACATCGTGATGCCGCGCTTCCAGAAAAACATCAGCCACAGGAAGGGCAGCGAGATCGGCACCAGCAAGAAGGAATACTTCGACGCCGTGTTCTTCAATTTGTACAGCGTCAGCTCCGGATTTTTCACCGCATGCCTGATCGCCTCATCAATATCGGCATTGCCGGTGTCGACCTTGAGTGTTTCGGTGGACGACTTCTCGCCCTTGATCAAGGCCGTGGCGACCTCCTTGGCCGAAGTCGACCCCTGCGCCGCGTCGAGCACTGCCACACTGCTTTTCAGGCCGTCCAGCGTTGCCTGCGCCTTGGTCACGACGGCCTGGGCCTCGGCCTTGTCTTCCTCCTTCGCGGCGGCCAGCTTTTCTTCGGCGCTGCTTAGCTTGTCCCGGAATTTGGCGATCTTGTCGGCCAGCCTGGTGCGCGCCGTCGACACGCCCACGGCCGTGTCGGCATCGGGCACCGAGTCCGAGTGGCTGATCGAGGAGACAACGAAAAACATGAAAAACACCATGAACAGGAACAGCGCCAGCGGCGACACGAAGCGGGTGCGCTGGCCGTCGACATAGCGGCGCGTCAGCTGGCCTGGACGCGCAACGAGCATCGGCAAGGTGCGCCAGGCCTTGGCATCGAAGTGCAAGATCCCGTGCAGCAGTTCCTCGCCCAGGTGCAGCAGCGAACGGTGGATATGGGCGCGCTGTCCGCACATGTGGCAGAAGCTGCCCGTCAGCGGCGCCTGGCAGTTGGCGCAGTTGCCTGCGTGCGCGCCCTGCCCGGCATCGCCCTCGCCTTCGATCTGGCTGGCCACCAGACCCGCTTCGAGCAGCCCGCCTGTCGATTCAATCTCTAGATTCATCGCCCGTTCCGTGAAAAATAATTCACGGAATAGTATCATTTTAATTACGAAATGGCTTCCGTAACCCGCGTCTCAACCAGCAGTTTTTTCAGTTCCGGCACACAGGAGCCGCAGTTGCCGCCCGCCTTCAGGCAGGCCGTCAGCTCGCCCACGGTTTTCAGGTCCTGGCTACGGATGGCCTCGCAGATCGTATTGCGTCCCACGCCGAAACAGGAGCACACGGTCGGTCCGGTATCGGCGCGTTTCTCGATTGGCTGTCCCACCAGCAGGCCAACCCGGTCGGCCTGGCTCAACTGCTCTTTCGAAAACAGGCTGGCCAGCCAGGCGCGCGAGGGCAGCTCGATCCGCTGCGACAGGAACAGGCATTGTTCGATGCGCTCGCCCACCACGTGCACGGCGCGGTACACGCCGCCGCTCTTGTCCTCATATTCGAGCCAGTCAGCCATGTCGTCCTGCACGCCAAGCAGCGCGCGCGCCCAGGCGCCATGGTCGGCAATGGCGCCCCGTCCGGCCAGTTCGTAGCGTGCAAAGCCCTTGCCCTGCATGCGCGTCCAGTGCGCCACGCGCTCGAGCGGCACTTCGCTGCGGCTCAGTACAAAGCCGTGCCAGGCCACACCGAAGCGTTCAATGCGCACCGGGGTGTGCTTGAACTCCGGCTCGCCCGACACTGGGTCAACCGCCGGACTGACCAGCGTCCCGACCCGCGCATCGGAGGCGGTCTGTCCGTTCCAGTG
Source organism: Pseudomonadota bacterium (assembly GCA_040390195.1). Classification (GTDB taxonomy): domain Bacteria; phylum Pseudomonadota; class Gammaproteobacteria; order Burkholderiales; family Burkholderiaceae_D; genus Telluria_A. Next base: position 177,308 of record JAZJYV010000017.1, on the reverse strand, counting down.
GATCGGGATGAACACGCCGCCGCGCGCGATGCCGCCGCCGTGCTGCACGCGCGCCACCATTGCGCCCCAGGCGCTCGACACGCGCGCCAGTTCGCCCTCGCGCACGCCGTAGCGCAGCGCATCCTGCGGGTGGATGTCGATAAACGATTCGGGCACATGGTCGGCCAGCCGCGGCGCCTTGCCAGTGCGCGTCATGGTGTGCCACTGGTCGCGCACGCGGCCGGTGTTGAGCACCAGCGGGTACTCGGAATCGGTCGCATGCGCAGGCGCGCGTGGCGCGGTGGCGACGAAGCGCGCCCGTCCGTCCGGGTGGGCGAAGCGGCCGTCGCCAAACAGGCGCGGCGTGCCTTCATCCGGGCGCAGCAATGGCCACTGCACCGGCTCGAGCTTGTCGAACCGTTCGCGCGTAAGCCCGGCCAGCCCGGCCAGGCTGAACACGCGCTGGCCGCCGTTGCGGTAGCTGCTCAAACGTGCGTGCTCGTCGAACACCTCGTGCGCGCCGTTGAAATTGAAACCGTCAAAGCCTATGCGCTGCGCCACCTGCGACAGGATCTGCCAGTCGGCGCGCGCTTGGCCAGGTGCCGGCAGGAAGGCGCGCTGGCGCGAAATGCGGCGCTCCGAATTGGTGACCGTGCCATCCTTTTCGCCCCAGCCCAGCGCCGGCAGCAGCACATGGGCGAACGCGTTGGTGTCGCTGCCTTGGACGATGTCCGACACCACCACCAGCTCGCACTTTTCCAGCGCGCGCTGCACCTGGTTCGCGTCCGGCAAGCTCACCATGGGATTGGTGGCGATGATCCAGACCGCCTTGATCGTGCCCTGTTCGATCGCCTGGAACAGCTCCACCGCCTTCAAGCCCGGCTTGTCGGCGATGCGCGGCGAGCCCCAGAATGATTGCACGGTGTCGCGGTGCGCCGGCTGGTCGAGCTCCATGTGGGCGGCCAGCATATTGGCCAGGCCGCCCACTTCGCGCCCGCCCATCGCGTTGGGCTGTCCGGTGAGCGAGAACGGGCCCATGCCCGGCTTGCCGATGCGTCCGGTCACCAGGTGGCAGTTGATGATGCTGTTGACCTTGTCGGTGCCGGCCGAGGACTGGTTCACGCCTTGCGAGAACGCGGTCACCACCTTTTCAGTGGCGGTGAACGCTTCATAGAATTTGAGCAGGTCGGCCAGGTCGACCCGGCAAATGCGCGCCACATCGACCGGATCGGCCGACTCGGTCTCGGCCGCCGACAGCGCGCCACCGAGGCCGCTGGTGTGGGCGGCGACGAAGGCGGCGTCGCAGCCGCCGTTGCGCGCCAGGTAGCTGAGCAGGCCGTTGAACAGCCACACGTCCGTGCCGGGCTTGACCGGCAGGTGCAGGTCGGCCAGCTCGCAGGTGGCGGTGCGGCGCGGATCGATGACCACCACCTTGACCCCGGGGCGCGCCTCCTTCAGGCGCGCGATGCGCTGGAACAGGATCGGATGGCACCAGGCCGTGTTCGAGCCGACCAGCACCACCATGTCGGCCAGGTCGAAGTCCTCGTAGCAGCCCGGCACCAGGTCGGCGCCGAACGCGCGCTTGTGGCCGGCCACCGCCGAAGACATGCACAGGCGCGAATTGGTGTCGATGTTGGCGCTGCCGATGTAGCCTTTCATCAGCTTGTTGGCCACGTAATAGTCCTCGGTCAGCAGCTGGCCCGAGACGTACAGCGCCACCGAGTCGGGACCGTGTTCGGCGATGATCGCCTTCAGGCCGCCGGCCACGCGCTCGAGGGCTGCGTCCCAGCTGACCTGGCGCAGGACGCCGTCTTCACGCACGCTCGGGTGCAGCAGGCGACCGTCGAGGGCGACGGTTTCGTCCAGCGCCAGCCCCTTCACGCACAGGCGTCCCCGGTTGGCCGGATGGCTGGCGTCGCCGGCCACCAGCACGCCGCCGTCGGCCTGCGGCGTGGCCTGCACGCCGCAGCCAACGCCGCAATAGGGACAGGTGGTGCGCACGGCGAGCGGGATGGAGGCCAGGTTCACGATGAATTCCTCGTCAGGCGGCTTGCGCGCACAGCGCCTCGCCAAACAGCAAATGATGGCGCATCGACGACACGTCGGTGCGGTTCTGGATCAGGCTGAAGTACCACGGCCCGTCCTGCACGTCGCCGTACAGCACCGCGCCGGTGATCCGGCCGCCGCTCAGGACGAGCCGCTTGTAGACGCCGCGCCGCGGATCGCGCAGCACCAGGTCTTCGCTGCCCTCGCCGCCGATGAAGTCGCCCACCGAATAGAGGTCGACACCGGTCACCTTCAGCTTGGTCGGCGTGGCTTGTTGCACAAAGCGGCGGTGCCCGGCGCCGGCCAGATGGCCGCCGCACACGCGGGCCTGGTCCCAGATCGGGGCCACCAGGCCGAAGGTGGCGCTGCGGTGCTGCACGCATTCGCCCACCGCGTAGACGCGCGGGTCGTACGTTTGCAAGGTGTCGTCGACGACGATGGCGCGCTCGCAGTGCAGGCCGGCCGACTTGGCCAGCGCGATGTTGGGGCGGATGCCGGCCGCCATCACCACCAGGTCGGCCGGAATGGTGCTGCCGTCGGCGAAGCGCACCGCCGTCACGTGCCCGGTGCCGATGATCTCGCTGGTGTTCGTCTCGAGCATGAAGCGCAAGCCCTTCGTTTCGAGCGCCTGCTGCAGCAATTGCGCGGCCGGCTTGTCGAGCTGCTGGTTCATCAGGCTGTCGGTGACGTGGACCACGGTCACGTCCATGCCGCGCCGGCGCAGGCCGTTGGCCGCCTCGAGGCCGAGCAGGCCGCCGCCGATCACCACCGCGTGGCGCCCGGTGCGCGCCGCCGCGAGCATGCTGTCGACGTCCTGGATGTCGCGAAAACCGATCACGCCTGCGAGCTTGTGGCCAGGCACCGGCAGCACGAACGGCGTCGAGCCGGTGGCCAGCAGCAGCCGGTCGTACCAGACCTCGCGTCCGGACCGCGCGCGCACCAGGCGGCGCCGGCGGTCGATGTGCACCACTGGGTCGCCCGCGTGCAGCGTGATGCCGTTCTCACGGTACCACTCGCGCGTGTGCAGCATGATCTCGTCGACCGTCTTTTCGCCGGCCAGCACCGGGGAGAGCATGATGCGGTTGTAGTTACCGTGCGGCTCGGCGCCGAACACGGTGATGTCGTACAGGTCCGGCGCCAGCTTGAGCAGCTCCTCGACCGTGCGCATGCCGGCCATGCCGTTGCCGATCACGACCAGCGACTGCCTGGCGGGCGGCGCGTTCATGCGCCGACCCACACCTTGCCGCCCTCGATGCGCGCCGGATAGCAGGCCACCGAGTGCTCGGGCGACTCCAGGCATTCGCCGGTGGCCAGGTCGAAGTGCTGCTTGTAGATCGGCGAGGCGACGACGATGCGTTCGCCAAGGTTGCCCACCAGGCCGCGCGAGAGCACGGCGGCGCCCGAGTTGGGGTCGAAATTGCCGATCGCGAACACCCGCTCTTCACCGTCCGTCACATGGAACACGGCGACCTGTTCGCCACCGAGCAGCGCACACACGCCCGTGTTGGGCACGATCTGGTCGAGGTCGCAGACGGCGGTCCAGTTGTTCATTTGAATATCGCGGTGCATGGTGTGCTCCCTATCAGGCGGATTTGACGACGAGTGGAATGACGACGCGCTTGCGTTCATCGCTGGTGGCCGGACGGATCTGGCCGCGTTCTGGCATGAAGACCACGTTCTGGTCGGCCTGCTCGCTGTTGACGAAGTGGCGGAAGCGCTGGCGCGTGGCCGGGTCGGTGACGGCGTTCTTCCATTCGCAGGCGTAGGTGTCGACGACGTGCTGCATGTCCGCTTCGAGCTCGTGGGCGATATTCAGCTTGTCCTTGACCACCACCTCCTTGAGGTAGTCGAGGCCGCCTTCGAGGTTGTCGCGCCAGACGCTGGTGCGCTGCAGGCGGTCGGCGGTGCGCACGTAGAACATCAGGAAACGGTCGATGTAGCGCACCACGGTTTGCTCATCGAGGTCAGAGGCGATCAGCTCGGCGTGGCGCGGCTTCATGCCGCCGTTGCCGCACACGTACAGGTTCCAGCCCTTGTCGGTGGCGATCAGGCCGACATCCTTGCCCTGCGCCTCGGCGCATTCGCGGGTGCAGCCGGAGACGCCGAACTTGATCTTGTGCGGTGTGCGCAGGCCCTTGTAGCGGTTCTCGAGCGTGATCGCAAAACCGACGCTGTCGGCCACCCCATAGCGGCACCAGGTCGAGCCGACGCACGATTTCACGGTGCGCAGCGCCTTGCCGTAGGCATGGCCGGACTCGAAGCCGGCGGCGATGAGCTCTTCCCAGATCGACGGCAACTGCTCGACCCGCGCGCCGAACAGGTCGACCCGCTGGCCGCCCGTGATCTTGGTGTACAGGCCGTACTTCTTGGCGACCTGGCCAACTGCGATCAGGCCGTCGGCGGTCACTTCGCCGCCCGGCATGCGCGGCACCACTGAATAGGTGCCGTCCTTCTGGATATTTCCCAGGAAGTAGTCGTTCGAATCCTGCAGGCTGGCCAGCTCCGGCTTGAGCACGAAATCGTTCCAGGTCGACGCCAGCACGCTGGCCGCCACCGGTTTGCAGATGTCGCAACCGAGGCCGCTGCCGTGCCTGGCCAGCAGGTCGGCGAAGCTCTTGATCTGGCCAACCTTGACCAGGTGGTAGATCTCCTGGCGCGAATAGGCGAAGTGCTCGCACAGGTGGTTGTTGACGGCCATGCCCTGCTTCTTCATCTCGGCCTTCATCACCTGGGTCACCAGCGCAACGCAGCCGCCGCAGGTCGAGCCGGCCTTGGTGCAGGTTTTCAGCGCGCCGATGGTGGTGGCGCCGGCGGCCACCGCGTCGCACAGGGTGCCCTTCGAGACGTCGTTGCAGGAGCAGATCTGGGCCGACGCCGGCAGCGCGTCCACGCCCAGGCCGGGGCGCGCCTTGCCGTCCGATTGCGGCAGGATCAAGAATTCGGGCGACTCCGGCAGCTCGATCTTGTTGAGCATCATCTGCAGCAAGGTGCCGTACTCGCTGGCGTCGCCCACCATCACTCCGCCCAGCAGGTATTTGCCGCAATCGGAGACCACGATCTTCTTGTAGATCTGCTTGCGCTCGTCGGTGAACTGGTAGGACCGGCTGCCGGCGGTGCTGGCGTGCGGATCGCCGATGCTGGCCACGTCCACGCCCATCAGTTTGAGCTTGGTGCTCATGTCGGCGCCCTTGAACTCGGCCTGTTCGCCCAGCAGGTGGCGCGCGGCGATGCGGGCCATGTCGTAGCCGGGCGCGACCAGGCCGAAAATCTGGCCGTTCCACAGCGCGCATTCGCCGATCGCGTACACGTCCGGGTCCGAAGTGAGGCAGCTGTTGTCGATGGCGATGCCGCCGCGCGCGCCGATGGTCAGGCCGGTGCTGCGCGCCAGCTCGTCGCGCGGACGGATGCCGGCCGAGAACACGATCATGTCGGTGTCGAGGTGGCTGCCGTCGGCGAACACCATGCGGTGGGTGCCGTCTGCGCCGTCGACGATCTCGAGCGTGTTCTTCTGGGTATGCACCGTCACGCCCAGGTCTTCAATTTTCTTACGCAGCACGCGCGCGCCACCATCGTCGACCTGCACGGCCATCAGGCGCGGCGCGAATTCGACCACGTGGGTGGCCAGCTTCATGTCGCGCAGGGCCTTGGCGCACTCGAGGCCGAGCAGGCCGCCACCGATCACCACGCCGGTCTTGGAGCGCTGGCCGCATTCGAGCATCGCCTCCAGGTCTTCGATGGTGCGGTAGACGAAGCAATCCTTGCGGTCCTTGCCCGGCAGCGGCGGCACGAAGGGATAGGAACCGGTGGCGAACACCAGCTTGTCGTAGGCCAGCACTTCGCCGCTGGCCACGGTGACGGTCTTGGCTGCACGGTCAACGCCGGTGGCACGGGCATTCAGCTTGAGCAGCACGTTGTCACGCTCGAAGAAACCGGCCGGCACCAGAGAGAGCTCGTCGGCCGATTTCCCGGAGAAGAATTCGGACAGGTGCACGCGGTCGTAGGCGGGGCGCGGCTCTTCGCACAGCACCGTCACGTCGAGTCCGGGCACGCCGCTGTCGGCCAGGCTTTCGAGGAATTTATGGCCAACCATGCCGTGGCCGATGACGATGATTTTCATGATTTTTTCCTTTTATGCGGTGGCTGGAACGGCGCTGTCGTCGGCCTGGATCGAGAAGCGCACCGCAATGGCGCACATTGCCGAGATGATCACCAGGGCGCTCAGGATCGACAGCGTCTGCTGGATGTTGCCAGTGCTTTTCATCAGGAAGCCGGCCAGCACGGCGCCCACGTTGCCGCCGGCGCCGATGATGCCGGCCACGCCGCCAAGGGCCTTGCCGTCGATGAAGGGCACCAGGGCGTAGGTCGCGCCGCAAGCCATATGGGTGAACAGGCCGAAAAACAGCATCGCGATGACAGCAAAGATGACGGTGTCGGCGTGCGAGAACAGCAGCAAGCCGATGCCCTCGCCGATCATCATGATGAACAGCAGCGTGACGCGGCTGTTCAGGTTGCCGCGCACGGCCATGCGGTCCGAGAGGTAGCCGCCCAGGGCCCGGGCGAACAGCGCCAGCAGGCCGAAGCTGCCCGCGGCCATGCCGGCCGACTTGAGCGAGAGGCCGAAGTGGTCGACGTAGTAGACGGCGGCGATGTTGTGGATGAAAATTTCGATGCCGAAGCAGGCGCCGTAGGTGATGAACAGCAGCCAGACGCGGTAGTTGGCGCTGGCGGCCTTGAAGCTGGACCAGCCGCCTTTCTTGCCACCTTCGACGGCGATGCCGTCACGGCGCATCTGGTCGTAGTTCCCTTGCGGGCAATCCTGGGTGAAGCGGTAGTAGACGAAGGCCATCACCAGCATCATCACGCCCGGCACCAGCAGCGCGAGGCGCCAGCCCATGCTCTCGGTCACGCCCAGCATCAGCACCGCGCCCAGCAGCAGCGGCATCAGCGCTTGCGCCGCGCCGCCACCGGTGTTGCCCCAGCCGGCGGCGGCCGCGTTGGCGGTGCCGACCACGTTCGGCGCGAACATCACCGAGGTGTGGTACTGGGTGATCACGAAGCTGGCGCCGACCGCGCCGATCCCGAGCCGGAAGAACAGGAACGATTCATAGCTTTGCGAGAGCGCCACGCCGAGCACGGGAATTGCGCCTAGCAGCAGCAGGCCGGTGTAGGTCTTGCGCGGACCGAAGCGGTCGCACATCGGGCCGACGATCAGGCGCACCAGGATCGTGATGGCCACCGCGGCGATGTTGATGTTGGCGATCTGGGCCAGCGTCAGGCCAAATTCGCCTTTGATGACCGGCATCAGCGGCGCGCAGGCGAACCAGGCGAAGAAGCAGACGAAGAAGGCCATCCAGGTCAGGTGGAAGGCGCGCATCGGCGGGGTGCGCATGGAGAAGAGCTTGATGCTGTTTGCTTTGGTGGCCATTTTCTTACCCCTTTAAAAACCAAAAGGCGCCCGCTCCACACCCTGGCGAAATACCAGGAGGGGGCGGACGCCGTTGTCCTGCCAATCCGTCTTTAGATCAGCGCATTTGTTCAAGGGATCGCCATTGATCCGTTAGCTTGGTATATGCAAGCGCCGTGCCAGAGCGACTCAAGGGGAAGCCGGGGAGTTTTGCGGGATGGCGCACCGCGATCGCGCTACATTGCGGTGCAACACGCCCGAAAATGATGCGTCGACGATGTGAGAACGCGCGCAGGAATGGCGATCTTGTAGGACGAGCGAGCGAAGTGTTATTCGCCCTACATGATTCGATGGATCGCGAAGCTGGCGGCGTAGGCAGCCGGATCGCTTCCATCCCAGGGCACGCCGTCGATCAGCGTTGAGGCGCGCAGCGCGCCGGCCGGCAGCGCCACGCCGGCCATCTCGGCCGCCTGCCGGTACAAGTCGATCCGGTTGACCCTGCCGGCCACCGCCAGGTAGTCCGGATCGCCGCGCAGCAAACCCCAGCGCCGGTGCTGGGTCATGAACCACATGCCGTCCGACAGGTAGGGGAAATTGGCCTCGCCACCGGCATGCAAGGCCAGCGCACCGGGCATCGCCTTGGCCGGCAGGTTCAGGTAGCGCGCTGCCGAGAGCAGCTCGGCCGCCTCGCGCCGGTTCTGCGGCGACGCCTCGATCCAGCGGCTCGCGTCGAGCGTGGCCGCCACCAGCGCGCGGCACCGGTCCGGGTGCCGCTCGGCGAACGCTGCCGTCGTCCCCAGCACCTTGCCCGGATGGTCCTGCCAGACCTGGCCGCTGGTGGCGATGGTGACCCCGCTGCCATCGGCCACGGCGCGCTGGCCCCACGGTTCGCCGGCGCAGAAGCCGTCCATGCTGCCGGCGCGCAGGCTGCTTGCCATCTGCGGCGGTGAAATGGTGATCGCGCGCGCGTCGCCAAACGGATCGATGCCGTGCGCTGCGAGCCAGTAATACAGCAGCATGGCGTGGTTCCCGGTCGGGAAGGTCTGGGCAAACACGTACTGGCGCGGCTGCGCGCGCATCAGCTGCGCCAGCGCGGCGCCGTCGGTCGCGCCCTGCTCCACCAGCGCGCGTGAGAGGGTGATGGCCTGGCCGTTGCGGCTCAGGTTCATCAGCACCGCCATCGGCATGGCTTGCCCGCCGATGCCCATCTCCACCCCGTACATCAGGCCATAGAGCACGTGGGCCGCATCGAGCTCGCCCTTGCACAGCCTGTCGCGCACGCGCGCCCACGAGGTTTCGCGGCTCAACACGATCTCGATGCCGTAGCGCCGGCCGAAGCCGCGTTCGGCGGCGACGACCAGGGCGGCGCAGTCGTACAGGGGCAGGAAGCCGGCCTTGACGACGGCCAGTCCGGCCTGGGGGGAGGTGACTGTCATGTTGTTCATTTATCCGAGCAAGTCTTCGACATCGAGGATGCGCTGGGCGATTTCGGCCAGTTTCAAATTCTTGTTCATGGCCATGCTGCGCAGCTTCTGGTAGGCCTGCTCTTCGCTGAGCTTGTGATGGGCCATCAGCAAACCCTTGGCGCGATCGATCACCTTGCGCTCGGCCAGCTTGTGGCGCGTGTCGCTCAGCTCGGCCAGCAGTTTTTGCTCCTGGCGAAAGCGCGCCAGCGCCACATTGAGCACCGGCTTGATGCGCGCCGACTGCAGGCCGGCCACGACATAGGCCGACACGCCGGCCGCCATTGCCGCATCCATGCTGCTGCTGGTGTCGTCCTCGGTAAACAGGACGATCGGGCGGCGCTCGTCACGGGTGGCCACGACGATGTGTTCGAGCACGTCGCGCGCGTCGGACTCGGCATCGATGATGATCAGGTCGGGCTGGAGCTGGGCGATGCGCTCGGGCAGGTACAGGTCGGCCGGCAGCGAGGCGATGATGTCGTAGCCCGATTCGAGCAAGCCGATGCGCAGCGCGTTGCCGCGCCTGACCTGGGCGGCCAGCGCGGCGTCGCTCTCGTCGCCGGGTACCGGGTTGACGACGACGATGCGTAAATTGCGGGTAGTTGGAGAATGCTTCATAAGCACCATTACGCAAGAAGCGCGCCAAGCGATGACGCCTACCTAGTGTGCCTGAACCGAAAAATCGCAGCGCACAGCCGCGCAGGGCGGAAAAACGCAACGCCTTCCACCTGCTCCGGCGCCGTTTTTCCACCCCATCATTAGAAAACGCACCAATTTGGTGCATTTTTCCGCGATCACCTTATTGCCACTCGAAAATATTGCGCCGTCGTGTTATAGATACGGCGTTTTCATTTCCACATTCAGGACCCCGACGCCATGCGCCCACTGCCGACCGCCCTTCCCGCCCCCTCCGTCCTGCGCCGCTGGTTCGCCGTTGCGCTCTGGAAGCGGGTGATGGGCGCCCTGCTGGTCGGTCTGGTGCTCGGCCTGGCCTGGCCCGAGGCGGCGCCCCATGTCGCCTTCCTGGGCGAGGTGTTCGTGCGCCTGATCCGCATGCTGGTGGCACCGATCGTGTTCGTCACCATCACGGCCGGGGTCACCGCGCTGGGCGACCCGAAGCGCCTCGGCTCGCTGGGCGGACGCACCCTGCTGCTGTTCGCCTGCACCACCGTGATCGCGGTGGCCATCGGCATGGCCGTGGCCAGCGTGCTGCAGCCGGGCCTGGGCGCGAACCTGGGCGGGGCCGTGCCCAAGGCGCTGGGCGCGGCCAAGCCGGTGGGCGAACAGCTGATCGGCATCATCCCGCTCAACATCGTCGAAGCGTTGGCCAAGGGCGACATGCTGGCCCTGATCTTCGTGGCGATCCTGCTCGGCGTGGGCATCCTCGGCGCGGGCGAGGCCGGGCGCCCGCTGGGTGCGCTGTTCCAGTCGGCCTCGAGCGCGATCCTGAGGATGGTCACCCTGGCCATGGAAGTGACCCCGTTCGGCGTGTTCGCGCTGGTGGCCAACTCGGTGGCGGCCAACGGCACGGCGGTGTTCGTCAACGTCGGCTGGCTGGCCCTGTGCGTGGTGCTCGGCTCGCTGCTGCAGGTCGTGCTGGTGCACGGCCTGCTGATCCGGCTGGTCGCGCGCCTGCCACTGCGGCCCTTCTACCGCGGCATCGCCGACGCGCTGCTGGTGGCGTTTTCGACCGCCTCCAGCTCGGCCACGCTGCCGGTGGCGATGCGGGTGGCCGGCGAGAAGCTGGGCGTGCATCCGGCGGTGGCGATGACGGTGCTGCCGCTGGGCGCGGCCATCGGCAAGGACGGCACGGCCATGTACGTCGGCCTGCTCTCGCTGTTCTCGGTGCAGGCGCTGGGCGTGGCGCTGGCGCCGGCCAGCTACGCCATCGTGCTGCTGACGGCCACCCTGGCCGCGTTCGGCACCGCGCCAGTGCCCTCGGCCTCGCTGTTCATGCTCGCCGCCGTGCTCTCGGCGGTCGGGGTCGACGCCGGCCAGACCGCGCTGGTGGTCGGGTTCATCCTGCCGTTCGACCGCCTGCTCGACATGACGCGCACGGTCGCCAGCGCCAGCGCCAACCTGGCCGTGACGACCAGCGTGGCGCGCCTCGAGGGCGAACTCGATGAAAGCGTCTACCGCGGCCACTGACACGGTCGTTCCCGCGCCTGTTGCCCGGTGCTATAGTGCGTTCCTGCGCGCGCCTGTCTCCGAGCGCGCCAGACCGACCCACGAACTGGCATTGACCCAATGAAAAAAACCAGCGCAACCCAGCCCGCCCCGATCCGCAAGCCCGCCGCGAAGGCGCCGCCCAGGCGCTTTCCGATCGTCGGGATCGGCGCCTCGGCCGGCGGGCTCGAGGCGCTCGAGCTGTTTTTCAGCGCCGTGCCGGCCAACTGCGGCCTCGGCTTCGTCGTCGTCCAGCATCTGGACCCGCACCACAAGGGCATCCTGGTCGAACTGCTGCAGCGCGCCACGCCAATGCCGGTGGTGCAGGCCAGCGACCTGCTGGCGGTCGTGCCGGGCCATGTGTATGTGATTCCGCCCAATTGCGACCTGTCGATACTGCACGGCGTGCTGCACCTGCTCGAGCCGAACGCGCCGCGCGGGCTGCGCCTGCCGATCGATTTCTTCCTGCGCGCGCTGGCGGCCGACCAGCACGTCGACAGCGCCGGCGTGATCCTGTCGGGCATGGGCTCGGACGGCACGCTGGGTTTGCGCGCCATCAAGGACAGCGCCGGCGCCAGCTTCGTGCAAGACCCGGCCAGCGCCAAGTTCGACGCCATGCCGCGCAGCGCCATCAACGCCGGCCTGGCCGACGTCGTGGCTGCGCCGGCCGAGCTGGCGCGCGCCTTGATCAGCTACCTGAAGCACATGCCGACCCTGACGGCGCCGCAAGCGGCGCCCGGCGGCGGCGAGCAGAGCGCGCTCGACAAGATCGTGCTGGTGCTGCGCGCCCAGAGCGGACACGACTTCTCGATGTACAAGAAGAGCACGATCCAGCGCCGCGTCGAGCGTCGCATGGGTTTGCACCAGCTGGCCGGCATCGCCGAGTACGCCGACTACCTGCGCGCCAATCCGCAGGAAGCACAGCTGCTGTTCAAGGAGCTGCTGATCGGGGTGACCAGCTTTTTCCGCGACCCGCCGATGTGGGCCCAGCTCGAAGCGGACGTGATCCCGGCCATGCTGGCGAGCCATCCGAGCGGTGGCACGCTGCGCGCCTGGATCCCGGCCTGCTCGACCGGCGAGGAAGCCTACTCGCTGGCCATCGCCTTTCGCGAGGCGCTCGAACGGACCAGGCCGGCCCCCCATTATGCATTGCAGATCTTCGCCACCGACCTCGATGGGGAAGCGATCGACAAGGCGCGCGCCGGGGTCTATCCGGCCAACATCGCCGCCGACGTCAGCGAGGCGCGCCTGCAGCGCTACTTCGTGCAGGAGGACGGCGGCTACCGGATCGGCAAGGAGATTCGCGAGATGGTGATCTTCGCCCCGCAAAACCTGGTGATGGATCCGCCGTTTACCAAGCTCGACCTGCTGACCTGCCGCAACCTGCTCATTTACCTCGAAGCGGACCTGCAGAAACGGCTGCTGCCCCTATTCCACTACAGCCTCAAGGCGGACGGCTTCCTGGTGCTGGGCAGCGCCGAGACGGTCGGCGCCAGCGCCGACCTGTTTACCGCGTGGCCGGGCAAGAACCGCATCTACCGCCGCAAGGAGTCGGCGCTGCGTCCGGAGCCGGTCGAATTCCCTGCCGCGCTGTACGGGCGCGCGCGCGCCAGCGCGGGCGAGCCGGCGCTGGCGCTGCGCACCGCCCTGAACGGTGGGCCGAACCTGCAATCGCTGACCGAAGCGATGCTGCTGGCGCGCTTCGCCCCGACGGCCGTGCTCACCACCGACCAGGGCGACATCGTCTACATCAGCGGCAAGACCGGGCGCTACCTGGAGCCGGCGGCCGGCAAGGCCAACCTGAACATTTTCGCGATGGCGCGCGAGGGCCTGGCCGGCGGCCTGAGCGAAGCGTTCGCGCGCGTGGTGCGCGAACGGGGCAGCCATAGCCTCAAGCGGGTCGAGATCGGCGGTCCGGGCGGCGCGCTGTTGGTCGACGTCGATGTGCATTGCCTGTCCGAGCCGGAGGCACTGCGCGGCATGGTGCTGATCGTGTTCGCCGACGTGCCGGCGCCATCCGGGAAGGCGCCCCGCAAGGGCAAGCGGGCAGGCGAACAGGACGAGCGCATGCAGGCCATGGCGCTCGAGGTGCAGCAGTCGCGCGAGGAACTGCAGTCCGCGCGCGAGGAAATGCAGACGTCGCAGGAAGAACTGAAGTCGACCAACGAGGAACTGCAAAGCACGAACGAAGAACTGCAAAGTACCAACGAGGAGCTGACCACCTCGAAAGAGGAGATGCAGTCGATGAACGAGGAGCTGCAGACGGTCAACCATGAACTCTCGGCCAAGGTCGACGAATTGTCGCTGGCCAGCGACGACATGAAGAACCTGCTCAACAGCACCGACATCGCCACCCTGTTCCTCGACGACCAGATGCGCATCCGGCGCTTCACCAACCGCGTCACCAGCATCATCAAGCTCATTCCGGGCGACGCCGGGCGGCCCATCACGGACCTGGTCAACATGCTCGACTACGCCGCCCTGGCCGACGACGCCCACGAGGTGCTGCGCACCCTGGTGTTCCGCGAAACCGAGGCCAGCAGCCGCGATGGGCGCTGGTTCACGGTGCGCATCATGCCCTACCGCACCCAGGACAACCGGATCGATGGCGTCGTGATCACCTTCATCGACATCAGCGCCGCCAAGTCGCTCGAGCACGCCCTGCGCAAGAGCGAGAGCCAGCGCTACCTGCAGATGTTCGAGTCCGCGCCGAGCGCGCTGGGCTATCTGCAGAGGATCGACGCCAACGGCCAGGGCCCCGATTTCAGGGTCGTCGCAGCCAATCCGGCCATGGACAGCCTGGGCGGCATGCCCGGCCTGGCCGGTCGCCAGTGCAGCACGCTGCCTGCCGGCCATCCGCTGGCCGCGCCGGCCTTGCTGGCGGCCGGCATGCGGGTGGCGCAAGGCGGCGCGCCGGAACGCTTTGAATTTGCCGGAGACAGCCCACAGCGCCCCATGGCGTGTACCATATACGCACCGGAGCCGGGATTTTTTGTCGCCGTGATCGACGCAATTGCCCAGGCGCCGGCCTGAGCCCCAACCAGGACCGCGCCATGAAACCAGAAACGCATTCCACACCCGCCGCCGACCTGCGGCGCCACGCTGCCGAGCGCCTTGAAGGCGGCGCTGCGGCCCTGACCGGGCGCGAGGACAATCCGCGCCGCCTGCTGCACGAGCTGCAAGTGCACCAGATCGAGCTGGAGATGCAAAACGAGCAGCTTGAGGCGGCGCGCGCCTGGATCGAGGCGGCCCTGGCGTCCTACACCGAGTTGTTCGATTGCGCGCCGATGGCCTATTTCACGCTCGACCGCACGGGACGCCTGATCGAGGCGAACCTGGCCGGCGCCGCCATGCTCGGCGTGCAGCGCGCACTGCTGCAGGACATGCCGCTGTCGGACTTCGTCGCCGTGCAAGACCGCTCCGCGTTCGACCACTTCCTCAAGCGCGCCTTCGAGGGGCAATTGCTGCAAGCGCTTGAGTTCGAGACCCGCTGCGCCGACGGCTCCGACAAACGCGTCGAGATGCGGGTGGCGCTGGCCGACGGCGGCGCCAGTTGCCGCGCGGTGCTGGTCAATGTCAGCGCGCGCGCGGCGCGCGAACGGCGCCTGGAGCGCCTGGCCAGCGTGTTCAGCCAGGCCGTCGAGGGCATGTTCATCGCCGACGCGGCCGGGCTGCTGGTCGAGATCAACGACGCGCTCAGCGCGGCGGCGGGGGTTCCGGCGGCCAGCCTGCTGGGCCAGCCGGCGGCCACGCTGTTCGGCGCCGGCCGGCTCGAACCGGTGTGGGCGGCGCTCGACACGGACGGCAGCTGGTGTGGCGAACTGCCGCTGCGCCAGCGCGGTGGCACCCTGCGCCAGGCACGGGTGCATGCCCACGCCGTGCCCGGCGCCGACGGCAGCCTGCGCCATTGGGTGTTCCGGATCGCTTAGGCGACCAGCTTGTGAATAGTTGACTTTGCGAGCGTAACCTCGTTCCCGCGCGGGCGGGAACCCATACCCATGCGCCCCACCCGGTGGTCCATGGGTTCCCGCCTGCGCGGGAACGACAAGTCAAATTTCCAATTGATCCACAAGTTGTACGATTGGCCAAGGAGACTTTGGCGGCCGGCTTGTGGCGCTGTGTTCTAAATTTTGCACTCCGAAAAGAATAGCCTTATAATAGATAACTACCTATCTATTAACAGGCTACCTAACATGCCCAGCCTCGAAGAACGCTTCACCGCCGCGCTGCACCACAGCGCGCGCACCTGGCGCCAGGCGCTCGATGCGCGCCTCAAGGATCTCGGCGTCGGCCAGGCCGGCTGGCTGGCCATTGCCCACATCGCCAAGGCCCCCGCCCCGCTGTCGCAGCGCGAACTGGCCACCCTGCTCGACGTCGAAGGACCGACCGTGGTCGCCGCGGTCGACCGCCTGATGGCCGCCGGCCTGGTGCTGCGGGTGCCGTCCGAGCTGGACCGCCGTGTCAAGCTGCTGCTGCTCACCGACGCCGGGCACGCACTGTGCGCCAAGGTCAGGAAGGAAGCCGATGCGTTTCGCCGCACCACCCTGTCCGGGGTCGACCAGGCCACGCTGCTGGCCGCCACGGAGCTGCTCGAGGCGCTGCGCGCCCGTATCGAGTCGGGCCAATGAGCCAGCCGCAAGCCATCAACCGGCCCATGATCACGCTCTCGATCATGCTTGCCACCGTGATCCAGGCGCTCGACGGCACCATCGCCAACGTCGCGCTGCCGCACATGCAGGGCAGCTTGTCGGCCTCGCAAGACCAGATCACCTGGGTCTTGACCTCCTTCATCGTGGCCGCCGCCATCGCCACCCCGCTGACCGGCTGGCTGTGCGACCGCTTCGGCCTGCGCACCGTGTTCCTGGTCTCGATCGCCGGTTTCACGGTCGCCTCGGTGCTGTGCGGCCTGTCCGCCTCGCTGGCCCAGATCGTGCTGGCGCGCCTGCTGCAAGGCGTGTTCGGCGCGGCGCTGGTGCCCTTGTCGCAGGCGGTCCTGCTCGACATCAACCCGCGCGAGAAACACGGCTCGGCGATGGCCGTGTGGGGCATGGGCGTGATGATCGGCCCGATCCTGGGCCCCACGCTGGGTGGCTGGCTGACCGACAGCTACAACTGGCGCTGGGTGTTCTTCATCAACGTGCCGGTCGGCGCCCTGGCCTTCTACGGCATCTGGAAATACATCCGCCCGACACCGGCGGCGCGCCGCATGAGCTTCGACATGTTCGGCTTCGCCACGCTGTCGATCGCGATCGGAGCCTTGCAGATGCTGCTCGACCGCGGCGAGCAGAACGACTGGTTCGGCGCCACCGAGACCTGGATCGAAGCCATCACGCTGGCGCTCAGCTTTTCCTACTTTGTGGCGCACACGCTGCTGCGCCCGCCCGGCCGGTCGTTCTTCGACTTCCGCCTGCTCGGGAACGCCAACTACGTCAGCGGTTTGCTGCTCATCTTCGTGGTCGGCATGGTGTTGTTTTCGACCCGCGCGCTGATGCCTTCGATGCTGCAGTCGCTGATGAACTACCCGGCCCAGCTGGCCGGCCTGGTCACCGCGCCCAGCGGCATCGGCACCATGCTCGCGATGCTGGTGGTGGGCCGCATGACGGGGCGCTACGACCTGCGCCTGCTGCTCGCCTTCGGCTTCGGCCTGACCGCGTTCTCGCTGTGGCAGATGAGCCGCTACAGCCTGGTGATGTCGCCCTCCGACATCGTCTGGCCCGGCGTCATCCAGGGCATCGGCCTGGGCTTCGTGTTCGTGCCACTCAGCAGCGCCACCTTCGCCACGCTGTCGCCGGCGATGCGCGCCGAGGGCACGGCGATCTACAGCCTGATCCGCAACATCGGCAGCAGCGTCGGCATCGCGCTGGTGCAGACACTGCTGGTGCGCAACACCCAGGTCGCGCACGCGTCGCTCGGCGCGTACGTGAGCGGCGCCAGTGCCGGCCTGGCCGGCGCTGCCTACGACCTGTCCAGCGGCGCTGGCATGGCGGCGCTGAACGGCGAAATCACGCGCCAGGCGTCGATGATCGCCTACATCGACGACTTCTGGCTGATGACCATCGTGACGGGCGCCGTCATTCCCTTGCTGCTGCTGGTGCGGCCCGCCAAAGCTGCGAATACCCAATGAAAACAAACGCCTTCGCCCTGCTGGCGCTGCTGCTGGCCGGCTGCGCCCCGATTCCGCCCGACCCCCACCATGTCACGCAAAGCGACGCGGCGCTGGCCCGGCACGGGCCCGACTTCGCGCTCGGCCTTGACGCCTGGCCCAGCCCGAACTGGTGGTCCGCGTACGCCGATCCGCGCCTCGATGCGCTCATCGCCCAAGCGCTGCGGACCAATCCCTCGCTCGACGTCGCGCGCAGCCGGCTCGCCGCTGCCAACGCGGCGCTGTCGGCCAGGCGCGGCCAGGACGGCGCCGTGGCCGCGCTGGAGGCGGGCATGAACCGCCAGCGCTACTCGGGCAACGGCCTGTTCCCGGAACCGATCGGGGGCAACTACTTCAACGACAGCACCGTGCAGCTCAGGGCCGGCTACAACTTCGACTGGTGGGGCAAGCGCCGCGCCCAGCTGGGGTCGGCGCTGGGCGAAGTCAAGGCAAGCCTGGCCGGGCAGGCGCAGGCCGAACACCTGCTCGCCGCGCTGGTGGCGCACAGTTATTCCAGGATCGTCGGGCTGCAGCTTCGCGCCGCCAACCTGGCCACCGAAGCCGACATCGAGACCGAGCTCATTGCCGACAAGGCCAGGCGCGTCGAACACGGCCTTGCACGCAGCGACGAACTGCGCGGCGCCGAACTGGAACGGGCGGGACTGGAACAGCAAATGGCCAGCCTGGAGACCGATGCCGCGCAGGAGCACGAAGCCTTGCGCGCCCTCGTTGGCGGCACCCTCGAGCCAATCGTGGCGCGTGGCTACGCGGCGCAGGCACATGCCCTGCCGTCCCGGCTCGGCCTCGAGTTGCTGGCGCGCCGGCCCGACTTGCAGGCCGCGCGCTACCGGGTCGAGGCGGCACTGGGACGGGTGGCGGCCAGCCAAGCCGCCTTCTACCCCGATATCAACCTGATCGGCGCGTTCGGACTCGACGCGATCGACATCGGCAAACTGCTGCGTGGCGCCAGCCGCACGCTGCTGGCCGGCGCCACGCTCGAGCTGCCCTTGTTCGACAGCGCCCGCCTCGGCGCCCAGCTGGACGCGGCGCGTGCCGCGCGCGACGAGCTGATCGCCGACTACAACCAGGCAGTGCTGAACGCGGTGCGCGAGGTGGCCCAGGACGGCCTCGCGCTGGCCGGCATCGAGCGCCAGTTGCAGCTGCAGCAGATGCGCCTTGGATCGCGATCGGCACAGTGGCACAGCGCGCGCCAGCGCCTGGCGCAGGGCCTTGCCGAGAATGGCGCCGTGCTGCAGGCCCGCCTGGCGCTGATGCACGAACAGGGCGCCAGGCTGGAGCTGCTCCAGGCCGAACGCGCGGCCGAAATTGCACTGAACACTTCCCTGGGCGGCGGCTATCGTGCCGGCGCCACCTCACCTGCCATCGCCAAACCATGAACCCGACAAACCCGCCCGCTACCCCCAACCGCACCCGTGTCCTGCTCGGCATGACGGGCCTGTTCGCGCTGGCCGGCATCGGCGCCTGGCTGTACGCCACGCTGGAGCTGGCACGCCAGGTCGACACCGACAACGCCTACGTGGGCGGCAACCTGGTCACCCTGGCGTCGCAAGTGGCCGGCACCGTACTGGAAATCCGCGCCGATGAAACCCAGCTGGTGCAGGCCGGCGCCGAACTGGTGGAGCTCGACCCGGTTGACGCCGAACTGGCGCTGAGCCAGGCTGCGGCGCGCCTGGGCAGCGTGGTGCGCCAGCAGTTCGAGCGCTATGCCGGCCTGGGCCAGTTCGACGCCGGCGCCGACCTGCGCAAGCTGGCCCTCAAGGCCGCGCGGGACGACCTGGCGCGGCGCCTGCCGCTGGCGGCCGAGCATACCGTGTCGGGCGAAGAGATCGAGCATGCGAAACAGGCGGTCGACAGCGCGCGCGCCGCGCTCGAAGTGGCCGTCAGCCAGGCCGGGGCCGCGCGCGCCGGCCTGGCCGGCGTAAAGGCGGCCGAACACCCGCTGGTGCTGGCGGCCAAGGCCGAATACCTGCAAGCCTGGCTTGCCGCGCGCCGCAACGCGATCGTCGCGCCGGTGGCCGGCTACGTGGCCAGGCGCAGCGTCCAGGTGGGCGCGCACGTGACGCCCGGCGCCCCCCTGCTGACCATCGTGCCGCTCGACCAGCTATGGGTCGATGCCAATTTCAAGGAGTCCGAATTGCGCGATATCCGGGTCGGCCAGCCGGCCACCATTGAAGCGGACATGTATGGCAGCAAGGTCGTGTTTCACGGCAAAGTGCTGGGCATGTCGGCCGGCACCGGCAGCGCGTTTTCGCTGCTGCCGGCGCAAAACGCCAGCGGCAACTGGATCAAGGTGGTGCAGCGCGTGCCGGTGCGCATCGGGCTCGATCCAAAGGAATTGGCGGCCCATCCACTGCGCGTGGGGCTGTCGACCCAGGTCAGCATCGACATCGCGCAGCAGCGCGGCGCGGCGCTGGGCGTGGTGGCGCCGCCGGCCGGCTATGCCACCAGCGTGCTCGGACAACCGCTGCAGCAGGCGCGCGCCGCCACCGATGCCATCGTGGCGCGCAACCTGGCGAACTAGCTCGCCTATTTGCCGTAACGGGCGGCCGTGTTCGAGAAGCCGCGCCAGCGCGTGATCTTGCCTTCCTTGACGGTAAACACGTGGACCCAGCTGCTGTCGAACTGCACTCCCGTGTCGAGCGCGCGCGCCTGCTCCCACCCGAGCACGGTCAGGTGCTCGCCCGCTTCGATGAATTCGCGCGGCTCGAACGCCGAAATGTCGTCGGCGCGCGCGATGTCGCTGAAGAAGGCCGCCACTTCCTGTTTGTTACTGCGCCGCCCCGCGTACGGCAAGGAGGCTGGCGCCACGAATTCCCAGTCGACCTGATCGGCCACATAGCCGAGTAGTGTGTCGACATCCCCTTGCGAGAAGGCCTCGTAGGCCCGCTGAACGATTTCCTTGCTGGTGCTCATAGTGTGCTCTCCTGATTGGAGGTTGAACCTGCCGGGTCGGAGCACTGTTGCTGTACGGTTGGCACGCTCCGAATTGCCGCATTCATGATACACCCGCGTGATATTCTTGGCATCGTTTACACCGGTGGAACGCCGTCATTTCATTCTTCCAGAGAGCTTACATGCAACTGCACTCGCGCCTGATTGGCATCCTGCTGTCCCTGACCCTGTTGGCGCCTTGCGCCGCGCTGGCCGATCCGGCCGTCATCTACGTACTGCGCCACGGCGAGAAGCTGGCCGACAGCAAGGATCCCGCCCTGAGCGGCGCGGGCCAGCTGCGCGCCCAGAACCTGGCCGTGCTGCTCAGGAAGACCGGGATCCAGGCCATTTTCAGTTCCGCGTATGTGCGCACGCGCCAGACGGCGCAGCCGCTGGCGACCCTGTTGGGGTTGGAGGTGCAAAGCTATGACGCGGCCAGGCCGGCCGAGCTGGTGGCGCGCGTGAAGGCGCTGGGCGGCAGCACGCTGGTGGTCGGACACTCAAACACGGTGCCCGAACTGGTGCGCCTGTTCGGCGGCAAGCCCGGCGCCGAGATCGACGAGAAGAACGAGTTCGACCGGCTCTACCAGTTGATCGTCGGCGCCGATGGCAGCGTCGCGACGGTGATGCTCACCTCGCTGCCCGCGAACACCCCGTAAGAGGGGTCAGACCCCGGTTCGCAGCCGCCGTCTCAACCGGGGCCGGCCCCTCAAGGGAAGAACCGGGGTCCACCCCTCGCTTAGAACTTCATCTCGAGCATGGCGCGGATCACGGCCGTGGTCGGGGTGACCGTGCGGTCGGTCTGCGAACCGTACACCGGATCGACATAGCTCGATTCGACGATGTTGTTCTGGTGCAGGGCGTTGGCGAAGGAGATGCGCAGCTGGTCCTTCGGCGCAAATTTCCACAGCGCGTACATGTCGAGCGAACGTTTGGGCACCGAGTAGGCGTACTGCTTCTCGGAGATGCGCACCTGGCCGCCGTTCTGGTAACTATAGCTGGCCCCCAGCGTCATACTGGCGTCGATCTTGTAGTCGGCGCCGACGGTGCCGCTGAACGGCGTCTGCTGGTCAAGCCGGTTGTTCGGCCCTGGCACCGCGTCCAGGGTCGACCAGTTGCGCGAGGCGTTGGCGCGCATCTCGATGGCCGGCGCTTCCTTCCACAGCGAGCGCAGCGGCAGCTTCGCCTCGAGCTCGATGCCGCGCGTGTTGGCCACCCCGTCATTGACCGGCATCGACACCCACAGCTTGTCGATCAAGGCCACCCGGTTGTGGGTGATGTCCTGGATGCGGCGCACGAAGGTGCTGGCCGTGAGCAGACCGCCGTCGGTCAGGTAGTGCTCGAAGCCGAGGTCCATGCCCCAGGCCAGCTCCGGCTTGAGCAGCGGATTGCCCTGCGAATCGGGGCTGGTCTGGCTGTTGTTGTTCGAGGCGAAACGGCGCGGTATCAGGCTGTTGACGCCCGGCGCCTTGTAGGTGCGCGTGAGGCCGAAGCGCAGCTGATCGTTTTTACTGTCCGGCAGTTTCCACAAGGTCTGGAACAGGGGACTCCACACGCTCGACTTGTTGTCGACCGGGCTGTAGCTGTTGCCCGTGCTGCGCGTTTCGATGCCTTCCCAGCGCAGGCCGAAATACACCGACCAGCGCTGGGTGACGTTCCACTCGTCCTGGGCGAACAGGGCTAGGCGACTGACCTTGGCATCGAAGTACTGGTCCAGGTTCAGCGCCGCCGGGTAGCTGGTGAAATCGGGCTTGCGCGGCGCGCTCGGGGCGGCCGCTTCGCGCTGGATCCGGTTCTCGTCGCGCAGGCTGAACGCCGCGTCCCAGCCGACGGCCAGCGCGTGGTTCTCGATGATCGGCGTCGAATACTTGCCGTTGGCCGAGATCCCCTTGTCGGTCGAGCCGGAGGTGATCATGCGCGTCAGGACCAGCTCGTCGGACTTGCTCATTTCCTCGGACGGCGCCGAGGTCTGGCGATGGTTGTAGCTGATGCCCAGCTTGGTGTCGAGCTTGGCCCCGGCGGCCAGCTTGCGCGCCCACGACAAGTCGGTGCGCACCATCTCGGACTGCGAACGGACATCGACCGTGGTGCCGCTGTAGATTGGCAGGCTGCCCATCACGGTGTCGATCCGTTCGGCGTTGCGGGCGTCGAAGCGGTTGATGTTGACGAAGCTTTGCGAGGTCAGGATGTCGCCCGGCCCGAGCGCGAGGTTCACGCGCGGCGACAGGTTCAGGGCTTCGAAATTGCCGTGGCTGACGCTGTTGCCGTTGCGCAGCAGCACGGGCGCGCCGGCCGCGCTGGCGCCGCTGGTGATCGTCTCCGACGGCCGGTCGAACTGGGCATAGGTGACGCCCCCGCCGATCGCGTACGACCAGGGCCCCTTGCGGTCCGACAGCTGGAAATTGATGTTCGTGCCCAGCTTGCCGTGGTCTTCCTGGCCGCCCACCTTGAGTTCCTTCTGGGCCGTCACGATCGCCTTCTTGAGCACGATGTTGATGGCGCCGGCGATGGCCTGGGTGCTGTACTCGGCCGTCGCCGCGCGCAGGATCTCGATGCGCTCGATCATGTCGGGCGAGAGCGAATCGAGCGAGAAGCCGGGCGGGCTGGGCTCGCCGTTGAGCATGACCTGGGTGTAGCCGCTGCCCAGGCCGCGCATGCGGATGTCGCCGCCGCGCCCTTGCACCCCGCCCACGGTCACGCCGGGCAGGCGCTTGAGCACTTCGCCCACGGTGGTGTCGCCGTTGCGCAGAATTTCCTCCTGGGTCACCACGATCTTGGTGGCCGTGTCGTTGCGCCGCGCGTCATAGGAGGCGGCGGCGCCCTTGATCTCCACCTTTTGCAGGGGCGCCGGCTCGGCCGGCTTGGCCACGACCGGGGCGAGCGCCTGCTCGTCGGCGGCACAGGCGTTGACCATGGCAAAGATGGCTGGGGAGGCGAGCAGGAGGCGGCGAATCAGGCGGGTCGAAGACGAAACGGACATGGGCTAGGCTTTGGCTGAACAAAAATGCAATGGTGGCACTCCCGCGCCGGCACCGCCTGCCAATTGCGACAGGCTGCATGAATCGGGGAGCAAAGCGCAGTATTGTACGTCCCTGACACCATTGCCACCAAGCATAAATACGGCCCATGTCCGTCCCGTATTTACTGCGCATCGATGCGTCCATACGCACCATGCGCCTCGTCGCCGGGCCCGGCCGTGAAGAACAAGGTGGTGGCCGGCTGGCTGTTGATGCCATTGCCGAAGGCGATCGCCCACAGCCCGTCGATGACGATGCCCTGACCATCGGCGCGCGCCAGGGAGCCCATCGGCGCGCCGCTGGCGGGGTCGTAGGCGTTGATCCTGCCGTCGCCAAAATTGCCCACCAACAGCATGCCGCTGAACGCACCAAAGCCGGCCGGCGCCAGCGCCATGCCCCAGGGCGCATTGAGCGCGCCGCCCGTCACGAGCCGCGCTTCGAAATTGCCGCCGCTGTCGAAGCGGTCGACCAGGCCCAAACCAGGACCGTGCAGATCGTCCTCGCCGGCACTGTCCTGGAGCGCGTAGCTGACGTAGAGCTTGCCGCCGATGGCCTGGATGCCGAACGGCGCGTAGCCCGCCGGCAGGTTCGGATCGGTGAAGCTGCCCGCCAGCAATACCCGGCGAAAGGCGCTGTCAAAGACGTCGATCCGCCGGTTGTGGAAGTCGCTCGCATACAGGTAATTGGCGCCGCCGAAGCTGGCCATCGCCAGGCCCTTGTAGATCGCGCCGCCAGCGCCGTTGTCGACCACCAGGAACGCGTGGGTGCGGTCCACGGCTGGTGACCATGCCGCCAGCGTGCCAGCCTCGCCGGCGAAAATGAAGCTGCCGGGGCCGGAAAGGCCGCCCTGGCTGACCATGAAATCGGTGCTGCCGTTAAACACGATGCCGGTCGGGCTGCTGCCGTCGGGCAGGCGCACCACCAGCGATTGCGCCACGCCATTGCCGTCGTACAACGTCGAACTGTTGCTCCCGTTGTTCGCCAGCCAGGCAAAGCCGGCCGGATTGAAGGCCAGGCCCCAGGGGTTCACCAGCAGCGGGTCGATCGTGCGCATCGCTTCGTTGGCATAGCCGGCGGTGGCGCCATTGTCGGCCACCAGGCTGGTGGCCAGGTAGACCGACGCCGGCAGCGGCACCGCCGGCGTGGGCGTGGCCGTCGTCATGCTGCCGCCGCCGTACCCGCCGCCGCCACAGGCGAGCAAGCCGCCGCACAGGGACAAGGCAAGTGCAAACCGCTTCAAATTCGTGTTCATGGCAACTCTCCTCTCAAAATCCGTACATCCGCGCGCACGATTGAAAGGTTTGCTGCTCAATGTTGATCCATTCGAGCCCGCGCCAGCCCGGTGCGGCGCACAATGTCTGTGATGGCGGGGTAGCAAAGTGGCCATGCCGCGGCCTGCAAAGCCGTGCAGACAGGTTCGATTCCTGTCCTCGCCTCCATCATTTCTTCTTGCAATTTAATACTTGACTCATCAAGTGATTTGCCGCTACCCTTCGCCTGTTTTCATTTCTTGGGGCCCCTCATGGGTACTTGTTCAGGTAGTTGTAGCCAGACCCGCTCTGGTTCCGCCTCGGCAAGATAACGCAGCCTTCCCGGCCCGTCATCTGCCCCGCGCGGATGATGGCGCCTGATGCGCGGCACTGCGGTGCGCGCATCGCTCTCCATCGACATCCAGTGTGCCGCAGCCAGTTCTCCGGCTGGCGCACCCGTTTCCATAGGTTCGCCATGCGGACCCCATCTGGCTCGATAGACCATGTCGAAACACTTCAGCATCCACGCGCCCGTGCGCGCGCCGCTTGCCAACTGGCTCAAAAAACTGGGCCCCGGCCTGATCACCGGCGCCGCCGACGACGACCCGAGCGGCATTGCGACCTACTCCCAGGCAGGCGCGCAGTTCGGCCTGAACATGTTGTGGACCATCCTGCTGACCTACCCGCTGATGGTGGCGATCCAGGTGGTCAGCGCCCAGATCGGGCGCGTCAGCGGCAAGGGCCTGGCCGGCAACCTGCGTGAGCATTTCCCGCGCGCGCTGGTGTACGCCATCGTCAGCCTGCTGCTGGTGGCGAACACGATCAACATCGCCGCCGACGTCTCGGCCATGGGCGAGGCCATGAGCCTGATCGCCGGCGGCTCCTCGCGCCTGTACGCGGCGCTGTTCGGCAGCGTCTCGCTGCTGCTGCAGGTGTTCATTCCCTACAGCCGCTATGTGCGCGTGCTCAAGTGGCTGACCTTGTCGCTGCTGGCCTACGTGGCCACCATGTTCACCGTGCAGGTGCCGTGGGGCGCAGTGGCCAGCGCGACTGTGATGCCACACATTGAATGGTCGAACGGCTTCATCACCACCATGGTGGCCGTGTTCGGCACCACCATCAGCCCCTACCTGTTCTTCTGGCAGGCCTCGCAGGAGGTCGAGGAGCAGCAGGCCTGCGCCGTGTCGATGCCGCTGCGCGACGCCCCGCGCCAGGCGCGCGCCAACTTCCATCGCATCAAGGTCGACACCTTCATCGGCATGGGTTTCTCCAACCTGATCGCCTTCTTCGTGATGCTGACCACGGCCGTGACGCTGCACCAGCACGGGGTGTTCGACATCCAGACCTCGGCCCAGGCCGCGCAAGCGCTGCGTCCGCTGGCCGGCCAGTTCGCGTTCGCCCTGTTCAGCGCCGGCATCATCGGCACCGGCCTGCTGGCCGTGCCGGTGCTGGCCGGCTCGGCGGCGTACGCGATCGCCGGCGCCTTCCAGTGGAAAAAAGGGCTCGAGCACAGCCCGGGGCAGGCCAAGGAGTTCTACGGCATCATCGCCTTCTCGACCATCGTCGGGATCGCACTGGGCTTCACGTCGATCGACCCGATCAAGGCCCTGTACTGGAGCGCCGTGATCAATGGCGTGATCTCGGTGCCGATCATGGCCGTGATGATGCTCATGGCCGGGCGCAGCGCCATCATGGGCCGCTTCGTGATCCGCGGCCGCCTGCGCGCGCTGGGCTGGGCCGCCACCGGCGTCATGTGCCTGGCGGTGCTGGCCATGTTCTGGACAATGTCACAAGCCTGACACATTGGCCCGCTATGCTCCGGTTTTCGCGTCTCGAAGCCGGAACCATGCGCACGTCCCAAGAATTGTCCGCCGCCCTGCCCCTGCGCCTGGCACTGTACCTGTGGCCGGCGCTGGCGCTGCTGATCGGCGCGGCGCTGTGGAGCGTGGCGATCACGCGCGCCAGCACCGAACGGACGCGCGCCGAGCAGGCCGCGCAGAAGGCGGCCGCCTCCTACGCCGAAGCCTACGAGCAGTACCTCACGCGCTCGGTGGCCCAGATGGACCAGGTCACCATGCAGCTCAAGCAAAGCTGGGAGCAGTCGCGCAATCCACGCCTGCTCGAAGAGCTCAAGCGCGACGGCATGTTTACCGACGTCGCCTTCGTGGCCGTCAACATCGTCGACCGCGACGGCCGCCTGCGCTCCTCGACGCGCCCGCACGAGCGTGCCCCGATGGTCGCGGCCAGCGCCTGGTTCAGCTTCCACAAGAACAACAACTCGACGGCGCTGCGCATCGACAGCGCGCCGGACGCGCGCGTCGACGGGCGCCGGGTGGTGCTGCTCACGCGCCGCCTGGACGACCGCGACGACGAGTTCGACGGCGTGGTGCAACTGGCCATCGAGGCCGACTACTTCACCGCCTTCTTCAGCCGCGCCACGCTGGGACGCGGCGGCATGGTCGCCATGGCCGGCGCCGACAGCGCGCTGCGGGTCGAGCGGCACGACGACGGCGCGGCCGCGTCCAGCCTGTTTCCGCCCGACGCGCGCCACTGGCCCGGCGCGGCCGGGGTGCGGCTGGTCGGCGCGGACCAGGGCTTCGCCGACGGCCAGGCGCACATCCTCGGCTGGCACCGTTCGGGCGCCTATCCGCTGGTGGCGCTGGTGGCGCTGTCGCACGACGAGGTGCAGGAGGCCGTTGCGCTGTACTGGCGCGACAGCCGCAACAACACGGCACTGGCCAGCGCCTGCCTGGCCCTGCTGGCGGCGCTGGCGACGGTGCTGTCGCGCCGCGCGCACGCCCGCCTGCGCGAGCAGGACGAAGTGCGGCGCGCCTACCGCACCGCCACCGAGAGTGCCAACGACGGCTTCTACATGGCCGCCGCCGTGCATGACGACCAGGGCCGGATCGTCGACTTCGAGATCGTCGACTGCAACGAGCGCGGCGCCTATTTCTACGGCATGGCGCGCAGCGCGCTGGTGGGCAGCCGCCTCTCGAGCGTCGACAGCAGCCTGTTCGGCGAGGAGCTGATTTCCACTTACCGCGCCGCAATGCAGGCCGGCTTTCACGAGGACGACCGCCGCATGCCGGCCGACAACCGCCTGAACATCACTTGGGGCCACCGCCGCCTGGTACGGGTTGGCAACGGCCTGGCCGTGACGCTGCAAGACATCAGCGAGCGCAAGGCGCACGAGGCCGAGCTGCAGCGCCTGGCCAATCAGGATGGACTGACCGGCCTGCCGAATCGCCACTGGCTGATCAACTTCATGCCCGGCGCGCTGGCGCAGGCGCGCGCGGCCGGCAGCGAACTGGCGCTGCTGTTCATCGACCTTGACGAATTCAAGCACGTCAACGACACCCAGGGCCACGAGGTCGGCGACCAGTTGCTGCGCGCCGCGGCCCAGCGCCTGACGTCCCTGCTGCGCCCGACCGACCATGTGGTGCGTTTCGGCGGTGACGAATTCATCGTGCTGCTGCTGCCCTGCGAGAGCGAGCAGCAGGTGGCCAGCGTGGCGCAGCGCATCGTCGGCGCGTTCGGCGCACCGTTCGCCCTTGCCGACGACGTGCAGGCGGTGGGCGCCTCGGTCGGCATCAGCATGTTTCCGCGCGACGGCGACGACAGCGCCACGCTGATCAAGCACAGCGACATCGCCATGTATGCCGGCAAGACCGAGGGCAAGGGGCAGTATCGCTTCTTCGACCCCTCGCTCTCGACCATCCTGCAAAGCCGCGCCCAGCTCAAACACAGCCTGCTCGACGCGATCGAGAAGGACCAGTTCGTGCTGTACTACCAGCCGCGGGTGGACACCCTCAGCGGCGAGCTGTGCAGCATGGAGGCGCTGCTGCGCTGGGTGCATCCCCAGCATGGCATCGTCTCGCCGCTCGACTTCATTCCCCTGGCCGAAGCGAGCGGGCTGATATTGAGGATTGGCGAGATGGTGATCGACAAGGCCTGCGCCCAGCTGTCGGCGTGGCGCGCCCAGGGCGTCGAACTGGTGCCAATTTCGATCAACGTCTCACCCAAGCAGTTCGCGCGAGGCGACGTGCACCGCCAGCTGGCCGGCGCGCTCGAGCGCCACCGCATCGCGCCGACGCTGCTCGAGGTGGAGATCACCGAGTCGGCCATGATGGGGGAGCAGGACGAGATCATCGCCGAGCTGGCGGCGATCCGTGCGCTTGGCGTCAAACTGCATGTGGACGACTTCGGCACCGGTTACTCGTCACTGTCGCAGCTGCAGCGACTGAAGATGGATGTGCTCAAGGTCGACCGCGCGTTCACCTCGGAGCTGGGCAACTCGCGCGAGGGGAAGGTGTTCTTCCAGGCGATCGTGTCGATGGCGCATGCGCTGGGGATGTCGGTGGTGGCCGAGGGCGTCGAGACCGAGGAGCAGCTGCGCATTTTGCAGGGTCTCGCCTGCAACGAGGTGCAGGGTTACTTCATTTCGCGCCCGCTGCCGGCGCGCGAGATCGCCGCCCTGATCGAACGGCGGTTCCTGTTTCGCGAACGCGCGCCTGCATTGACCGCGTACAACTTGTGAATAACTCAAGAACTTGAATCGTCGCTACCTGCGTCGAAAATTCGAAATATCCACTAGAACATCGCGTAGACGTAGGGCGAGAGCTCCGGCGACAGCGTGTCCTCGGCCAGCAGCGCCTGCGCTGCGCCGGCGGCGGCGACAAACTGGCCCACCTGCGCGGCCAGCTCCTGGCGCCCCAGCGCCTGCCAGTGCGCCGCCAGGCACTGCGCCAGCCCGGCGCTGTCCATGCAAGAAGCCCCGATGAAGTCCTCGCGCGACATCAAGGAGCGCTTGCGCCGCACGTAGTAGCTCAGCCAGGAGGTGTCTGGCTGCAGCGGAAAAGGCATCACACCCACATCGCGCATGCGCTGCGCGATCGGCATCAGCACCTGGTCGAACAGCGGCCCGATCACGGCCGCCAGCTGGTCTTGCTTAATCGAGTTCATAGGTCGCCTTCCAGTCTTCGTTGTCGGTCGGTGCCGGCTGCTCGTGGCGCCACAAGACCACGTTCTCCATCACCAGCAAATCCATCTCGGTGCGCATGAAGCAGCGGTATGCATCCTCCGGCGAGCACACGATCGGCTCGCCGCGCACATTGAACGAAGTGTTGACCAGCATCGGGCAGCCAGTCAGGGCCTCGAACGCGCAAATGAGCGCGTGGAACTCAGGATGGCTGGCCGCGTCGACGGTCTGGATGCGCGCCGAATAGTCAACGTGGGTGATGGCCGGCACATCGCTGCGCGGCTGGTTAATCACCGACATCATGTCGTCGTCGCCGCCATCGAAGTGCGACATGTCCATCGCCAGCCGGCGTGCGGCCTTGACCGGCGCCACCAGCAGCATGTAGGGGCTGTCGGCGTCGAGGTCGAAATAGTCGGCGCAGCGCTCGCGCAGCACACTCGGAGCGAACGGCCGGAACGATTCGCGAAACTTGATCTTTAAATTCATCGTTGCCTGGGTGTCGGCGTTGCGCGGATCGCCCAGGATGGAACGCGCGCCCAGCGAGCGCGGGCCAAATTCCATGCGCCCGCTGAACCAGCCGACGATCTTCCCTTCGGCCAGCGCGCCCGCCACCAGCGCCAGGCGCTGCGCCTGGTCCGGGATGCGGGTGTGCGCGTAATCGTGGCGGTTCAGGAAGGCCTGCACCTCCTCGCTCGAATAGCGCGGACCGAGGTAGCTGCCCTGTTGGGCATCACCGCCATTTGGGCGCGGGCGCGGCTGGTCGAAGTAGATGTGCTGGGCCAGCAGCGCCGCACCGAGCGATCCGCCGGCGTCGCCCGCCGCCGGCTGGATCCAGATCTGGTCGAACACGCCGGCCGCAGCCAGCTTGCCGTTGGCGACGCAGTTCAGCGCCACGCCGCCGGCCAGTACCAGGTTGCGCTCGCCGGTGATCGACGCCAGGTGGCGCGCGGTGCGCAGCATGATCTCCTCGGTCAGCTTCTGGATGCTGGCGGCCAGGTCCATTTCACGCCGCGTGATCGGCGTCTCGGGCGCACGGGCGGCGCCACCGAACAAGGCAGCGAAGCGCTCGCCCGTCATGACCATGCCGCTCAGGTAGCCGAAGTAGGAAGTGTCGAGTCGGTAGGACCCGTCCTCGCGCACGTCGATCAGGTGCTTGCGTATCGCCTCGTAATAGACCGGCTGGCCGTAGGGCGCCAACCCCATCAGCTTGTACTCGCCGGAGTTGACCTTGAAGCCGCAAAAATAAGTGAATGCGCTGTACAGCAAGCCCAGCGAATGGGGGTAGTTGATCTCGGAGAACAGGCGGATCGAGTTGCCTTCCCCGGCTCCCAGGCTGGTGGTGGCCCATTCGCCGACGCCATCGATGGTCAGGATCGCGGCGCGCTCGAACGGCGAGGGGTAGAAGGCGCTGGCGGCGTGCGCCATGTGGTGTTCGGCGAACAGCACCCTGCCCTCGCGCCCGAGTGAGCCGAGCGCATTCTGCACGTGCTGGTTGAGCCAGATCTTGTCGCCCAGGATCTGGCCGGCCGCCATGATGAATTGCTCGCGCCCCTCCGCGCCGCCGGCCAGGGCATTCTCGACGACGCGATCGAAGGTGGCGATGGGGTTGTCGTAGAACACGATGGCGTCAAGCTCCGACGGGTTGACGAAGCCTTCCTCCAGGCAGTAGTTGATGGCATTGAGCGGAAAGCGCGGGTCATGCTTCTTGCGCGTGAAGCGCTCCTCCTGGGCGGCGGCGACGATGGCGCCGTCGCGCACCAGGGCCGCGGCCGCGTCGTGGTAGAAGGCGGAGATGCCCAGTATTGTGTGAGCCATGGTAATCCTTCAGGCGTATTTGAGCAGGCGGGCCAGCACCGGCGTGAGCGAACGGGCCAGGGCGCGGTGCCCGGCAGGCGTGAAATGGATGTCCTTCTCCCAGCGAAAGGCGCGCCGCTGCTCCTTGGCATAGCTGAGAAAGTCGGGCAAGGGGTCGTGCAGGATGCAACTCACCTCCACGGCCAGCTCGGCAAATCGGGCCTGGTAGGGGGCGGCGTCGCACACTTCATCGATGTGCTGCGGTAGTGGCAGCGGCATCAGCACCACGGGCCGGTTCAGGGCCCGGATCCACTGCGCGAGGATGGCGCGCATCAGGCGCCAGCCTTCGCTGTCGGGCGTGTCATACTCCGGCAGCGGCTGGTAATGGGTGATGCGCTGGACCGCGTCCTTGACACCGATCGCCGAGACCATCTTGCGCAGCAGGGGGAAGCGCCCACCCGTGTCGACCGTTCCCTGCTCGTCGGCGGTGAGCTCGTGCTCGTCGAACGGTTCGGCGCGCGGCGGCACTTGATGCAACTGCAAACGGTCATGCTCGAGCGTGTAGAACGGCTTGGCGTACAAGCGCTCGCGCCCGTGGGCGTCACGGTGGGGGCGGTAGCGGGCCACCACGCGCCGCACATTCTCGACGAACACGGCGATGACGACCACGTCGTGCTCGACCTCGCGCGCAAATTCGCGCCAGGCCAGGTATTGCTGATCGGTGCCGGTCGAGGACAGGCCGTAGTTGTAGACTTCCGCCGCCAGGCTCGCTTCGAGCAGGTCGGTGTAGCGCTCGTGGTTCGGCACCGCGTCGCCGGCGGTGAAGGAGTCGCCGAAAATGAGCACGCGTCGGCAGCCGGGCACGCGCGCGGCGACGAACTGGCGGTCCGAGCGGAAGCCAGTGGCATTCACCTGCACCAGATAGCCGCCCCCTTCGTGCGGAATGCGGGCCTTCAGATTGGGAATGAACCGGTAACCGACTACCGGGTGGTACTCGTAAATTTGCCGCATTGCCGCTCCAGGTTGCAAAAAAAGCTCCGGGTCGAAGCGTGTTGGCTGACCCTGCAGAAGCAATTGTGGAGATGAAGCGGACGTTGCCGTTTGTCCAAGCTCAATAATCTGAACGGAAATGAATTCTTGTGACCTTGCACAGTGCGCAAGTCAAGTCGGCGACCGACACGGGCGAGTCAGTGGCGCAACTGGCGTTCGATGCGGCGATCGGGGATGAACCACATGACGGCGACGGCGATGTAGACGGCAAAGCCGAGCCAGGCGTGCACGAAGGCCAGGCCGATGCCCGCGCCATACAGGACCAGCGAGAGCAGGCCCTTGCTGTCTTTGCCGATGGCGGTGGCCAGTGTCGAATTGCGGCCATGGCTGACCACCAGGCAGCGCGCCAGGATGGCGTAGGCGACGCCGCACATCAGCAACACCGTGCCGTACAGGGCGACCGGGATGGTGCTGAAATGGTTCTCACCCATCCAGCCAGTGACGAAGGGAGTCAGCGAGAGCCAGAACAGCAGATGCAGATTGGCCCAGAGGACGCTGCCGCTGACGTGGTCGGCGGCGTGCAGCATGTGGTGGTGGTTATTCCAATATATTCCGACGTAGATGAAGCTGAGCACGTAAGACAGCAGCACCGGCAGCAGCGGCGCCAGCGCTTCGACAGTGGCGCCATGTGGCACCTTCAGCTCCAGCACCATGATGGTGATGATGATCGCGATGACGCCATCACTGAATGCTTCAAGTCGTCCTTTGCCCATTCAGCTGCTCCGATAGACGACGGACGGGTGTCGCCCACCTGACCGCCCCAATGCAAAAAAATTTAGTATAAAGCAACTCAATGTATGATGCGACCCATGGCGACTTATTCTTAGGCAAACATGACAAGGCAAGCGCTCTCGAGCACGCAATGGAAATTTCTTCTGGCAACGATTGCAGTGATATTCCTGGGCTTCGACCTCTACGCAGTAAGTAACTGGCAAAGCGCACTTGAAGCGCATCGGACGGTCGAATTCCTTAGCCAGTTAGCGAATGTCTCGATTTCGCTGGTGCTCGCTTTGGTCATTGGCATGCGCCGTCCGGACAGCCTGGCAATGCGCGCCTTTGCGCTTGGCTTGCTGATCGACAGTCCCGATTTCTTTTGCAGCGACTTCTCCCCCGCTGGGCCGCTGCAAGTGTGGCTGGATCAAATCTTTCACCCCGCGACCATCACATTTTATTACCTTTCCTTCCTGTATTTCACTTTATCGTTCCCCGAAGACCGGCAATGGATAAAGCTTGCCGCGGTTCGCAAGGCATTCCTGACGTTTGGCATGCTGTTTGTGTTGGTAACACTAGTGGTCATCCTCGACGCCGCCCACCTCCTGCCCGCTTTCGCGGCCGAGGCGGCCCAAGGCGCCAGGCAACTGCGCCCGTTGCTGGCGATGGTGTCGGTGACCGTATCCTTGTTCGCGCTATATATGTCTTGGCGGCGTAGCAGTGGACCGATGGCGCAAAGGCTGGCCTGGATCGGGCTCTGCATGGGCGCGATCACCGCGACCTACTTTGTCTCCAACCTGAACCGGATGACGCACATCGTGCCCGACACGGTACTGGACGCCGGTCAATTCATAGTCACGTTCGTCGCCTACGCCGGATTCGCGTATGCGATGCTGCGCCATCGCCTGTTCGACGTCGGCTTTGCCGTCAACCGTGCCCTGGTGTTCACCATCATCAGCACCTTCTTGTTGCTCGTTTTCGCCGTCACGGAATGGAGCGTCGACAAGCTGCTGCATTTCCAGGGTCGCGAAAAAAATATCCTCTTCGATGCGGCCGTCGCATTGGCAATCATCCTGTCGTTTCATCGGATCCAGCATTGGGTTAGCCACAAGGTCGACCATATTTTTTACCATCATTGGTATGCGAGTGCGGAAAAGCTACGCCACTTCATTGAACGGGCCGTGCACATCACCGACGTCGCGACGCTGCGTGAAAAATATGCGCATGCCATCCAGGCATTCAGTGGCGCCGACGGCATCGCGATCTATGCAAACGATACGGATGAAGAATTCACCGTCCGTTTCAGTACGCAAGCGCTGGCCCCTGCCCGACTCGAACCGAATCACGAAGTTGTCATCGATCTCAAGCATACGCGCCAGGCGGTTGAACTGGACGGTCAGCTTCCCGGATTGCCTGGAACGTTCGCATTTCCGATCATGACGCGCGGCAGGATCAGCGGCGCGCTGCTATTGGGCGCCAAACCGAACGGACAGCAGCTTCGTCCAGATGAACTCGTTCTGCTGACGAAGTGCGTGCTCAGCTTGGGCATGGCGACGGAAAGCCTGCGCGTTGAAGAGCTGGAGCGAACCATGCTGGACATGTCGAGCCGCGCCGAGTTTGTTGAGCAAAAATGCCTGGGGCTCGAACAGGTCACGACGGTTCTGGAAAGGGAAGTGGCCGGATTGCGCCAGCAAGCCAGCACTGCATAGTCGTTCAATTGGACCAAATTTAAGGTATCGATCCGCCTATCCTCTTCGCGCTGTAAATCGACGAGGAAAATGAGCATTACGGTCCTGGTACAGGACAAGACGCGCCTCATTGCCAATCGCTTGATTTTGATGGGTTATTTACACACCGGAGCTTGCTCCAATAAATCCCGACGTAGTTGAAGCTCAGCACTTAGCTGAGCAGCACGGGCGCAACAGTACGTCGACGGTCGCGCCATGCGGCGCTTTCAATTCCAGCATCATGATGGTGATGATGATGCTTGCGATGGCGCCATCGCTAAATGCTTCTAACCTGCCTTTGCCCATCAATCCTCCCCTCCTGTGTTGTACCTGCAAAGTCCAACGGAATCGGGCGACCGATAGCGCCCCGAAACGGACTATGGCAGAACGGATTGTGGCAATTCGGAAGAGCAGACTGGCGATACGCCGTTACTGAAGGCTTCTAGCCTGCATTTGCCCACACATTTTCTCCGTACATCTCACTACGCCTTGACCGACGTGCTTCGATGGCCGCGCCATGTGGTACCTTAAGTCCAGCGTCAGACCGCTCATTCAATGATCAGTACGGCCTGCTTAACAACAGATTCTGGAATCGTCACGCCGATCGCCTTGGCAGCCTTAAGATTGATGGCCATATTGAACAAGACTGGTCCCTCGACGGGGAGGTCGGCAGGCTTGGCACCCTTGACGATTTTATCGACGAAACCAGCGGCCCGGCGGTAGACGTCGGGAACGTCCGCACCATAGGAAATCAGACCTCCACTCTGGAAGAAGGGTTTCCATTCGTAAATCGCGGCAAGCTTTTGCTTTGTCGCGCGCTCGATAATGGACTGTCGTTGCGCGAAGTACATCGGATTGATTAGAACAATGAGTCCTTCGGCACGCCCTTTTTCCATAGCGGAAAAGGCTGCATCGAGATCATCCACCTTGCTCGCCTCGACTACTTGAAGTTCAACGCCCATCGATTGAGCAGTGTCACGCGTCGCGTCCAACACTTTCTTGAATGTGCCTTCAGAAAGCGTTCCGGGCCACCACAAAATCGCCACGCGCTTTAAGCTTGGCACGATCTGTTTGAGCAATTGAAGCCTTTGCGGCGTCAATTCCGGCATCATTTCCGTGATGCCCGTGATGCGCCCTTCTGGTCGCTGGAGGTTCTTGACGACCCCCATTGCAACAGGATCTACACTGGGGGTCATGATGATCGGGACCCGGTTTGTACTCTGCTTTGCAGCTTGCAATGCCTCGAACGGGCCCGCCACAATCACCTCGACGCCAGCGCGCTCAAGATCAGCTGCGTGCGACGCCATCAGGTCACTTCTGCCGGCCGCGAAGCGCGGTTCCATTATGAAGGTTTGCCCTTCCACATACCCAAGCTCGCGCATTCCCAGGCGGAACGCATCCATGTTTGCGTCCTTGGCTGTCGCCTCCCCACGCGACATCCACCCGACTCTCACTACCTTGTTCTGCACCTGTGCGTTGGCGACAATCGGAACCAATACAGCGCCTAAGGCGAACACGAGTGAAACAGTAAATTGCGCGGGTCGCATGATGTCCCTCAGAATTTGCGAGTCAGTTATCGAGAATACATCAGAATTGATACCATAGCTCAGCTACTTCATCGGTGAATTGCATGGGTAGCCTTCTTGAAAATGACACGTGATGGGCAGATTCAATATCGATCAACGTCGGCTTCTGGCCGATCTCTGTCGATTTTACTCAACGGCGAACTGAGGTTCGCCACCTCTGCCGCTGCCGCCCCAAAGCCGACGTTAAAGATTATCGCGGGCTGTCCATGCATCGGTTTCACGATGTTTGCCAAGCCCAACGGTATCAGACAGTCTTTGCCATCAAAGGGCCGCACGCCGTGCGCCACGACCCGATGTTCCAACTTGGCACGGCCCGCTTGCCGTGCGACGATGACGCTGCGCTGGCATCAAGGGTGACGATCTCGCAATCTCAATGAATTCGTACAATTCGCCCCGCCGGTAGTTCACTAACAGTCCTGCCGTGCTTGGCTAGATAGGCAATCAGCGCATCGACATCACGCACTTTCGTATCGCGCACTGTCCTGGCGGTGGCAAACGACTTGAATCCTTCTGCACCACCGGCTAGAAAATTACTGATCGCCACACGATATGTAGCGCCGTCGTCGATCAGCGCGCCGTTCAAGAGCACGCTGTCCCGCACCAGTCGCATCCCCTGCGGTTGCGAATCATTCCAGCGATAGCTCAATCCGGTCGATAGTTGCAGGATGTTGAACGCACTCAAGTCCACGTTCGGCCATTGAAGTTCCAGCAAAGCGCACAACGCCTTCCCGGACATCTCCTTCACCACCAGCGTATTGCCGAACGGTTGCACAGCCTGCACTTGCGCATACGTGAGTGAAAGATCGGCGCCGGCTTCCAAGTCCTTGCGGATGCCGCCAAGATTGGTCATGGCGATTTGCACACCGTCGCTGCGGGTGGCCTCAAGTATCGAATCAGCGACCAGGTCCCCCAGCGCCGATTCGCCATCCCGATTCGACTGCACGCGTATCGTCCTGACACCCATGGTAGCAACCGGGGCCACTGCCGCGGCACTACGCAGGCGCAATTGCCGCAGGTATTCGGTCATGGCCGGCTCGGCCGGGTAGGCGCCGGGCGTCATCAGGATATTGCGCACATTCACACTGCGCACCGCATGCGTCGATGGATCGAGTGTCAGTGCGATGCGCGACAGCATGTGCCCGGCCACCTCGGCCTGGGTCACCGTACGCCCATCGACGACGCACTGGTAGCCCCGGTGCGAATGGCCGCTGACAATCAGTCTGATCTGCGGGTCGAGCCGCTTGACGATGTCCACGATGGGGCCCTTTAGCTGCGCGCACTCGGGCTGATCGACCGCTTCGCTCGTGGCGCCGCCCTCGTGGATCAGCACCACAAACACGGTCACACCTTGCGCCCGAAGTTGCGGCAGCAGGCGATTGATGGAGTCGGCTTCATCCTGGAAAATTAGACCGGCCGCGCTCGATGCAAGAATGATCGATGGCGCCTCGCGCGTGACCGCGCCGATGAAGCCGATCTTGACACCATGCGCCTCAACGATGCGATAGGCCGGACGCAGCAGCTTGCCGGTTTTGCCGTCAACGACATTGGCGGCCAAATAAGTGAAATCGGCGCCCGCAAAGCGCGCTTCAAGCCGGCATGCCTTGTCTGAACGCGGCGAATCGCAGCCGCCTTCCTGCTGGCGCTTCAGCTCGGCGGGGCCGGCGTCGAATTCGTGATTGCCCAGCGCGCTCGCGCGCAAGCCCAGCAAATTCATCGCCGCGATGGTTGGCTCGTCCGCCCACATCGATGATAGTACTGGGCTGGCGCCGATCAGGTCGCCAGCACCGACGAGCAGCAGTTCGCGGTCTTCCAAACGCCACGCCTGCAAGGCCGCCGCGATTGTCTCGGCGCCGCCCGCCTCGACGGCGATTTTGCCGCGCCACATTTTGCTCGGTTCGAGATTGCCATGGAAGTCGTTTAGTGCAACCAGATTCACGGTCAGCGGCGCCGCGCAACCGGCCAGCAACGCCACAAGTAGTCCGATGCACATGATTCCGATGCGCCGTGGCCGGCGATTGCCGGGAATCTGATCGTGCATATTCATTCGTGATGGGTTCACAGTTATGAAATAGGCAGGGAATTGCCGATTGCATATTATCGCGAACGATCGGCATTGCCTACGATAATAGAAGGCGAGTACAAAAAGGTCCCGGTTTTAATGACCTTTCGACGGAAACAAATAAAATGCATGCATCCACTCCATCAACTAGGTCTGTTGCCAATGTCGGCTTTTGGCCGGCTCCCGCTGGTCCGCGAATGGCCGGTCCCGACCCTAAGCTTACTTTGCAGTATTAGCATCAAAATCTCGAATAGTACCTGCACACTGAGTCCGATGCTGTGCCACGTTCCTGCACTGGGTGCCCGTCATTCCAACTTGGAGTCTCGCTCGCAAGCGTATTTCGGATATAGCGCTGGAGCGAGGAAGGTATCGATGGCGGATGTAATTCTGGCCTTTAGTTGTTCACCGCCGGCATCTTGCATATCGTTGTGGCGGGATCCTTCGATACGGACCACGCAGGTACCGTACCGGCTCCGCTCTTCCTCGTTCGGTAGGACACCGGGGTCCGCAGTTGTGTCGCTGGCACGAATTGTCAGGACGTGGATACCAGCTGAGCGAGGCAAGGCGACCCGGCGGCTGTCGAGGCTGATCAGACTGGAAACGCGGTTCGCGTTGTCAGCGGCGAACTGAGCTGAACTGTCCCCGCCAAGGGAGTGTCCGACGAGAAGCAGGTGATGCCAATCGAACTGCGGATACCGTATCGCGGCTTCGTCGATCACGGTGAAGATCGACTTCGAAGCCACTCGGGCCAACGCTTGTACTTGCTTCGCCACTGGGGCGTTCGGGTCCATTTTTACGCCGCCGGCACTGTCTTGCAGGGTGATAACCAAGTAACCCATCCCGTTAAGATAGTTGGTGACGAAGGAGTAATCCGAACCGGAAAGTCCATATCCAGGGCTCAGGATTGCGACTGGGCACGGCGTCGCGTTGGTACAGACTTGAATATTGGCTGGAACGTGAATGTCCATCGGGACGGCAGCCATGGCCATCGACATGAACATGAGGGGCAACAAGGAGAACAGGCGGAGCATGAGATCTTTCGGATGAGTGGAAATTATGAATTATAGAAAAGTGGCGGTGCCGGACTTCGCGACTGCTGAATTGCGAGAATACCAGGCAGTTACCGACGAACGGATTGCCTTGCGTCAGATTTGACGGGAGCGCACTCAAGGCAATCGTCGGCCTTTGGCGATCGTCACCGTTCGTCATAAAACCACCGAAATCCGCGCGGAAGCCGCCATCAAGAAAGAAGCGTCAACCTCATCCACGACCAGTTGCCTGACTGGTCTAGACGCATCAATTCTTTCGCATGGTGGTGAATAACCGCTCCTGGCCGTGAGCACCCCGAACGCTTGGTTTGCCAAAATTTATTGTGCTTCGTCTGGCACGCCTTCTCCACATCACAATTCAAGACAACTTGCCAAGCATAGCAGGGATGTTGCCCACTAGTTTAACGGAAAAAAGTAAGCGTATTAACGCCGTTCTCGGCAGGCCCGGGTGCGCTTGAAAGCGGCGTTCAGGCTGAAGCGCTCCGCATCCGCGCGGCTCAAGTGTTGGACGATGACCAACTCAAGCGACACGACTGTCGTAGTGAAAACAACAGATGGCGATCCAAGGCACCTCGTATGTCGCCAAACAGCGCGATTCCTCCGGTGGCACGCTTCCTGCAGTCGAAGGCTACTAAGCACTAAGCCCGGCGTGGTGTCTGGCAGTGCACTTTGAGGAGATTGACATGAACAAACTGACGATCAAAGATCTGGCCGTCGCCAAGGAACTCGACAAACGCCAAATGGCCGGCCTTATGGGCGGCATCGGACGCACGCCCCAGCAAATCCTGGCGTGGGAAGTAACGGGCAAGCCCGCAACTTGGCAAGGCCTGGTTCTGGAGGACGACAACCGGCTGCATGTGCCGACGATCTGAGAGGCCACCGCGCTGCGACAGGCGCCGCTTGACGCGTTCCACTTGGCGAGGGCGTATCTCACGAAAGGCGTGATACGTCCCGCCGTTCGTCCAATCTGGACACGGATCTTCAATCCGGCGGTCGGAAACGAACATCATGATCGCGACGACGACATTTAGGGAAGCACCTATTAATTCAGCACGGACGGGTCGCTCGACATATGCATCCACCTGAAGCTGCACTCCCACCCTGTATTGACTTCATTGCTGGCCAAAAACTCACACTTAGATACAAATCACTTTCCCAAGAAATATGTTGGATACACGCGATTGCGATGATGGCATCTGATGACGATTCACAGCCTGACGCGCCATCCAAATTTGTACGGATGGCATCGACTTAACAAGTATGGAGCCCCAAGAAGTCCTTGCCCTGCAATGGTCTCTTGACGGTCCATGATTGATCCAACTATCAGGCTTGCATGCAGATTTCCACTACGACAATACGCAAAAATTTCCAACAATATGGCCCATCGATCGCCCGCAGCAGCCTGTACCTGCTGGCCATTTTCCTGTTCTGCGTGAGCTATTGGATTCACCGCTATTTCGGCAGGCCGGACCTGAACCAGATTGCCTATCACCTCAATTTTGGCATTGAACTGACCAACTCCTCGGACCCCGTCTTCTTGCGCCGGTTCGTTCGATGGTGCGTGCTCGCGCCGCTCATTTTCCTGGCAATACTCTCGTTCTACTTTGAGCCGCGCATGTTGACCGCGATCTCGCGAACACCGTCCCGCTTCCGGACGCCGCTCTCCAGAATTCACCGCGTACTCCCTCAACTCCTGATTCTCGGCGCAGCAGTATTCTGGACCTACGACGTCTCCGCGCTGAAGTACGCCAGTGCCAACTTCGGCCCTGATTATTTCGGAGCAAACTACATCCCTCCTGGATCGGTCATGCTGGTCGAGAAAAAGCCAAAGAACCTTATTCTGATTTACGTCGAAAGCCTTGAGATGGGTTACGCAAATGGTTCCGAGTTCGGCAGGGACTTGCTGGCGCCACTCACCGATCTTCAAGGCACGACCTTCCCTGACTATGAACAGGCGCCGGGCACAGGCTGGACAATCGCCGCGATTGTGGCAACGCAATGCGCGGTGCCACTCGAACGCGTGACTATTTTCGACGCCAACACACAGGGCCAAATGGTCGATTCTTTCCTCAAGAAAGCCGTCTGTCTGTCCGATGTCCTGGCCGACCATGGCTACCGCAATGTATTCATGGGTGGTGCTTCACCGAGCTTCGCCGGCAAAGGTCGATTCCTCAATCAGCACCATTACCATGAAGTCTATGGCAAAGAGGACTGGCTCCTTGGTGGTGTCTCCGAGTCTGACATGAATGGATGGGGGCTCTATGACGGCGACCTGTTTCAAAGGGCGAAGGCGAAACTTCGAACGCTGTCCGCTTCACATCAGAAATTCAACCTGACGTTGTTGACCGTCGATACGCATGAACCAGAGGGACATTTGTCGAAAAGCTGCGCCAGGTCCGGGTTTGCTGAATTCGGCGGCGTGGTTTCTTGCACGGCACGCGAAGT
The DNA here is from genome assembly GCA_040390195.1 of Pseudomonadota bacterium. Lineage (GTDB taxonomy): Bacteria > Pseudomonadota > Gammaproteobacteria > Burkholderiales > Burkholderiaceae_D > Telluria_A. The sequence goes on along the minus strand of JAZJYV010000017.1, from coordinate 135,490 downwards.
GGCGGAATTCGTTCGCTTTGCCAGGGATAATGGCTACATGGAGACTACAAATATCGTCATCGTCGGAGATCATTTGTCGCGCGAGAACCCCTTGTCAGCGCAATTGACGCAGCTTCCAAATCGGACAATTTTTAACACGTTCCTGTCAAATGAACCACCGGCTCCAAATCGAACCCAGTTATTGCATTTCGATTTGATGCCGACAATCCTGGAGTTTTCCGGATTCGCGATTCCTGATGGTCGTTTGGGGCTGGGATACAGCGCGTTCAATCAACATCCCAGCCATCCGCCGAAAGAGCGAATGCACGAAATGGAAAAAGACTTGTTGAACCGATCTTACGAATACATGGCATTGTGGGCCGAGCAGGCTCACTAGCTGCCGACATAAAGTAGCGTGGAAAAGCGCAGCGCATTCCGCCAGGCGTGCGCCGCGTCGACGCACGCAATGGTGGAATGCGCTGCGCTTTTCCACCCTACGAACCTGTGAATAATTCGATTTTTCGACAATTCCGTCATTTTCGTGCAGGCACCAACGCCGAATCGGCTACAAGTTGTATGTTCTTTCAACGACCGTCGGCGATATTATTTCATTACGGTCAAACGCTGGCGGCTTCCGCCGCGGAAGGTGTAGATCGTGAGCACCCCATTTTGCACGTCGCCCTTCGCGTCGAATGCCACCATGCCAGTCACTCCTTTATGCCGGATCCTGGCCAGCTTGGGCAGGTAGACCGCCGGTTCGGGCGAGCCGGCCTGCTGCATCGCCTCCACCATCGCGAGCACTGCATCATAAGCGTACGGCGCATAGGTCAACACGTCGATGCCGAACTTGTTGCGGTAGGCGGCCCTGAAATCGTCCAGCCCTTTCTGCTGCTGCGGTTCCACCCCGCCCGCCTCCGCGCAGATGACCTGACCGTCGGCCATCGCGTCACCGGCCAGGCGCGGCACCGAGTCGGAGCACATGCCATCTCCCCCCATGAAGTTGGCCTTGATGCCCAGCTGCTTCATCTGGCGCAGCATTGGGCCGGCGACGGCGTCCATCCCGCCGAAAAATATCAGGTCCGGCTTGGTGGCCTTGACGGCGGTGAGAATGGCGCCGAAATCGCTGGCTTTGTCATTGGTAAATTGCTGTGAGACGATGCGCGCAGCGCCGCCCATGCCCTTCACGTTCTTGATGAATTCGTCGCTGAGGCCCTTGCCGTACGCGGTGCGGTCATCAATCACGGCGATCTGCCTCGCCTTGCCCACCTGGACAGCGTAGCGGGCCAGCGCCGCGCCCAGTTGCTCGTCGTTGGCGACGTTGCGAAAGGCCGTGTTGTAGCCCTGTCGCGTGTACTTCGGGTTGCTGGCCGACGGCGAAATCTGGGGAATGCCGGCGTCAAAATAAATCTTCGATGCGGGAATCGTCGTGCCCGAATTCTCATGCCCAATCACGCCGTTGACCCGGGCGTCGACCAATTTCTGGGCCACCGCCGTGCCCTGCTTCGGATCACCGGCATCGTCCTCGGCCAGCAACACCAGCTTGTAGCGCTTGCCGCCAATGACCAGGCCCTTGGCGTTGATCTCATCAACGGCCATGCGCGCGCCATTCTCGTTGTCCTTGCCGAGGTGGGCGATGACGCCCGAGGTGGCCGCGACGTGGCCGATCTTGACCGTGTTTTCGGCCTGGGCGGTGCTGACCAACAAAACGCCCAGTGCTGCGGCCCGAAACATGAACGACTTCTGAAATTGCATACTCACCTTGAATAAAATGGATCAAACTTTGCCATCAATGGCTTTATTCCATGCCGGCCACCGCCAGGATGGTGGCCAGGCTGATCGCCATTGCCTTCACCATCGGCCCCTTCTCGACATCGACCCACTCATCGAGCGAGTGCGAGCGGCCGTCGTGCCCCGGCGCCATGCGCCGAATCGTGATCGCCGGTATGCCCAGGCTCATGGCCATGTTCGAGTCAGTCGAACTGATCTCCAGGGCCGGCACGTAGCCGCCCGCCTCGACCGACGCGCTCGCGTATTGCACCATGTCCGACTGCGGATCGGTGCCGGCTGCCGGCCGGTCGCCGATCAATTTCACCTCGACCGAGATTTTGCCCTCCTTCGTCGAGCGCGCCTGGTTCTCATGCTCGGCCGCGTCCTTCGCGATCGCTTGCAGGCGCTCTTCCACGCGCTTGAGTTCGACCATCGATTCGGAGCGCATGTCAACTTCCATCCATGCGCTCACGGGAATCGAGTTGACCGACGTCCCGCCGCCGATCACGCCAATGCTGTACGTGGTCCGCGGCTTGGCCGGCACCTGGATACGGCCGAACTCCTCCGACGCATGACCCAGTGCGAACATCGGATTGACCAGGCCGAACGCGCCGTAACTGTGGCCGCCCGGACCGTGGAACGTGACCCGGTAGCGCTTCGAGCCCACGCCGGCGCTGGTGATGCTGTTCACCCGCCCGGATTCGAGCGAGAAAAACGACTTGATCAATCCTTTATATGGTCCCTTGGTAAACAGATAGCGCACGCCGCGCAGATCGCCCGGCCCCTCTTCGCCGACGGTCCCGACGAACAGCAGGTCATCATTGGTGTGGACATTGGCAATTTTCATGGCCCGCAGATAGCCCAGCAGCACCGCCAGGCTCATCGAGTCGTCGCCGATTCCCGGCGCCATCAGCTTCGTCCCCTGGCGCTTGACATGCACGTCGGTCTCGATCGGAAACACCGTGTCCATGTGGGCTGACACGACGACATATTTTCCATCACCCTTGCTGCCCTTGCGCACGCCAGTGACATTACCCTCTTCATCGATGCGCACGTCGGCCAGCCCGGCGTCCCTGAGCATCTGGGCAAACGCCTTCGCGCGCAACTCTTCCTTGAACGGAGGTGCGGGAATCTCGGTCAGCTTGATGCCCTCGTCGACGATGCGGGCGTGGTCGGCCGCCAGCGCCGCGTCGGCCGCCTTGAACGCCGGGCTGGCCAGGATGCGGTCAATCGCCGCACGATATGGTTTGACCTGGGCCGACGCCGGAGCGCACGCCATACAGCTGCCGAGCATTGCGGCAATGAGTGGAACCATCGTGGTGCGCCAAACGTCCATACAGCCTCCCCTGTTCAAATTGTGGGAGGAGAATAGCACATCAATTTGCTACAACAATTCAATCCCGAACCGGCGCACCAGCAGGGCAAACAGGATGAAACAGAGGATCGTGATGCCGATGCAGGCGAGCAGCGTCGGCCAGAAGCCGATGCGCGGCAACAGCAGCGGAAACAGCAGGAACATCGGCAAGGTCGGCACCACATACCAGAACGTGTACCACGCGTGGTTGGCGATCTTCTGCTGTGATTGATTTTCCACCTGCAGCCAAATCAGCGCCAGCACCGTCACCAGCGGCAGCGCGGCCACCAGCCCGCCAAGCCGGTCATTGCGCCTGGCGAACTCGGACACGGCCACCACGATCGCCGAGGTCAACAAATACTTCACAATCAACCAGCTCAGATTCACGTCAAGTCCAATCCCAGGCGATGACGTGCCACTCGCTGGGCACGTCGGTTTGCATCTCGATATCGCGGAAACCGACGTCCAGGTGCGCACGCATCGAGCGGACGTTTTTGGACGACACCTCGGTCAGCACGAACTCGAAATCGGCGCTCATTTGTTCTTTCAATTTTCCGTACATGCGCCTGGCGAGGCCCTGTCCGCGCCACTCGGCAGCCACGCACACCTGCCCCATCACGACATAGGCGCAGTCCCGCAAGGGCTTAGCGCGCACGCTGCCGGTCTCGATGCTCTCGAACATATCGCGCAGAAAAGGGAACGCTTCCTTGTGCTCCTTCAGCATCACAAGCGCATAGCCGACCACCGCGCCATCGCGTTTGGCCACCACATGGCGGTAGCTGCCGCACATCGCCTGCAATTGCGCCATCGTGTATTGCATCGTGACGAAACCCTGCCCCGCCCACTGCTCAGGCGCGACGGCCGTCGCATGGTTGATCCGCTGCAGCGCGAGAATGCCTTCGAGATCGGCGAGCGTCTCGCCCAGTTCCAGCGTGATCATTGGCAGCGACTCAATCGACAAACACCGTGCCATCTTTCGGCTGCGGTGGAATCTTGATCGCAATCGATTTGACCGGCCCCTTGCTCACGATCGAGCCGCCATGCACCACGCCCTTGGGAATGATAATGAGCGTGCCGGGCTTGAACTCGACGCGTTCATTGCCAAGCCAGATGGCGCCGCTGCCTTCAACGATGTACTGGATCTCGTCGGTCTTCGGATGCAGGTGTCTGGCGATATTGCCGGACTGGATGCCGAGCGTGGCGTTTTCGGTCACGACCAGCGTCCTGGCGTTCATTTCCGGATTCGCGGTGGTGGGCAAATCGGCATGCTTCAGCGCCAGCAGGTCGATCACCGCTGGCGTCAAGGGCTGCACGTCAGCGCTGGCGTCGCGCAGCAAGGGTGCCGCCATCAGACCGCAAGCGAAGGCGCCGACAATGGCAAAGGGGAAAACACTTCGAAGGTGGCGCATGATGTCTCCACGGAGCCGTGAGCAATCCAGCCATAGTGCCATCGAACGTCCTCCAGATCAACTCAGTTGGCGGCGGTGTGTAATGCAGGACGGCGCCACTTCGCGTCGTTTCGTCAAACGGAAAAATATTTTCCAAGGAAACGTTGCGTCCGGACGCGGTCGAAAGTACAGTGACACGGCCAATCCACTGCGCCATGCCATTCATCGTGCAGGAATAAATCGCACCATTTTTGTGTGCACCATCGAGAAAGCCGACTCCGACATGCGCTTTGCCCTCTTGTTCACCCTTGCCGTGGCCGCCCCGCTGACGGCCGCCGAATTCACCTTGCTGGCCACGCCGGCCAGCGTGGCCTGGGGCTACTACTCGGGCCTGGCCAAGCCAGTCTTGACGGTCCACTCGGGCGATACGGTGCGCATGCAAACCCTGTCGACCTGCGGCTCGCCCGAACGCATGATCGCCAACGGTGTCAAGCCGGAGGACATTCCGCCCTACACGGCCGCCATTTACCGCGAGGTGAGCGACAAGGGTCCCGGCGGCCATATCCTGACCGGCCCGGTCGCCATTGCCGAAGCCGAACCGGGCGACGTGCTCGAGGTGCAAATCCTGAAGGTCGACATCGACGCCAACTTCGCCTGCAATGGTTTCGCGCTGGGCAAAGGTTTCCTGCCGATGGAGTATCCGTACAGCCGCTCGAAGATCATCGCGCTCGATCGCCAGAAGATGATCGGCCATTTCGCACCCGGCATCGAGATCCCGCTGCGGCCCTTCTTCGGCAGCATGGGAGTGGCGCCGGCCGGCGGCAAGATCGACAGTGCACCACCGTTTGCACATGCCGGCAATATGGACAACAAGGAGCTGGTGGCCGGCACCACCCTGTTCATTCCGGTGGCGGCCAAGGGTGCGCTGTTCGAGGCGGGCGACGGCCATGCGGCCCAGGGCAACGGCGAGGTCGACATCACGGCGCTCGAAACTTACCTGAGCGGAACGTTTCGCTTCATCGTGCACAAGCACCGCCACCTGCTGTGGCCACGCGCCGAAACGCCCGACTACTACATTTCCATGGGATTTTCCAAGGACTTGAAGGAGGCGACCGAACTGGCGCTGCGCGATATGATCGCCTTCCTGGTCGAGGAAAAACACTTGAGCCGCGACGAGGCCTACATGCTCGCCAGCGTGGCCGTGGACATGAACATCACCCAACTGGTCGACGGCAATGTCGGCGTGCACGCGATGTGCCCTAAGAAAATCTTCACCCAGCGCTGACACCGGCGTGTGCAGTATTCACGATAAATGCTGCGCAATTTCAAAAAATACACTAATATATTAATGGATCGTTTCCGCCGCACGCACTGCGTGCTCTTTTTTGGCTTGCATGTGGAAACGTTCCCATTGCCAATCGACGAGCGAGACAGACCGCCAAACGCGGCTCATACAACAAGGAGAATAAAATGCAACAGACACCCATGGGACGTCCACCGCGCCCCCGTCCACTGGCCGCGGCCGTCGCCCTGGCCATGCTGGGCATGGCCGCCAGCGCGCACGCCCAGCAGGCCGTTGCCGACAGCGGCAAGCTGGAGGCCGTCATCGTCACCGCCAACAAGCGCGCCCAGAACCTGCAGGACGTCCCGGCCGCCATCTCGGTGCTCAATGACGTCACGCTGCAGCGCGCCAACGTGCGCGACCTGGAGGACATCCCCAACCTGTCGCCCGCGCTGACGCTGTCGTACGGCACCCAGCCCGGCAATTTCAGCATCAATATGCGCGGGGTCGGAACCTACTCGCTGGGGATCGGGGTGGAAGCGGACGTCTCCGTCATCGTCGACGACATCCCGATCGGCATGCAGGCCGGCGCCTTCAAGGATCTGGCCGACGTGTTCCGCATCGAGGTGCTGAAGGGACCGCAGAGCACCCTGTTCGGCAAGAGCGCGATTGCCGGCGCGCTCAACATCACCACCAAACCGATCAGCGGGCCGCTGCGCACCAACACCACGATGCTCTCGACGAGCGACCATGAATGGCGCCTCGGTGGCAGTGTCTCGGGCGCGGTGTCGGACAGCTTCCGCCTGCGTGTAGCGGCCAGCAAGACCAATTTCGACGGCACCCTGAACGACCTCACGACGGGGCGCAAGGTCAACGGCAGCAAGGGCGAGAATCTGAGCGCCAAGTTCGAATGGCAGCCGATCGATGCACTGACGCTGACGCTGACGCCGCACTACAACCGCACCGAAAAATTCTGCTGCTCGACCGCGTTCACGTCGATGTCGCCCGGCGCCCTGTACCGCAACGTGGCGCAGCTGCCGCAGTCGCTGGTGCTGGCCGGTGTCAGGATCGAACCGGGCAACCTCGCCATCCGCAACGACTACCCGACAGGCGGCAAATTCCACGATGCCGGCACCGGCCTCAAACTGAACTACCAGTTTGGCGAACAGGGCCCGCTGGCCGGGCACACCTTCAGCTCGATCTCCTCGTACAGCAAGTACCACATGGACGATTACCAGGACAACGACAACACGGACGTCGACATCTTGCAGTACCTGACCCTGGCCGACGGCAAGCCGACCAATATGCACGGCGGCCTGATCCAGTGGGGTACCTTCGACGTCGCCTCGACCACCCAGGAATTGCGCCTGACGTCGCCCGACAAGGGCGCCCTGCGCTACGTCGTCGGTCTCTGGTACGGCAAGAACGAACTCGCGCGCGAGCTGACCAAGGCACCCCTGATCCTCAACTACGGTACCGCGTATGGGGCCGAGGCCTGGAACGCCAGCAAGGCGATCTACGGCCAGTCGAGCTGGGATCTGCTGCCCAGCACCAGCCTGGTCACGGGCCTGCGCCTGAACCGGGAAGATACCGGCTACAACTTCTACCGCTACAGCGTGCCGCCGCAAGTGCACGCACTGACCGAGTTCTACACCAAGAGCGACAGCCATAACAGCACCACCGGCAAACTGGGACTGGAACAGCGCCTGAACAAGGACATGATGGCCTATGCGATGTTCTCGACCGGTCACAAGGGCGTGGCCTACGATCTGACGTCCGGCTTCACGGCGGCGCTGGCCAAGAAGGATGCCGTGCCGGCCGAGACGGCGAACAATTTCGAGCTGGGCTTGAAGACCACGCTGCTTGACAATCGCGCCATGCTCAACGTGGCTGTCTATCGCACCGACTTCCTTCACTTCCAGCAGTCGGCCGGCTTTTTCGACTACGACGGTGTGTTCCGTACTTCGCTCAACAGCATCGGCGCCCTGCGCGCGCAAGGCGTGGAAGTCGAGGGCAGCATCAAGGCCACTGCGCGACTGCTGCTCAACGGCAGTTTCGCCTACACCCAGGCCACCATTCGCGATTTTGAAAACGGCCCCTGCTACAACGTGCTCAATGCGGCGGGCAATGGCGCGACGCCAGGTCCGGGCTGCGCGCCCAATCCGAAGTTCAACAACACCAATGTGCAGAACCTGGCGGGCAAGACGCTGCCCAACGCGCCGAAGATCAAGCTCAATTTCGGCGGCCAGTACGACCTGCCGCTCGAAGGTCGCAGCTTCGGCGCCTACTTCACCGGCGCCTACCGCTTCCAGAGCGCGACCCAGTTCGCCTTGAGCCAGGATCCGATGCAGATCCAGGGCGCCTACGGCATCGCCAACGTCGGCTTCGGGCTGCGCGACAGGCAGGACCGCTTCAAGCTGTCGCTGTTTGTCAACAACCTGTTCGATAAACGCTACGCGGCGGGGCTGAACAGCAGCATCGCCAACGGCACCTGGAGTACCAAGGCGCCCAATCCGGTCGCTGCCGTGAACACCACCGAGTGGCTGCCGCCGCGCGACTTCACGCGCTATTTCGGGGTGCGGCTGGACCTGAGCTTCTGATTGTCGTCTCTAGCGGGGCTGCTCTGCGGCTCCGTTTTACAGGGGAGGCCGCGCAAGCGACTTCCCCTTTTTTTTCGTGATTTCGTACGACTACTGCCGGAGCCAGCGCGCCACTTTGTCGGCGACCCATGCACCATCGTCAAGCGGCAAGTCGTGGCCCGCCGTCGGATGCAGCGCGCATTCGAGCTGCCAGGCTTGCGCCAACTGCTGCGAACAGGCCACATCGACCAGGCGGTCGGTTCGACTGCCCAGCACCAGCACGGGCCGCGCCGGCGGCCCTGCCGGCGCCTGGTAGCGCGCGGCAGCCAGCAACTGACGCCAGGCATTCAGGCGCGATACCGGTCGCTCGCGCTGCCACTCCAGCCAGCGCCGCAGCAAGACCGGATCGAACTCACGGTTGCTGGTCAACTCCAGCACCAGCCTTTCCTTCCGCTCGGCGCCTCCGCGCAGCGCCATCGCTGCAATGGCCGTGTAATTCTGCCAGCGCAAACGTTGATGGAAGCTGCTGAACGGGCGCATGCTGGTGTTGATCAGCACACTGCGCTCGATCTCGCCCGGATAGCGCGCCCCCCATTCCACTGCCACCATGCCCCCCAGCGACAGCGCCAGTACATTGCAAGGCCTCGAATGGCCACGCGCGCGCAGCTCCGCGCGGCAGGATTCGACCATGTCCGCCACCCGGGTGGCGCTGGGCGCCCGCCAGCGCACGCCATTACCCGGCAAATCCGGCGTCAGCACTTGTGCGCCAGGCAGTGCCTGCGCCAGCAGCGCGGGGAAATCGCCCCAGTGGCGCTGCTCGCGCATCAAGCCGCGCAGCAAGACCCAGCAGCTCATGCGCCGTACCAGCGCGCCAGCGCGCGCGTCCGCTGCGTCGCGCGCGTGTCCGCGTCCGGCAGCCAGCGCGCGTGCGCGCCCGCGGCCCGCATCAGGAAATCGAACCAGATCAGATGGCCGCGCAGCACCCGCTGCAAGCGGTGCGCGGCCGTCGGATTGAAGATTCCCTGGCGCGAGAACAGCTGGCGCGGGTTTTTCTTCACCCACAGCCACGATCCCATCTCCAGCGTCAGCGGCAGGAACACGCGCGCGCCGCCCTGGCGCGCGGCGTGCAGGTACAAGTGGTCCCACAGGTCGCCGTGGGTGCGGTATTGCCGGCTTTGTGGCTCGAACATATAGTTGTGGTGCGGGTAGCTCTGGCTGAACAGCTCCTCTAGCGCGGCGATTTCGGCCAGGTGCGCGATCGGCGTGCTGGTGTGCGCATGCGGAAACCAGATCCGGTCGCGCAGGCCGAAACCGGAATGGCAGTCCAGCGCCAGGCCGAATGGACGCGACAACAGTTCTTGTTCGACGACCTCGCACACGGCCAGGCTCTCGGCCTCCATCGGCGCGCCGAAGCGGCCGCGATACCACGGCAGGCGCGCGCTCAGACGCTGGCCGCCGACCAGGAACGGCACCTTCTCGCTGGCCTGCACCGGCGAATTGCGCATCAGGTCCACGCCATGGGGGTTGCAGCGTGTGGCTTGCCACATGCCGCCCGGGTTCACCAGCGGCATGAACACCAGCCGCATCGATTCGAGCTGGCGCTGCAAGCCGTGGTCCCAGCGCAGCCGCGCCAGCAAGCTTTGCAGAAACGCCAAGATGACCTGGGTGCCGATGCGCTCAAGGCCGTGGATGCCGCCGAAAAAGCCCAGCACCGGCACGTCCGGGCCGGGATTGCCCATGCTGAGCACCAGCACCGGGAATTGCCGGCTGCCGGCCGCCACCGTGCACGCCGTGCGCACCTCCAGACCGGTCCCGCCCTGTTCGATCAGGCGTTCGAGCGCGTCCAGCTCGGACAGGGTGTCCTCGCTCATCGGGCGCGGCGCCGGACCAAATAGGCGCGCAAGTCGTCGAAGCTGACCTTGCCGCGGTGCGTGCTGTCGATCGCGTCGAAATGCTGCACCACGAAGCCGAGCCCGGCGCGCCGCGCCTCCTCTACAGTCAGGCTGCTGCTGGCGTCGAGATCGGCCTGTTCGAAACGCTGCCTGAGCTTTTGCATGGCCTCGGCGCGCAGGGCCGCGCCAAACGCGGGTGCGGACGACGAGGGCAGACGCTGGGACGGCGGCAGGTAGGGGTCAGGATGGGGCGGCACCTGCGCGCCAGCGCCACCGCAGGCGAAGGCGGCGCTCAAGAGGAGCCGGTTCATGGAATTCATTTCGCCACCGACTCGCTGTGCAGGAAGGCGGCCAGGTCGCTTTTCTGGGCACGCCGGGCCACGTCGTCAAGGTAGATCATATGGCCGCTTCCGTAGTTGATGATGCGTACCGCGCTGCCAGCGTCGAGTCGCGCCAGGTCCATCTCGGTCTGGTAGAACGGTGTCGCAAGGTCATGATAGCCGCCCAGCGCCAACACCTTCAACGCCGGGTTTTGCAGCATGGCCGCTGCCAGGTCGGGAATCGTGTCGGGCACCGCCTTGCCGTCGTGCCGGAAGTCCCAACGCTCGACGATATTGTTGTTCGTCACGTACGAGGAACGCGCGGTGTATTTCAGTTCGCCTTGCAGGTAGCTACGGATGGTGGTGCTAAATGCCGCGCTGACCACCGTCAGCGAAGGGTCGTTGTCGGCCGCCAGCGCGCTGCCCTTGGCGGCCACCACGCGCGCGTCGTAGCGCCCGATCAGGCGCGCCGGCAGCAAGCCGGCCTGGAACACGTTCGGGCCGAAATCGGGCGTATCGCGCCACAGCTGTTGCGCCATGCCGGTCAAGGCGGCCAGCTGGACCTGCACGCTGTCGGCCGGCACGCTGCGGTCAAGCAGCCAGGCACCGATCGCATTGCGGTAAGCGCCGGCGCCGACCACGCGCGCCTGCTGCACATAGGCGACCAGGTCGGGCGGCACCGGCACGCTCACGCCATGGTAGGCGCCGGTGGCGGCGAAGCTTGGGAAATAGCCTTCGCAGCTGACGCTGCCGGGCGCGAACACGCCGCAATTGCTGTTGTAGTTCATGATCGCCGAGTGCAGCACGATGCCGTCGAGCGCCATGCCGGCGGTCTCCAGCAGGTTCGCCAGTACCGCCGTGCGCGGGGCGCCATACGACTCGCCGAACAGGAATTTGGGCGAAACCTGGCGCTGGTTGACCGCCACGTAGCGCCGCACGAAATCGCGAAACGCCGCCGCGTCGCGGTCGACGCCCCAGAAATCCTGATTCTGGTTCGGTGCCACGGCCTGCGAAAAGCCGGTGCCGATGGCGTCCACGTACACCAGGTCGGTGTAGTCGAGCAGGGTTTCCTGGTTGTCCACCAATTGCACCGGCAATGGGATTTCGGCGGCCGGGATGCCGGTGACGACGCGCTTCGGACCAAATGCGCCCAGGTGCAGCCACATCGAGGATGAACCGGGGCCGCCGTTGTAGAAAAACGTCAGCGGGCGCCTTGCCGCGCCGAGCGTGCCGGCGGTGTAGGCGACATAGAAGAACGACGCGACCGGCTGGCCGCTGCGCGCATCAAGCGCGGTCAGGTGGCCGCTGGTGGCGGTGTAGTCGAGCTGCTTTCCGGCCAGCGCCATATGCCCCTGGACCACGGCCGCGCGCTCCTCGGGCGCAGCGAGCGCACCATCGGCAGCGCTCGAATAGCTCACGGCATCGTTCAGGCCCTCGCTAGCGGGCAGCGGCGCAGGCGCCAGCGTGGTGCCAGCGCCACCGCCGCCGCCACAGGCGACCAGCAGCACGGCCATCGCAGCCAGGCCGGCCCGTTGCGCACGATCAGTCACCCGAGTTCTCCCTGGACCACAAGTGTGTGTGATTATGCACCACATCGTCACCGCGCCGCAGTGGCATAATGGCTTGAATTTAACAATTCCCGAGCACCCCATGTCCGAATTCGTGATTCCCGCCCCGCCCACGCCATCGCTGGCCGTCGCCGGCAGCGATGCCCGTTTTCCGATCCGGCGCGTCTTTTGCGTCGGACGCAACTACGCCGCCCATGCGCGCGAAATGGGCAACGATCCCGATCGCGAAGCGCCGTTCTTCTTCATGAAGCCGGCCGACGCCGTGGTCGCCGCCGAGGACAGCGTCCCCTACCCCGGCTGCACCTCGGACCTGCACCACGAGGTCGAGATGGTGGCCGCCCTGGGCGCTGGCGGGCGCAACGTGGCGCCGCAAGACGCGCTGGCGATGGTGTGGGGATACGGTGTCGGACTCGACCTGACACTGCGCGACCTGCAGGCCGTGGCCAAGGAGATGAGCCGCCCCTGGGACTTCTCCAAGGGTTTCGACCATTCGGCGCCGTGCAGCGCGCTCCACCCGGTCAGCGCGGCCGGCCATCCGCCGCCCGACTGCCGGCTGTGGCTCGAAGTGAACGGCACGCTGCGCCAGCAAGGCACGCTCGACCAGATGATCTGGCCGCTGGCCGACATCATCAGCCACATCTCCCGTTTCGTCGCGCTGGCGCCGGGCGACCTGATTTTCAGCGGCACGCCAGCCGGCGTCGGCCCGTTACTGCCCGGTGACCTGGTGCGCGGTGCGCTCGACGGAATCGCCGAATTTACCTTCACAGTCGGAGCGGCGCTCCCTTAGCATGCATCATCGATCCTGGCTGTTCCTGATAGCGCTCACCGGTCCGCTGGCCTCAGCCGGCCAGGTGACGATCGTCTCGACCGAGAACGCGCCGTTCGCCTACACCGACCCGCGCAGCCACGAGGTGACGGGCGTGACGACCGACATCCTCGACGCCGCCTTCAAGCGCAGCGGCCTGGCCTACAAGGTGGGCATCTATCCATGGGCGCGCGCCATGATGCTGGCCACCTCGCGGCCCGACACCTGCGTCTATCCCGTGACGCGCCTGCCCGAACGCGAGTCCCTGTTCCAGTGGGTCGGTCCGCTCAACACCAACCGCTGGGTACTCTACGCCAGGGGCGAATTTCGGGGCCGTATCGAGCAGGCGGCCGACGTGGCGCAATACGCCGTGGGCGGCCTGCGCGACGACGGCCCGGCCCACTATCTGAAATCGCAGGGCGTGGCCGTCGAACTGGTGGGCGACAACAAGCTCAATGTGCGCAAACTGGCCGCCGGGCACATCACGCTGTGGGCGACCGGCCTCGAACGGGGCCGGATCCTGGCCGACGAGATGGGCGTGCTCGATATCAAGCCGGTGTTCACCTTGCGCGAAGTGGACCATTACCTCGCTTGCCACCGCAGCCTGCCGGCCCAGCTGGTGCAGGACTTGAACGGCTCGGTGGCGGCGCTGCGCGAGAATGGCGGCATCAAAGCCATCATCCAGCGCTATGAGGCGCGCCGCAGCCCCTGACGGCGCGACGGCGCCCTCGATTGCCGTCATCGGCTTGTCATGAATTGAACACACGCCGGTCACAAACGACGGGTAGTGTTGCGACTTTTGCATCGCAACCATCCAACCGACCTGTGACCATCCCATGACGCCATCGCCTGCCCTTCCCCACAAAAAAATCGCCCTCCTGGTTTCCCTTGCACTGCATGGCATGTCCGCCAGCGCCGACACCACGCCCGAGCCAGTACCGGCCGAGATGGCCACTGTCGTCATCTCGGCCAAGGCCGGCGCCTACCGCGCCGACGAAACGGCCAAGGGCAGCGCCTCGGCCGTCGCGCCCACCCAGTCCAGCTTGCAGGCGACGGAGCCGCAATCGATCATCACGCGCGAATTCATCGAACTGTCGGTCGCCCCGACGGCCGAGTACAGCCGCATCGTCAACATCGCGCCCAGCATGGCCGGCGATTCGGCCAACGGGCCGGGCCTGTCCGAAACCAAGACCAGCATGCGCGGCTTCTCCGACGACCAGTACAACATCACCTTCGACGGCATCCCCTGGGGCGACACCAACAATCCGGCCCACCACTCGACGTCGTTCTTCCCCGGCTCGGTGATCGGCGGCGCCGTCGTCGAGCGCGGCCCGGGCAATGCCAGCAACCTCGGCTACGCCACGTTCGGCGGCTCGATCAACCTGTACTCGAAACAGCCGGCGCGCGAGCAGGGCTACAGCCTGTTCGGTTCAGTCGGCACCTGGAACACGGCGCTGCTGGGCGGCGCCTACGAGAGCGGGCGTCTGCGCGACTTCGGCAACGCCACCGTGCAGCTGAACTACCAGCATCTGAAATCGGATGGCTACCTGACGCTCAACAGCATCAAGAGCGACAATTACTTCATCAAGCTGGAACGCCCGGTCGGCGCCGACACGATCGCCACCATCGTCGCCACCGACAATGAAATCAAGTACGTCCAGCCGGACAACGCGAAAGGCCCGACGCAGGCGCAGATCGCGCAGTTCGGCAAGAACTACAGCTTGAACAACGACCCGGCCAGCTTCAACTATGCCGGCTTCAACCACACCAGCAAGCACACCGATTTCAGCTACCTGCGCCTGGAGACGAATTGGGGCAACGGCTTCGCCAGCGACAACCAGCTCTACACCTACGCCTACGACAACCAGACCATATCCTCATCCGACCCGACCGGCGCCACCCTGCCCGGCACCAAGGCCGGCCCGGCCGGCAACAAGGACATCCCTGGCATCGACAAGCAGAACAAATACCGGGCGTACGGCGACATCCTCAAGCTGAGCAAGAAGTTCGACAGTGGCCTGCTGCGCACCGGGTTCTGGTACGAGTATTCGGATACCGACCGCCACCAGTACGACCTCGACCTGACACTGGGCGTGCGCGATCCGCGCGAAACCAAGCCCACGCCGCTGCAGTTCCCAAGTGTGCTGTTCGACCAGCAGTCCACGATCCGCAACTTCCAGCCGTTTGCCGAATTCGAATGGAATGCCACCGACAGCCTCACTGTGACGCCGGGCGTGAAGGCGGTGCGCATCACGCGCGCGGTCGACGCCAGCGTCAACCAGACCACGCGCCTGCCGCAGGATACTTCAGTCGACTACAAGGCCACGCTGCCCTTCCTGAGCGCGAACCAGCGCCTGGGCGCGAACCTGGCGCTGTATGCGCAGTATGCCAAAGGGTTCCAGATTCCAGACCTGAAATCGTTCTACATCGCCGACCCGACCCGCAACAGCAGTGCGCCGCAGTTGTCGACCAATTACCAGTTCGGTATCGTCGGCAAGAGCGACCTGCTGACCTGGGACCTGGACCTGTACCGCATCAACTTCACCAACAAGTACGTCTCGAACGGCCTGGCCGGCGCGGCCGCTGCCTATGTGAATATCGGTGGCGTGACCTACAAGGGCGTCGAAGGCCAGTTGACCTGGGCCGTCGGCAACGGCGTGGCGCTGTATGCGAACGGGTCGAGCAACCAGGCGAATGCCAACGACACCGGCAAGACCATCTCCGGCACGCCGGACATGACGGCCGCGCTGGGCGCCCTGTACAACGGCGGCCCCTGGTCGGCGTCGCTGATCTACAAGCGCACCGGCGAAGTGCGCCAGGTCGACTATGACCCGACCAAGCCGGCCGCCTTCGATCAATACTTGACGTCGGCGTACGCGAACATTGACCTGAGCGTGGCTTACCGGTTCCAGAACCCAGGCGCCGGCATCAAGACCTTGAAACTGCAGTTCAACGTCTTCAACCTGCTCGATCGCCAGGGGATCACCTCGATTTCGACCGGCAAGACGGCCGCCTTCGACCAGTACACCAGCCAGGCACCGCGCAGCTTTCAGGTATCGGCCAAGGCAGACTTTTGATGAGGGCGTGGATGTGCGCGCTGGTGGCGCTGTGCTGCGCCGCCTGCGGCGCTCTGCCCGGGCGCAGCGCGGACGAGCGCCTGGTCGAAGCCGCTTTTACCCTGCGCGGTGCCGACGGCGCTGCCAGCGCGCGCGTGATCACGCGTGCCCACGCCTGTCCGCCGATCGAGATCGACGGCAAGCTGCTGCCGATGCAGTTGCGGGCGGCGCCGGCCAGCGTTCCGGTTCGCGCTGGCGGCGCGCAAGCCGATGCCAAGGCGGCCGAGTTTCCTGTCCTCAGTTGCGAGGCGGCCTTGCCGGCCGGCGCCGCGCATGCCAGCGTGGACGGGCACGCACTGGCCTTGCCGATTTTGACCGTGCAACGCATCGTCATCATCGGCGACACCGGCTGCCGGCTCAAGCAAAGCGATGGCCAGTTCCAGCCCTGTTCGGATAACGCCCAGTGGCCATTCGCCAAGGTCGCGCAAAGTGCTGCTGCCACCCGGCCAGACCTGGTGATCCATGTCGGCGACTACCACTACCGCGAGAGCCCGTGTCCGGCCGCAGGCTGCGCCGGCAGCCCGTGGGGCTATGGCTACGACAGCTGGGCCGCCGACTTCCTGCAGCCGGCCGGTCCGCTGCTGGCGGCGGCGCCCTGGGTTTTCGTGCGCGGCAACCATGAAACGTGCAGCCGCGCGGGCCAGGGCTGGTTCCGGTTTTTCGACAGCGGCCCGTGGTCGCAGGCGCGCTCCTGCGACACACCGCAAGGCGATGCGGGCGCCGATTTTTCGTCGCCATACGCGGTGCCGATCGGCGGCGACACGCAATTGATCGTCTTCGATTCCTCCAAGTCGAGCGCCAAGGCTTATGCGCCAGGCGATCCCGTCTTCCAGGCATACGCCGCGCAGCTGCGCGAGGTGGACCGGCTGGCGGCGCAGACCGGGCACAATTTCTTCCTGAGCCATCATCCCGTGCTTGGCCTGGGACCGGACAAGCAAGGCGGTGCCAAGCCATCGATGCTGGGGCTCGCCTCGGTCATGCGCACGCTGCACCCGCAGACCCTGTTTCCAACCGCGGTGGACCTGGCGCTGCACGGCCATGTGCATCTGTTCGAGGCCCTCTCGTTCGACAGCGGCCACGCCGCCACGCTGGTGCTCGGCAACAGCGGCTCGGCCAGCGAGGGCGCGTTGCCGCAACAGCTGCCCACGTCCCAGCTGCCGTTCGCCGACACGCGGGTGGGCGACTACGCCACCCGTTCCGGGTTTGGCTTTGCCCTGCTCGAGCGCACTGACCAGGGCTGGACCGTGACGGAGCATGACGAGAATGGCGTGCCGCAGCTGCGTTGCGACTTCGCGCAACGCGCTTTGCACTGCAAGGCGATCAAGCTTTACTGAGGCGCGCCCAGCGCCTTCAAGTGCCGCACGGCGTTGCTGTTGTCCTCGTCCAGATCGTGCGCGCGCCGGTAATGCTCGATCGCGAGCGCTTTGTTGCCCACCGATTCGTACACTTCGGCCAGGCTGTCAGACAGATTGCCGCTCTCCGGGTAGGCCGTCACGCCGAGTTTGAACACCTCGATCGCGTCCTTGCTGCGGCCGGCGCGATACAAGGCGTAGCCCCATTCGTTCATGCTGTTTTCCGAGACACTGAATTTCGGATCCGTTTGCCGCATCTTCTTGTAGACTGCCACCGCATGCTCGAAACCGTTGGTGTTGAGCTCCAGGGTAAGGCGTTCAAAGTTGGGCGCCGTGCTTTTCGCCGGACGCATCTCGAGCGTCATCATGTGCCTGGGCGCGCCGTTCGCCGCGTCGGGCGTCTTCAGGAATGCCAGGGCCGGCGCGCTTTGCTTCAGATAGGCGTCCAGGAATTGGTGCACATACCGTACGGTCCAGCCATACGCCGTCAGCACTTCCTGGCGCGAATAAGGGGCCGCGGGATCGGCCGGCACCACGCGCAGGTAATACGACGAGAAATCGGGATGCACCATCGGCTGCATGGTGGCCAGGTATACGTCCGAATACTTCATGCTGTTCATGAAGCTGTATGCCAGGTCGGACTTTTCGCTGCCCAGTTGCTCGATCGATTTGGGCCGCGAGGCGATGTACAGCAGGGGCACCGCGACCCGGTCCGGCGTGACGTATTTCGCAGCGTCGGCACCACCATCGACGAACTTCGGGAACGAGCGCAGCGAGCCGTCGAGGCTGACCAGGGCGCCAATGCGGTCATCCCTGGCCGCCGCAAACACGTTGGAGATGCCACCCCAGCTAAAGCCAACGACGGCGATGTGGCCCATGTCCGCTTGCGGCAGGGTGTGCGCCGACGAGATCAGGAAATGGATGTCGGCGGCCTGCGTTTCGATGCCTTCGAGGTCCTCGTTCATCTCGCGGGTGCGCGTGCCCATGTCCGGGCTGGCGATCACCACGTAACCCTGGCTGGCGAGGTATTCGCACATGTCCGCGCTCTCGTTGGCTGAGGCGCTGAAGCTGGGCGCATAGACCACCAGCGGATACTTGCCGGGCGCCGGTATGGCATCACGAACCGCCCACATCGGACGCGCCAGCTCCTTCTGCAGCAGCACCTTGCTCAACCGGGCACTGCGCTGGACGATCCAGGCTGCCATTTGCCGCTCGATCTCCTGCGGCGACATGGTGAAGTCCTCCTCGCTGCGCGTGGTGCGCACGTAGTAGTCATACAGGACCGGCGTACCCCCCTGGCGGGTCGGATACCAGACCAGCGCCTGGATCGGACGTGCGCGCTCGCCCTGGACTGGCTTGCCCGTCATCGTGTCGAAGCGCCGCTTGTAGACGCGCGCGTAGTCGTACTGCTCGAGCACGCGCACGCCAACGGCATAGGGGCCGCGCTCCAGATTGAACTCGAAATTGGGATCGGCTTGCGCCAACGAGCAAAGGCCGATCAAGGCAAGGCAAACCGAAAGACGCATATGATTCCCAATTGACAAAGTTGTCAATAGTGAAGCGTCGCGCCTGATTTGGCAAGCACAATGTCGTTCTGCGCTGGCGCCCTACTCGCGCCCGTCGGGACGCGACCGGGGTGCCGGCGGCCTGGCCGGCACGTCCAGGTAGCGCAGCTGCAGTTTTCCGGTCGACTGGCGCCAGGCGTCGACGATGAAGTAACTTGTATTCTTGCGCCCGGCACCGTGCTGTTCGAGCACGAAGCTGACCAGCGCCAGATCGTCCATTTCGGCCACCGAGAGGTCGCGCACCTGCCCGTGCTTGCCCAGCGCACCCTTGAGCCACTGGTCCTGGCTCTGGCTGTCGGGACTGGTCGGCGTGCGCAGTTCGAACCCGGCATCGAGCATGGCGCCGACCGCGCCAGTGTCGCGCGCGGCCAGGCCCTGCTGCAAGCTGCGTTCCAGGGCGAGGTATTTCGATACGCTGCGGGTGGCCATGGCACCGCCCGGGCCGCCCTGCGCGCAAGCGCTGGCGACCACCAGTACACCGCACATCAGCGCAAATGCGCCCCTTACAGGCCGCTCAAGCATCCCCTTTGTCCCGACGAATTTGGATAACCGGTGCCGGCGTTGTAGGCCGCGTTCGACCATTCGCCTTGCAGTTTCCACTTGCTGTTGTTGGAAAAGGTCACCGGCGACGCACCGAAGGTCCAGGCGCACTTGTCGCCGTTTTCGGCGCCGCTGTTGTCATACCAGGCACCTGGGCTGGCCGGATCGGTCATTGCTTCGGACAGTTCATGCGCGGTGACATTGGCCAGCGCCGCCAGACCCTGCGAGTGGCCGGTCGTCGTATCGGCCGGATCGCAACCGGCGTCACCGTCGAGGTTGAAGAAGAACGCGAATTGCACCGCCGTCGCGCCGCACTTGCCGTAGCTGTGCCATGCGCAATAGCCGGCATGGCCGCGCTTGACGTCGGTGTAGACGGCATAATAGCCATTGCCCGAAGGGTCAGGATTAGTCACCACCTTGCACACTTCAGCGAGGATCTCCGTCGTTGTCGCCCCGCCCGTCGCGGTCGAGGTATCGACGATCGAGCCCAGGTAGCTGCTGCTGCTGCCCACCTGGCCATTGTTGCCATCGTATTCAGTGGAGGCCTGGGCATATTTCGAATTGCTAAAGCCCTGGTACCAGGTTTCGAGTCCGGTGATCTTGTCACCGACAAATGCGGAGTTACTCCAGCTCGGCCCCCAGAAGATCGCCCTGGTCATCGACGTCGGCATGATCTTCCCGCCATGATTCGACATCAGGGGGTTGTTTGGTCCGCCGGCGCGGCTGTTGGCGGCATTGCGCGCCCAGTGGATGCCGAGCATCGGCGGCTCGGCGCGGCCGTTCAAGTCCTGGATGTCCCGGTCATGCGGGTGGGTCGAGTCGCCGGCCATTGCAAGACCGGAAAACGCATTCGCCAAGACGACGAGTAAAGTCAATTTTCGAAACATGAAGTTCTCCTGGTAGTGGGCGTGAACGCCTCTAAAGCGGTCTGCAGCTGCGCGCTGATCCAAGGTCAACAATATCGGATAATCCCATGGTTGGAAAGACAATTTTTTTGAAGAGCAGGCAACATGTCATAGTCAAGCCACAATTCCCGGCTTTTTGCCTCCTATAGTTTCTTCTGAAAAATATTTTTCAAAAAAATGGCCGTTTGAATGTTGCAGCCAAGGGCACATGCAGGCTGGACGCCGTCGAAAAATAATACTCCCCCGCAACGCCACCAATCATGTGCAAAGTATGTCAATATTTGTCTTGCCGTAGCGCACGCTTCGGAGTCTCGCAGGGGCCGCCGCATGACGATACTGATTGTCGATGACAACAAGACCAACCTGATCCTGCTTTCCTCGCTGGCCGGGTCAGCCAGCAGCCTGGAAGTGGTGGCCATGGAGGACCCGGTCGAGGCAATCAATTGGTGCGCTGCCAATACGCCGCTGCTGGTGCTGGTCGATTACCGCATGCCGATGCTCTCGGGCACCGACTTCATCGCCCTGTTTCGCCAGATGCCGGGCAAGGCTGAGGTGCCCATCATCATGGTCACGACCGCGAACGAGCGCGAAGTGCGCCAGCAGGCACTGAGCGTGGGTGCCACCGATTTCCTGGCCAAGCCGGTCGACACGATCGAATTTCGCCTGCGGGTGCGCAATCTGCTGGCCTTGAGCCAGGCGCAGATCCTTCTGGCCGACCGCGCCAAACTACTCGAGCATGAAGTGGCGGCCGCCACCGCCGGCATCGTGGCGCGCGAGCGCGAACTGGTGGTGCGCCTGGCCCGGGCGGCCGAGTTTCGCGACCCCGAGACGGGCGCACACATCCTGCGCATGGCGCGCTACTCGGAGCTGATTGCACGCACGCTCGGCCTGGCACCCGCGTTCCAGACCATGCTGCTCGAAGCGGCGCCAATGCACGACGTCGGCAAGCTCGCCACGCCCGACTACATCCTGCTCAAACCGGGCCGCCTGGCGCCCGAAGAGATGTCGATCATGAAGCGCCATGCCGAGATTGGCGCCCACATCCTGGCCGGCAGCGATTCGCCGCTGATCCAGCTGGCCGAGCAGATCGCCGGCGCCCACCACGAGAAATTCGATGGCAGCGGCTACCCGCGCGGCCTGGCCGGCGAGGCCATCCCGCTGGCCGCCCGCATCGTCGCCGTCGCCGACGTGTTCGACGCACTCACCTCGGAGCGCCCCTACAAGCGCGCCTGGAGCTTCGACGACGCGCGCAGCTTTCTAGTCGACGGCAGCGGCGCGCATTTCTGCCCGCGCTGCGTCTCGGCCTTCATCAGCTCCTGGGACCAGGTGCTGGCGATTCACGCCAGCCTGCCCGACACCGAATAAGCATCGAGGCGGAGAACCGGCATGCATGTGACGCACTTGACTCCCAAACACGGCAATGCCATCGAGGCGGCGCTGGCCGCCCGGATCTCGCTGGTACTGGCAGGCGGCGCGTTGCCGTGCTCCGCCACGCCAACGCTGGCGGCCGGCGCACCCTGAGCATGCACCGCACTCTCGCCCGCCAGCTGCGCCGGGTGTGCGGCATCGACTCCGAGGCGTCGCTGCAGGTGCTGTACCGCGACGCCGCCGCACTGGCGACAGCCCCCGGCGTGGGTCCGGAGCTGGCGGGCTTGCTGGCCAACCTGGCGCCGCTGATGGCGCGCGTGGACAGCACCTACGAGCAGTTCGACAGCGACCTCGAGCTGCGCACCCGCAGCCTGGAGCTGAGCTCGTCGGAACTGAGCGCGGCCAACGAGCGCATGCGCGCCGACATCGCCAGCCGCAACCGGCTGATGCAATCGCTGCGGGTGGCCGCGGCCCACCTGCTCGAACACAGCGAATCCGGCCTGCGCCTGCCACCCGAGGAAGATGTCGAGGGCCTCTCGGCGCTGCTGCCCGAACTGGTTGCCCAGCAGGAGGGGCGCCGTCTCGATTTGCTCAACCAGCGCTTCGCCATGGACCAGCACGCGATCGTGAGCATCACCGACACCGGCGGCCATATCCTGTATGTGAACGATAAATTCTGCAGCATCAGCGGCTACCGCCGCGAGGAGCTGATCGGGCGGACCCACAATGTGATCAATTCCGGCCTCCATCCGGACGCCTTCTTCGCCGCCATGTGGCAAACCATCAGCGCCGGCTCGGTCTGGCGCGGCGAAATCTGCAACCACGCCAGGGACGGCGTGCCGTACTGGGTCGACGCCACCATCGTGCCTTTCCTCGACCAGCACGGCGCGCCCTACCAGTACATCGCGATCCGCACCGAAATCACTCCCAGCAAGCGCATGGCAGAAATCATCGCCAGCAGCGAACGCCAGTACCGCAAGGTTGTCAACAGCCTCAATGAAGTGGTGTTTCGCACCGACGCCAGCGGCGCCTGGAGCTTCCTCAATCCGGCCTGGAGCGCGATCACCGGCTTCGCCGTCGAGGCCAGCGTGGGCCGCAGCTTCCTCGATTTCATCGACCCGCGCGACCTTGAGCCTGTGCGCGCCGGCTTCGCCCGGCTTGCCGCCGGCGAGCGCTCCTCGACGCGCCACGAGGCACGCTACCGGACCGCCGACGGCGGCGTGCGCTGGATCGACGTGTTCGCCCAGGTCGAACGGGGCGATGACGGCGCCTTCGACGGCTTGGCCGGCAGCCTGGCCGACATCACCGAACGGCGCCAGGCCACCCGCGAGCTGCAGGAGAACCTCGATTTCGTCGACACCCTGATCGAGTCGATCCCGCTGCCGTTCTACCTGAAGGATCCGCAGGGGCGTTACCTGCGCATCAACCGCGCCTTCGCCGAGCTGTTCGGGCGCGCCGCGAAGACCATTGTCGGCCAGAGCGTGGCCGACTTGCTGCCGGCTCCCGAGGCGGCCATGGTCGAGGCGCGCGACCGCCAGCTATTCGAGCAGCGCGGCAGCCAGGTCCATGAAGCGTGCCTGACGATCGGCACGCGCCAGGTCGACGTCCTGTACAGCAAGGCGGCCTTGCTCAAGACCGACGGCAGCCTCACTGGCCTGGTCGGCACCCTGGTTGACATCTCGGACCAGAAGGCGGCCGCGCGCGCCCTGCAGGCGGCCAAGGAGGCAGCCGAATCGGCCAGCCGTTCGAAGAGCGAGTTCCTGGCCAACATGAGCCACGAGATCCGCACACCGATGAACGGCATCATGGGCATGACCGACCTGGTGCTCGAATCGAGGCTCGACAGCGACCAGCGCGAACACCTCGGCATCGTCAAGTCCTCGGCCGACGCTCTGCTCGGTATCATCAACGACATCCTCGATTTTTCGAAGATCGAAGCGGGCAAAATGTCGCTCGAATCGGTGCCGTTCGATTTCGCACGGCTGGTTCAGGAAACGCTGCGCGCGCTGACGGTGCGCGCCGAAGCAGGCGGCCTGCAGCTCTCGCTCGAACTGGACCCGCAATTGCCGCGCCAACTGCAAGGCGACCCCGGACGGCTGCGCCAGGTGCTCACCAACCTGATCGGAAACGCCATCAAATTCACGCGCGCCGGCCAGGTTGTCGTGCGTGTGCGCATGGAGGCCGGCGCGCACGGCGCCGCGCAAGTGTTGCTGTCGGTGTCCGACACCGGGATCGGCATCCCGCGCGACAAGCAAGCCGACGTGTTCGAGGCGTTCCAGCAGGAAGACGGCTCGACCACGCGCCGCTTCGGCGGCACCGGGCTGGGGCTGTCGATCACCCGGCGCCTGGTCGAATTGATGGGCGGCCGCATCACGCTCGAGAGCGCCGTTGGCAGGGGCAGCACGTTTTGCGCGACGCTGCCGGCCACGCCGGCTGCCGGCGACGAGACGAGCGGCGCCGGCGGCGAACCGGACGCCGCCCCGGCGGCGGCGCGCCGCGCGCGCGCCGGCCTGTCGATCCTGCTGGTCGAGGACAATGAGCTTAACCAGCGCCTGGCCGGCATCCTGCTCACCAACTGGGGCCACCGGGTCACCATCGCCGGCAATGGCATCGACGCCTTGCAGCGCCACGCCAGCGGGCGCTTCGATATGGTCTTGATGGACTTGCAAATGCCCGAGATGGGCGGCTACGAGGCGACCGCCGAGATCCGCCGGCGCGAGCAGGCTGGCGTGCCGCGCACGGTGATCGTGGCGATGACGGCCAACGCCTTCGAGGGCGACCGTGAAAAATGCATCGCCGGCGGCATGGACGACTACCTGTCCAAGCCGTTCCGCTCGAGCGTGTTCGCGGCCCTGCTCGCGAAATACGCGCCGCCCGGCTTCGAGACGGCAGGCGAGCCCGAGCCGCCGGCGCCGCGCCCGCCCGCCCGGGGCCAGTTCAGCTACGCCGCTGCGCTGCGCACTGCCGAGCCGGAGACGATCCGCCTGATCGGCGCCCACTTCCTCGCTTCGAGCGCGAACCAGATCGAGGTGATGCGGCGCGCACGCCAGGCCGTCGACATCGAGACGCTGCGCCGCGAGGCCCACACCCTGACCGGCCTGCTGGCCAATTTCCGCGCCTTGCCGGCGCTGCAGGCGGCCGCCGCCATCGACCGCAACCTGGCCGCCAACGCCGGCAGCGAGGTCGGTGCCCTGATCGACACGCTCGAACGCGAACTGGCGCTGCTCGCGCCCCACCTGCAACAGGCGATCGCGGCGCTGTGACGGGCGTGCCCGGCGTCGCGCCGGGCGCTTCGCTGCTACACTTAAGGCCCCGCATCGAGGAACACCACCATGCCCCGCCTGCCCACCCTGTTCATTTCCCATGGCTCGCCGATGCTGGCCATCCACGACAGCCCGGCCAGTCGCTTCCTGCGCCAGCTCGGCGCCAGCCTGGCGCGCCCGCGTGCCATCCTGATCGTTTCGGCGCACTGGGAACGCGCCGGCACGCCGGCCGCCAGCCTGGCCGCGCTGCCGGAAACCATCCACGACTTCAGCGGCTTCCCGCCGGCCCTGTTCCAGCTGGGCTACCCCGCGCCGGGCGCGCCCGACTGCGCCGAGCGCGCGTGCGCGCTGCTCGAAGCGGCCGGCTGGGAGGTCGAGCGCAGCCCCACGCGCGGGCTCGACCACGGAGCCTGGGTGCCGCTGCGCCTGATGTATCCGGCGGCCGACATTCCGGTGGCCCAGCTGTCGCTGCTGCGCGGCGCCACGCCGGCGCGCCATGCGCAGATGGGCGCGGCGCTGGCCAGCCTGCGCGACGAAGGTGTGCTGGTGATCGGCTCGGGCTCGCTGACCCACAATCTGTACGAGATCGCCGGACCCGATCTCGATGCCGAGGTGCCGGCCTGGGTCAGCCAGTTTGACGCCTGGATGCACGACGCGCTGGCCGCCGGGCGGCGCGAGGCGCTGCTCGACTACCGCGCCAGGGCGCCCTCGGCGGCGCGCAATCATCCCACCGAGGAGCACCTGCTGCCGCTGTTTGTCGCGCTGGGCGCGGCCGGCGACGAGGCCAAGGCGCGCCGCCTGCACGCCAGCTACGAATACGGCGTGCTGGCGATGGACGTGTACGCTTTCGAGTGAGCACCTCGTAGCGCTATTCCACCTGCTCAACCTGGGCACGGTGGAAGGCGGCTGCGCCTTTTCCACCCTGCGGGCCGCTGGATAATTCGATCTTCCGCCATACGTCGTGCGGGAACGACGAATCAATCGTTCGATTCATTCGCAAGTGGTACGAGCGGGTCGACGCTTCCGCTTTCCGACGGCGCTAGCGCTGCGCTTCGGGCGGCGGCAGTGGTGGCGTTTCGGCCGGCTCGTCCTGCTCCTCGGGCATGGTTTGCGGCTCCGGCTCGGCGCTGCGCGGCACGCCTTCCTGCTGCATTTCGCTCGGCTCTTCCATCACCTCGGCCGGCGCCTCTTCCTGCTTGGGTGCGACGGCGCGCCGCCCCCCCGGGAACAAAGCCGCCCCATCGAGCTTGCCGCCGTCGAGCGCGGTGCGGAAGAAGTCGCCCACCAGCAGCAGCGCGTTGTGTCCGCCCTGCCCCCAATAATTGCTGCGCATGGTCACCCGGTTGTCGTTGAAGCCAACCCAGGCCCCGGCCACCAGGTTCGGATGCATCAGGATGAACCAGCCGTCGGTGTTGTTCTGGGTTGTGCCAGTCTTGCCGGCGACGTCGCCGTTGATGCCGAAGCGGTAGCGCACGCCGGTGCCGGTGCCGCGGTTGATCACCCCGCGCATCATGTCCACCAGCGTGGCCGCGGACTCGGCCGACATGGCGCGCTGCGCCTCGGCCACGCCAAAGCTGGCGATGGTTTTCCCGCTGCGATCGGTGATGTGGGTGACCACTACCGGCTTGCGGTATTCACCCTGCGCTGCAATGCTGGCGTAGGCATTCACCATTTCGAGCAGCGTCACCGGGCTGGTGCCCAGGGCCAGCGACGGCACTGGCGCCAGCTTGCTCTGATTCACTCCGAGCCCGCGCGCCAGCTTGATGATCGCCGGAACACCCACGTCCTGCATCACCTGCGCGGTGATCGTGTTCTTCGAGAAGACCAGGCCATCGCGCAGCGTCATCATCTCGCCGCTGGTGCCGCTCATGTCGGTCGGGCGCCAGACGCTGCCGTCGCCGGCCCTGATGTCGAGCACGGCGTCGCGGTAGGCCTTGTCGGGCGACAGTCCCTTCTCCAGCGCCGCGCCATACACGATCGGTTTGAAAGTTGAACCGGGCTGGCGCGACGCCTGCGCCACATGGTCGAACTGGTCGCGCTGGAAGTCGCGGCTGCCGACCCAGGCGCGCACCGCGCCGCTGGCAGGGTCGAGCGCCACGAATCCGGCCTCCAGGCGGGCCTTGGCGGCGCGCAGGCGTGCAATGAAGCCGGTGTCGGCCTTGAGCCGCTTGAGCGCCACAGCGGCCGGCTCGCCGCCTTCAAGCGCCTTGCGGTAGGCCAGCGACTCGCGCACGAAGGCGTCGCTCAATTCGGGGTGCGATTGCCAGAAATAGTTGAACGGACGAACCGAGGCGCGCATGCCCGCATAGTCGCCGCTGGCGGCGGCCGACATCACACCATGCTCGCTCCACTCGACGTCGGCGATCGATTGCAGCGCGTTGCCCTGGCGTTCGACCGCGCGCAGCGCCGCCTGCTGCAGCACGGAGTCGAGCGTGGTGTGCACCACCAGGCCATCAAGCTGCAGGTTGTAGTCGTTTTCGTCGGCCCACTGGATCAGCCACTTGCGCACGTAGGCGGTGAAATGGGTGTCGCTGGCGCCGCGCTCGGCCTGGCGCGCGAAATGGACGCGCAGCGGGCGCTTGACCAGCGCCTGGTAGCGTGCCTCGTCGATCACCTCGTGCTTGCGCATCTGCCCCAGCACCACGTTGCGGCGCTGGACCGAGCGTTCCGGGCTGCCCACCGGGTTGTAGTAATTGGTCCCCTTGAGCATGCCCACCAGTGTGGCGCTCTCGAGAATGTCGAGCTGCAAGGCGCTCTTGTCGAAATAGGTGCGCGCGGCCATCTCGATGCCGTAGGTGTTGTACAGGAAGGGCACGCTGTTCAGGTAAGCCTCCATGATCTCGGCCTTGCTGAACGTGGCCTCGATTTTGAGCGCGGTGATCATTTCCTTCAGCTTGCGATTCAGGTTGCGCGAGCGGCCGATCTCCTCCGGGAACAGGTTGCGCGCCAGTTGCTGGGTGATTGTCGAGCCGCCCTGCGACTGTCCCATCAGCGTGTGGGCAATGGCGGCCGCGCTGCGCTTGAAGTCGATGCCATGGTGCTCGTAGAAACGGTGGTCCTCGGTGGCGATCAGGGCCGTGAGCACATGCGGCGAGATTTGCTTGAGCGTGACGCGCTCCTGCAGGCCCTGGTCGAAATTGGCCAGCTCCTTGCCGTCGGCCGACAGGATCGACGTCGCGCGCGCCCCGCGCGCCTGCTTCAGGTCGCGAATGCCCGGGGTGAGCGGGACCAGGATCAGCGTGTACAGCAGCAGCAGCGCCAGCACGGCGCCCGCCGCCCACAGCGCCAGCAATGCCGCGCGCCGCGCCGGCGGTTGGCGCATCAGGATCGCGTGGCCGTGCGCGTAGACGGCGCGCGCCCTGGTCGCGGCCGCGCCAGCCAGGCCCAGCGCGCCTTGCTGCATTAACTTGTGGTGCTCTTTCACGGAAGATCCCTTGCCGAAAGCTCATTTGTTCAGCGGGCAAGTATAGCTGAGCACATGGATTCCATGCGATCCGCATTTTCGATGTTAAAATCGTTACAATGCTGCAATAAAGTTATTATTTTAATACGAGGTTTCGAGAATGAAGAAGCAGCTTGTGCGGTGTGCACTGGCTTGCGCGCTGGCCATCTCGGCCGAGGTGCATGCCGCTCTGGTGACGGTCAATTTCGATTCCTTCGCGGGAACGACTTTGGTGACCGGCGTCGCGCCCTTGGCCAGTATCGTGACCGATGATTTCCTTGCCCAGGGCATCCTGTTTGGCAAAACTGGCAAGAGCGCCGGCTCGTACGTGTACAACGACACCAGCGCGCCTGGCGGCAAGGCGGCCTGTGGCCTTGACGCCGCGGGCGCCATTGCGCCCGCCTGCAAGGGCGACCAGTATTTTTCCTTCGTCAAGCCGGGCGATGCGAGCAAAACCGGCGCCACCAACAGCCTCTCATTCCTGATCGGCGACCAAGGCGGCGACCTCGACAGCTGGATCCTGCATGTCTACGACGTCAACAACGTGGAGCTGGAAGCGCGCGCCGCGTCGGCCGTCGCGACCACCACCCAGACGTTTAATTACGCAGCTATCAACCACGTCTGGATCCAGATGGTCAGCGGCCCGGCCGGCGGCTATTACCTCGACAATGTGCAGTTCAATACACCGACCGTGGTGCTGGTGCCCGAGCCGGCATCGATGGCATTGCTGGGCTTGGGCCTGGCCGGCATCGCCGCGCAGCGCCGGCGCGCCGACCTAAGACAATAGGGCGATTTTCGACGGCTAGAACTTCTGCTGGAAGGCCGCGCGGCCGGCGTAGCTGGCTACCATGCCAAGGTCTTCTTCAATGCGCAGCAGCTGGTTGTACTTGGCCATGCGGTCCGAACGCGACATCGAGCCGGTCTTGATCTGCAAGGCATTGGTCCCAACGGCGATGTCGGCAATGGTCGAATCCTCGGTCTCGCCCGAACGGTGCGAGATGACGGCCGTGTAGCCGGCGCGCTTGGCCATTTCGATGGCGGCGAAGGTTTCGGTCAGGGTGCCGATCTGGTTGATCTTGATCAGGATCGAATTGGCGATGCCCTTCTCGATGCCCTCTTTCAGGATCTTGGTGTTGGTGACGTACAGGTCGTCGCCCACCAGCTGCACCTTCTTGCCCAGGCGGTCGGTGAGGATCTTCCAGCCGTCCCAGTCGCCTTCATGCATCGCGTCTTCGATCGAGATGATCGGGTACTTGTCGCACCAGGTTTCGAGCATGTTGGTAAATTCGGTCGCGCTCAGTTGCAGGCCCTCGCCTTCCAGGTGGTACTTGCCGTCCTTGTAGAACTCGGACGCGGCGCAATCGAGGCCCAGGCAAATCTGGGTGCCTGGCTCGTAGCCGGCCTGCTCGATCGCCTGCATGATCAGCTTGATGGCTTCTTCATGGTTGGCCACGTTCGGCGCAAAACCGCCTTCGTCGCCGACCGAGGTCGCCAGCTTCTTCTCGTGCAGGATCTTTTTCAGCGTGTGGAACACCTCGGCGCCGTAGCGGATCGCTTCCTTGAACGACGGCGCGCCCACCGGAATGATCATGAATTCCTGGATGTCGAGATTGTTGTCGGCGTGGGCGCCGCCATTGATCACGTTCATCATCGGCACCGGCATTTGCATCGCGCCCGAACCGCCGAAATAGCGATACAGCGGCAGGCCCGCTTCTTCGGCGGCGGCCTTGGCCACGGCCATCGACACGGCCAGCATGGCGTTTGCGCCCAGGCGGCTCTTGTTCTCGGTGCCATCGAGATCGATCAGCGTGCGGTCCAGGAACGCCTGTTCATTCGCGTCCAGGCCCATGATCGCTTCGGAGATCTCGGTGTTGATATTCTCGCAGGCTTGCAGCACGCCCTTGCCGAAATAGCGGTTCTTATCGCCGTCGCGCAGCTCGATGGCTTCGCGTGAACCGGTCGAGGCGCCTGACGGCACGGCCGCGCGGCCCATGACGCCCGATTCGAGCAAGACGTCGCATTCGACGGTGGGGTTGCCGCGCGAATCGAGGATCTCGCGGGCGATGACGTCAACAATGGCACTCATGCTTTTTCTCCGATTTTCATGATTTTCAAGGCGTTGGTGCCGCCCACGGCGCCCATCGGCTCGCCCCAGGTCAGCACCACGGTGTCGCCGCGCGCAACCAAGCCGCGTTCGATCAGCAAGGTCTCCACGGCCGCCAGCACGGCTTCGCGGTCGCGGCTTTGCTTCAGCTCGAGTGCGATCACATTGCGGTACAGCGACAGCTTGCGCTGGGTCCCCAGGCTGGGCGTGATGGCGACAATGGGAATGTCGATGTTGTTACGGCTCATCCACAGCGCAGTCGATCCCGATTCGGTCAACGCTGCGATCGCCTTTACCCGAAGGTGGTGGGCTGTGAACAGGGCGCCATACGCAATCGACTGGTCAATGCGGCTGAATTTGGTGTTGAGCAGGTCGACGTCGAGCTTGCAGGTGTCCCACTTCTCGGCATCGAGGCAGATGGCAGCCATCGCCTCGACGGTCTCGATCGGGTATTTGCCGGACGCCGTCTCGGCCGAGGTCATCACCGCGTCGGTGCCGTCGAGCACCGCGTTGGCCACGTCCGACACTTCGGCGCGCGTGGGCACGGCATTGTGGATCATCGACTCCATCATCTGGGTGGCCGTGATGGCCAGTTTATTGGAGGCGCGCGCCATCTTGATCATGCGCTTTTGCAGGGCCGGCACGGCCGCGTTGCCCACTTCGACAGCCAGGTCGCCGCGCGCGACCATGATGCCGTCGGAGGCGTCGAGGATTTCCTGCAGCGCCGGAATCGCCTCGGCACGCTCGATCTTGGCAATCATGAAGGGTTTGTGGTCGTAGGCTTCGCCGGCGATGTTGGCCAATTGGCGCGCCATCTCCATGTCGGTCGCGTTCTTGGGGAAAGACACGGCCACGTAGTCGGCCTGGAAGCTCATCGCCGTCTTGATATCTTCCATGTCCTTGGCGGTCAAGGCCGGCGCGGTCAGGCCGCCACCCTGGCGGTTGATGCCCTTGTTGTTGGACAGCTCACCGCCAATGCGCACCGTGGTGTGGATCGCACTGCCGGATATGCGGTCCACCACGAGCACGATCAGGCCGTCATTGAGCAGCAGCACGTCGAGTGCCCGCAGATCGCGCGGCAAGTCCTTGTAGTCGAGGCCCACGCGTTCCTCGTTGCCCATCTCGCAGGCGGCGTCGAGGATAAAGCGGGCGCCGTTGACCAGTTCGATCTTGCCGTTCTCAAATTTGCCAACCCGGATTTTCGGGCCCTGCAGGTCGGCCATGATCGCCACTTCGCGTCCGCAGCGGCTGGCCGCCTCGCGCACCATGCGCGCACGCTCGATGTGGTCGGACGCCTTACCATGCGAGAAATTCAGGCGCACGACGTCGACACCGGCTTCGAACATGCGGACCAGCGTCTCGATGTCGTTCGATGCGGGTCCGATGGTGGCGACGATTTTTGTGGCGCGGCGGGTTTCGGTAGTCATCACAATGGTCTCTTTCTTTGGTTGACGTGCAAATGGGTGGGTCAGCCGCTGTTGCGCAAGCCTGCCGCCACACCGTTGATCGACAGGTGGATGCCGGCGCGGGTGGCGCCGTCGGTATGGCCGTCGCGGAAACGGCGCAGCAGTTCGACCTGCACGTGGTTGAGCGGGTCGATGTAGGGGAAGCGGTTGCGGATCGAGCGTTGCAGCAGCGGGTTGGCGTCCTGCAGTTCGGCCTGGCCGGTGATTTGCTTGAGCACGGCAATGGTACGTTCATGCTCGGCGCGGATGCGCCCAAAGATGGCCGTGCGCAGCGCCGGGTCGGACACCAGCGAGGCGTAGCGGCTGGCGATGGCGATGTCGCTCTTGGCCAGCACCATGTCCATGTTCGAGAGCAGCGTGTTGAAGAACGGCCAGTCGCGGTGCATCTGGCGCAGCAGTTCGAGCCGCTCGGCGGGTGCGCCGTCGAGGAAGGCTTCGACCGCCGTGCCGAAGCCGTACCAGCCGGGCAGCATCACGCGGCACTGGGCCCAGCTCAACACCCAGGGAATGGCGCGCAGGTCTTCGATCGAGGTCGATTTCTTGCGCGAGGCGGGACGGCTGCCGATGTTCAGCGCCGCGATTTCGGAAATCACGGTCGACTCCCAGAAATAGGTTTCGAAGCCTTCGGTCTCGTACACCAGCGAGCGGTACGCGCGCAGCGCTTCGTTCGAGAGGGCTTCCATCGCGGCCAGCTGCGGCGCGCTCGGCTCGGCCTGGCGGTGCCCCAGCAGGGTCGCCTCCATGGTGGCGGCGACCATCACTTCGAGGTTGCGGCGCCCCACTTCCGGATTGGCGTATTTGGCGGTGATCACCTCGCCCTGCTCGGTCAGGCGGATGCGGCCCTGCACGGCGCCCGGCGGCTGCGCCAGGATCGCTTCGTAGCTCGGTCCGCCGCCGCGCCCGACCGAACCGCCGCGCCCGTGGAACAGTTGCAGCTTGACGCCGTGTGCGCGAAACACTTCGACCAGCTCGATCTCGGCCTTGTACAGTTCCCAGCCGGAGGTCAGGAAGCCGCCGTCCTTGTTGCTGTCCGAGTAGCCGAGCATGATCTCCTGCAGGCCTTCGCGCGACTGCACCAGGCCCATGTACAGCGGCAGGCTGAAGGCGCGCGCCATGATGGCCGGGCCGGCGCGCAGGTCGTCGATGGTCTCGAACAGGGGAATGATGTTGACCGCAGCGCTGGCAGGGTCGCTACGCAGCAAGCCGGTCTCCTTGAGCAGCATGGCCACCTCCAGCAGGTCCGACACGCTGGCCGCTTTCGAGATGATGTAGTTGACGATCGACTCGGGGCCGTAGCCGGCGTGCGCCTGCTTCACTTCATGAAAGATCGCCAGTTCCGAGCTGGTCTCGTCCGAATAGGTGACGAACGGCGAAATCAGGGGACGGGCGCCGTCCAGTTCGGCCAGCAGCAGTGCGCAGCGCTCGTCCTCAGCCAGCGCCAGGTAGTCGACACCGGGCCGGGCCTGGGCCAGCAGCTCGCCCACCACGCGCTCGTGCACGTCCGAATTCTGGCGCAGGTCAATTGGTGCGAGGCTGAAGCCGAACACCTTGACGGCCTGGCGCAGCTGGCGCAGTCGCCCGCGCGCTAGCGCCTGCGAGCCGTGGCCGACCAGCGACTGGTGCACCGTGTCGAGGTCGGCCAGCAGCGCCGCCGCCGACAGGTAGCCCGGGCCGGTGGCCGCGCCGGCAAATGCGGCGCGTGTCGCGTCCAGCCGCGCGTGGATGCCGTGCACGGCGCGCCGGTATGGTTCGTCGAGGCGGTGCGGCGACTGGTCCGGCGAGCGCTCGGCCAGCTGGCGCAGCGCGTCGCTGCAAGCGGTGAGGCTTTGCGCCAGTGACAGCTGCGAGGCCAGCTTGTGCAGCTCGCCCAGGTAGTAGCCGAGCGCCTGGTCGGCCTGGCGCGCCAGCGTGCTGCGCAGGATCGCGGCGGTGACGAAGGGGTTGCCGTCGCGGTCGCCGCCGATCCAGCTGCCAACCTTCATGAAGGTCGGCAGCTCGGCGTCGGTCCAGCGCGGATCGTGTTTGGCCAGCATGTCCTGCAGCGACGAATACAGCTGCGGCAAGCCGGACAAGATGGTGTGGTCGAAAAACGACAAGCCATTTTCCACTTCATCCATGACCGACAGCTTGGACGTGCGCAGCAAGCGGGTTTGCCACAGCGTGAAGATCCCGCGCTCGAGCGCTTCGGCGTTGTGCGCCTCTTCTTCGGGCGTCATCTGCATGCGGTCGCGCTCGTTGAGCAGGCGCGCGATCGCCATCTGGCAATTCAGGATGCTCTTGCGCTGCACTTCGGTCGGATGGGCGGTGAAGACGGGACTGATGCAGGCATCGGCCAGGAAGGCGTCTAACGCGTCGCCGCGTCCGGCGCGAAACACGCTGCCAACCGCGTGCGCCAGGCTGCCCTGGCGCGGTTTCGAGCCCGCGATCAGGTGGCTGCGGCTACGGCGGATGTGGTGCTGGTCCTCGGCGATATTGGCCAGCAACGAAAAATAGCTGAAGGCGCGGATCAGCTGGGTAGTTTCCTCTTGCGACAGCGCATGCAGCGCGCTGGCGAGCGCCTCGCGGGCCTGCTCATCCTGGTCGCGCCGGAAGCGGATCGCGATCTGGCGGATGGTCTCGATGCGGTTGAATGCCTCATCTCCGTGCTGGGCCCGGATGGTATCGCCAAGCAAGCGTCCCAACTGGCGGATATCACGGCTGAGCAACTCGTCTTTGAAGTTCAAGGATTCCGATCCGTCCATGCCACGCCGCCCCTAAATATGTAGTAGTTTTACAGTCAACGCCAAATATTACGCCATTTTGGCGCAGAATAAACAAAATTCAACGCCAATTTGGTAATTTTACTACGTATTTATGTGTTTTGGATCAAGAACCGCGCGTCCGCGCAGCCCTGCACGCGGGCCGGGGCAAATCATGGCGATGGAATTTCTAAAGCAGCTGCGCCAGGCGCAAGAAAGTGGATATGCCAGCTGGGCCTACACCCCCACCGGGAAAGTTTCCGGTGCTTCTCCCAGTTTCCAGGGATTCGTCAAATCGAGCGGTTCAAGCGCGCGCGTTTCATCAAAATGCAGCACGACGTCGAACTGCTGCGACAGGTGCGCATGAAAATAGTGGCTTTGACGTTCCGTCTCGGGCCGATAGATGACGCCAATGGCACGTTCCAGCCCTTGCTTCCAGAGCGCGTGGCTCGTTTCCGTTTTGCCCTGTAAAGGCAGCATGAAACGCGCAATGCCTGTCTGGTGAAACAGTAATTCGTAGGAATTCGCCAGGGCCGGGCGAACCCTTTTTCGTTCGCCCGGCGCATCCCAGTTGGACGCGGCGGTGACCGTGCCTTCGTAGGTCGTCAGGCCGATCAGGAAGGCGTGCTCCTTGTAGCGTTCGCGCGCCAGTTGGCCCAGCGTCCATTCACCCGAGCGTCCCGCTTCGGTGGCGCGCGCGTCGCCGACATGCGAGTTGTGGGCCCACACGACGATCTTGGCGGGCGGCCCTTCCCTTTCCGTGCTCAGGTGCACGGCGAGCGCATCGAGCGTGCTGGCCATATGCTTGTCGCGCAAATTCCAAGAGGAAATATGTCCGCTGAACATGGTGCGATAGTAGCGCTCCGCGTCCATGACAAGGCGGGCATTTTGCTGGGCATAGAACAAGGCGTCGCGCGCGTCCGTGCCGTCGCGCTGCATGTAACCGGCGGCCCGGTAATTAAGATCAAGCAACTGTGCGATGACTTCATTCTCGCATGAGGGCGACGCGCCAAAACCCGAAGCGTAGCCGTAGTGTTGGCCATTGCCGCGGAAATGGTCGAAACAGGCATAGCGTTCCCGCGCGTGGCGCGCCGCCACCGGGTCGACCTGATCGAGGTAGCGCAAGACTTCCCCGATCGAAGTGAACAAGCTGTACAGGTCAAGCCCGTAAAAGCCGACCCGCGGCGCCTTGGACGCCAGGGCATCGTTATGCCGGCGTTGCCACTCAATGAAGTCGGCGACGGCAGTATTGCGCCACATCCAGGTGGGAAAGCGCTGGAAGCCGCCCAGCGCCGCCTCGGGATCGGCATCGTCGCCCTGGGCACGCACAAAGCGGTTGACGCGGTAGGCGTCGGGCCAGTCCGCTTCCACGGCCACGCCGGAAAAGCCCTTCTCGGCAATCAAACGCTGGGTGATCCGCGCGCGCTGCTCGTAGAATTCGTGGGTGCCGTGGCTCGCTTCACCAATCAACACGCAGCGCGCGTCGCCAATCAAGGCGAGCAAGGCGTCGTAGTCGCCGCTGGCGCCGGTCAGGCGATGGGCCGATGCCGAGACCATGTCAATCAATGAAGGCGACAAGGTTTGACCGCTCATGCCCGGCGCTCCTTATGCTGTCGGGCCGTGAACGGCGCGCACGGAGCGCGCAGGATGCCGCGCCGGCTGGGTCAAGTGCAGCGCAAACCAATGCCTGGCCAGGACAGCAACTTCATCAAGCTTGCCCGCCTCTTCAAACAGGTGGGTCGCGCCGTCGATGACTTCAATGCGCTTCTTGCATTTCAGTGCCGTGTACGAAACACGGTTGATGGTGAGGACCAGATCGTCGAGCGCGCCGACGATGAGCAGGGTCGGCGCGCTGACACTGGCCAGCTCAAGGGGCGTGGCCAAATCCGTTCGTCCACCGCGCAGGACCAGCGCGTCGACTCCGGCGTCCTCTCGAGCGGACAAGCGCAGCGCGGCCGCAGCGCCGGTGCTTGCGCCAAACAATCCGATCGGCAAGGACGCGGTGGCGGTCTGTGTGCGAAGCCAGTCCGCGGCGCACTGCAATCGTTGGGTCAGCAAGGCAATGTCGAAGCGGGAGTTCGGGTCGATGTCTTCTAGCGGCGTCAGTAAGTCCAGCAACAGGGTTCCGATGCCCGCTTCACGAAGATCGCGTGCAACATAGGTGTTGCGCGGACTGAGGCGACTACTTCCGCTGCCATGCGAGAACAAGACGATGCCCGTCGGCTCGGACGGCAGTGCGAACACGCCGTCCAGATGAACCGCGCCACAAGGAATTGCAACCGCTTGCTCTTGTGTCGATGATTGCATCAACGCCTCCCTTGCGTGCCTGACGAAGCGCAAAAAACCCCCTTTGCACATAGGACGCATGCGCGATCATTTCGTTCACGCCCGCGAAAGAAATAGTCCGTTCGCGCTTGCGCCGGTCATTGTGCCGTCACATGAGGTGGCTATGATCGCTCCAGTTGGCTGACACGCTGCATCGTGTCAGGCTGGCAGGCTAGTCCGGTGGCCTCAAGCACCGGCACCAATTTCACGTCGGCCGCAGCGCTGGCGCATGCACGAGTCCGCCTCGCGGACGCTACTCTGCTGATCGGCATGAACCATCGACAGGCTCGCCGCGGATCGGGGGATTTCAGCCGCTTCTTGACGTCGCTCGCGCGCCTCAATTGCGCGGATGCTGCGCCCTTCCGGGAAATGCTACTCTTCCACCAAGCTGCCATCATCGATCGGAAATGCAATTGACAAGGAGCGCGCCATGGCTTTCCTTCAGAACGACATCGTCATCGACTGTGCTCCCGCCGTGGTCTGGGACGCCGTGCGCGATGTAGCTGCCCTGCACACCCGGCTGGTGCCTGGCCTGGTGAGCGACACACGGATCGATGGCGACGCCCGCATCGTGCGCTTCGCCAGCGGTGTGACGGTGCGCGAGCGCATCATCGACGTTGACGAGACAGCGCGCCGCCTGGTGTGGTCCATCGTCGGGGCGCCGTTCGACTATCACCAGGGCGTGCTGCAGGTGTTTGAAGCCGAAGGTGGGCGCAGCCGCGTGGTATGGACCACCGACTTGCTGCCGGCCAGCTTGCTGGAGGCCGTGCGTCCGAACATGGATCGCGGAATGACGATCATGAAACACACCCTCGAGGATTCCTCGAAGTATTGATTCCTCCCAAGACCGCCCCGTCTCGTTTGCATAACAATTGCCCAGGCAGTTCAACCTACCTGGAGGCAATATGGCAATTGACGTGTATCTTCAAATCGACGGCATCAAGGGCGAGTCCGCGGACGACAAGCACAAGGATTGGATCGAATGCTCGTCCGTCCACTGGGGCATCACGCAACCCCGCAGCGCAACGGCATCGACCGGCGGCGGCCATACTGCCGAGCGCGCCGAGCTGCAAGACATTTCCTTTCACAAGATGGCCGACTTGTCGTCGCCGATCCTGATGCAGACCTGCGCTGCCGGCAAGACCATTCCAAAAGCGACATTCGAGTTCATGCGGGCCGATGGCAACGGCCAGGCCATCAAGTATTTCGAGATCGAACTGGAGAACGTGTTGATCGGCGGCGTCGCGCCGGGCATCGACGCGGGCGACATCCTTCAGGAGAACGTCAGCGTGAAGTATTCGAAGATCAAGTGGAAATACACGCAGCAGAAAATCGGCGGCGGCACCGGCGGCAACACGGCCGGCGGCTGGGATCTGGCGGCCAACAAGGTCGCCTGATGCGCCACAGGCGCGGTGGCGAGTCTCGTCACCGCGCCTCATTTCAACTTGGGAGGTCAACGATGCGATTCATCTACTCGGCGGTTCGATCTTTGGAAGGCACGGAAAAAATCGGCACAAAACATTGTGCCGCGCTAATTCAACACTTCACTCCAGGAGTTGGCGTAGCAAGCTCCTGGAGTGAAGGAGATACCGTGATGGGAAACAAGGATATTGTTGCAGGCACAGCAATCGCCACGTTTGTCAATGGGATGTACCCCAACAAGAATAAAGGAAATCGTGCTGCATATTTTCTACACCAGACCGTCAATGGATACTTTGTAATGGATCAGTGGACAAATGACAAACTGAAGGCTTTCGTCTCGAAACGATTGATACGGGCAAAGGGAAAACAGAACCGCGACGGTACTTGGCCAGATGCAGTCGACAACGCATTTGCCTATTCAATAATCGAAAGATAAAAAATGCATTTTTCATGTCCATGCACTACGGCAAACCTGGCGACTCTCTTGATTCTGGGTGTGCTCGGCAACACTGTCCAAGCCGAAACCCACAGTATCAAATGCCCTCTAAAGGTATCTGCCGACTCGATTCAAGTGGCAAAACCACCGACCGGCTGGACACCATTTGTAGCCACCGAATTTTGGCTACATTCGGCCGGCCCAATGGACGGCCCGCCAGCAGATCTCGCTGTCCTTATGGGAGAGGAACCGACCAAACGCAGCGACAGGAAAGCGGTTACAAAATGGAATTTGAGCGGTGTATTTAGTGGCGCAAAGTGGATTGCATGCAACTATGGTCAGGGCAACGAAGTAATACTTTCACAACGGATCAATGACACGACGAAGGAGTGCATTGTCACGTCATCGGAGCATGAATTTGGACGCGTCAGCATCGAGATCACCTGCAGTTGAAGGGCTTGACCAATCTGTGGGTTCCACGATGTCATGAAGCCTCGCCGGCTCTCACTCTTATATGCAATCACTGGCAAAAACGTCAACCATCCCTGGCCATCAACAGCACCGCTTTTGGATAATGCCCGCCGCACCATTCATATTTGCGCAAGACCTCGACCGGCATCGATGGAGATGGTTCGCGCACGACAAAGCCGGCCGACTCGTACAGCGCGCGCAGTTCGATGAAGGGCACGCAATACAGGGGCGCGCCGCCCGCGTGCTCAATCAGATGCCCGATCAAGGCCTTGGCCACGCCCGCCCCCCGAAACGCGGGAAACACCAGCATGCCACCCAACTCCCGACTCGGCGTCACCCGCCCGATGCCAGCCGCCTCGCCCTCGATTTCCGCCACGGCCATGTAGTCGTGCGCCGTGGAGGCCACGAAATCGACCTCCGCATAGCGTTGGTTGGCCCATTCGAGCTCGTCGTCATTCAGTTTTCTGACACTGGCGTTCATGCTGGTCCTCGTTGATGTGGTCGCAATAATTCTACCCAATGCCGTGTAATCGCGTGCGAGAATGGCGTCCGATCCAACCCGACCCGACCCGTGCACATGTACTCCTCGACCTTCATCTTCGCCAAAAAGCAGTACGACGAGGAATTTCACCGACTCGACCAGACCATTGCTGCCGCTGCCAAGAGCCTGCCCGGTTACCTGGGCGAAGAAGCGTGGGAGAACACCGAGACCGGCTTGTACTCGAACGTCTACTACTGGGACTCGCTTGAGGCACTTCAGGCCCTGATGCAGCACCCGACCCACCTCGAGGCCAAGGCAGCCCACCCGCGCTGGCTGGACGGCTACAAGGTCGTCATCGCCCAGGTCATCCGCAGCTATGGCGATGCGGCGCTGGGCTTGGCGGTGCCAGCCCCATAGGTTGGGACGCAGGTTTCAAGGATAATTCGAGATTGCAGCGGGCCAGTTTCCGTGCCAGCATGTCAGTTAAGGAGGCCCCAATGAATCTCATCGCGGTCACGCCGCTTGTGCTGGCCAGTGCCACAGCAGCAGCCCCGCCGCTGCCGCGCGCCACGCCGGAATTACTTGGGATGTCGCGTACCAGGCTCGAAAAATGGGACTGCTATTTCGAGACCCAGCTCGCCGAGGGCAGGCTGTCCGGTGGCGTGTTCGCGGCCGCACGCGACGGCAAGCTGGTCTAAGTAGTGAGCCGGCAGCGCTGAAACGGCGCGCGCGATTGACTTTTCCTGGTCAAAACACTACTGTACGGACAGATTCCCCCACCAGGCGCCCATGACCGATTCCTACCTCAACTTTGCCAATTCGACGCTTGGCAGCCGCTTCGCCGCCGCACTGGGCCTGCCCAAACCCCTGCCGCTGGAACGCTACCGTGAAGGCGCGCCGCTGATCGATGGCGGCGTGCTGCTCGGCGCCGGGCCCGCGCCGGCCCTGCTGCCCCGCTTGGCTGCGCTGTTCGGCGCGCTTGGCGCGCGCACCGTGGCCCATGCCGACCTGCCCGAGTGGATGGCGGTGGCGAACCAGGCCGGCCTGATGACCGGGCGCTGGGGTGTCGACGGCCAGCCCGGCGAAAAGGTCAAGGCGCTGGTGTTCGATGCCACCGGCATGAGCGACAGCAGCCAGTCCGGCGCGCTATACCGCTTCTTCCACGACAGCGCGCGCTCGGTGCTGCCGTGCGGGCGCGTGGTGGTGCTCGGCCGCCCGCCCGAAGGCTGCGCCAACCCGCGCACGGCAACCGTCCAGCGCGCGCTCGAAGGCTTGACCCGGGCGCTGGCCAAGGAATTGAAAAAGGCGATCGCGGTGCAACTGGTGTATGTGGCCGAAGGCGCCGAAGACGAGCTCGAATCGACGCTGCGCTTCCTGTTGTCGGCGCGCTCGGCCTACGTTTCAGGCCAGGTGGTGCGCGTCGGCGCACCGGTTGGGCCACACGCGGCGCCGGCCGACTGGAACCGTGCGCTGGCCGGCAAGACCGTGCTGGTGACCGGCGCCTCGCGCGGGATCGGCGTGGCCATCGCCCAGACCATGGTGCGCGACGGCGCGCGCGTGGTGGTGCTCGACGTGCCCCAGTCGCAAGCCGAACTGGACGCGGTCGCCGCCAGCCTGGGTGCGCGCGCGCTGGCACTTGACATCGGTGCGCCCGACGCGCCGCAACAACTGGTCGAGGCCGCGCGCGCCGACGGCGGCTGGGACGTCGTCGTCCACAATGCCGGCATCACGCGCGACAAGACCATCGCC
Organism: Pseudomonadota bacterium; assembly: GCA_040390195.1. Classification (GTDB taxonomy): domain Bacteria; phylum Pseudomonadota; class Gammaproteobacteria; order Burkholderiales; family Burkholderiaceae_D; genus Telluria_A. The sequence continues at coordinate 93,813 of JAZJYV010000017.1, read as the reverse complement.
AACATGAAGGAGCACTTCTGGCAGCAGGTGGTCGACATCAATCTGTCGGCCCAGGAGCGCATCAACGATGCCCTGCTGGCGGGCGGCGCCATCGGGCCCGGTGGGCGCATCGTCTGCGTCTCCTCGATCTCCGGCATCGGCGGCAACCTAGGCCAGACCAATTACGGGTTCTCGAAGGCCGGCGTGATCGGCATGGTGCACAGCCAGGCGCCGCTGATGGCCGCGCACGGCATCACGATCAACGCCGTCGCGCCGGGCTTCATCGAAACGCGCATGACCGCCGCCATCCCGTTCGCCGTGCGCGAGGCGGGCCGGCGCATGAATTCGATGAGCCAGGGCGGGCTGCCGGTCGACGTCGCCGAAACCATCGCCTGGCTGGCCGGCCCCGGCTCGTCCGGGATCACCGGCAACGTGGTGCGCGTCTGCGGCCAGAGCATCATGGGCGCCTGAGATGCGCACCATCGAGGTCGACCTGGTGGCGTCGCCGGCTGCGATGCTGTGGCCTTTGCTGCGCGCACGCGCCGCAGCGCAAGCGCCAATACTCGCGCTGCCCGAATTGACCTACGTCCGTCCGCGCGTGCTGCTCTCGCGAGGCCACATCGACGCTTATGCCAGGGTATGCGGCTTCGCAGCTGCGCAAGGGGTGCCGCTGACGTATCCGCAGCTGCTGGCGTTTCCTCTGCTGATGATGTTTCTCGCCTCACCCGACTGTCCATGGCCGGCCCTGGGAACGGTGCACCTGGCCAACCGCATTCGCCAGCACGCGCCGTTGCGGCCTGGCGACGCACTGCGCGTGGAATTGGCGACCGGCCATCTGAACGCACACCCGAAAGGCCAGCTGTTCGCGCTCGAGACCCGAATCCTGCGCGACGGCGATCTGGTGTGGGAGTCGAGCCAGTGCCTGTTGCGCCGGGACGTCAAGGCGCCGTGCGGACCGGCCTTCGCCAGCAGCCTGTCCACGCACCCACCGCTGTCGGTACAGGCGGAACTGGACGCCGGCGCCGGCATCGGGCGGCGCTATGCGCGCGTCTCGGGCGACTACAATCCAATCCACCTGGCGGCGCTGACGGCGCGCCTGTTCGGCTTTCGGCGCGCCATTGCGCATGGCATGTGGACCAAGGCACGCGCGCTGGCCACCCTTCTGCCGCAGGCCGAGCTCGGGCGCGCCACGGCCACGGTCGAGTTTCGTTCCCCTTGGCTGCTGCCGGCGCGTGCGCTGCTGTGGAGCACAGGGCGGCGCCATTTTGAAGTGCGCAACAGTGCGGGCAGCCATCTGCATCTGGCCGGCCAACTCGAATACGATATGGCCTAGGCCACCACTCTTTACAGGAACAAGGCATGCACACCATACGCCGCGTCGCGATCCTTGGCGGCAACCGGATCCCGTTCACGCGCTCGAACACCGCCTACGCGCTGGCCACCAACCAGCAGATGCTAACTGCCACGTTGCAAGGCCTGGTCGACCGGTTCAAGCTGCATGGCGAGCGCCTCGGCGACGTCGTCGCCGGTGCCGTGATGAAGCACTCGCGCGACTTCAACCTGGTGCGCGAGTCGGTGCTCTCGACCACGCTGGCGCGCGAAACGCCTGCCTTCGACTTGCAGCAGGCTTGCGGCACCGGGCTCGAAGCGGCCATGGTGGTGGCCAACAAGATCGCGCTCGGGCACATCGACTGCGGGATCGCCGGCGGCGTCGACACCACGTCCGACGCGCCGCTTGGCATCAACGAGAAGATGCGCAAAATCCTGCTCGCCGCCCGCCGCGCGAAAACGCCCATGCAGCGCCTGTCGGCCATGTCCGGCCTGCGGCCCGGCATGCTGCTAAGTCCCTCGCTGCCGCAAAACGGCGAGCCGCGCACCGGTTTTTCGATGGGCGAGCACGCCGAACTGATGGCGCGCGAATGGGCCATCAGCCGCGAAGACCAGGATGGACTGGCCCTGGCAAGCCACCACAATCTGGCGCGCGCCTACGATGCCAATTTTTTCGTCGACCTGATGACGCCCTTTAACGGCGTCACGCGCGACAACAACCTGCGTCCCGGCCTGAGCATCGAGCAGCTGCGCGCGCTCAAGCCGGCCTTCGACAAGCGCGTGGCGCCGCAGCGGGGCACGCTCACGGCCGGCAACTCGACGCCGCTGACCGACGGCGCCTCGGCCGTGCTGCTCGCCTCCGAGGACTGGGCGCGCACGCGCAATCTGCCGGTGCAAGCCTATCTGACGTTCAGCGAAGTGGCCGCCGTCGACTTCTTCGACAAGAAGGAGGGCCTGCTGATGGCGCCTGCCTACGCCGTGCCACGCATGCTGGCGCGCGCCGGGCTGACGCTGCAGGACTTCGACTTCTACGAAATCCACGAGGCGTTCGCGGCCCAGGTCCTGTGCACCCTCAAGGCCTGGCAGGACCCTGTGTATTGCCGCGAACGGCTCGGCCTGGAGCAGCCCTTGGGCGGCATCGACCTGGCGCGACTGAACGTGAACGGCAGCTCGCTGGCGGCCGGCCACCCGTTCGCCGCCACCGGCGCGCGCATCCTTGCCACGCTGGCCAAGATGCTGGCCCAGAAAGGCGCCGGCCGCGGCCTGATCTCGATCTGCGCCGCCGGCGGCCAGGGCATCGTCGCCATCGTCGAAAGGCCGGCATGAGCTACAAGGCGCCGCTGCGCGACATGCGCTTCCTGATCAACGAGGTGCTCGACTACCCAGCCCACTACGCCATGCTCTCGAACGGTGTCGACGCCACGCCCGACACGGTCAACGCCGTCCTGGAGGGGGCCGCCGCGTTCAGCGAAGAAGTCCTGGCGCCGCTGAACCTGCCAGGCGACGCCGAGGGCTGCCATTTCAAGGATGGCGTGGTCAGCACCCCGGCCGGCTTCCGCCAGGCCTACGCCCGCTACGTCGAGGGCGGCTGGCAAGGCTTGTCGTTTCCCGCCGAATTCGGCGGCCAGGGCTTGCCGATGTCGATCAACGTGATCAAGAACGAGATGATGGGCAGCGCCAACTGGTCGTTTACGATGTATCCGGGCCTGTCGATCGGCTGCATCAACACCATCTTGCAATATGGCAGCGCCGAACAGAAGACCCTGTACCTGCCGGCGCTGGTCGAGGGCAGCTGGACCGGCACCATGTGCCTGACCGAGCCCCAGTGCGGCACCGACCTGGCGCAGGTACGTACCCGCGCCGTGCCCGACGGGGATGCCTTTCGCCTCACCGGCACCAAACTGTTCATCTCGGCCGGCGAACACGACCTGGCCGCGAACATCATCCACATCGTGCTGGCGCGCCTGCCCGGCGCGCCGGAAGGCACGCGCGGCATTTCGCTGTTCCTGGTGCCCAAGTTCATGCCCGGCGCCGACGGCCAGCCGGGCGCGCGCAATGGCGTGGTGTGCGGTTCGATCGAGCACAAGATGGGGATCCGCGCCTCGGCCACCGCCCTGCTCAATTTCGACGACGCCCGGGGCACCCTGATCGGCCAGCCGAACAAGGGGCTCGAAGCGATGTTCACTTTCATGAACACGGCCCGCATCGGCACCGCGATCCAGGGCGTGGCGCACGCCGAGGCTTCGTTCCAGCGTGCCCTGCCCTACGCCCGCGCGCGCCGCTCGATGCGCGCGCTGTCAGGCAAGAAGGACCCCGATTTCGCCGCCGACGCGCTGATCTGGCACCCGGACGTGCGGCGCATGCTGCTGACCCAGAAGGCCATCGCCGAGGGCGGGCGCGCCATGATCTACGGCGTGGCGCAGCTGGCCGACCAGATGTTCAATGCCGTCAACGAGGGCAACGATGCGCTCTACCAGGAATACGACGGCAAGCTTGGTTTTTTCACGCCCATCCTGAAGGGCTTCCTGACCGAGTTGGGACTGGAGGCGGCCAACCTGGGCATGCAGGTGTTCGGCGGCCATGGCTACATCCACGAGCACGGCATGGAGCAACTCGCGCGCGACGCGCGCATCGCCACGCTGTACGAGGGCACCACCGGCATCCAGGCGCTCGATCTGCTGGGCCGCAAGGTCTTGCTGGGCACGCGCGGCAAATGCGTGCGCGATTTTTGCGCCACCATGGTGCGCTTCGCGCGGCCCCACCTGCTCTCGCGCGGGCCGCTCGGGCGCATGGCACGGGCCTTGCTGCGCCGCGCGCTCGAGTGGAACCTGCTGACGCTGCGCCTGATGCTTGGCGCCCGGCGCGACCGTGAGCTGGTCGGCTCGGCCAGCGTCGACTACCTGATGTACTCGGGCTACGTGATGATGGCCTTTTCCTGGGCCCGCCAGGCGGCCAGCGCGAGCGCACGGCTGGCCTCGGGCGGGGGCGCCGAGTCGGACGCTTTCTACCGCACCAAGATCCAGACGGCCGAGTTCTATTTCGAGCGCCTGCTGCCGCGCGCAGGCGCCCACCGCAAGGGCGCGCTGGCGTCCACCCGCACCCTGATGCAAATCGACCAGGAGCATTTCGAATTTCGCTAGCGGCGTTGACATTTCCAAAACAATACACTACTGTACTGAATGAACAGGAGCCGCGCCCATGGACCGAATCTGGATCGACAGCTACCCGCCTGGCATCCCGTCCGAGATCGACGAGGCGGCGCTGACCTCGATCGGCGCCTACTTCAGCGACGCGGCGGCGCGTTTTGGCGAACGGCGCGCCTTCATCAGTGGCGCCACCGGCGTGTCGATCAGCTACGCCGAGCTTGACCGCATGAGCCGCGACGTGGCGGCCTACTTCCAGACAGTCTTGCAACTGCCGCGCGGCAGCCGCGTCGCCCTGATGATGCCGAACCTCCTTCAGTACCCGGTTTGCCTGTTTGGCCTGCTGCGCGCCGGCTACGTGGTCGTCAACGTCAATCCGATGTACACCGCGCGCGAGCTCGAACACCAGCTCACCGATTCCGGCGCCCAGGCCATGATCGTCGTCGAGCTGTTCGCCCACACGCTTGGCAAGGTCATCGCCAACACCGGTGTGCGCCATGTGGTGGTGGCCGGCCTGGCCGACCTGCTGCCCTGGCCCAAGCGCCCGCTGGCCAAGCTGCTGATCCACAAGGTCAAGAAACTGGTGCCGGCCTATGCCTTGCCGTCGTCGGTGAGCTACCCCGCCATGCTGGCCAAAGGCGGCGCTGCCGGATTCGAGGCGCCCGAGGTCAAGGCCGGCGACCTGGCCTTCCTTCAGTACACCGGCGGCACCACGGGCGTGTCGAAAGGGGCGATGCTCACCCATCGCAACATCATCGCCAACGTCACCCAGGTACAGCTCTGGTGCGCGCCCTTCCTCGATCAGCGCGACAGCCTGATCAGCATCACGGCCATTCCGCTGTACCATATCTTCGCGCTCAGTAACTGCCTCTGCTTCATCGGCCTGGGCGGCACCAACGTGCTGGTGGCCGATCCGCGCAACACCGCAGCCTTCGTCAAGGTGCTGGCCAAATACAAATTCGCCTCCCTGCCGGCCGTCAACACCCTGTTCAACTGCCTGTTGAACGAGCCGGCTTTTGCGCGCGTCGATTTCAGCGCCTTGCGCATGGCGCTCGGCGGCGGCGCCGCCGTCCAGCGCGCCGTGGCCGAGCGCTGGCAGAAGGTCACCGGCGCGCCCCTGATCGAAGCCTACGGCCTGACCGAGTGTTCGCCGGCGGTATCGATCGATCCCTTCGACCTGAAGGAGTTCAACGCCAGCATCGGCCTGCCGCTGCCGTCGACCGAGATCTCGATCCGGGGTGCCGATGGCAGCGAGCTTGGCCTGGACCTGCCGGGCGAACTGTGCGTGCGCGGCCCGCAGGTCATGCAAGGCTACTGGAACCGGCCCCAGGAAAGCGCCGCCGTGATGACGGCCGACGGTTTTCTGCGCACCGGCGACGTCGCCAGCGTCGACGCGCGCGGCTTCCTGCGCATCGTCGACCGCATCAAGGACATGATCCTGGTGTCCGGCTTTAACGTCTACCCGAACGAGATCGAAGATGTCGTCATGCTGCACCCGGACGTGCTCGAAGTGGCGGCGGTGGGCAAGCCGGACGCGCAAAGCGGCGAGTCCGTCACGCTCTACGTCGTCAAGCGAAGCCCCGGCCTGACCGCGGACATGCTGTTGCTGCACTGCCGCCAGAACCTGACCGGCTACAAGGTGCCGCGCCGCGTCACCTTCATTGACCAGCTCCCAAAGAGCAATGTCGGCAAGATCCTGCGGCGCGAGCTGCGCGATCTGGCCTGAACGGAGAAACGCCATGACCGAGCTGGTGGTAAGACGCTTGCTGGTAGACCTGGACACGCCGATCGAGGCCCGCTGGAATGGCGGCGATGCGTTTCGCTCGGCCTGGTTCAATGCCCTCTCGATGAGTTTTCCGATCGGCGAACAATACTTCATCGACTCGCTGCGCTGCGGCCTGCAGCATGTGCCGGAACCGCAACGCGCCGCGCTGGCGGGCGAAGTGCAGGGATTCATCGGCCAGGAGGCCACCCACCGCCGCGTGCACGCGCTGTTCAACGGCCATCTCGAACGGCTCGGCTTCGATAACGAGATCGAACGACGCGCGCGCCGCCGCCTGCAGGCGAACGCGTTTCGCCACGCGAGCGTGCACGTGGCCGCCACCGCCGCGACCGAACACTTCACGTCGATCTTCGCCAATTGGATGCTGCGCCATCCACACGCCCTCGAAGGCACCGAGGCGCGCATCAAGACCATGTGGTACTGGCATTGCGCCGAAGAGTCCGAACATCGCAGCACCGCGTTCACCATCTACCAGGCCATGGGCGGCAACCACGAGATGCGGATCAAGGTGTTCCATTACATCTCCTTCGTGTTCCTCACCGACGTGCTGCGCCAGACCGTGCGCAACCTGTGGCATGACGGCAGCCTCTTCTCGTGGCGCACCTGGCGCAGCGCGCTGCCATTCCTGCTTGGCCGGGACGGCATGTTGCGCGGGAATTTGCAGGCCTGGCGCGACTATCATGGGCCAGCCTTCCACCCGGGCCTGCACGACGCCAGCCTGGCCCATCGCTGGCTGGCCGAGAACGGTTCCCAGTTCACACCCGTCGGGCAGGCGAGCTAGATGTTTGCCATCGTTCTCGCCATCACTGCGCTGGCGCTGGCCATCTACCTGGGCTTGCCGGCCCTGTTGCGCCGCCTCGGCCTGCACCCGCACTACCACGGCGCGCGCCACCGCTTGCCCGGCAAGCGCGCGCTGATCGTCACCACCAGCCACGCGCGGCTCGACCCGACCAGCAAGGCCACTGGCGTGTTCGCCTCCGAGATGACGGTGCCCTATTACGCCTTCCTTGACGCCGGCATGCTGGTCGACGTGGCCAGCGTGCGCGGCGGCCAGGTTCCAGTCGAGCGCGATTCGCTGCGCTGGCCGCTGGCCACGCCCGATGACCGGCGCTACCTTGCCGATCCGGTTCTGCGCGCCAAGACTGAAAACGCATTGGCGATCGGCGCGCTCGACGGCGTCCACTACGACATCGTGTTCCTGGCCGGTGGCTGGGGCGCCGCCTATGACCTGGGCAAGTCGCCGGAACTGGGCACGCTCGTCACCCGCGCCTGGGCCGCCGGCAAGGTGGTCGGCGGGATCTGCCACGGCCCGCTCGGCCTGCTGCTGGCGCACGACACGGATGGCACGCCGCTGGTGCGCGGCAAACGGCTCACCGCCGTCACCGACCGCCAGCTGCAGCAGCTTGGCATCGACGTCACGCCGATGCATCCGGAACGCGAACTGCGCGCCGCCGGCGCCGTCTTCGAGTGCCGCCACGCGCTGCGCGACCCGTTTGCCAACCTGACCGTCGTCGATGGCCGCCTGGTGACGGGCCAGAACCAGAACGCCGGCGCGCAAGCGGCGCAGGCCATGCTGCGCGCGGCCGGCGCCCCAGCGACTCCGGCGCCATGACAGGCAAGGGGAAGCTCGCCTGCGCGCTGCTCGCCCTGTCACTGCTGGCGGCGCTGGGCTACGCCAATCGCTTGCTCTTGCTCCAGTATTCGCTTGGCTGGAGCACCGACCTGATGCACCCGCGCGCGGCCAGCCACCCAGTGCCGTGGCAGGAAGGCCCGGCCGTGGCGCCTGCCGGCGCGCGGCCCCCGAACGTGATCGTGATCCTGGCCGACGACCTGGGCATCAACGACGTTTCGACCAATGGCGGCGGTTACACGGCACAGGGCGCACCCACCAGCAACATCGACACGCTGGCACGCGAAGGCGTCAATTTCGAACAGGGTTATGCCGGCGCCGCCGTGTGCACCGTGTCGCGCGCGGCGCTGCTGACGGGACGCTATCCGTGGCGCTTCGGGGTCGAATTCACGCCCACGCCGGGTGCAATGGCGCGCGTGGCGGGCGCCCTGTACGCCGACAACGGGCAATTGCACCCGGTTCTCATCGACCAGGACCGCGCCGCCCAGGCGCGCGACTTCAACGACCTGGGCATGCCCGCTTCCGAACAGACGGTGGCCGAACTGCTCAAGGCACGCGGCTACCATACAGTCCACATCGGCAAATGGCATCTGGGCAGCACACCCGAGATGCGGCCGAACAAGCAGGGCTTCGATGAAACGCTGTTCATGGAAAGCGGCCTGTATCTGCCGGTGGACGACCCGGCGGTGGTCAATTCAAAGCAGGGTTTCGACCCGATCGACCGCTTCCTGTGGCCCAACATGCGCTTCGCGGTCAGCTACAACAATGGCAGCTGGTTCGAGCCTGCACGCTACCTGACCGACTACTTCACCGACCAGGCGGTCGAAGCGATCAGGCAGAACCGCAACCGGCCGTTCTTCCTGTACCTGGCACACTGGGGCGTGCACACGCCGCTGCAGGCGAGCAAGGCCGACTACGACGCTCTGGCGCAGATTGGCGACCACAGGCGGCGCGTGTATGCGGCGATGGTGCGCTCGGTCGACCGCAGCGTTGGGCGCGTGATGCAGACCCTGCGCGAGCAGGGGCTGGACCAGAACACGATCGTCATCTTCACCAGTGACAACGGCGCGCCCGGCTACCTGGGCCTGCCCGAAGTGAACCGGCCCTACCGCGGCTGGAAGCTGACCCAGTTCCAGGGCGGCCTGCGGGTACCCTATGTAGTGCGCTGGCCCGGCCACATTGCGCCAGGCACGCGCTACCGCCAACCAGTGTCGAACATTGACATCCTGCCCACCGTGGTGGCGGCCGCCGGTGCCAGCCTGCCGCTTGACCGCATCATCGACGGCGTGAACCTGCTGCCCTTCCTCGGCGCCGCGCCGGCAATTCAGCCGGCGCGCGCCCTGTTCTGGCGTGACGGCCCATACCGCGCGGTGCAGGACGGTGGCTGGAAGCTGATCGTGGCGCAGCGGCCCGCCAGGTCCTGGCTGTTCAACCTGAACCTCGACCCGACCGAGCAGCGCAACCTGGCGCAATCCGAACCGGCGCGCCTGGCGCGATTGCAAGGCTTGCTGACGGCCCACCATGCGACAATGCCGGCACCGCTGTGGCCATCCTTTCTCGAGATTCCGATCATGATCGACAAGACGCTCGACCAGAAACAGCTGCCGACCGACGAATACACGTATTGGACCAACTGAAGACGCCATGAAACCGTATTTGCGCGCATCCTGGCCGGCGGCGGCCGTCGTGACGGCCACCCTGCTGGCCATCTTTCTGTGGCCGAAACCGGCGCCTCCGGCCTGCATGCTGCCGCCGCAAGCGGCCAACGCGCCCCATCCGGGAATGGTCTGGGTGCCGGCTGGCCGTTTCGAGTTCGGCGACACCGTTTATCCGGAAGAGCAGCCCATCCGCAGCACCAGCGTCGATGGTTTCTGGATCGACCGCACCGAAGTGAGCAACGACCAGTTTGCGCAATTCGTCGCCGCCACCGGCTACGTCACCGTGGCCGAACAGCCGGTCGATACCAGGGCCCATCCGAACCTGCCGCCGGCCATGCGGCAAAGCGGCGCGGTGGTGTTCCGGATGCCGGAGAAAATCGACGGGCGTGACGACCTGCGCCAGTGGTGGAGCTACCTGCCGGGCGCGAACTGGCGCCATCCGGGCGGCCCCGACACCAATATCGCCGGCCATGGGGCCTACCCAGTGGTGGCCGTCACGATTGCCGACGCGCGCGCCTACGCCGCCTGGAAGGGTCACATGCTGCCCAGCGAGGCGCAATGGGAATGGGCAGCGCGGGGAGCCCGGCCGCAAGCGGCGCCCGAGCATGAACAGCCGAAAGAGGCGAACACCTGGCAGGGGCCATTCCCGTTGATAAACACTGCCGAAGACGGCTATCTCGGCCTGGCGCCGGTGGCCTGCTTCAAGCCCAACGCGCTGGGCCTGTTCGACATGATCGGCAACGTCTGGGAAATCACGGCCGACGTGTTCGTCTCCGGCCACGCGGCGCCGGACCAGATGCCCAGGATGATCGCTGGCGACGGCGTCCAGCACGTCATCAAGGGCGGCTCCTATTTGTGCGCACCGAACTACTGCATGCGCTACCGGGCTGGCGCGCGCGAGGCACAGGACGATGACCTGGCGGCGAGCCACCTGGGCTTTCGCACCATCCTGGCCGCGCCCGGACCATGAGCCGGCGCCGCGCGCTGTGGCTGTTGCTGCCCGCGCCCGGCGTCCTGTTGCTGGCGCTTTTCATGGCGCGCATCATCTCGGCGGCGCAGGCCTACCTGTTCGGCTACCCGCTGGTCATCATGGACTTGACGCGCGCCAGCGCGGCGCTGCAACTGGGCCCGGAAAATGCGCTGTTCCGGGCACGCCAGTTTGCGCAGCCTTCGGACCACCTGGTGGTGCGCCCCAACCTCGACACACTCTATACGTTCGCCTTCATCGACATGGCGCGCGGCCCATGGGTGTTCGAGATGGGCGTCAACCAGCGCCGTTACGAGCTCATGCCGTTCATGGACGGGTGGACCAATGTGTTCGCCGCGCCCGGAACGCGGCAGGACGGCGGGCGCGGCGCGCGCTACCTGCTGGCCGGCGCCCGGTGGCAAGGAACGGTGCCAGCCGGGATGACGCTGCTGCGCGCACCGACCCGCATCGTGTGGCTGATCGGGCGCACCCAGGCCAATGGCGTGGCCGACTATCCCTTGGTGCACCGCCTGCAGGATGGCCTGACGCTGCGTTCGCTGGCCGACGCCGGGGCCGGCCGCAACACCACGCCCGTCTGGCAACGCGGGGCGACGACGGCGCCGGCCGCGCAGATGCAGGCGATGTCGACGCTGGCCTTCTTCAGCCGCCTGGCCGCCCTGCTGCCCGATAATCCGCCAGTCGCCGGCGACGCGCCGATGGTGGCGCAGCTGGCCACGCTGGGCGTGGTGGCGGGCCGCGCGCCGCACTGGAACTGGATCGAGCAAGGCTGCGTCGCGCTCGGCCGGCACTTGGCCGACTGGCAGGCGCAGCGCCAGCTCAGGCAGCCGCGCGCCCTGGTGCGCGGCTGGTCGACACCGCCTTCGATCCTCGGCAACTACGGGCGCGAGTACGCCCTGCGCGCCGCCGTCGCCATGGCCGGGCTGGGCGCCAACCTGCCGGCCGACGCCATGTATCCGTATGCGCGGGTCGATGGCGACGGCCGTGCGCTCGATGGCAGCACGCGCTACCGCCTGCATTTCGAGGCCGGCGCGCTGCCCCCGGTTCGTGCTTTCTGGTCGGTCACCGCGTACGGCGCCGACGACTTCCTGCTTGACATCCCCGGCGCGCGCCATGCCATCGGCGACCGCGACCCATTGAACTTCAATCCGGACGGCTCGCTCGACCTGCTGGTGCAGGCCAGGGCCCCGGCCGACGCCCGCGAACGCAGCAACTGGCTGCCGGTCCGGGCCGGCCGGTTCTTCATTCTCAACGCCCGGCTGTACTGGCCGAAGCCGGAGGCGCTGGACGGCCGCTGGGGCATGCCGGCGATCGAACGGCTCGACCAGGGAGCGCACAAATGAAGTTCCGCTATCGGCGCACGTTTGCCTGCCTGGCCGTTTCGGGTGCCTTGCTATGGTGGCATTTCGGCCAGCCGGCGCGACCAGCAGTCGGCGCGGCCATGCCCGCCACCGTCCAGGCGAATGCCGCGCTGGCGCGCCAGGTCGACGCACTGGCGCCGAATCCGGATGCCCGGCGCGGGCTGATCGCCAGTGCGCACGGCAGCGTCAGGAATGCCGCCGGCGCGCTGGTATGGGACTACAACCGTTTCAACTTCATCGGCGGCGCCGCGCCGCCGACCGTCAACCCCAGCCTGTGGCGCCATGCGCAGTTGAACAATGCCCCCGGCCTGTTCAAGGTGAGCGACGGCATCTATCAATTGCGCGGCTTCGACCTGGCGAACCTGACCCTGATCGAGGGCAAGACCGGCTGGATCGTGGTCGACCCCTTGACCAGCGAGGAGACGGCGGCCGCGGCGCTGGCCTTCGCGCGCGCCCATCTGGGCAACAGGCCGGTCACAGCGATCATTTTCACCCACAGCCATGTTGACCATTTTGGCGGCGCGCTCGGCGTCGTCGCCCCCGGCGCGACGCTGCCGGTGGTGGCGCCGGCAGGCTTCCTGGACGAAGCGAGCAGCGAAAACATCCTGGTCGGCGCGGCCATGGGCCGGCGCGCCAGCTACCAGTTCGGCAAGCTGCTGCCCGCCTCGGCCAATGGGGTGATTGATGCCGGGCTGGGCAAGGGCGTCGCGCTGGGCAAGGTCGGCATCCTGGCGCCAACCATCAGCATCGGCCAGAATCCGCAAGCGCTGCTGCTCGACGGCGTGCGCTTCGTGTTCCAGAACATCTCGGGCTCGGAAGCGCCGGCCGAGCTGGCGTTCTTCCTTCCCGAGCGCAACGCCTATTGCGCGGCCGAGCTGATGACGCAGTCGCTGCACAATCTGTACACCCTGCGCGGGGCCAAGGTGCGCGACGCGCTGCGCTGGTCCGGCTATATCGACGAGGCGCTCGCGCGCTTCGGCGGCGCCGACGTGGTGTTCGCCAGCCACCACTGGCCGGTCTGGGGCCAGCCCTAGGTGCAGGCCTACATGAAGATGCACCGCGACGTCTACCTGTACATCCACGACCAGAGCGTGCGCATGCTCAACGCCGGCATGGCGCCGCAAGACATCGCCGAACGCCTGACTTTGCCGGCGTCGCTGCAGGCCGCGTTCACTGTGCATGGCTACTACGGCACCGTGCGCCACAATGCGAAGGCGGTGTACCAGTACTACCTTGGCTGGTTCGACGGCAATCCGGCCAACCTCGATCCGCTGCCGCGCTCCGACGCCGCGCCCCGTTACGTGGCGCTGATGGGCGGCGCCGACAAAACCGTGGCGGCGGCGCGTGAAGCGTTTGGACACGGCGAGTACCGCTGGAGCGCGGAGCTGCTCAACCAGGTCGTGTTCGCCGAGCCCGGTCACGAGGGGGCCCGCCTGCTGCTGGCGCGCAGTTACGAGCAGCTCGGCTTCGTCGCTGAATCGGCAATCTGGCGCAATTTCTACCTGAGTGGGGCGCAGGAGCTTCGCAGCGGGAAAACCGGGAAGGCACCGGACCCGGCGAATGCGGTGACGATGCTGGAACAGGCGCCGGTCGAGCGTTTTCTCGAAGCGATGGCGGCCAGCTTGAACGGCCCAAAAGCCGATGGCGTGGCGCTCAAGATCAACCTGGTGTTTTCCGACAGCGGCGCCTCGTATGTGCTGTGGATCGAGAACGCCGTGCTACACCATCGCAAGACGGCGCCCGACGCCGCAGCAAATGCCTCGCTGACGCTGACACGGCCCATGTTCATCAAGCTGATGACGGGCAGCGCCGGCATCGGAGAAACCTTGCTTGGCGACGCGCTCAAAACCGGCGGCAGCAGGGTCGACCTGTTGCGTTTTTTCAGCCTGATCGAGAAGGCGCCGCGCAGTTTTCCGATCGTGACGCCGTGAGCACTGGTGTAGAAAAGCATCCAAGGGGTCAGACCCCGGTTCTTCTTTTCAGGGGGTCTGACCCCGGTCAAGACGGCGCTCGCGAACCGGGGTCAGACCCTACGAATTGGGCAGCTGCCGTTCAATCAGGTAGCGGCTGATGATGCCCTTCAGATATTGCTTGAGCTGAGGTGGATTGGCCGGCCGGCTCAATGCCTGGTTACTGCCGACAATGGCCAGGTAGAACAGCGCGGCCAGATCGCCGGCGCTTTTCGGATCGCCCGTTAGGCGCTCGAATTTGGACTCGAACAGCTCCATGCGCTTCTGGTCGACTTCAACCAGCATACTGGCCACCGCGCCGTCGCGCCGCCCGAGGTCCCGCAGCGCCAGCTCGAAGCGCATATTGCCCAGGTCCGTGCCGGAATGGGCCAGCGCCGCGTCGAGCAGGCGCTCAAGGTCGGCACGCGGATCAGCCAGCGGCGCATCCTGCAACGTCGCGTTGGTGGCCAGTTCACCTGCGCGCCAGCGCTCCAGCAAGGCCGCAATCAGCGCCGCATGGTCTTCGAAATGCCAGTAGAAGCTGCCGCGCGTGACATTCAGTGCATCGGCCAGCGTCAGCACGCGCACCTGGTCGAATCCACTCTCGGTGACTGCCTGATACGCGCAATCGAGCCAATCGTCTCGGCCAAGGCGCGGCGTTTCCGAGCGTTTCCTCGTTTTTGGTGGCGGTGTTTTGGCTTTGTCAGGCATCTGGCCATCCTATCATTTTCAATTGCAAAACAGGTTGACAACCGACCGTGAAGACGACTACATTGGATCGTCCGTACACAAGTGTATTGTAGCATGTGGCGAGACCAGCCAACGGACAGGCAAATAAAAACGAGCGGGAGACGAGATGAAACACAAGCGCGCATTGATGCGAGCGGGATCGGTCCTGGCGCTGCTGGCGGCTGGCATTCCGAGCCATGCCAGCGAGGGCTACAAACTGCGCCAGCCACCGGTGGGCGCGTTCGGCGGCGAGATCGCGGCACAGACCGACAATCCCGGGTTCTTCGGCACGATTGCGCTCAGCAGTACGCGAATCGACCGGGTGGCCGACGAAAATGGCAACGACATCCAGCTTGCCGCGCGCAGCGTGCCCCTGCCCTCCGGCGCGCTGACCAAGAACCAGATCCCGGACGGCAGCTACAACCTGTTGGTCCCGGCCGGCAGCATCGCCTTCCACCAGGACCAGAACCAGGTCAACCTGATGGCTGGCTACCTGACCGAGTCAGGCTATGGCGACGGCCGCATCGCATTCGCGGTCAATCTGCCGTTGATCAGGCAGAGCCGCACCTTTGTGCCGAACCAGGCTGCCGGCACGCTTTCGCCATTGCCGCCGGCGGCATTGCCAGCGCCCTTGCGCGGCGCCCTGGGCGCCCTGGCCGACGCTGCCAACACCCAGGTCCGGGCCGGCGTGGTAGGCGTCGCAGCGAGCCAGAATGCGGATGTGTCGGGGCCGGGCGACACCGAACTGTCGGCGGTCTGGGTGCGCCAGCAAGAGCGCCTGAAGCTGGCCGCCGGCGTGTCGCTGTTCGTGCCGACGGGCGCCTACGACAAGGCGCGCGGACCGAATCCGGGCTTCGGGAAATTCTACACCGTGCGTCCCGGCGTGGCCGTGTCGTATGCGCTCACCCCCAAACACAGCGACGACAGTTGGGATTCGGGCGTGACCGTGGCCGGGCGTGTTTCGTTCGGCTTCAACACGCGCAACACCGACACCGACTACCGCAGCGGCAATTTCGTCTACACCGAGGCGGCCATTGCCAAGACCTCCGGGGCCTGGGGTTGCGGCATGAATTTGCTGTCGATCCAGCAGGTGAGCGACGATCGCGGCAGCGGCGCACCGGCCGGCGGTTTCCGCTACAGGAACAGCGGCATCGGTCCCTTCCTGGCGTACAAGTTGCCGGGCAAGGAAGCCGGTTTCAACCTTCAGTACGCGCGCAACTTCGGCAGCCGCAACGCGCTGGTGGCGAACACGCTGCAACTGCGTTTCATCAAAGCCTGGTAGGAAGGCGTCGATGTCGCTCAAGACCATGCTGATGCCGATGGTGACGGCGCACCTGCTTGGCGAAGCGCGCCAGCAGCGCCAGCGCGCGCGTGCCGAACGCGCGCGCAACGCGGGCGCGATGCGGCATCGTGTGCACTACTTCCACCAGGTCGACGATCCGTACAGCGCCTTGGCCTGCGCCAGCCTGGCAAAGCTGTTGGCGCATTACGACATCGAGTTGCAGGCGCATGTCGTCGGCCCACCTGCAACCGGCGCGGCGCCGCAGCGCGAGATGCTCAGCGCCTACAGCCGCAAGGACGCACAGCTGCTGGCCGAGCGCCACGCCCTGCCGTTTCGTGATGCCGGAACGCAGCCGGCTTGGCCCGAGCTGCAGCGTGCAACAGGACTGCTGGTGGCTGCCTGCGCCGACGGCAGCTTTGCCGAGGTGGCCGCCGATGTCGCGCAAGCGCTATGGCAGGAGCCTGGCAGGCTGGCCGGGTTTGCGTTGCGCAGCGCCTCCGAGACCGAAGTGGATCACCATATTTCGATGGCCGACGCGCTGCGCCTGCGGCTCGGACACTATCTGGGCGCGACTTTTTACTATGCCGGCGAATGGTATTGGGGCATCGACCGCCTGCACCACCTTGAGCGGCGCCTGCAGCAGCTTGGCGCCCGGCGCGACGGTGCGTCAAACCTGCTGTACCCGCCACCGTCCGATTCAAGCGGTACCCGGTCGCAGGCGCAGTCGATTGATTTCTACTTTTCGCTGCGCAGCCCCTACTCGGCGATCGCGGCACCGCGTGTGTTCGCGCTTGCCGACGCCACAGGTGCGACGGTCAATCTGCGCTTCGTGCTGCCGATGGTGATGCGTGGTTTGCCGGTGCCGCGTGCCAAGCGCATGTATATTGTCCAGGATGCGGCACGCGAAGCGCGCCGGCACGGCATTGCCTTTGGCCGCCTGAACGACCCGCTGGGCCGGCCGACCGAACGCGGGCTTGCGCTGGTTCCGGCGGCCGAACGCGCCGGCCTGGGGCGTGCCTACCTGCTCTCGTTCATGCATGGCGTGTGGGCCGAGGGCATCGACGCCGGCAGCACGCGCGGCTTGCGCAAGATCGTCGAACGCTGCGGCATGGACTGGCGCGGCGCCTGCACCGCGCTGCAGGATGAAAGCTGGCGCGAGACGGCCGAGCAGAACCGGCGTGCCATGTTCGCGCTGGGCCTGTGGGGAGTACCTTCCTTCCAGGCGAACGGCAGCGCGTTCTGGGGCCAGGACCGCCTGTGGGCGCTGGCGCAAGCGTTGGAACATACTGATTGATCCACTTTGAGCAAGGAAGAAAACCATGCTGATGTTCTCCAAACTGACCCTGCTGGCAATTTACGCGATCGCCCTGGCCGGCCTGGCCGGCAAGGTCATCCCCGCCATCGCCCAGCCGATCGAGACCATCGCCCTGGCGCTGGTGCTGGTGCACGCACTGGAAGTGGCGTACGCGTTCAAATACCTGAAGCGCTACAGCGGTGGACTGCCCGCCAGCATCGCCCTGACCATGCTGTTCGGGCTGCTGCACTGGCGCCGCCTGATGCGCCCTTGAGCATGCGCCGCGCATCCTGGCTGCTGCCCCTGGCGCTGTATGGCGGCGCGGCGGCAGCGGCGCGTCCCAACATCGTGGTGCTGGTCGCCGACGACTGGGGCTACTCCGACGTGGGCGCCTACGGCAGCGAGATAGCCACCCCCAACCTCGACGAGCTGGCGCGGCGCGGCACGCGCTTCTCGAATTTCCACGTCGCCGCGTCCTGCTCGCCGACCCGTTCGATGCTGCTCACCGGCGTCGACAACCACCGCAATGGCGTGGGCAATATGCGCGAGACGATTCCGCGCGAGCACCTGGGCAAACCGGGTTATTTGACGGCGCTGTCGGAAAACGTGGTCACGGTGGCCACTTTGCTGCGCGACAGCGGCTACCGCACCTACATTGCCGGCAAGTGGCATGTCGGCCGCGAGCGCCACAACCTTCCCGACCAGCGCGGTTTCGACCGCTCGATCATCCAGGCCGACAGCGGCTCGGACAACTGGGAAACCGGCAAGCGCTACCTGGGCCTGTCCGACAAGGTGTACTGGTTCGAGGACGGCAAGACGGCCACCATGCCGCATGATTACTACTCGTCGCAATTTTTCGTCGACAAGGCGATCAGCTACATCGACTCGGACCGCAAGCAACCGTTTTTCGCCTATGTCGCATTCCAGGCCAACCACATTCCATTGCAGGCGCCACGCCGGCTGATCGACAAATACCGCGACGCCTACCATCAGGGCTGGACCGCCTTGCGCGAACAACGGCGCGCCAGGGCGGCGGCGCTGGGCCTGGTACCGGCCAACGCCCCGATGGTCACCATGGCCAGCACGGCAGACTGGAAGGCGCTTGCGCCGGCCGACCAGCAGTACCAGGCGCGCCGCATGCAAGTCTACGCGGCGATGGCCGAGGCAATGGACGAGCAGGTCGGCCGCCTGGTGGCGCACCTCAAGCAAAGCGGCCAGTACGACAATACGGTGTTCGTGTTCTTGTCCGATAACGGGGCCGAGGCGTCCGATCCCTACGCCACGCTGATCGGGCGCTGGTGGCTCGACTGGCAGTACCGGCGCGACCTCGACAGCCTGGGCGCAAAGGGCGCCTACACCATCCTGGGCCCGAGCTGGGGCAGCGCGGCGGCGGCGCCACTGTCGACCTACAAGTTCTACAGCGGCGAGGGCGGCATCCGGGTGCCGCTGATCATCGCGGGTGTGCCCGGCATGCAGGGCAAGCAGATCGAGCACAGCCTGGCCCATATCAACGACATTGCGCCGACCCTGCTCGAGCTGGCGCAGGTGGCGCGCCCGGCCGGCACCTACCAGGGCAGGCCGGTCGAAACCATGCGCGGTGCGAGCCTGCTGCCGGTGCTCATGGGCCTGGCCAGGCGCGTGCACGACGCCGGCGAAGCGATCGGTTACGAATTGTCGGGCAACCAGGCCGTGTTCAAGGGCGACCTGAAACTGCTCAAGAATATCGCGCCCGTAGGTGACGGGCAGTGGCATCTGTACGATATCCAGATCGATCCCGGCGAGACGCGCGACCTGCAAGGCACGCTGCCGGGCCAGTTCGCCGCCATGCAGGCCGATTACGCCGCCTACGCCAGCGCCAACGGCGTGCTGGCCATGCCCGAAGGGTACGAGCCGACCCGCCAGGTGCTGGTCAACGCACTGCTGGGTGTCTACCTGCCGCGCTACGGCTACCCCGCATTGGCCTTGCTGGCCGGCCTGACGGGCGCAGCGTGGTGGCTTGGCCGGCGCCGAAACAAGAAGCACTCCCTCATCGACAGGACTCGCCCATGAAAACCCGCTCACTGTTGTTATCGCTGCTGGCAGCCCTACTCGCGCTCGCGCTCGGCACCTATCTATTGCGGGTACCGCTGGGCATGGCCATGCTCAAGCGCGGCGCCGCCCAACGCCTCGGCGCCAATCCCACTGCCGGCCTGCCAGACGGCCTGTACGTGGCCCTGTGCGGTGCCGGTTCGCCCCTGCCCGACCCCAAGCGTGGCGCACCGTGCGCGGTGGTCATCGCCGGCAAACGCATGTTCATGATCGACGCCGGCACGGCGGCGGCGCGCAACCTGGGACGCATGAACTTCAATCCGGGTGAGCTCGAAGCGCTGTTCCTGACCCATTTTCACTCCGACCACATCGACGGGATCGGCGAACTGCAGTTGCAGCGCTGGGCCGGCGCGGCGCACCACGATCCGCTGCCGGTGTATGGTCCGCGCGGTGTCGAGCTGGTGGTCGATGGCGTCAACCAGGCCTACGCGCAGGACAAGCAGTACCGCGTCGCCCACCACGGCGCTGCCGTCGTGCCACCCGAAGGCGCGGGGGTCTTGGCGCGCGGTTTCGACACCCCGCCCGCCAACGGCCGCGTGGTGCTGATCGATGAGCCGGACCTGCAGATCGTCGCCTTCAGCGTCACCCACGCACCGGTCCACCCCTCGGTGGGCTACCGGATCCGTTACAAGGACCGTACCGTCGTCTTCAGCGGTGACACCGTCAAGTCGGCGGCGGTGCAGCGCGAGGCAGAGGGCGTCGACCTGCTGGTGCACGAGGCGCTGGCGCCGCAGCTGGTGGCGCTGATTGGCGAAGCGGCCGGTGCCGCCGGGCGCCCCAACCTGGTGAAAATATTCAAGGACATCCCCGACTACCACACCAGCCCGCCGCAAGCAGCCGCGGTGGCGCGCGATGCGCAGGTCGGCATGCTGCTGCTAAATCACATCGTGCCGGCGCTGCCATCGCATGCACTCGACGCCGCTTTTTTGGGCGAGGCTCCTTCGATCTACAAGGGCAAGCTGCGGATCGGCGAAGACGGCGACGTCGTCTCGCTGCCGGCCGGCAGCAAGACCATCACCATCGGGACATTTTGAGCATGGCCATCGACCAGGAAAAGCGGCGCAGCGTCGTCATCACCGGCGCCTCGGCCGGCATCGGGCGCGCGCTGGCACTCGAATTCGCCGCGCGCGGCTACCACCTGGGCTTGACGGCGCGCCGTTCCGACGTGCTGGAAGCCGTGGCCGCCGAGATTCGCCACGCCCATCCCGACCCGGCGCGGCGCATCGCGCTGGCCCGGCTCGACGTCGACCAGGACCATACCGTCGAGGCGACCCTGCACGCGCTGTTTGAGACGCTGGGCGGGGCCGATATCGTACTCGTCAACGCCGGCATCAACGATTTCACGCGCGTCGGACGCGGCCAGCTGGCGCGCCAGAAGCAAATCATCCAGACCAACCTGGTCGGTGCGATCGCCACCATCGATGCCAGCGTGGC
This sequence comes from Pseudomonadota bacterium, assembly GCA_040390195.1. Classification (GTDB taxonomy): domain Bacteria; phylum Pseudomonadota; class Gammaproteobacteria; order Burkholderiales; family Burkholderiaceae_D; genus Telluria_A. The sequence continues at coordinate 73,169 of JAZJYV010000017.1, read as the reverse complement.
CTACTGGCTGGCGCGCAAGGGCGCCGGGCACATCGTCGGCGTGTCGTCGCTGGCGTCCTTGCAGGCCATTCCCGGCCAGGCCGCGTACTGCGCGACCAAGGCGGCGCTGTCGATGTACCTGGACGCCACGCGCGCCGAGCTGCGTCGCAAGAATATCGTCGTGACGACCATACTGCCCGGCTTCGTCAAGACCGACATCGTGGCCGGCATCGAAAAGTACCCGTTCGCCGCCGATGCCGCCCAGGTGGCGCGCGAAATCGTCAGCGCCGTCGAGCGCAGGAAAAAGACCGGCATCGTGCCGGGCTACCCGTGGAAATGGCTGCGCCCCCTGTTCGGCCATATTCCCCTGCGCTTCCTGCGCTGAAAGACCGCCATGCGCCCTTATATCCTGTACGGATGGCACCTGTCCTACTTCACCGGCAAAGTCCTGTGCTACCTGCGCTACAAGAAGGTGCCATTCGAATTTCGCCAGGTCGACATGTATACCCTGCTGCGGCGCATCAAACGCGAAACGGGGGCGGCCGCGATGCCGGCCGTGCTGACCCCGGAACGCCAATGGATCGGCGATTCGAGCGTCATCATCGACGCCCTCGAGCAGCGCTTTCCCGGGCACAGCGTGGTGCCGGAGACGCCGGTGCAGCGTTTTGCCTCCTACCTGATGGAGGCCTGGGGTGACGAATGGTGGGTGCCGATTGCGATGCACACGCGCTGGACCTATCCGGAGAACTATCCGCTGTTCGAACGCGAGGCCGGCGCCGCGCTGCTGCCGCACATGCCCGCGTTCGCCCAGCGCATTGCCGCCGCGCGGGTCGCCAGGACCTTGCGCGGCATGCTGCACAAGGTCGGGGTGCGTCCCGCCCAGTTCAAGGCAATCGATGCCTGGACCGTGCAGATGCTGGACCACCTGGAGCGCCACTTCACCCAGCAGCCCTACCTGTTCGGCGCGCGCCCGAGCATGGGTGACTTCGGTCTGGTGGGCACCATGTACGGCCACCTGGGGCGCGATCCGTGGCCGGCGCGCGAGCTGATCGCCCCGCGCCCGAACCTGCGCGCCTGGATCTTGCGCATGGCAAATCCGCCGCCGCCCGGCGCCTTGCTGGCCGGCGACGCCATCGCCCCGACGCTCGAGCCGGTGTTCAGGGCCATCTTCGCCGAATTCCTTCCCCTGCTTGAAGGTATCAATGCCCAGGTCAAGGCTGCCCTGCCCGCGCTCAAGCCGGGCCATGCGCTGCGGCGCGCGCTGGGCGACGTGAGTTTGACGCTGGCGGGCGGCGAATACCGGCGCGCCGCCCTGCCCTACAGCTTGTGGATGGCGCAGCGCACGCTTGACGTGTTTCACGCTTTGGCGCCGCCCGGGCAGGCGCAAGTGCGCGCATGGGCCGCGCCGCTGGGCGGCGAGCGCTTCCTGCAGCTCGCCGTTCCGCGCCTTCGCATCAGCGGCGTGCGCGTGATACCGCAATAAGCTTTCGCTTCAGGACAGGCCGCTCACCGGCAGCACCGCGCCATGCACGGCGCTGGCGCCGGGCGAGGCGAGAAATTCGATCACCGCCGCCAGCTCGGACAGGGCCACCCATTTGGACGGATCGGCGTCCGGCATCGCCGCGCGGTTGGCCAGCGTGTCGAGCACCGTCGGCGCGACCGCATTGACGTTGATGCCCTGATGGCGCAATTCGGCCGCCATCGATTCGGTCAGGCGCGCCACCGCGTCCTTCGCGGCGCAATAGGCACCCATGCCAGCCTTGCCGCTGGTGGCCGCCGCCGACGCCACATTGACGATCTTGCCGCTGGCGGCGGCCTGCATGGCCGGCACCACGGCGCGGCAGGTATTGATCAGCGTGGCCACGTTCAGGTCCATCATGCGGCGCCACAGCGCATCGTCAGTCTGGTGCAGCGGCGGGCCCATGTCGAAGCCGCCGGCCAGGTTGCACAGCACCAGCTGGCCGGAGCCGGCCAGCGCCGCCGTCAGCGCCACCTCAGTTGCCCCCGCATCGGTCAGGTCGACCGCCAGCGTACGCACGCGCGGCGTCGCGCCCCAGGCCGCGGCCAGTCGATCCGGTTTGTGGTCGAGCGCCAGCACCTCGGCGCCTTGCGCCAGGAACGCTTCGATCACGGCCTTGGCCAACGCCCCTGCAGCGCCGGTCACAATCACAGTCCTGTCCATGCATCGCTCCTGGTGTTTGTATGTCTGCCATCATACCGCGCGACCGATTCCTGAATCTGAAGATCGGCGTGCGGTGCTGGTTCCCGAATTCGGGAATCCCGGCCGGCCCGGGGCGTACCGTCCCCCTGCGCACTGTCGGGTACGTTAATTGCATACAGTCATGGCGGACACTTTCTTCCGTGGGACGACTCAAAATGAACCTTCTGGCTGTCGGACTCAATCACACCACCGCACCGCTTGCGTTGCGCGAAAAAATCGCCTTCCCGCCCGAGCAGCTGGCGCAGGCGGTTGGCGCCGCGCGCGCCTGGTTCGGCCGCCACGCCACGAGCAGCTGCAGCGAAGCGGCGATCCTGTCGACCTGCAATCGCACCGAGCTGTATGCGGCGCGCCCGGCCAGCGGCGGCATCGACGCCGAGATCGACGCCACCGGCCACTTCCTGGCCGACTATCACAACCTGGCCTACGCCGACCTGCGTCCCTATCTGTACACGCTGCCGCGCGACGGCGCAGTGCGCCACGCGTTTCGCGTCGCGTCCGGCCTCGACTCGATGGTGTTGGGCGAGGCGCAGATCCTCGGCCAGATGAAAGATGCGGTACGCCTGGCGCAAGCCGGCGGCGGCCTGGGCACCTATCTGCACCAGCTGTTCCAGCGCACCTTCTCGGTGGCCAAGGAAGTGCGCAGCAGCACCGCCATCGGCGCCAACAGCGTGTCGCTGGCGGCGGCCGCGGTACGCCTGTCGCAGCGTATCTTCCCCACACTTGAACAGCAGCGCGTGCTGTTCATCGGCGCCGGCGACATGATCGAACTGTGCGCCGCCCATTTCGCAGCCCAGCGCCCGCTCTCGATCACGGTGGCCAACCGCACCCTGGAGCGGGCTGAAATCCTGGCGCAGCGCCATGGCGGCAACGCCATCGCGCTGTCCGAACTGCCGCAACAGCTGGCCAATTTCGACGTCGTCGTCTCCTGCACCGGTTCAACGCTGCCCATCATCGGCCTGGGGATGGTTGAGCGCGCGCTCAAGGCGCGCCGCCGCAAGCCCATGTTCATGGTCGACCTGGCGGTCCCGCGCGACATCGAAGCCGAAGTCGGGCGCGCCAGCGACGTGTTCCTGTACACCGTCGACGACCTCGGCGCGGTGGTGCAAAGCGGCCGCGATTCGCGCCAGGCCGCCGTCAGCCACGCCGAATCGATCATCGAGACGCGCGTGCAGTCGTACATGGACTGGGCCGACAAGCGCGCCGTGGTACCGGTGATCCAGGACCTGCACGAGATGAGCGAGGCGATGCGCATCGGCGAATTGCAGCGCGCGCAAAAGATGCTGGCGCGCGGCGAGGACATCGACGCCGTGCTGGCCGCCCTGTCGAAGGGGCTCACGGCCAAATTCATGCACGGACCGCAGCAGGCGCTGCACCGCTCGCAGGGCGCCGAACGCGAGCAACTGGTGCAACTGCTGCCCCAGCTGTTCCGCACCAGCCACTGAAGGCTCGATGCGCAATTCGGTTGAGCCGATACGCGTCAGGCTTTCGGTTCACCCACACCTTTGCAAGTTCAATCCCGCCACATTTGTGTTCTGGCCGATTCCGGGAAGCGTTCCCGAAATCGGGAATCTCAGGCGATCAGCGCGCCGTCTTCGCGGCAGGCGGCCAGGATCGAATAGGCGCCCTGCGCCTCCAGCGCGGCGGCGACCTTGCGGCCCAGCGCTTTGGGATCGCTGGCCGGTCCGCTGGCCTCGGCCAGCGCCATGCGCTGCCCGTCAGGGGTGGCCACCATCGCCTCGAGCCGCATCCAGTCGTCGTCCACCGTGGCATAGGCCGCCAGCGGGATCTGGCAACTGCCGCCGAAAATGCGCGAGACCATGCGCTCGGCGGCCACCGCCGCCGCCGTTGCGCCGTGATTGAGCGGCGCCAGCCAGGCCTGCAATTCGGGACGCCCGGCGGCGATCTCGATCGCCATGGCGCCCTGTCCCGGCGCCGGCATGGTGTCGAGCGTGGCACGGATGCGGGAGGCCATGCCGAGCCGCTTGAGCCCGGCGGCGGCCAGGATGATGGCCGCGTACTGGCCGCCGTCAAGCTTGCCCAGCCGGGTGTCGAGGTTGCCCCGCAAGGGCGTAATGACCAGCTGTGGATAGCGCAATGCGATCAGCGCCTGGCGCCGCAGGCTGCTGGTGCCAACCACCGAGCCGGGCGCCAGATCATCGAGGCTGGCATGGTGGTTCGACACCAGCGCGTCACGCGGATCCTCCCGATCGAGCACGGCCGCCAGTTCGAATCCCTGCGGCAGGTCCATCGGCATGTCCTTGAGCGAGTGCACGGCCAGGTCGGCGCGCCCCTCCTCCATCGCCACTTCGAGCTCCTTGACGAACAAACCCTTGCCGCCCACCTTGGACAGCGTGCGGTCGAGGATCTGGTCGCCGCGCGTGGTCATGCCCAGGATGTCGATCCGGCAGGCCGGATACAGCTGCGCCAGGCGCGCGCGCACATGCTCGGCCTGCCACATGGCGAGCCGGCTTTCGCGCGAGGCGATGGTCAATTGAATCGGGTGTGCTGAAGTGCTCAAGGCGGCTCCCTGTTGAGTGAATATCGATGCTGGCATCACCAGCGAGAATCGTGCCAGCAGCGTCACATTGGCCAGTGGACAAAGTTTTGATCCACGTCAAGGAAGCCCTGCTGCGGCGCGGGAGAGAATGCGCCATGTTCACATCGCGGAAGACCATTGTGGAAACCATCAGCACTTACCTGGTCAACGATCATGCGCGCTGCGAAGCCCTGTTCACGCAGGTGTGCGCGGCGCTCGAGGAGACACAATGGTCCCAGGCGGCGCGCGCGTTCAGCTGTTTCGACGACGCGCTCGAACGCCACCTCCTGATCGAGGAACGGGTGGTGTATCCCGCCTACGAAAACGCGATCCACGACCTGGCCACGCCCACCGCCGTGCGCCGCAGCGAACACCTGACCATCCGCGCGCTGGCGCAGCGGCTTGCCTTCGCCCTGAACAAGCACCTGGCATCGGAGGCGAGCCACCTGGCGGCGGAACTGCAGACGTTGTTGTGCCTGCACCACCGCGCCGAGGAGCAGCGCCTGTTTCCGATGCTCGAACGCGTGCTGGCCGAACGCCAGCTTCAACTGCTGGCGGCGATGCACCAGTTCGGCGCCATGGAAACCGTGGCGCGCGCCGCCTGAGCACACCCCGCACACCCACACCCAAGGAGCAGCAATGTCATACAAGACCGTCCTCGTCCAGCTCGACCACTCGGCCCAGGCGCGCCAACGCATTGGCATCGCCGCGACGATCGCGCTGGCCGAGGGGGCGCACCTGGTCGGCACGGTCAGCAGCGGCATCGCGCGCTATGCATTCCACGACCACGCCTTCGAGCCCGGCCTGCAACTGGGCGAAGGCCGCAATGCCGCCTTGCGCGCCGCCGCCAGCCGCGCGCTCGACGCCTTCGACAGCGCCGCCGCCAGCTTCGGCGTGGCCTCGCACGAACGGCGCCAGACCGACGGCGACGCCGGCGCCGACCTGGCGCTGCAAGCGCGCTACAGCGACCTGGTGGTGATCGGCCAGCCCGACCCGGCGCAGGCCGCGTTTGGCAGCGCCCCCGACCTGCCCGAATTCGTGATGCTCAGTTGCGCGCGGCCAGTGCTGATCGTGCCGTACGCGGGCCAGTTCGAGCACGTCGGGAAGAACGTCCTGATCGCCTGGGATGGCAGCGCCCAGGCCACGCGTGCCATCAGCGGCGCCTTGCCGCTGCTGCGGCGCGCCGAGCGCGTCACGCTGGCTGTGTTCAACCCTGACAGCAAGCATGGCGACCAGCCCGGCGCCGACATCGCGCTCTACCTGGCGCGCCACCAGGTGAAGGTGGAGGTGATGCGCGAATATCCGGCGATTGACGTTGGCAACGCCATGCTCTCGCTGGCGTCGGACCTGGATGTGGATTTGATTGTGATGGGCGGCTACGGCCACGCGAGGGTGCGCCAGCTGCTCCTTGGCGGCGTCACCAAGACACTGCTCGAGACCATGACGGTGCCGGTGTTGATGGCCCACTAGCCCGTTCGAGGGGTCAGACCCCCAACGGAAAAACCGGGGTCTGACCCCTTGCACGCTGTTCCCGCTTACGGTTGCAGCCGTTCGAGCTGCCACCGGCCCTCATCGAGGGTGTAAAGCAGGCGGTCGTGCAGGCGCGAACTGCGCCCTTGCCAGAATTCGATGCGTTCCGGGCGCAATCGGTAGCCGCCCCAGTGCGCCGGCCGTGTCAGCGCGTCCCCGGCACTGTCGTCCGCGGCGGCGAAGCGCGCGTCAAGCTGCGCGCGGTCGGCGATCGGTTCGCTTTGCGCCGACACCAGCGCCCCGAGCCGGCTGGCGCGCGGCCGGCTGGCGAAATACGCGTCGCTCTCGGCGCTGTCAATGCGCGCCACCCTGCCCTCGATGCTGACCTGGCGCTCGAGCTGCGGCCAATGGAACAACAGGGCCGCAAACGGCTGCGCAGCGAGCTCGCGCCCCTTGCGGCTGTTGTAATTGGTGTACCAGGTGAAGCCGCGCTGGTCGAATCCCTTGATCAGCAGGATGCGCAGCGAGGGCCGCCCGTCCGGCCCCACCGTCGCCACGCTCATCGCGTTCGGGTCGGGCAGGCCGGCCTGTACGGCGGACTCGAACCAGACCGCGAACTGGTCGATCGGATTGCCCGCCACCTGCTCCTCGGTCAGGCTGGAGCGATTGTATTCCTGGCGGATCGCGTCAATCTTCTGCATTCATGCTTTCATAGTCCGGCTTCAGATCGTGCGCGAATAGCGCAGCGGTTCGGCCTGCGGGTTGAGGTAGTTGTCAAACACCATGCAGATGTTGCGGATCAGCAGGCGACCCTTGGGCGACACGTTCAGCCAGCCCGGTTCGATCGTCAACAGGCCGTCCTCGGCCAGCGCGGCCAGCCTGGCCATCTCGGGCGCAAAATAGTGCGCGAAATCGATGCCATGGGCCTGCGCGAGCGGTTCGATGGCCAGCTCGAAGTCGCACATCAGCATCTGGATCACGGCGCGCCGCAGCAGGTCGTCGGCGTCAAGTTCGATGCCGCGTTCGATCGGCAACTGGCCGGCGTCGATCTTCTCGTAGTAGGCGTCAAGCCCCTTGACGTTCTGGCTGTAGCTGGCGCCGACGGCACTGATGGCCGACACGCCGCAGGCGACCATGTCCGACTCGGCGTGCGTCGAATAGCCCTGGAAATTGCGGTGCAGCAGGCCATGGCGCTGGGCCAGCGCCAGGTCGTCGGTGGGCCGCGCGAAATGGTCCATGCCGATATAGACATAGCCGGCCTCAGACAGGCGCGCAATGCACAATGCGAGCATGTCGAGCCGGGTCTCGCTGCTCGGCATGTCCGCTTCGCTGATGCGCCGCTGCGGCTTGAACAGGTGCGGCAGGTGCGCGTAATTGTAGATCGCCACCCGGTCCGGACTGGCCTTGACCACCTTGGCCAGCGTCTGCTCCATGGTCGCCACGCTTTGCAGCGGCAGGCCGTAGATCAGGTCGATGCTCACCGAACGGAATTTGGCGTCGCGCGCCGCTTCGATCACGGCCAGTGTTTCGGCCTCGGGCTGGATCCGGTTGACCGCCTTCTGCACGTTCGGATCGAAGTCCTGCACACCGAGGCTGATGCGGTTGAAGCCTTGCGCGCGCAGTCGGAACACGCGCTCGCGCGTGACCGTGCGTGGATCGACCTCGATCGAGTACTCGCCCACCTCATCGCTGGCGAACTGGAAGTTCTGGCGCAGGTGCGCCAGCAGCTCGTCCATTTGCTCGTCGTTGAAATAGGTCGGCGTGCCCCCGCCCAGGTGCAGTTGTTCGACCTGGTTCATGCCGTCGAACAGCGCACCTTGCATCGAGATTTCGCGCTTCAGGTAGCCCAGGTAGGTGACCGCCTTGCTGCGGTCCTTGGTGACGATCTTGTTGCAGGCGCAGTAGTAGCAGACGGTATCGCAAAACGGAATGTGCAAATACAGGGAAATCGGGCGCGCCTTGCCGCCCTCGCGCAGGCCGGCCACGATGCGCTCGAAGGCGCCCTGGTCGAAGGCGTGGAAGCGGTCGGCGGTCGGATACGAGGTGTAGCGTGGACCTTGCTGGTTCAGTTTGCGGATCAACTGGGCGTCGAATTCGACGCTCGGGCTGGCGGCAATCGGGATGATGGTCAGGGCCATGTAAAAAAACTCCTAAGTCGGTGCCGGCGGAAAGTGCCAGTACATCGGTCTGCGTCGAGTGTAGGCAGTTCGCCTCCCGATTTCGTTGATTTGGATCAAAATCGACGGTGCCGCCCTAGCACAGGCGCGCCAGCAAGGCATTCGCATAGCGCGACTCGAGCGCAATGCGCACCCGGTGCCCGCTGCCGGGCGCCACCTCGAGCGCGCTGCCGTCGAGCGCAAAGATCGCCTCCAGCGTCAGCACGTGGTTGCCGTCCGGGTGGATCACTTCGATCCGGTCGCCCACCGCGAAGCGGTTCTTGACGTCGATCTCGGCCCAGCCACCGCCGATGGCCTGCACCGCGCCGACAAACTGGCTGCGTCCGAGCTGGGAGGCGCCGTTCATGTAGTTCTGGTGCGTGTGGGTGTGGTGGCGCTGGTAGAAGCCGTCCGTGTAGCCGCGGCTGGCCAGACCCTGCAACTGGCCCAGCAGGGCCGGGTCGAAGGCGCGTCCCGCGGTGGCGTCGTCGATTGCCTGGCGGTACACCTGGGCGGTGCGCGCGGCGTAGTACAGCGACTTGGTGCGGCCCTCGATCTTGAGCGAGTCGATGCCGATCTTGACCAGCCGCGCCACGTGTTCAACGGCGCGCAGGTCCTTCGAATTCATGATGTAGGTGCCATGCTCGTCCTCCAGCACCGGCATCAGTTCGCCGGGGCGTTCGGCCTCCTCGAGCAGGAACGGCCGGTTGGCCTGGCGGTGGCGCGGCATCGCGCCCATCGCCGAGAAGCTGCGTTCGGGGCGCTCCATGGCCGCCGTGTACTGCATGCGCACTTCGGGTGCGGCGGCGACGTCGCCGGAGGCGTGTTCGGCCGCCGGATGGACCTTGTAGTCCCAGCGGCAGGCATTGGTGCAGGTCCCCTGGTTGGCGTCGCGGTGATTGAAATAGCCCGACAGCAGGCAGCGTCCCGAGTAGGCGATGCACAGCGCGCCGTGCACGAACACCTCGAGCTCCATGTCTGGACAGCGCTGGCGGATTTCCTCGATCTCGTCGAGCGACAGTTCGCGCGACAGGATCACCCGCTTCAGGCCCACCCGCTGCCAGAACAGGACGTCGGCGTAATTGACCGCGTTGGCCTGTACCGACAGGTGGATCGCCATGTCCGGCCATTCGTCGCGCACCATCATGATCAGCCCGGGATCGGCCATGATCAGGGCGTCCGGTTTGAGTGCGATCAGCGGCGCCATGTCGCGCAGATAGGTCTTGAGCTTGGCGTTATGGGCAAAGATGTTGCTGGCGACGAAAAACTTCTTGCCGCGCCGGTGCGCCCCTTGAATGCCGGCCGCCAGCACCGGCAGGGTCGAAAATTCGTTGTTGCGGGCGCGCAGGCTGTAGCGCGGCTGGCCCGCGTAGACTGCGTCGGCGCCGTAGTCGAAGGCGGCCTCCATCTTGGCCAGCGAACCGGCAGGCAACAGCAATTCAGGGGCTCGCAACACGGGATCACGCAACATGCAGGGGACTTTCTAGAGATGGGCTGGCACTGTAGCGGGAAGCGGCGCCAGTGTCCTTAAAATGGATCAAGAAATGCGAGAACCGCGCGGTGGAATATAAAGGGGCTGCCCGGACGGGAATCCATCCACTGCGTGAATTCCCTCCATACGCCGCCAAATGGGACGCAGCGTATGGGTTCGCGCGTGCGCGGGAACGACGGGTCAGCGTTTCGCTGTTTTCACAAGTTGTACCTCATCAGGCGCGCTTGAAGCCGCGCGCCAGGGCGATGAAGGCAGCACGCTGGGCCGCGACGGTCTTGTCCGGACCGTAGAAATGCAGGGTGATGCGACCAGCCGCAGTTTCGACCATCGCCACCAGCAAGGTCTGGTTCGGTTTGGCCTCGCCGGCCGGCCCCATGCCGACGCCGCGTGCGTAGCTGCCGCGCAGTTCGACCAGTGTCAACTCGCCTTCTGCCAGCTTGCTGATGTCGACCTTGGGCGCCACCGCCTTGCCACCCGGCCCGGCGAACTGGGAAGCCCAGCGCTCGATGTTCGCTTCATGGCTGCCGCCCTGGCCGGCCGGGAAAAAGTAGGCGGCCAGCTCGCCGGCTTCGACACCGGCAGCGGCCGGCACCTCGAATTGCGCGACGCGCATGCTGCTGCTCGGTGCAGTGGCATGCCAGCTTGCCGGTACCGGTGCCGAATACCCCTGGATCGACAGCTGCTGCGTTTGCGGCGCCACCGGCGCGGCGACCGGTGCTGGCGCGGACGGCGCCTGCAGCGCAATCGGTGCGGCCGGCGCCGGGGCGATCGCCGGCGCCGGCGCGCTGGTAACGACCGGCGTGCTGGCAGGGACCGGCGCGCCGGGAGCGGCCGCCGGCGCGCTGCCCTGCTGGCAGCCGGAGATGGCGAACACGGTGCTGACGATGGCCACGGTGGCCAATATGCGGTTGCTCATTTGTGTATTTCCTTGGTGGTTGGTGTCAAGTTTCAATGTGATGTGCCGATCACGATCTTCAGGCCCGTGGCGCCGGGCCGCACCTGCGCGCTCAAGCCTTCGAAGTCGCCCGCAGCCGGGGTCGCGCTGCCGCTTTTCGAAATGCGCGCGCCCACCACCACCAGCTTGGCGCTCGACAGGTTGGCGCCGGCCACCATGCTCATGCTGTCATCGAGCACGAAGCGCAGCGGCAGGTCGCGCACCTGCTTGCGCAATACCGCCAGCGGAAAGCGCGGTCCGTTGACGGCCCGCGCAAAAATGAACACGCTGTCGCCATCGCCAACCCTGGCGCGCAGGGCCGGATCGAGTTCGACCGAGCCTGCCACCTGGCTGGCCGTCGGCGCCGCGGCAGCCGGCGCCGCTGGTGCGGCCTGCGCGGCCGGCGCGGCCAGCGGATCGCCGGCCAGGCTTTGCGCCTCGCTGATGCCGGCCGCGCTCGAACGGGCCATGTCCGAATCGGCCGGCACCAGGCCCATCACCTTCTGCCACTGGACCACGGCCTGGCGGTAGTCGCGCCGCTCGAAAGCGGCGCTGCCTGCCAGCGCCAGTGCCTTGACGTTGCGCGGATCGATCGCCAGCGCCTGGCTGACCAGTCGTTCCGGCTCGCCCTGCAGGCTCTTGTTGCTCGCCATGGCAAGCGTGTCGGCGTAATCGGCCAGCACGTCAGCGTCGTTCGGAATCAGCTTGACCAGGTGGGTGTACGCCTCGACCGACTCGGGGAAGCGGCTCAGCGCGTTATAGGACCGGGCCAGCATGCTCCAGCCCTCGGCGTCGTCCGGCTTCGCTTTCAGGCGCGCGGCGAGCGTGCCGACCATGCCGGCGATCTGCTCCTCGGTCAGCGCATGGCCCGGGTCTTGCGGCTTGGTCAGGATCGGATCGAGCCCGGCCGGGGTGCCCACCAGCAGGTACAGCGAGACGGCCAGCGTCGTCACCGTCAAGGCCAGTGCGGCGGCGGTCCAGCGCTGGTCGGGCGTCGCGGGCGCGGCGGCGACCGGCTGCACGTCTTCGGCCACCCGGCGTTCCAGTTCGCCGCGCGCCACCTGGTGGCCGTCGGCGTCGATCGCGCCCCGTTCGAGGTCGACGTCGAGCTCACGCAACTGGTCGCGCAGCACGGCCAGGTTGACGTCGGCACGCGCCAGGCCCGCGCGCGCCGGCGATTCGCGCCGCAGCAGCGGCGGCAGGATGAACAACAGCGCCAGGGCCGTCAACAGGGCGGCGGTGATCATGAATGGGGTCATGGCATTTCCTTCTGGGTGGTCTGGGTACCGAGCAATTGGGCGGCGCGTTCAATGTCAAGCGGCGCCGGTTCGAGCGCCGCTGCGCGCGGGCGGCGCAGTTTCTGCAACAGCAGCAGCAAGCCACCGGCCAGCAGTGCGAACGGGCCGAACCACAGCAGCCAGGTGAGGCCCTTGACGGGCGGACGGTACAACACGAAGTCGCCGTAGCGCTGCACCATGTAGTCGGTCACTTGCTGCTCGCTGCGCCCGGCGGCGAGCTGCTCGCGCACCTGGTTGCGCAGGTCGATCGCCAGTTCGGCGTGCGAATCGGCGATGGTCTGGTTCTGGCACACCAGGCAGCGCAGCTCTTCGGACAGCGCCATGACGCGCTTTTCGAGCACGGGATCGGGGGCCACCGGCTGCGCCTCGGCGGCGCATGCCGGCGCCAGGCTCAGGGTCAGCAGGGCGCACGCAATCAGCCTACGCACGATTGAGCTCCCGGATCAGCGGCACCAGCTTTTCGGCGATCACGGCCGGCGTGATCGGGCCCACGTGCTTGAGGCGGATCACGCCGCGCTTGTCGATCACGAACGTCTCGGGCACGCCGTAGACACCGTAATCGATGCCGACCCGGCCGTCGCTGTCGAACGCCGACGCCTGGTAGGGGTTGCCGAACTGCGCCAGCCAGCCCTGGCCGTCGGCCCGCCCATCCTTGTAGTCGAGGCCGATCAACGGCGCCACGCCGGAGCGCGCCAGGTCCATCAGCACCGGGTGCTCCTGGCGGCACGAGACGCACCAGGAAGCCCAGACGTTGAGCATCCAGACCTTGCCCAGCATGTCGCGCGGAGAAATGACCGCGCCCGCGTCGCCCAGCTGGGTGACCTTGAAGGCGGGCGCCGGCTTGCCGATGAATGGCGAAGGTATCTCGCGCGGGTCGCGGTGCAGGCCGACGCCCAGGAACAGCACCAGTGCCGCGAACAGGCCAAGGGGAAGCAAAAAGCGTTTCATGGGAAACCTCTCGATCAGGGTGCGGTGGCGATGCCGCCGCTGGACGCCGGCACGGCCACTTGCGCGCTCTTGCGCAGGCGGCTGGCCATCCGGTAGCGGCGGTCGGAGGCGGCCAGCAAGCCGCCGAATGCGATGATCAGGCAGCCGGCCCAGATCCAGCCGACGAAAGGCTTGTGCTGGACCCGCACCACCCAGCTGTCCTCGCCGCTCATTTCGCCGAGCGAGACATACAAGTCGCGCGTGAAGCCGCGGTCGATCGCCGCCTCCGTCATCGGCATGTTCTGCACCGTGTAGTGGCGCTTTTGCGGCTTCATGGTGGCCACCGGCACGCCGTCGCGGCTCACTTCGAAAGTGCCCTCGGCGGCCACGTAATTGGGGCCCTTGAGCTCCTTCAGGTCGGTGAAGCGGAAGCTGTAGCCACCGGCGCTGGCACTGTCGCCGACCCGCATGTTGACGTCGTTGGCGCTGTCCATGCCCTTGACCAGGGTGACGCCGATCACGAACACGCCGATCCCGGCGTGCGCGGCGAGCATGCCCCAGTAGCTGCGCGGCTGGCTGGCCAGACGGCGCCACAGGGACGTGCCGGCCGGCGCATGGCGCAGCCGCTCGACCAGGTGCGAGGCCGTGGCCAGCAGCACCCACAGGGCGCAAAACAGGCCAAGGACCACCATCGGCGAGGCGAACTGCAGCGCCGCGCCCAGCGCCAGCACCAGCGCGGCGAGCGCCACCCAGCGCATCCGGATCGCCAGCTGCGCCAGCGACGACGACTTCCAGCGCACGAAGGGACCGAGCGCCATCAGCAGCAGCACCGGGATCATCAGCGGCACGAACACCGCCTCGAAGTACGGTGGCCCGACCGAGATCTTGCCCAGGTTGAGGGCGTCGAGGAACAAGGGATACAGGGTGCCGAGCAGCACGGTGCCGGCCGCGGCCAGCATCAGCACGTTGTTGACCAACAGCATGGACTCGCGCGAGAACAGGCTGAAACGCCCGCCCAGGCCCACCTTCGGCGCGCGCCAGGCGAACAGCAGCAGCGAGCCGCCGATCACCACCGCCAGGAACATCAAGATGAACAGGCCGCGCCGCGGGTCGGTGGCAAAGGCGTGCACCGAGGTGAGCACGCCCGAGCGGACCAGGAAGGTGCCCAGCAGGGACAGGGAAAAGGCGATGATCGCCAGCAGCACGGTCCAGTTCTTGAAGCTGCCGCGCTTCTCCGTCACCGCCAGCGAGTGCACCAGCGCCGTGCCCACCAGCCACGGCATGAAGGATGCGTTTTCGACCGCATCCCAGAACCACCAACCGCCCCAGCCCAACTCGTAGTAGGCCCAGAAGCTGCCCATGAAAATACCCAGCGTGAGGAACATCCACGCCACCAGCGTCCACGGCCGCGACCAGCGCGCCCAGGCCGCGTCGAGCTGGCCGCCCATCAGGGCTGCGATGGCAAACGCGAACGCCACCGAGAAGCCCACGTAGCCCATGTACAGCAGCGGCGGATGGATGATCATGCCGAAGTCCTGCAGCAGCGGATTGAGGTCGCGCCCGTCGGCCACGCCGGGCAGCAAGCGCTCGAAGGGGTTCGAGGTAAACAGCATGAAGCACAGGAAGCCGATGCTCACCAGGCCCATCACGCCGAGCACGCGCGCCAGGGTGGCGTCGGGCAGCTGGCGGCTCAGCATCGATACGGCGAAGGTCCACAGACCCAGCATCTCGGTCCACAGCAACAGCGAGCCCTCGTGGCCGCCCCAGGTGCCGGCCACGCGGTAGTAGACCGGCAGCGCGGAGTTCGAATTCGAGGCCACGTACTGCACCGAGAAGTCGTTATTGACGAACGAGGCGACCAGGCAGGCAAAGGCGATGGTGACGAACACGAACTGGCCGGCGGCGGCCGGACGGGCCAGCGCCATCGCCCTCGTATCGTTGCGAAAAGCGCCCACCAGCGGCACGACGCCTTGCACCAGCGCCAGGCACAGCGCCAGCATCAGCGCGAAGTTTCCGATTTCGGGGATCATTTGACGGCTCCGGTGGTGGTGGTGGCGCCGGCCGCGGCGGCGGCCTTGCCCTTCTTGAGCGCGTAGGCTGCGTCCGGCGGCATGTAGTTTTCATCGTGCTTGGCCAGCACTTCCTCGGCCACGAACAGGCTGCCCTCGCCCAGCTTGCCCTGTGCGACCACGCCCTTGCCCTCCTTGAACAGGTCGGGCAGGATGCCGCGGTAGTTCACCGGGATGCTCTTGTGGTTGTCGGTGACCATGAAGGCGACCGTGACGCCGTCGGCCTGGCGCTTCAGGCTGCCCTGTTCGACCATGCCGCCCATGCGGAAATTGCTGCCCTTGGGCGCCTCGCCGGCCAGCACCTGGGTCGGGGTGTAGAAGAACACCAGGTTCTTCTGGAATGCCGACAGCACCAGGGTGGCGGCCAGGCCCAGCGTGGCCAGGCCGGCGCCGATCAGGATCAGGCGTTTGTAGCGCGTTTTCATCGCCGCCCTCCCGTGCGGCGCATCGCCGCGCGCAGTTCGCGCCGCACGCTCTGGCCGCGCTGGCGCACCAGCGCCAGCTCGATGGCGAGGGCGCCGAACACCACGCCCATCGAACCCCAGACGTACAGGCCGTAGCCGCCCATGGCGACGAAATCGCGCCAGCTCTCCCAAATCATGATTGTGCTCCCAGTTGAAGTTTGACCCACTCGCTGTGGCGTTCGCGTTCGAGGACGATGCAGCGCGCCCGCAGCAGGGTGATGGCGATGGTGTAGGCCCAGAACGCGAACGCCATGAGCAGCATGCCCAGCACCATCGTCATGGCCATGCTGGGCGCGCTTTTGAGGTTGATCGACGAACCCTGGTGCAGGGTGTTCCACCACTTGACGGAGAAGTAAATGATCGGCACGTTGACCACACCGACCAGGGCCAGGATGGCGCCGGCCTTGTCGGCGCGGCGCGGCTCGTCGATCGCCGCCTGCAGCGCCATGAAGCCGACGTACAGGAACAGCAGGATCAGTTCGGACGTCAGGCGCGCATCCCACACCCACCAGGCGCCCCAGGTCGGCTTGCCCCACAGTGCGCCCGTCCACAGCGCCAGGAAGGTGAACAGGGCCCCGGTCGGCGCCAGCGCGCTGGCCATCATGGCCGAGACGCGGGTGTTGAAGGCCAGGCCCAGGCCGGCCCAGAAGGCCATCGCCAGGTAGATCACCATCGACATCCAGGCCGCCGGCACGTGGATGAAGATGATGCGGTAGGCGTCGCCCTGCTGGGCGTCGGTGGGTGCGACGAACATGCCCACGTACAGGCCGGCCACGCACAGCAGCGCGGCGATGGCGGAAAACCAGGGAATCAGGCTTCCCGAAAGTGAGAAAAACGCTTGCGGCGACGAGAACTTGAACCAGTGCACGCGCGGAAACCGCTGCGTTTGCAAGGAAATTCGGTTGCTCAAGGTCATGATCTTAGCGCTCCCAAAGAGGGGTGAGGAGGTTTCCCGAAATCGGGAATGGGGCCCGCCGGGCGCTCCGGAAACAGGGTTTGGCGAGGCAGGAACAGGCTTGCATGGTCGGGAGGGAAGGCCAAAGTGGACGGTGATGACTACTAAGCAATCGGCATGCCATCTCACTCGAGCGAAATGCGCAGCGCCGCCGCCGTGGCCCACGGCGCCAGCGCCATGGCGCCGGCCGTCACCCCGCCCAGCAGCAGCAGGTGGGCCGAGGCACCCACGCCGGACGCTTCGGCGCCCACCGCACCGGCGCCGAAGATGAGCACCGGGATGTACAGCGGCAGCACCAGCAGCGCCACCAGCACCCCGCCGCCGCCGCGCACGCCCAGCGTGAGGGCGGCGCCGATCGCGCCGATCAGGCTGAGCACGGGCGTGCCGATCAACAGGCTCAGGAACAGCACCCAGATCGAGGCCGGCGCCAGGCCGAACTGCATCGCCAGCAAGGGCGTCAGCAGCACCAGCGGCAGCCCGGCCACCAGCCAGTGGGCGATCACCTTGCCAATCACGATCAGGGTCAGGGGCTCCGACGAGAGCAGCATCTGCTCGAGCGTGCCGTCGGCGTAGTCGAGCGCGAACAGGCGCCCCAGCGCCAGCATCGACGACAGCAGGGCTGCCACCCACAGGATGCCGGGCGCCATGGTGCGCAGCAAACCCGGTTCAGGCCCCACGCCCAGCGGGAACAGGGTCGCCACGATGATGAAGAAGAACAGGTTGGTGAGCACGTCGGCGCGCCGGCGAAACGCCAGCAGCAGGTCGCGCCGGATCACGCAGGCAAGCGCGCTCAGCATGGCAATTCCCGCGACAGGTCCAGCCGCAGCTGGCGCCGCGCATCGAGGGCGATCGGCTGGTGGGTGGTGTAGACCAGCATGCCGCCGCGCGCCAGGTGGCGCGACAGCGTCGTGCACAGGGCATCGACGGCGGCGCGGTCGAGCGCCGTGAACGGCTCGTCGAGGATCCACAGCGGCTGCGCGCGGCTCAGTTGCAGGCGCGCCAGCGCGACCCGCTTGCGCTGGCCCTGCGACAGGGCGCGCGTGGGCAGGTCGGCCGCCGCGCCCAGGCCGAGCGCCTCGAGCGCGTCGTAGGCCTCGTCCCGGCTGACCGGGGCCCCGCCCAGAGTGGCCGCCACCATCACGTTCTCCCAGGCCGCCAGGTCGTCCTTGACGCCGTTGGCGTGGCCCAGGTAGATCATGCGGGCGCCGAACTCCTCGCGCATGCTGCGGATGTCGCGCCCTTCCCAGCGCACCTCGCCGGCGGCCGGGCTGGCCAGGCCGCACAGCATGCGCAGCAGGCTGGTCTTGCCGCTGCCGTTGGCCCCGGCCACTTGCAGCGCGTCGCCGCGCTCGAGCTCGGTGTTAATTCCTTGGAACAGTTCACGCTCGCCGCGGGTACAGGCGAGCTGGCATGCTTGCAGCATCATGGGACTCCTTGAGTGGTCGCCGGAGTGTAAGCAAGTTCCATGCACGCTCAAACGACGAGCGCGTTGACCTTGTCCCAGTCGAGCACCTTGATGCGCCGCCCCGCCACGCTGATCATGCCGTCGGAGCTGAAGTCGCGCAGCACGCGCGACAAGGTCTCCGGGGTGACCGACAGGCGCGAGGCGATCACCGCCTTGCTCGCCACCAGTTCAATCTCCTTGTCCGTCTTGCCGTCGCCCTGGCGCAGCAGGTAGCTGGCCAGGCGCTGGTGGGCGCTGAGCGAATAGGTCCCGATATCGCGCACGAGGCTGGTGAACTGGCGTCCCAGGCAACACATCAGCTCCTGCGAGAAAGCGAAATTATCGCGCGCCACCGCCATCATGACGTCGCGCTCGATGTGCAGCACCATCGAGCTGGCGGCGGTCTTGATGCAGGTCTGGTGGGGTTGCTCGAGCATCATCTCGCCCAGGCCGAAACACTTGCCCGGCCCCAGGATCGCCAGCAGCTTCTCGCCGCCCTGTTTGCTGTAGACGGCCACGTTGACCTGGCCGTACACCAGCCAGTAGGTGCCTTCGGCCTCGTCGCCCGTGCTCACGATGGCCGTGTTCGGTCCCATCCGCATCGGGCTGGTCTTGGCCACCACCAGGTCCAGTTCGCGTTCGCTCAGCATCCGGAACATGGAGGTGTTAGCGAGGATGCTCCTCAGCTTCGGCGCGACGTCTCGCATGGTCGAACTCCTTGAGAAAAATCAATGCGCCCATCGTAGCGACCCCTGCCCAATAATTTTATGATCCAGATCAATTTTGCTTCGGATCAAGCCTGGTGTATGGCACGAAAGTGGCCACCACGCTGGCCACCTGCCCCGGCGCGTCGAGCGCGCGCACCTCGAGGCGCAGCGCCAGCGCTGGCCCTGGCGCCGGCCGCGCCAGGCGCACGGCCAGTCCGAGCCGCCGTTCGGCGCCCGCCTCGAGCACCAGCGGACCGGGCGGCAGCAGCAGCAGCGCCTGCGCGCCCAGCACCGAGACGGCGTAGCGGTGCGCCCGGCGGTCGCGATTGAGCAGCTGCAGCTGGTAGCGGTTTTCCAGGACATCGAAGCCCGGCGCCAGCGCGCGCTCGCGCGCCAGCGCCACCCTCAGCGGGGGCGGCATGCCCAGTGCAGCCAGCAGCAGGCACGGCGCCAGCACCAGCGCCAGGTTGCCCAGCACGCGCGGACGGCGCCACCAGCGCTGCGCAGACGGCGCGTAGCCCACCAGGCCGCGCGCCAGGCCGCGCCTGGCCATCACCTGGTCGCAGGCGTCGATGCAGGCGGCGCAGCCGATGCAATCGTATTGCTGGCCGCGGCGGATATCGATGCCGCTCGGGCAGACTTGCACGCACAGGGTGCAGTCGAGGCAGTCGCCCAGCTGGCGCGCGTGCTGCTTGCGATTGCGCAGGCCGCGCGGCTCGCCGCGGCCGGCATCGTAGCGGATCAGGCGCGTGGCTGCATCCTGCATCACGCTCTGGAAGCGCGCATACGGGCACACGAAGCGGCAATAGCGCTCGCGCATGGTGCCGGCGTTGACATAGGCCAGCGTGGCGTAGGCGCCCATCCAGAACCCTTCCCAGCCACTCGGCGCGCGCCGCAGCAATTCGCGCACGGGCGTGAAATAGCCGACCAGGGTGACGCCGATGGCCGCCGCCAGCAGCAGCCAGGCGCCGTGCTTGGCCAGCTTGCGCGCCAGCGTCGCGACGCTGCGCGGCGCCGCGTCGCGCTGCCGGCGCAGGCTGCTGCCGCCCTCGATGCGGCGCTCGATCCACATGAACAGTTCCGTGTACACCGTGTGCGGACAGGCGAAGCCGCACCATGGACGCGTGACCAGCGTGCCGCCCAGGAACAGCAGGCCGGCCGCGCTCAGTGCCAGGCAGCACAGGTAGATCAGCTCTTGCGGCCACAGCACCAGGTGGTAGAGCCGCAGGCACTGGGCGCCAAGGTCGACCTGCAGCAGGGGCGCGCCGTCCAGCTCGATCCAGGGCAGGCCGAAATAGAGGAGCTGGGTCAGCCACACGGCGGCCCAGCGCCAGCGCTGGAAGCGCCCCTGGGCTGCGCGCACGTAGCGGATCGGCGCGCCGGGCGCCTCAGTCATCGGCCAGGCTGGCCAGCGTCGACCCCAGCGCGGCCCGCTGCGCCTGGGTCGCCGGCAACTCGGGCGGCAGGGCCCCGATCGCCGTTCGCAGCCGCGCCAGCCGGCGCGCCTCGTGCTGGCGCCAGTCGCTGGCCCGCTCGAGCACCATGTGGTGCAGCGAGCTGGGCTGCGGCACCGAAAAATCGAGCGCGCTGCTCGCTTCCATCAAGCCGCCCAGCGCGCGCAGGATGCCGCCCACATACCAGGCCCAGATGCGGTCGGCCAGCACCAGCGCCAGGCAGTTCACCCCCAGCATCGCCAGCAGCACGGGCGTGCCTTCGCTCAGCAGCAGCGCCAGCACGCTGACCCGGGCCGAGAAATGGATGCGGTACATATTTTCCTCGACGATGCGGCCCAGCACCTGGTTCAGCTTCCAGATCGCCAGCGCCACCAGCACCGTCTCGAGCAGCACCAGCGCGATTAGCAGCGACTGCTGCAGTGTATGGTCGAGCAGCCGCAGGCGGCGCCGGTTGGGGAGGATCAGCGATTTCACAGGTCGTGGCATTCAAAACACAGTTGTGACCTGGCCATGCCGATCACCAGCTTGCCGTGCTCCTGCTGGTAGCCGGCGTGGCAGGAGATGCAGGCCACCTTGCCGTCCGGCAGGAACAGCTTCTTCTCGACCAGCTTGCGCGCGCGGTAGCCGCCGAACGCGCTCGCCTTCTGGTAGCTCATGCCGATCGGGTGGTTGACCTTTTCGCTGGCGTGGCGCAGCACGCCGTTGCGGTCGACGCTGGTGGCCAGGCGCGCCACGGCGTTGCTGCCGTGGCACTCCAGGCATTTGCGCGAGTACGCGTCGAGCGCCGCCTCGCCGCCCTGCCCGGCGCGCGCCAGGTGGCCCGAGGTCAGCGAATTGCCGCCGTCGCGCATGGCGCTGAAAAAGGCCGGCTGGTGGCACAGCAGGCACAAGGTCTTGCCGCCCTGGGCCGAACGCATCAGGCCGTGGCCGCTGGCATGCACCGCGTGGCAGGTGCTGCAGGTCAGGTCGCCCTTCCAGTCGAGCGGAAAGCCGGCCGGCAGCGCCGCCTTCGGTGCGAAGCCGGTCGGGTGGCTGACCTGGATCGCCGCCGGGTGGCATTTGCCGCACAGCGTCTCCTGGCTGGCCACCAGGATCGCCGCCTGCTGCGCCGTCACGTTCTTGCCCGCCAGGTGGCACAGGGCGCAATCGCTGCCGTCAAGGTGGGCGCCCGGGACCGGACCGCTGCGCGCGTGCAGCAAGGCCAGCGCCAGCAGCACCGCCACCCCGACTACGGCGCCAACGCGCCTAAAGTCGGACGCGCGCATCGAGTGCCTTCAGGCGCGCCAGCGCGCCGGCGTAACGCGCTGGGTCGGCGGCGGCCGCCGCCTGCGCCGCGTCGGCGCTCGCACTGGCCAGCGCGTCATGGTGGGCGCGCACGGTGGCGATGGCCCGCTCGACCGCCCGGGCCTGGCGTCCCAGCGGGTCGCCGCGCCGCAGCCCGAGCGGCGCGCCCGCGCTGCCCATGCGCGCCAGGTCCAGGTTCTGCCCGAAGCGGTACAAGGGGCCGGCCACCCGGAAACTGCTGTAGTAGGCGATCAGCCAGGTCATCACGGCGCTGGCGGCCACCAGCAGCAACCCGGCCAGCAGCATGGCCAGGCCCAGGTGCTCGCGCGTGAGGCTGTGCAGGTGCACGATGGCGCCATAGGTTTCGCCCGTCGGCCCGCTGATCAACCTGAGCACGGCCAGCAGCACCAGCGCGGCCAGCGCGCCCACTGCCAGGCTGATCTTGGCGACCAGCTTCAGGTGGAACAGGATCAGCGGCGGTTGTCCCATGTTACTGCGCCGCGATGCGCGCCTGCAGGGCCGGCGTGATGCTCACTTTGTGCCTGGCGTCGATCAGCATCGCTTCCTTCACGCCCAGGTGGGCGGCCATGGCCTGCCATTCGGCCGGCCCGGCGATGAACAGGGGCTTGCTGTAGCCGTCCGAACGGGTGCCGGGGTCGGCCCCGCCCGAGGCGATGATGGTCACGGCGGCGACCTCGGCGACCGAGGCGCCGGTGCGCGGGTCGATCACGTGGCCGTGGCGCTTGCCGTCCTTGATGAAGAAGCGCTGGTAGTCGCCGCTGGTGCCGATCGCTTCATTGTCGTGCAGCGCCACGCTGGCCACCAGCCCGGCGCCGCGCGGATCCTGGATCCCCACCCGCCAGGCGCGCTCGCCCGGCTGGCCGATCGCCAGGATGTTGCCGCCGACATTGACCAGCGCCGCCTTGACGTGGCCGGCGCGCAGGATCGCCGCCGCGCGGTCCAGCGCATAGCCTTTGGCGTAGCCGCCCAGGTCGAGCATGACGGCCTTGTTGCGGCTCGAGATGCGGGTGCCCTCGAACACCAGGTCGCTCATGCGCGGATTGGCCTGGACCCAGCGCCGGATCTCGGACGGCGGCGGCGATTGCGGCACGATGTCGCTGCTCTGGAAGCCCCACAGCCGGATCAGGTGGCCGATCGCCGGATTGAAGGTGTTGCCGGCCTGCGCGGCCAGCGCGGCCGCCCCCTTGAGCAGCTCGACCATCTCGGCATCGGACTCATACGGCTCGCCGCGCGCGATGTGCTCGTTCAACTCGGTCAGCGGGCTCGCCTCCCAGGCGTGGAATTTGTGGTGCAGGCGGTCGAACTCGCGCAGCACCTGGGCGCCAAGCTGCTCGGCGCGCGCCGCCTCGCCGCCATAAATGCTGACCTCGACGGTGGTGCCGAACACATGGCCCTGCACGTGGTGGGTCGCCTCCCCCGCCTGCGCCGCGCAGGCCAGCGCCCACCACAGCAAGGCCGCCAGGCAGGCGCGCCAACTACGCATGCTCGGGCGCCCGATGCAGGGCGCGGCTCAAATCGTGCACCGCCTCGACCATCACGGCCACCGCATCGGGCGGCGTGAACTGGGAAATGCCATGGCCCAGGTTGAACACGTGGCCGCTGCCGTCGCTGTGGGGACCGAAGGCGGCCAGCGCGCGCGCCACCTCGGTGCGGATTTGCGCCGGTGCGGCGAACAGCACGGCCGGGTCCAGGTTGCCCTGCAGGGCCACCTGGTGGCCCACGCGCGCACGCGCCTGGCCCAGGTTGACGGTCCAGTCCAGGCCCACGGCGTCGGCGCCGATGTCGGCGATCTCCTCGAGCCACAGGCCGCCGCCCTTGGTAAAGACGATGCACGGCACGCGCGCACCGTGCTTGTCGCGCTGCAGCTGGCGCACCACATCGCGCAGGTAGTCGAGCGAGAATTGCTGGTAGGCGCCGTCGGCCAACGCGCCGCCCCAGGAGTCGAAGATCATCACGGCCTGGGCGCCGGCGTCGATCTGGGCGTTCAGGTAGGCCGCCACGGCGCGCGCATTGGTGGCCAGGATGTGATGCAGCAGCTCGGGCCGGCTGTAGAGCATGGTCTTGATGGTGTGGAATTCCTTCGAGCCGCCGCCCTCGACCATGTAGCAGGCCAGGGTCCAGGGGCTGCCCGAGAAGCCGATCAGCGGCACCCGGCCGTTCAATTCGGTGCGAATCTGGGTGACCGCGTCGAACACGTATTGCAAGCTGCCCGCTTCGGGCACGCGCAGCGCCATCACGGCCTTCTCGTCACGCAGGGGACGCTCGAACTTGGGCCCCTCGCCTTCCACGAAATACAGGCCCAGGCCCATCGCGTCGGGCACCGTCAGGATGTCCGAGAACAGGATCGCCGCGTCCAGGCCGTAGCGCTCGATCGGCTGCAAGGTCACTTCGGTGGCCAGGTCGGGGTTGGTGGCCAGGCCCATGAAGGAGCCGCCGCGCGCGCGCGTGGCGCGGTATTCGGGCAGGTAGCGCCCGGCCTGGCGCATCAGCCACAGCGGCGTGTAGTCGGTTGGCTGGCGCAGCAGCGCGCGCAGGAAGGTGTCGTTCTGGAGCGGTGCAAATGGCATGGCTGGCCTTTCTGATATTGAGTTCTAGGGGGCGGACCCCGGTTTTTCCCTTGGGGGTCTGACCCCGGTGCGCAGACGCCGCCTCAACCGGGGTCAGACCCCAAACGGAAGAACCGGGTCCGCCCCCTCGGCTTACTTGGGGGCCTTCAAGTGGGCCACGCCGCCGAAGCTGCCGATCCACTGGTCGCCGGCGGCGCCGCTGGCCATCGAGAACACATTGTTCGAGAACAGGCCCTCCTCGGTGCGCATGACGGCGAACTTCTCGCCGTCGCGCCGCGCCAGGCCGTTGTTGGTGCCGATCCACAACACGCCTTGCGGATCCTGGTGCAGCATGAACACGTGGTTGCCCGGCAGGCCGTCGGCCACCGTGTAGTTCTTCCAGCTCTTGCCGTCGAAACGGGCCAGGCCGCCGCCCCAGGTGCCGCACCAGACGATGCCGTCGCGGTCGACCTGCAGCGCCACGATGTAGTTCGGGTTGTAGGCCACGTTGATGCCGGTCAGCCCCATCTCCTGCTTTTGCTTGGCGTGGTGGGCCGAAGTGGCGGCCGGGTCGTTGTTGAACTTGATGTCGTTCTTGACCAGCTCGTAGTCGGCGCCCTGCCCGCTGGCGTGGTTCCAGTGGTCCCACTTGCCGTTCTGATAGCGCGCCAGGCCGCCCTCGGTGGCCAGCCAGATTTCGCCGTGCTTGCCCTCGGCCAGGCCGTAGACCCAGTCGTTGGGCAGGCCGCCCTTGGTGTTCTCGACCGTAAACAAGTCCCACTTGCTGCGGTCCTTGAGCGCGCCGCCGCGGATCCGGTTCGCGCCCGACCAGGTGGCCACCCACAGGTCGCCATTGCCCGTCTTCAGGGCCCCGTACACGAAGGCGTCGCCCAGGCCGTCGGGAATATTGTAGTTCTCCCACTTGTCGGCGCCCGGATCGTAGAGCGACATGCCGCCGCCGTAAGTGCCGACCAGGATCTTCTCGCCGACCTTGCTGATGTGGAAAATTCCGTTCGACAGCAGGCCGTTGCGCGAGTCGAACAGGCGGTATTCGTCATTGCTGGTGTCGTAGCGGATCACCCCGCCCGAGGTGCCCACCCACAGCAGTTTGCCGTCGAGCATGATCGATTTGACGTTGCGGTTGCCGACCCGGAAATGGGTGAACTTGGCGTTCGGATCGAGCGTCACCTTGCCCTGCTGCTGGGGGCCGTCGGACGGCGCGGCAACCGGCGTGGCCGCCTGCACGGGCGGCGACAAGGGCAGCGCCGCGGCGCGCGTCTGGTGCCCCCCAAGGTAGTAGGCACTGCCGATGACGCCGCCGGCGACGAGCAGGCTGGCGGCGGCGAGCGCGCCGGTTTTCTTATTCAATTGCACCATATTCTCCTCACTTCACTTTCGAAAGACCGACCCGGGCCACGCCGCGTTTGGTGCCGGCCCACAGGTCGCCGTTGGGCGCGACGGCCAGCGCGTAGACATTGTTGTCGAGCAGGCCGCCGCGCGTGTCCACGCTGCGCCACAGTTTGCCGTCATAGCGGGTCAGGCCGGCGCTGGTGCCGAACCACAGCACGCCCTTGGCGTCCTGCACGATGCTGTAGACGATGTCGCCGGCCAGCCCATCCTTGACGGTGTAGTTGGTCCAGCGCTGGCCGTCCCAGTGGCTCACGCCGCCGCCCCAGGTGCCGGCCCAGATGGTCTGGTCGGCCGCCACCAGGATGGAAAACACATAGTTCGGGTTGAAGGTGGGGGCGCCGTCGCCGGCGCGCAGGCCCAGGTCGTGGCGCGAGCGCGTGCCCAGGCCCGTGTTGGAGCTGGCCACCAGTTGCTTGATGTTGCCCGCGCCCAAGCCATCCTTGTGGTTCCACGAGCGCCAGCGCTTGCCGTCGAACATGGAGACGCCCCCCTCGGTGCCGAACCAGACCTGCTGTTTCGCGTCCACGGCCAGGCCGTAGACCCATTCGTTGATCAATTCCTTGACATAGGTGCGGAACTTCAATGTCTTCATGTCGACCACGTTCACGCCGGCCCAGGTGCCGATCCACAGGTCGCCATTGGCCTGGCTGGCGAAGGAATAGACCCAGTAGTCGGCCAGGCCGTGCATGGGAAAGAAGGTTTTCCAGACCCCGTCCTTGTAGCGCGAGGCGCCGCCGGCGTTGGTGCCGAACCACTTGTAGCCCTGCTGGTCGATGCCGATGGCGAACACATACTCGTTGGCCAGGCCGTTGGCGCGGGTGAAGGTCTGGCGCAGCTTGCCGCTGGCCACGTCGATCTCGTGCACCCCTTTCGAGGTGCCGACCCACAGCGCGCCGGCGCTGCGCTCGACCGCCAGCGCCCGCACATAGGCGTCGTCGCCGACGTTGAAGGTTTCGATCACGTGCGGCGTGGCGGCGTCGACCGGCGCCAGCGGCTGGGCCAGGGCGGCGCCGCAGCTCAGCGCCAGCGCCAGCAGGAAGCGGTTGGGGGGTGTCCAGCTCATTGTTGCAATGTCCTCATGAAAGCGATGATGTCCAGGATGTCACGGTCGGGCAGGCGGCCCTGGAAGGCCGGCATCGCGTTCTTGCCGGCGCGGATGGACGCGAGCAGGGCCAGGTCGGGCCGCATCATGCCATTGCCGCGGTCGAAACTGGGGGCGCCCGGCATCACGGCGCGCCCGCCGGCGCCGTGGCACATCGCGCACTGCGCGCCGTAGAGCTGCTGGCCGCGCAGGTTGTCGGCCGCCGGGGCGCTGCCGGCCACCAGCAGCGCCAGCCACAACAGGCGGCGCATCATGCCGCCCCCTTCTTCTTCTTGCCCTTGGCCGGCGCCGGCGGCGCCGCGCGGTAATTCGGCGCCAGCGCGATCAGCTTGACTTCCCAGGCGTCGGCCTCGGCCTTGTTGACGGCGAAACCGAGGCCGCCGCTGCGCAGCGCGTCCATCAGGGTGGCGATCGCCGGCACGTGCTCGAGCTTGGCCGCGCGCAGCGTCAGGTCGCGCGCCTGGGCCAGGTCCTTGGGCACGCCCTCGCCTTTCGCATACATCTGCCCCAGGCCGTAGATGCCGGCCGCATTGTTCTGGGCCGCCGCCTTGCGGTACCAGTCGACGGCGTCCTCGTCGTCTTCGGACTTGTCGAGGATATCGCCGAGCCGGGCCTGGGCCGGGGCATAGCCTTGCCCGGCGGCGCGCGTCCACAGCGCGATGGCCGCGATCAGGTCGCCGCGCGCGAATTCCTGTTCGGCCTTGGCACTGTCCTCGGCCGCGTCGGCCAGCGCCCAGGGCGCGGCGCTGGCCAGGCACAGGGCCGCCAGGGTGTGTTGGATCAAGTGTTTCATGGCAGCTCCTAGGCCTGGCGCGCTTCGTCGCGCAACTGGGCGGCGTCGAGCGGCGCGCCCATCGATTCGAATTCCTCGAGCTTGCGGTACAGGCTCGACAGGCCGATGCCCAGCTTTTGGGCCGCCAGCCGGCGGTCGCCGTCCGCTTCGGCGATCACCCGGCTGATCAGGGCGCTCTCGAAGCGGCGCACCTGGTCGCGCAGGCTGTCGCCCGAGTCGCAGCTGACGATCACCGACAGCCCGGCCGCGCGCGCGCCCTTGAGCAGCTGGGGCGGCAGGTCGGCGCAGCTGATCTGGCCGTCCGACAGGATCAGGGCGCGCTCGATCACGTTTTCCATCTCGCGCACATTGCCCGGCCAGTCGTAGGCCGAGAGCAATTGCTGGACTTCGGCGTCGACCGTCAGGCTGCGGTGCAAGCTCATGCGCCTGGCACCGCGGTCGAGCAGGAAGCGCACCAGCTCCGGAATGTCGGAGCGCCGCTCGCGCAGGGGCGGCGCGTGGATCTGGAACACCGACAGGCGGAAATACAGGTCTTCGCGAAAGCGCCCCTCGGCCACCATCTGGGCCAGGTCGCGGTTGGTGGCGGCGATGATGCGCACGTCGGCGCGCCGGCCCTGCTCGCTGCCCACGGCGCGGATGGTCTTGTCCTCGATCACGTGCAGCAGCTTGACTTGCAGCTGCAGCGGCAGTTCGCCGATCTCGTCGAGGAAGATGGTGCCCTTGTCGGCCTCCAGGAACAAGCCTTTCCTGGCCTTGTCGGCGCCGGTGAAGGCGCCCTTGGTGTGGCCGAACAATTCGCTCTCCATCAGGTTCTCGGGCAGCGCGCCGCAGTTCACGGGAATGAAGGGGGCGTTCGCGCGCGGGCTTTGCTGGTGGATGCGGCGCGCGATGACGCCCTTGCCGGTGCCGCTCTCGCCCGTCACCAGCACCGTGCTCTCGGTCGGCGAGACGCGCGCGATCAGGCGGTCGAGGTCGCGCATGGCCGGCGCGGCGAAACTGAACTGGTCTTCCTTCTTGCCCTGCACCAGGCTGCGCAGCACCCGGTTCTCGGCGCGCAGGCCGCGCATGTCCTCGATCTTGAGCAGGCGGTGCTGCACTTCCTCGTTGCGCACCGGCTTGATCATGTAGTCCGAGGCGCCGGCCTGGATCGCCTCGATGGCCGTGTCGACCGAGGCGAAGGCGGTCATCATGATGAAGTTGGTGTCGATGTTGGCCGCGCGCGTGCGCCGCACCAGTTCAATGCCGCTGATGTCGGGCATCTTGATGTCGCAGAGGGCGACGTCGATGTCGCCCTTGGAGAGTCGCTCGAAGGCGTCGAGCCCGTTCGGCGCCTGGAACACGTTGTAGCCGGCCTTGAGCAGGAAGGCCGCCAGCACTTGGCGGATCGCCGGTTCGTCGTCGATCACCAATACGTCCATGGATTTCATAATGGGGTTGCCTCGTTGTATGCAGTGTCGGTGAGCGGAAAGTATATCTGGACCTCGGTGCCGGTATCGGCCGTCGAGGCGATCTCGATGCTGCCGCCGTGGCGGCGGATGATGGCGTAGCACAGCGACAGGCCCAGGCCGGTGCCCTTGCCGGCCGGCTTGGTGGTGTAGAACGCTTCGAAGGCGCGTTCGAGGGTGGCCGCGTCCATGCCGCAGCCATTGTCGGCGATCGTCAGGCAGGCGCGCTCGCCGTCGAGGCGGGTGGCGATGGTGATGGCCGGGGCGCGCCCCTTGACGCCGTCAAGCGCGTCCATGGCGTTGATCAGCAGGTTCATCACCACCTGGGTGATCTGGTCGGCCACCCCGTAGATGGCCGGCAGCTGGCTGTCGAGCGCCAGCGTCAGCGTCACCTGCTGCAGGCGCTTGTCGTAGCGAATCAGGCTGCTGGCGCTGCGCAGGCTTGCGTTCAAGTCGAGGAACTGGGGCTCGGCCGCGCGCGGCGAGGCGAATTCGGCGATTTCGCGGGTGATCGCGGCCAGCCGCTCGGTCTGGGCGTAGATCATGTCGGGGCGGCAGTCGTGGCAGTCGGCGGCCGAGCAGCCATTGGCGGTGGCGGCACGCCGCTCGACCATCTCCTGGGCGATGCCGCAGATGGCGGCGATCGGGTTGCCGATCTCGTGGGCGACGCCGGCGGCCAGCGCGCCGATGGCGGCCATCTTCTCCTGGTGAAAATATTTCTGGCGCTTGAGCATCTCTTCCTTCTCATGCTGGTCCAGGGCTTCGGCCATGCTGTTGACCGCCACCATCAGCTGCCCCACTTCGTCGTGGCGCGACACGGGCAGCGGCGCACCGCGGAAACCGTTGACAATTTGCAATGCACGCACCTGGAGTATACGCAAATCCTCGGACAGGCGGCGAAAGAACAGGCCGATGATGGCCCCCAAGAGGCCCAGTCCCAGCAGGCCGAGCATGAAGGCGGTCATGGCGACCGAATCGGCCAGGTCGCGGTAGTGCTCGGAGTCGCTGCGGCGCTCGGCCTGAACTTGCTCGGTGAGCGCGGCCAGGCCGTTCTTGGTCTCGACCAGCTCGGCCACCATCCGGTTCAGGTTGGCGCGCGAGGGATCCTTGATGATGTGGCTCCAGGCGGCGCGCATGTCTTCCAGGTTCAGGTAGGCGTCCGGCAGACGCGGCGCCAACGCCGCCTGGCGCTCGAGCAGCGACTGGTAGTGCATCTGGATGCGTTGCAAGCCGGCCTGCTGGTCGCTGGCCTCGGCGTTGGCAAACACCGCCATGACGGCGTGGAAGGCGGCCAGGTCGGCCTCCTTGAGCATCGATTCGGTCTCCAGCAAGCCCTGGATCACCTCGAAGTCGCGCAGCAGCTGGTTCTTCTGGTGGAAGGCGAAAAAGGCGATCAGGGCCGAATACACGATCAGGGCGGAAAACACCAGCATGCCCTTGGTGCGGATCGACAGCACCGCGCCGCGCGCGCCGCCCATGCGCAGCTGCACGCGCTGCCACCAGGGCAGGCTGGCCATCACCGCGCCGCTCCCTGGCGGTACAGCCGTTCGAGTCGTTCGACCATGGCCGCGCTGTTCCACTCCTGGAAGCCGGTCAGGCGCTGGAGCAAGGTGCCGTCGGGCGCGATCAGGTAGGTTTCCGGATAGTAGACGGTGCCGAGGCGGTGCGCCATGGCGCCGCCCTGGTCGAGGAAATTGGGGAAGCCAATGCCGTTGTGGGCCAGGAATTCGGTGGCCAAGGCCGCATCGTCGTCGGTGGCCAGGCCGATCACGGCGAAGCGGCGCGGATCGAGCTGGCGCGCCAGATGGTCCAGGCCCGGCATCTCGCGCCGGCACGGCGGGCACCAGGTGGCCCAGATATTGAGCACCACCAGCTTGCCGGCCAGCTGCTGGCGCGCCGCGCCCGGCGCGACGAAGTCGAGCATGAACCCGGGAAAGGCCTTGCCCACGGCCGGCGCCGGTGCGTCGCGCTGGCAGCCGGCCAGCGCCAGCAGGCAGGCCAGGAGCGCGCGCTTAATCATAGGTGTGCAGGCTCGCGCCAAGTTGCAGGCCGAGGAAGCCGAACACGGTCAGAGCGAACGCGAACAGGACCCACAGGGCCAGGCGCGCGCCGCGCCAGCGGCGCCAGTAGTACAGCAGGAAGTAGGCGCCATAGGCGGCCCAGACCAGCAGCGCCCAGCATTCCTTCGGATCCCAGCCCCAGTAGCGGCCCCAGGCCAGCTGCGCGATGCGCATGCCGAACAGCGCGCCGAGCGAAAACAGCACCAGGCCCAGCGCCAGCGCCAGGTGGATCAGGCGCGCCGTGCGCGGCGCGTCGGGCAAGGCCTTGCCGGCGCGCGCGCCGAGCGGGCCGCGCAGCAGCTGCATGGCCGCCAGCGCGGCGGCCACGGCGAACGCGCCGTAGGCGACCAGGTTGGACAGCACGTGGGCCCGCAGCGCGTAGCTGCGCAGGATCGGCAAGGCGCCGCCGGGCGCGTGGCGCCCGCCCGACCAGACGTCGAACAGCACTGCCGCCGCCACGATCGGCAGCACGAAGGCGCCGGCCGAGCGGGTCCGGTAGACTTTTTCCATGGCCAGGTAGATCAGCACCGTGAAGGCGGCGAACAGCAGCAGCATTTCATGCATGCCCACCAGCGGCGCGTAGCCCTTGTGGTAGGGCTCGCTGCCGTAGGCGAGCAGGCTGCCCAGCAGGCCCAGCGCGCCCAGCAGCGCCAGCGCGCTGGCCCACAGGCCCACCGCCGGCGCGCGCCAGGCCAGGTGCGCCAGGTACAGGCCGGTGGCGGCCAGCAGCAGCAGGTTGGCGTAGCTGTTGAGGCGGGAGGAGAACAACTGGTCCAGCGCGATATCGGCACCGAAGTCTTGCGCGTTCAGGAATTGCATGACACCGGCCAGCAGCGCGCCGATCACGAACAGCGCGACCGCATGCCTGGCCGTGAGGGCCGGGCTGTCACTGCTCGAGAACGAAACTAGGGTCATGGCGCGCTTTCTTCAGACATCTTGAAGACCAACTGAGCAAGTTTTGTTCCAGTCAGCCGAAGCACTGGACCGTAGGGTGGAAAAGCGCAGCGCCTTCCACCTGTTCCGAGTCCGCAAGGTGGCAGGCGCGACGCTTTTCCACCCGACGGGCTGGTGAAAAATTCGATTTCACGACCAAGACGTCGTTCCCGCGCAGGCGGGAAGCGATAGGCCGCCGAGCCAGAGGCAGGGCACTCATAAGTTGTACGATTGATACGGCTAATGACGTACTTTCCCAGGATTGGGAGCACCAGCGAGCTGATTCCCAATTTCGGTAATTTGCGCGGCGCGCTCGGTTTCCCACTCCCAGATGGCGGCATTGGCGCGCCGCCGGAAGGGGTCGTCGGCGCGTGCCAGGTGCACATAACTGCGCATCGCGCCCAGCGCGCCGGGACGGTCGCCCAGCGCATCTTGCGCCAGCGCCAGCCCGAAATAGGCGTTCGTCTGCCCGCTGTTAAGTTCGATCGCCGAAGCGAAGAAGTCGCGCGCCATCGGGTAGCGCTGCAGGCCGATCATGGTAAATCCCATGTTGACATGGGCTTCGGGCAAGCGTGGCGCCAGTGCCAGCACCTTGTGCCAGGCGGCGGCGGCCGGCTCATACTGGCGATGGTTAAGCAGCTGCACGGCGGCCTCGAAACGGCTGGCCAAAACCTGGGCCGGGGTGGGCGGGGGCACCGGCCACAAGGCCAGCAGTACGCCGGCCAGCACGCTGGCGCCGGCCCCGCCCAGCAGCGGCGCGGCCACGCGCCGGCGGCGCGCCGCACCCAGCGCGCTGCCCACATTGAGCACGAACCAGGCGGCGCCCGCCACCGCCAAGAGGCCGCCCACGCCGGCCAGCCCCATCGCCACCGCATACGCCGGATGCTGCACCAGCACCTCGGCGTGCACCGTCTTGCGCGGCACGCCCAGCGCCCCGGACCAGGCCAGCGCGCCGGCCAGCGTCAACAAGCCGGCGCCGTACAGCGCCGCCTGCCAGCGCGCGCGCCAGGGCGCCAGCGGCGCGCCGCGCGGCAGCAGGCGGTAGCCCAGCGCCATGTAGGCCAGCGTCACCGCGCCCACCGTGCCGTGGTAGTGGGCCGGCACCATGGTCGATTCGCCCCGGATCAGGGTGCCCAGCAGGCAGCCGAGCAGGAACAGCAGCAGCGACAGCAGCAGGGGCAGTTGCGCGCGCAAGGCGGCGCGCCCGCCGCGCAGCAAGGACCACAACAGGCGCAGCGCCAGCGCGGCCGGCGCCGGCCAGCTGGCCCAGCGCATCAGCTCGGTGAAACCGAGCCGGAATTCGGGGCTGCCGACCGGGTCGGACCAGTAAATCAGGGGCACGCCCAGCAGCGGCAGCGCGCCCAGCGCCAGCAGCGCCAGCACAGTGCGGCGCCCCACCAGACCCTTGCCCAGCACGCTCCACAGGCTCATCAAGAGCAGGATGTGGACGAATTGCAGCAGGTGGCCAGGGGCCCAGGCCAGCGCCTCGTAGCCGGGGGTGTCATGTGCCGGCCCCAGTTGCGCCAGGCCGGCGAGCAGGGTCCCCGCGGCCAGCGAGGCCGCCAGCATCGACCACAGGGCGCCGGCCTGCCACGGCGCCAGCCTGCGCCGGCGCAGCAGCTGCGGCGCGGCCCAGGCGGCGGCCACCAGCACCCCGCCGGCCAGTGCCAGCAGGCCGCCCACGAACAGCGGACTGGCCAGCACCGGCACGTAATTGGCCAGCACCGGCGCGCCCTTGCCGCCCAGCGCGGCCAGCATCGCGGCCATGCCGGCGCCGGCCAGCAGCGGCCCGCCCCAGGCCCAGCGCGGGGCCGGCGCGCGCGCCGCCATGCTCCAGACGGCGGCGGCGCAGCACAGGAACCAGGCCACCACGGCCAGGCTCACATGCAGCACCAGGGCGCTGCGAAAGCCCGGCAGCGAGGCCGCCAGCGCCGCCGGCAGCGGCGCGCGGCCCAGCAGCAGCAGCAGCGCGCAGACGGTCGAGGCGGCCAGCGCGCACACGGCCAGCAGCGCCCAGGCGCCGGCCACGCCGCGCGCCCTCATACCGCACCCTTGTGCGGCCGGGTCGAAATGAAGGGCACGCCGAAGAAGGTCAGGAAGGCCACCACGAACACCGTCACCACCAGCAGCGCGCCGGCGCGCGGCGACAGCTTCCAGGCCAGGCGCGCATGCAGCGACGCGGCCAGCACCAGCCAGGTCAGGAAGGCCCAGGTCTCCAGCGGATCCCAGGCCCAGTAGCGGCCCCACGCATCCTGGGCCCAGATCGCGCCGGCGATCAGCATCAAGGTCTCGAACACGAAGCCGATCGACATGCAGCGAAACGCCAGCTCGGACAGGGCCGCGTCCGGCGGCAGGCGCTCGAAACGGCCGGCCCCGAAGACGCTGGCGCGGGTCAGGATGACGCCCGAGACGCCCAGCGCCACCAGCAGCGCGCCGAAAAACACCTTGCCGAAGCCGATGTGGATGAACAGCCAGACGGTGTGGTAGGTGGGCGGCAGGTGGCCCTCGCCGGGGCTGCTCATCATCAGCCAGCCCATCACCAGGAACAGCACCGGCATCACGATGGCGGCGCTGGCGCGGATCGCCGGCAGGCGCCAGTAGGCCAGCGCGAACACCAGCATCATGCTCCAGATGTTGCTCGAAAGAATTTCAAACAGGGTAACGAAGGGGCCGTGGCCCAGGCGCTCCCAGCGCAGGCCGATCGAGAGCAGGTGCAGCGCCAGTCCCAGCACGATCAAGCCGAGCACCGTGCGCTCGGGCCGGCGCCGCAGCAGCACGCCGACGATGCCGATGCTCCCGGCCGCCACGTAGGCCAGCAGCGCCGCCCACAGCATTCTCAATTCGTCCATAGTTCCTCATGCGCGCTCCGGGTTCCATGGCCGCGCCGCATATTTGCGGGCCAGGTGCCAGCCAAGCGCGATGACCGACACCATGCAGGCTGCAAGAAGCATGCCTATGGTCTGGTCATAGAAGACGGTGTAGCCCATCCAGGTGCGCAGGCCCGCGTACTCGAGCCGTCCCCCGGGCAGTTCGATCGACTCGCCCGCGCGCAGTTCGCGCCGCAGCGCGCCGATGCGCACCACCAGCGTGTAGGCCTTGGGCAGGCGGAATTCGGAGGCGCGCGCCGGGTCGAGGATCACTTCGTCGAACGAGAGCATGGTCCAAAGGCGCAGCGCGCTCTCGGGCAGCTGCCATTCGCGCGCCTGGCGGTACTGGTGGACCGGATAGGACGGCAGGTGCACCGCGCCCAGCACAGGCGCCTTGCCGTTGGCCGGGTACCAGGCGAAGGTGGGCGCGAAACCCTTGTTCGGGCTGGTATAGAAACGGTAGCCGCGCAGCACCAGCGGGGTTTGGTCGCCGATCTCGGCGTGCTGCGCCTGGCCGTCGGCGTCCAGGTAGTCGACCGCGTTGCGGGTGCGGTCGCGCTCGACGCCGGGGCCGTAGGCGATCTGGAAGCCCCCGTTCGAGAAATGGACCTGCTCCAGCGCGCCCCAGTGCCACGGTCCGGCATCGCGCGCACCGAGCTGGCCGTCGAACTCGGCGCCTTCGGTCACTTCGACCGTGCCGCGCAGGTAGGACATGCGCCCGGCCGCCAGCAACAGCACGATCGCGATCAGGCCCAGGTGGAACACCAGCAGCGCGCGCTGGCGCCGGAAGATGGGGCGGGTGGCGACGGCCGCCGCCAGGTTCAGCGCCAGCAGCGCCAGCGGCAGCGCCATCAGCCAGCTGGCGCCGGCCAGCCCGCCGTACGAGCACATGACGGCCAGCGCGAAGCACACGATCAGCAGCAAGGTCAGCTTGAGCGAGGCCAGGCGCGCCAGCGGCGACTGGCCGCGCCAGCTGTCGCTGGCGGCGACGAAGGGGTGCAAGATCATGGCGTGCTCGAGCACATGGTGCTGATCATGTAATCCTTGCCGCCGCAGTCCGAATCGGCCCAGGCGCCGCTCTTGGCGAAGCTGGTGATGCGCAGCGTCGCCTTGTAATAATAGGGCGCGTTGGTATAGGCCCCGGCCGGCGCGGCCGTGCCGGCGGTCTTGCCCACTTCCGGCCCCAGGTCTCTCAGGTTCACCAGCAGCGACTTGTTCTTCCAGCCGTGCGGCACCGCCACGTGGCACCAGGTGCAGCGCAATTCCTTGCCCAGGCGGTCGACGTGGTAATTGTGCAGATTGCCCTTGCCGGTCGAGCGGTCGTAAAAGCCGGTCTTCCTGCCGGTGTCGTTGCGGCTGGTGTAGTTGGCCTTGTCATGGCATTTGAAGCACAGCAGGGCGGCGTTGCTGCCCCCGGTGTCGGTCCAGGCGCCCTTCAGCACGAAATCGTTGGCCGAACCATGCGGCCCCCATGGCGTGCCATTGTCGCCATTGTCCGGGATCACCGAAGTGACCGAGGTGACGGCCGCGCCATGGCAATCGCTGCAATACATGGTGTTGCTGCCGACCTGGTTGTTCCACGGCGCGCGCCAGGGATTGCCCCCGCTCATGCCGCGCGTGACGGTGGTGCGCCCGGTCGGCTTCATCACCGGGTGCCAGGAGCGGTTGTTGCAATTGTTGTAGGCGGCGGCCGCGCCGGCGGCCGTGCCGGCATTGTTGCACACGTTGGTGGCGGGACCTTCCTGCCCGGCCGGCGCCTGGAACTCCCTGGCCTGGTTGGTGTACATGGTCACGCCATTGGTGGTGCTGGGCGTGCCGCCGACGAAGCTGCCCAGCGTCGGGCGGTTGCCGGTGCCGGTGCCCCCGCTGGTCTGGGGCAGGTTGTTGTCGGTATAGCCGTAGTCGGAATGGCATTTCAGGCAGATCTGGTACTCGCGCGTGACGAAGGTCTCGCCCACCGCCGAGCTGGCGCTGGCGCCCGGATCGCCCCGCTTGACCGTGTAGCTCGAGGGCAGGCTGTCGAAGGTGGTGCCGCCGTAGTTCGGCTCCACGCCCCAGCTGCCGCGCAATACCCCGGAGGCGATGTTGCTGTGGTTCATGGCCGTGTCCGTGTGCGGGTGGGTGCCGGCCGCGTCCGGCGCCCCGGTGATGGTGCCGGCCGGACTGCCGCGGAAATCACGGAACTTGACCACCCGGTGCGGATTGTGGCAGTCGCTGCATTCGGCGTGCCGGTTGGTCAGCTGGCCCACGCCCAGCTTGGCGCGCGACTCAAGCAAGTCCTTGCCGCAGTTGCCGTTGGTCTTGCTGCAGTTGGCATCGAGGTTGTCGTTGAACACGCCACCGATGTCGTGCACTTCGACTGTGCCATTGGCCTGGTCGGCCGTCTTGATCGGCATGTGGCGGGTCGAGCCGAATTCGGCCTTGATGTCGGGCACCGCGTTGGCCGTCAGCGCCGTGTAGCTGACGGCCGAATTGGCGCTGCTGGTGTGGCACTGATAGCACGTCTCTTCGAGCGCAGCGCCGCCGCCGGTCTTCGGAATGGCCACGCTGTCGGTGCCTTCGCGCAGCAGGCGCCGCGCGCCCTGGATGGTGTGGGTGTCGTGGCAGTTCAGGCAGCCGACCTGCCAGACGGGCGGATTGGCGTTGGCCGGCGAGTCCAGCGTGGACGGGAATTCGCGCTGCTGGGCCGCCGCAGGCGTGTAGGTCTGGGTCGCCACCTGGCTGTTCGCGTGCGCCGAATAGGCCCACGAAATGCCGGCCTTGGCGTGGCAGGCCAGGCAGATGATGTCGTTGCCGCTGCTGAAGGCGCCGCCGGTCGGCTGGCTGACCTGGAAGCGGTTCATGCGCAGGAACTTGGCGTTGCCGTTGCTGGTCGTCTTGTCGCGCAAATGGGGGTCGTGGCAGGTGGCGCACTGCATCTGCCCGTTCTCGAGCGGCATCTTGGGCGGCGTGCTGCCGCTGGTGCGGGTGCCGACGATGACGCCGTCGGGGCCGCGCAGTTCACCGTCGGCCGCCGCCAGCGCCGCGTTGTAGGTAAATGAGATCGGATGGTCCGAACTGAGGTCGGTGCCCAGGTCGCGCGTGAAGCCGGTGGTGGCCGCGCTGCTGGGCATCTTGACCGGGGTCGCGCTGGTCATCGGGATGGTCGCGTTCTTGACACCGTTCAGGGCATTGACCTTGTCGATCGCCATGGTGCCGTCGTGGCACGATAGGCACAGCTTGGAGCTGCCGCCGGGGGCGGCCGCCATCTCGGCCGCGTCGGCCTCCATCGACGAGGAGCTGTACGGGGTGTAGGTCTGGCCCGACAGCTTGCGATTCCACAATGGTGCACCGAGCGCGGTGGCGCCGCTGCCGAAGGTGATCGATTCGGCCTCGTGCGGGGTGTGGCAGAACACGCAGACCTGGGTCTGGCTGGTGGCCTTGACGGCGCGCACCGGCACCTTGCCGCCGGACGGGGTGGCCGAATTGTCGGCCACGGCCGACAGGTTGTGCTTGGTGCCGCGCACGTCGGCGATCTTGTCGGTGACGGCGATGCCGGCCTGGGCGCCGGCGGCCAGCAACAGCAGGCAGAGCACGAGCGCGCGCATCAGGCACCTCCCAGCGACTGGAAGATCACGACGCGGCCATTGAACATGTCGGCCACGTAGATTCGGCCTTGGGCGTCGGTCCACACCCCGGCCGGCAGGTAGAACTGGCCGACCTCCTTGCCGCTGCCGCCGATCGGCATCAGGAACTGGCCGCCACCATCGAACACCAGCAGGCTGTCATAGTAGGACTCGATCACGTACAGCTTGCCGGCGCCGTCGATGGCCACGCCCTTGGGCCGCGTCAGGTTGCCGATGAACAGGCCGCGCCGCCCAAGCGTGCCGGCCGGCTTGCCCTGGGCGTCGAACAGGCCGATGCGCGCGTTCATGGTGTCGGCCACCAGCAAGCGGTCGGCGCCGAACGCGAGGTGGGTGGGGAAGTTGAATTCGCCCTCGCCCTCGCCGCGCTTGCCGATCACCTCGATCAGCTGGCCGTCGTCGCCGAACACCTTCAGGTCGTGGGCGTGGGTGTCGGAGACGTAGATGCGTGCGCGCGCGGCGTCGCGCGCCACCCCGGTGGGACGCACCAGGATGCCGGCGCCGAAGCTGCCCAGCGGCTTGCCGTCGCGGTCGAGGCGGAACACGCGCCCCAGTTCGGCGTCGGCCACCAGCACGCAGCCGCCGGCGCCGGCGGCGATGCCGATCGGCGTGACGAAACGCAGCCGGGCGTCGGCCTGGCCCCACACCAGCAACTTGCCGGCCAGCTGGTCGAACACCATCACCGCATGGTTGGCCACGTCGGTGACCAGCACCCGGCCCTGGGCGTCGACCATGCCGCTCTGCGGCCGTTTGAGCGTGAGCTTCTCGTCTTCGCCGCCGACCAGGCCGACCAGCCAGCGCACCACCTTCAGGCCGGTGCTGCGGCTGGACTCGTCGGCCACGAAATTCTCCTCGCCCAGCAGCTGGCCGACGTAGCCGAAGCGCGCCGTCTCGGGCGCGCCCGGCCAGACCCGGGCCGCGCCGGCCAGCGGTTCCGGATCGCTGCGCATCGTATATCTGGTTTCGGCGCAGCCAGCCAGCAGCAGCAAGCCGGCCAGCAAGGCGCTGCGCAAGGCGTCACGGCACATGAGGTTCCTCCTGCATGCACGGCGGCGCCACGCGCAGCAGCTGCACCCGCGCGCGCATGCTGTCGGCCACGTACAGGGTGTTGTGCTCGAGCGCCAGCGCGCTGATGCGGCCGAACGCGGCGCCGTCCGGGCCGGCGGCGCGCAACTGGTCGCCGTCGAGCACCCGGATCGACAGGCCGTCGGCAACGAACACGCGGCCCGCGCCGGCCGCCATGGCGCTCGCCAGCGCCGGCACCGCGGCCAGCAGTTCCATCTCGCCGGCGCCGTCAAGCCGAAGCAGCTGGCGCCCCATCCGATCGAGCAGGAAGACACCTTGCGGCGTGCGCGCCAGCGCGTCGAGCGAACGGGCCTGGTCGGCCGGCAGCACGTCGACCAGGCTGCCCAGCGCGCTAAAG
The DNA here is from genome assembly GCA_040390195.1 of Pseudomonadota bacterium. GTDB lineage: Bacteria > Pseudomonadota > Gammaproteobacteria > Burkholderiales > Burkholderiaceae_D > Telluria_A. Next base: position 33,556 of record JAZJYV010000017.1, on the reverse strand, counting down.
CGCAGCAGCAGGTGGTACAGATTGTCGGCCACCAGCAGCTCGCCAGCCTCGCCCAGCGCCAGCCCCGACGGGCGCGCCAGCTGCAGGCGGTCGCTGTAGACGCGCAGCAGGCGCCCGTCGAACGACCATTGGCGGATCTCGGGCAGGCCGGAGTCGGCCACGTACAGCGACAGGTCGGGGCCGACGGCCAGCGCGAACGGGCCGCTGCCGGCCAGCGGCTGGAACGCGACCATGGTCTGCTGGGCCAGGTCGTAGCGGTAGATCTGGCGCCGTCCGGCGTCGGCCACGAACACATGGTTGCCGCGCGCGGCCAGCGCCACCGGCGCCAGCCAGGCCAGGTAGCCACCCTGGGCCAGGCGCGCGCCGCTCCAGCTGGCCTGCTCGCTGAGCACGGGCGGACAGGCCGCGTGCAGCGCCTGCATGGCCAGCAGCAGCACCAGGGCGAAGGGGGCGCGCGCCATGGCTACCACTTGCCCGGCCCGGCGGTCGAGGCGCCGCCGTAGATGCCGCTCTTGAGGCCCGGCTTGCCCGAGTGGCACAGGTCGCAGTTGGCCGGGCCCCAGGCGATTTTATCGTTGTGGCACATGCCGCAGAATTTGCCGTCGATGATGTCGGCCATCAGCACCTCGTTGGCGCCGGCGCGCATCTTGAAACCGAGTTCGGAGTGGCACACCTTGCAGCGAAAGCGCAAGCGGTGGAACCAGTGGGGGAACACCACCGGGCGCACGCCGGCCGCATCGGCGCGCTTGTTGAGCACCACGTCGGCATATTCGGCCCACGCCGGCAGCGCGCAGGCCAGCGCCAGCGCCAGGCACAGCAAGCGGGCGGCGCGCGGCGCCTTCATTTGCGCACCACGCTGTGGCAACGCTTGCATTCGGTCAGGGGGAACGAGACGGCGCCGTGGCACAGGCCGCAATATTCGCCCGACAGGACCTGGAACATGTTCAGCTTGACGGTGCCGCCCGCCTTGGAGGCGAACAGGTGCTCGTGGCAATTGCTGCAATCGAGCCATTCGGTGTGCTGGCGGTGCGGGAACAGCACCATCGGCATCTCGGCCGTGCGCGGCATCAGCACGTCCAGGTCGAGCACCCGGATCGGGGTGTCGGGCAGGATGTTGGTGCGCGGCGCAATCACACCGTCGGCCAGCGCCTTGACCCAGCGCACCTGGTTGCCCACCGCGTCGGTGGGCAGCTTGGCCAGGCCGTCGCGCGGCTCCTGCAGCAGCTTGATGCCCGGGTTGGACGGATCGTGCACGCCATCCTTGGCCAGCGGCGTGCGCTCGGCGGCGCCGGCGGCCAGCGCCAGCAGCGCCAGCAGCGCGGCGGCCAGCAGGATCAGGAGGCGCGCCTTCATCGCCTAGCCCGGAATGTAGACGCCGGCGCCGCGGATGGCGCGCACCAGTTCGCGCGTACCATCCTCGAGCAGCTTGATGGCGCCGGCCCAGTCCTGGCGCGCGGCGCTGGCGTCGGCCGCGCCGCGCGCGGCGGCGGCCAGCTCCAGGTATTTCTGGACCTGGCCTTCGAGGCCGGGGTTGGCGGCCCGCTTCTCGGCCAGCAGCAGCGTCACCAGCATCTTGTGGGTGTCATTGCGGTCGACTTCGTAGCGGTACTCCTCCTCCTTGCTGGCGAACTGCAGCGAGCGCACCAGCGTGTCGCCGCTGCGCATCGATTCGATCGACAGGCGCGTGCGCAGGTAGGCCTGGTCGAGCTGGACCCGGCCCACTTCGAGCTTGCCGCCGGCGGCCAGCGCCTGCGCCCCCTGCACCTGCTGTTCGATGGCGGCGCTGGCGGCAGTGCCCTGCCCCTTTTCGGCGCTGATGCGCTTTTGCGCCGTCAGCAGCGCTTTCACGCTGTCCATGCGGGCGTCGAAATCGCGCTGCAGCTTGGCGCCCGTGACTTGCTCTGGCGCTGCCAGGCGCACCCCAGCGAACAACTCCTTGGCGGCCTGGTCGAGCAGCCCGGACGCTTCCGCCAGGCGCCCGGCGCGCAAGGCTTCGGCCGCCTTCAGCTGCAGCTGGCGCGCCCCCGCGCGCGCGGCCAGCGCCTCGGCATTGGCGCTGCTGTCGATCTGCTGGGCGGCCGACGAGCGTTCGATCAGGGTCGCTACCGAGGCGAGCCGGCGTTCGAGCTGGGGACGGTCTTCCAGCGCGTGCGGCGCGGGCGCGTTCTGGGCCTGTGCGCCCAGGCCACACAGCAGGGTCAGGCAAATGGTCAGTCGTTTCATGGTTTCGCTCCCGGAGTCAGTGCCAATGGTTTGCTCTTCGAGTGGCAGCGCCGGCATTCGGACACCGGAAACGCCACCTTGCCGTGGCAGACGCCGCACTTCTGGCCCATCAGGATGGCCGCCATGCTGATCTGGTTGGCGCCCTTCTGGGGAATGAAGATGGCCGGATGGCAGTTCGAGCAGTCGAGCCACTGGGTGTGCTGCTTGTGCGGATAGACCACGTCCGGCATCGAGCCCTTCACCTCGCGCACGATGTTCAAGTCCATCACCATCGGCGTCGCGTTCGGGTCGTTGCGGTCAAAGCGTGGATTGATCAGGTTCTCGTTGAGCGCCTTGACCCAGTCGATGCGGTTGCCGTCATTGCTCTTGGGCAGAGTCTGGAATGCCGTCAACGGCGGCTGCAGCGCGAAGGCACCCTCGTTGGCCGGATCGTGGATGCCATCTTCGGGCGGCGGTAAATTGCGCTGCGCCGGCGGGCGCAGCAGGCGGTTGAAGGGGTTGGCCGCAGCGGGCGTGACGTTGCTGCCGAGCGCTGCCGCGACCGTGCTGGCCGGCGCTGGTGCCGGTGCGGGCGCCGGCGGTGCGGCGGCAGGCGTGGCGGCGAGCGGTTTGAGCGGCGCGACCGCAGGCGGCGCCGCGGCCGGTTTGACGGGCGCGGCGGCGGCCGTCTTGCTGGCGCCGGCCTGGCCGATCATGTAGTTCACTGCCGCGTGCAACTGCGCCTCGGACAGGCCGGCATTGCCGCCCTTCGGTGGCATCACGCCCTTGCCATTGGTGGCGCTGGCGTACAGGGCGGCGGTGCCCAGCTTGATGCGCGGCGCCCAGGCGGCGGCGTCGCCCAGTTTCGGCGCGCCGGCCGCTCCGCTGTTGTGGCAGGCGAAGCAGGTGCCGTCATAGATGGCCTTGCCGTCCGGCAGGTCGCTGGCGTGCATGGCGCCGCTCGAGAGGCAGACGATGGCGGCGCCCAGGAAAGTAGAGAGTTTCATGATGGCGTCCTATTTCTTGAGCGCGCTGGGCGCGGCACTGGCCGGGGCCACCAGCGCATTGATGCTCGACAGGTGGGCCTGGGTGGGCGTGCCCGGCTTGCCCGAGTGGCACAGGTTGCAGTTCTCGACCGACCAAGCGATGTTGCCGTTATGGCAGGCGCCGCAATACTGGCCGTCGATGATCTTGACCATGTTGATCTCGTTGCCGCCGGCCTTGAACTTGAAGCCCAGGTCGGCATGGCAGACCTTGCAGCGAAAGCGGATCCGGTGGAACCAGTGGGGGAACACGGCCGGGCGCATGCCGGCCGCGTCCGAATAATTATTGATCACGATGTCGCCGTACTCGGCGTGGGCCGGCGCCCACAGGGCCAGTCCGGCCACGGCCACCAGGGCCACCATCAGGGCCCGCCGCAGGCGCGCACCGTATTTCTTCAGATTCCACATGATGTCTTCCTTCTTTCAATATTAAAAATTTCCAAATCCGCGCGACAGCGAGAACACGATCGTGCGGCTGGTCTTGAGCGCACGCGGTTCGGGGCTGCCGGCGATCGGCGCCAGGCTGCCGCTGTAGACGGTGCTCGAACGGGCCACCAGCGCGTTGATGCGCAGCTGGGTGCGCCCGATCATGTAATCGAGGCGGTTGTCCCAGGCCGCCGTTTCCTGTTCGTGGCCGCTGCCCAGCACCGGCAACAGGGACTGGCCACCGAGCCGCACGGCCGAGGTGAAGCGCAGCTGGCGCACGCCGAACAGGCGCTGGTTCTGGTAGGACAGGGCCGCGCTCGAGGTGGGCGCGAAGCTCTTGCCGAACTGCGCCTCGAGCGCCGCCTGGCCGGCCGCCGCGGCCACCCCCTGGCGCACCGCCTGCACCGTCAGGTTGCCGCTCCAGCTGCTGAACACGCCGCTGGTGAGGTTGCTCACCAGTTGCAGGTTCACCATCTGGAAGTATTCCTTCTTGTCGCCCGTGTTGCGCGCATCGCTGGCCGAGAGGCGCAGCATGGCGTTGCCGCGCTCGCCGGCCGTCTCGAGCGAGAACGTGGCGCCGTGCGTGAGCTGGCGCGAATTGGCGTCGGGCGCGCCGGCGCGGTTGCGGATCACCACTTCGGTGATGCCCTGGTTGAAGTCGACCGCCAGCGCGGCCGCGTCGCCCAGCGCCTGGCTGCGCCCAATGTTATGGCCCAGCTGGGCCGTCAGCTGGCGCCCGGCCTCGGCGCCACCGCTGCGGTTGGCCCCGACCACGGAAGCGGACCAGCCATAGTGCAGCTTGTCCCAGTGCAGACTGGCCGGCTGGTAGCTCGCGCCCACCGTTTCGGTGCCGTTGCTGCTGCGCAGGCCGCCGTTCTCGATCACGTTCACGTTGGCGCTGGCCGTCAGGCGCGCCTGCGGCGAGAGCTCGTAGTTCACGCCCAGGTTGGCGTTGGCGTTGCGCGCGCGCGCGGCGTTGGCATTAGCGTCGAGCGCGCGCCCGCTGGTGTCGATGCCCAGCGCGAACAGGCGCACCCCGGCCGTGCCGGTCCAGTCCTGCTCGTCCGGATGCCACAGCGCCAGCGAGGACAGCTGGGCCAGGCCGGTGCGGCTGTCGCCCTGCAGCAGGTGGTAGCCGGCGCGGCTGAAATTGGCCATGTTTTCGACCGACAGTTCGGGCGCCGGCGCGTAGCTGTGCTGCAGCGACAGATTGTCCTGGCGCGTCGATTCGCCGCTGGCCTCGTGCACATTGCGCGCCGCGTTGCCCAGCAGCTGCAGGCGGTGCGGGCCCAGCGTCTCGGTCAGGTTCAGCTGCATGCTGTCCTGCAGGTCGCGCCCGTTGGGCACGCTGCTTTGGGTGTTGTGGTCCCAGCCGAACATCGAGTCGCCTTCGGGGCGCAGGTAGTGCTGGGTGAAGCCGAAACGCTCGCTGGCATAGGCGCTCGACTGCAGCGCCGCGTTGCCCACCCGGCTGTCGTTGCGGTCGTAGTGGGCCTCGAACGGATAGCGGCTCTGGGCCAGCACCGACAGGCGCAGCGCGCCGGTCATGATGACGCTCCGGCTGGCATTCGGTTTTTCGAGCTCGTTTTCATAGGTCTTGCCGCTGTCGCGTGTCGTTGTGATCCCGAGTGCCCCGTCAACCCGGGCGAACCACGGCTCCCACAAATAGGTGCTGGTGGCCAGGTTCAGGGTCGCCGCCAGCGCGTTTTGTATGTGTTCCTGCTGCTCGGCGCGGTCGCGCCGGTAATCGTAGCTGAGCGTGCCCCCGACCCGGATCGTCGGCCACGGCCAGTGGCCGCTGCTGGCCGGCGCCGGTTCGGGCGGCGCTGGCTCCTGGGCCGCCGCCGGCAGCCAGCAGGCCAGCAAGGCCCACAGCAGCGCCCCGCCTCGCCCCTTGCCATGGGTCGCCATCGTTGCCATGCGATGGCCCCGCGCCGCGCTATTTGGCGGCGGCGCCCGCCTCGGGCGCACCGGCCAGCGGCAGGAAGCGCGAGGTGTCGAGCTGGGCCGGCGTTTGCGCGCGCAACTGCAGCAGCAGCGCGCTCCAGTTGCGATCGCCCTGCTCGCGCTGGGCCAGCTCGGCGGCGCGCTGGGCGACCGCGTCGAAGCCTTGCAGTCGGGCCGGCTTGCGCTCGACCAGGCGGAACACGCCCAGGCCCTGCAGCAGGCGCAGCGAGTCGCTCACGCCACCGTCGGCCAGCGCGGCCAGCGCTTTCTGGGTGCCCTCGGGCAGCATGCCCACATGCAGATAGCCCATGTCGCCGCCCTTGGCGGCGCTGGCGTCGGCCGAGTACTGGCGCGCCAGCGCGCCAAAGTCCTCGCCCGCGCGCGCGCGCAGCGCCACCGCCTGGGCCTGGGCGTCGATCCGCACCCACTCCTCGGTCGGGGCCGACGGTTCGACCTTGAACAGGATCAGGCCCACATGCCATTGTTCGGGTTCGGTGAATTTGTCCTGGTGGGCCGCGTAGTAGGCGCGCGCCTGGGCCGGGCTGACGGTGTTGCTGCGCACGCCAGCCTCGAGCTGGGCCAGCACGCTTTCCTGTTCCAGCCTGGCCACCAGCGGCGGCAGCATGGATGCCTTGTTCTGTTGCCACTGGGCGCTGCCCGCGTAGCGTTTTTCGTAGCCTTGCACCTGCTTCTCGATCGCTTGCGCATCGGGCCGGATCGCACGCCGGCGCGCTTCATTTTGCAGCAGGACGCGCTCGACCAGCTGATCGCCCACGCTGCGCTGCAGCAGGGCCATTTCCTGCTCTGGCGGCTTGCCATGGTAGAACTTGGCGCGCGCCGCCGCTGCCAGTGCCGCGCTGTAGTCGTCCTGGGTGATCACTTGTTCGCCCACGCGCGCGAACACGCCCGGTGCTGGCGCTTCGGCGGCGTGCACGGCGACGCCGGCGGCCAGGCAAAACCAAGTGCTGTGGATGGCAACTCTGAGGGTGCGCTTCATGTTGAATGTCTCCGGTGAGAGCGCCGGCCCGCGCAAAGGCGGGCCGGCGCTCGGGTCTTACTTGGTGTGGCAAGCCAGGCACACTGCGCTGCCGGTGTTGTCGATGCGCAGGAAGGTGACGTTTTCCGTGTGTGGGTCATGGCAGCTGGCGCATTCGACGAACGGCTGGGCGCCGGTCAGCGCGCCAGTGTTGATCGAACCGTCACGGTTGACCGAATCGGCGCCGGTACGGGTGTACAGCTGCATGTCGGTCTTCTCGCGCGAACCGGCGGTGCCGGCCGTGGTATCGACCCACCACACGGGCTGGCCGTTCAGCAAGGCCGATTTGGTCGGCTTGAAGTCCGGATCGCGAAACAGCGTGTTGTCGTAGGCATTGCCGGCGTCAGGCACGGTGCCCGATTTCGGTCCGCCACCGTACTGGATGCCGACCGGGTGGTCGTTTTTCAGGTCGGTGCCGATGTTGGTGATGGTGCTCGGTCCGATCTTGCCCAGCGTCTGGTTGGCGCCGGTCCAGGTGCCCGCCAGGGCGGCCGTGCCCGAGCCCGGGGTGTTGATCATCACGTTCATCGCCTGCGTGCCGTCATGGCAGGACAGGCAGGCCAGCGACACCGAACCGACCGGCGCGGTGGCGCCGTCCAGGCTGGACGTACCCAGGCTGTTGTAGGTGGTGTAGGTGGTCGGCGAGGCCATCGTGCGGTTCCACAGGGGCACCGCGGCGGAGGTGTTCGCTCCGTGCGGGGTGTGGCAGAACACGCAGATTTCACCGGTGCCGTCGAACTTGTTGGTGCCGGTGCCGGTGCTGCCCAGGTTATGCTTGGTGTTGGTGATGCTGGCCTGCGCCGGCGCCATGCCGAGCAAGCCCAGGGCCAGCACGCTGAAGGCCAATCCTCGCCTCCAACTGCCCATCCTGCCGATCAAAGTCTTTTTCATAATGTCATTCCCTGCCTTTCTCATTGACGAGGTAAGTTAATCGAGCCCGCTGCTCCTCTTGCTCATTACCTTCACTGCAAGTTTCGGGCCAAACATCAAACTTGACTCATGTCAAGTAAATACCTGCCTGCCTCCCCGCCACCCCTGCGCACTTCCCGAAAACAGGAAGCGCTTCCTGAATGCTGGAACTTATTTGACCGGCGCCGTCTGCGGCGGCAGGCCGAAGCCGCCGCCGGCGGCCAGCGCGGCCGGACGGTACACATCGAGCTTGCGGTAATACTGGTCGACGACGTAGACGCGCCCATCGCTGTCGACGGCGATGCCCGAGGGCAGCATGTACTTGGCCATGCCATCCTTGTCCGAGCGGCTGCCCACCGACAGCAGCAGCTTGCCCTCGGGCGTGAAGATCTGGAAATTGCCGAACGCGCTGTCGACGATGTAGACGTTGCCGGCGCTGTCGGTGGCGACCTCCTTGGGGCGCGAGAACTGGCCGCCCTGGCGCCCGATGCCGCCGAACACGCGCACGAAGGTGCCGTCCTGCTGGAAGGCCTGGACCCGGAAATTGGCGCCGTCGACGACGTAGACCAGGCCGTCCGGCGCCAGCGCCACGTCGCGCGGCAGGTTCAGTTCACCCGGCCCGGAGCCGCGCTTGCCGATGTCGAGCAGGTGGGCGCCGCTCTTGGCGTCGAACACCCGCACCTGGTGCTCGTCGTTGGTCACCCCGCCCGTGTCGACGACGTAGACGCGCACGCCGGCCGGGTCCACCGCCAGCCCCGAGGGCCGCTTGAACCACTTGGGCCCGGCCAGGCTGCGCAGGTAATGGCCATCCTTGTCGTACACCTGGACCAGCTTGGCCGAGGCGTCGAGCACGTACAAGGTGCCGGACGCGTCCACGTCCAGGCCGAGCGGGGTGACCAGCTTGCCCAGTTCGTCGTCGCCGATCTTGAAGTAGCGCTGGGCGGGAATGTCGAACACGGCCACCTGGTGCAAGGCGCTGTCGCTGACGAAGGCGCGCCCGTGGAACACGGCCACGCCATAGGGCTTGCCCATGCCTTCGCCGGCGCGCGACTCGCCCGTCAGCAGCCGCTTGAGCTCGCCATTGCGCTCGTCCTTGGCCACGTCGGCGCTGGTGTAGATGGAGCGCTCGAAATAGAAGCGGGGTTCATCCGGGGCCGGCGGGAACACCGGGATCTCGAGCGGCTTGGACACCGGCGCCGTGCCGGCGCAGGCGGCCAGCAGCAAGGCGCAAGCCCAAGCCGGGGCGGCGCGCAACAGGGGGGCGATGCGGCGTGCGATACTCATGGTGGCTCCTGGTTCGATGGCAGGCGCGGTGGGGCGCCGATGAGCTTCCTTGCAGCAATTTGCATGCCACCAGTCAATCCCGTTTGGGCATCAATCTTGCTTTTGGGGATAGGGAATCCACTTGCCGAGTGTCCCCACCATGAAACCGCCGATCCTCCCCTCCGCCCGCCGCCTGGCCCTGTTGCTGCTGCTGTGCTGCGCCGGCCCGTCCGGCGCCGGCACCCACACCCGCGGCGCCGGCGCCGTGCAACCGGCCCTGCTCTACCATAACTACTGCTCCGTGTGCCATGGCGACAAGGGCGACGGCAAGAGCCGCGCCCAGTTCAGCCTGCATCCGGCGCCGCGCGACTTCACGCTCGCCGACCCGGCCGCGCTGCCCCGTGCGCGCATGGTCGACGCGGTGCTCAACGGCCGGCCGGGCACGGCCATGACGGCCTGGAAGAGCGAACTGAGCCAGCTCGAGGCCGAAGCCGTCGTCGACTATGTGCGCGCCACCTTCATGCCCGGCGCCCAGAACTTGGCGGCCGGGCGCGGCGCCCAGGTCTACCGCAAGACTTGCGCCGTGTGCCATGGCGACAATGGCGACGGCAAGAGCCGGGCCCAGGCCAGCCTCACACCGCCCCCGCGCGACTTCACCAGCGCCGCCGCGCGCGCCGAACTCGACGAGCAGCGCATGCTCGCCTCGGTCACCTACGGGCGCGCCGACACCGCCATGGCCGGCTTCAAGAGCCAGCTCAGCGCTGACGACATCGGCGCCGTGGTCGGCTTCATCCGCGCCAGCTTCATGGCCAGCGACGCCATCTCCGGCATCCAGCACGGGCGGCGCGGGCGGGCCCCGGACGGCGCCCCGGTGCTGCCGCCGGTGGCGCCCGCCCCGGCCGCGCTGGCGGTGCGGATGGACGCGCCCATGCCCGAGCGCCTCAAGGGCAACCCGGTGCCCGGCGCCGCCTTCTACATGGCCAATTGCGCCACCTGCCACGGCACGGCCGGCGACGGGCGCGGGCCGCGCGCCTACTTTATCAATCCCAAGCCGCGCAACTTCCTGCACACGGCCGCGCGCGCCCAGTTGAACCGCGCGGTGCTCTACGAGGCCGTCAGCAATGGCCGGCTGGGCACGGAAATGCCGGCCTGGAGCAAGGTGCTCACGCCCCAGCAGGTGGCCGACGTGAGCGAGTTCGTGTTCCAGCGCTTCATCGCGCCCCCGGCCGTGGCGGGAAAACGATGAGGCGCGCCGCCGCGCTGCTGCTGGTGCTGCTGGCGGCCTGTTCGCAGCCGGCGCCGCCGGCCACCGCCAGCGCCCATGAACTGGGGCGGCGCATCTACAACTTCCGCTGCTATTTCTGCCACGGCTATTCGGGCAACGCCCAGACCCTGGCCAGCACCTACCTGTCGCCGCGCCCGCGCGACTTTAGCGCCACCACGCCGGACCAGCTGCCGCGCGCGCGCATGCTCGAGGCCGTCACGAACGGCCACCCGGGCACGGCCATGCGCGGCTTCGCCACCATCCTGACGGGGCCCGAGATCGCCGCCGTGACCGACTTCGTGCGCCAGGAATTCATGGTCGACAAGGCCGCCAACACCCGCTACCACACGCCCGAGAATGGCTGGCCCGAGCACCAGCGCTACCAGGCAGCCTTTCCCTTCGCCACCGGCAAGCTGATGCTCGACACGCCGCTGGCCCAGCTGAGCGCCGAACAGCTGGCCGGGCGCGCCCTGTTCATGTCGAGCTGCGTGAGCTGCCACGACCGCGCCGCCGTGCAGGACGCCGGCGCGCCCTGGGATGCGCGCCCCCTGTCCTATCCGCGCAACGGCTTCGTGCCGGGCGACGCCCCGTCCGGGGCCAGCCTGGCCCCGGCCAAGATGGTCGACGCCATCACCAGCGCCACCCCCTACCACCTGCACGACAGGGCGCCCCAGCTGGCCAGCCCCACGCCCTTGCAGCTGCGCGGCCAGTTCCTGTTCCAGAACAATTGCGCCTTCTGCCACGCCGCCGATGGCAGCGCGCGCAACTGGATCGGCAGCTTCCTCGAACCCCATCCGCGCGACCTGACGGCCGACGCCAACATGGCGGCCATGACGCCGGCGCGCCTGGCCGGGGTGATCCGCAACGGCTTGCCCGGCACCTCGATGCCGGCTTGGAAGACCGTGCTCAGCGAGCCCGACATCGAGGCCGTGGTGGCCTATGTCGACCGCGCCTTCCATCGCCTGGCGCGCCCGGCGCCGTCTCTGAAGTGAGACTTGGCATTTATCGAAAGCGGGAACCCCGGGCCGCGCGGCGCCTTGAATTGTTGCGCCGCAGCACGATTTCTCCATGGCATATTAATTGCTCACCTTGGGGGATCACCAACCGGCTCATCCAGCCATTTCACTACTAAAGGAAAGTCCATGAAATCGAATCTCCTCCGCGCCGTCCTGGCCGTTCTCGCACTCGGCGCCGCCGTCCAGGCCCAGGCCGCCACCGGCCAGCAAGTCTATGAAACGACCTGCTTCGCCTGCCACGGCAGCGGCGCCGCCGGTGCGCCCAAGCTGGGTGACAAGGCTGCCTGGGCGCCTCGCCTGGCCACGGGCGCTGCCGCCCTGCACGGCTCGGCCCTCAAAGGCAAGGGCGTGATGCCACCGAAGGGCGGCAATGCCGGCCTGTCCGACGCCGACGTGATCGCCGCCGTCGATTTCATGCTCAGCCACGCCAAGTAAGCCATGCCGGACCGCGCCCGCGCGGTCCGGCATTCACCGTCCGGGGAGCGCGCCATGCGTAAAACGATCTTGTCTAACTTGTTGCTGTGGATGTTCCTGATTGGAGCAGCATCCGGCTTCATGCTCAGCAACGTCGCATGGTGGAGCTTGCGCAGTAGCAACCGCGACCTCGACCAGGTGTACCAGGCGGCCAGCGCCGCCCCCGTCAACGAGGCCAGCGCGAGCACCTTGCGCGCCTATGAGGGCGCGCGCAACAACAGCCGCAATGCCCAGCAGCTGCTGCTGGCGCTATCGCTGCTGGCAACCACGTTTTTCAGCGGCGCCGCCTGGCTGACCTACCGCCAGACGGTCGAGGCGCGCCGCAAGAGCGCCCAGCTGGCGCGCGAGCATGCCCTGTTCAAGACCCTGTTCCACGGCACCAGCGACGGCATCCTGCTGATGAACGAATACCAGATCGTCGATTGCAACCACGCCGCCCTGCGCCTGTTCGGCGCGGCCAGCGCCCTGCAACTGGCCTGCGCCGCGCTCGACCAGATCCAGCCGCGCCGCCAGCCCGACGGCACCGCCTCCGGACCGGCCCTGCGCGCGCGCCTGGCGCTGGCGGCCCAGGTCGTGCCGCCCTGCTTCGAATGGCAGTTCCGCGCCCTCGACGGCGTCGAATTTTGCGGCGAAGTGACCATCAACGCGGCCAGCGTCGGGCGCGACCACGTGCTGCAGCTGATGGTGCGCGACATCAGCGCGCGCAAGCTGGCCGAACGCACCATGCGCCTGGCCAACCAGGCGTTCGAAAATTCGCTCGAAGGCATCACCATCACGGACGCGAACCGCAACATCCTCACCGTCAACCGCGCCTTCACCACCATCACCGGCTATCGCCCCGAGGAAGTGGTGGGGCGCAACCCCAGCATGCTCAGCTCGGGACGCCAGACGCCCGAGTTCTACGCCGCCATGTGGGCCGAACTGAACCAGCGCCAGGAATGGCAGGGTGAAATCTGGAACATCCGCAAGGATGGCGAAGTCTATCCCCAGTGGCTCAACATCACCCAGGTGTGCGACGAGCGCGGCGTGCCGATCAACTACGTCGGCGTGTTCTCCGACATCTCCGAGTTGAAGGCGGCGCACGCCCGCAACCTGCACGCGGTCTACTACGACCAGCTCACCAACCTGCCCAACCGGGTACTGCTGACGGACCGCCTGAACCAGCTCTCGACCAAGGCCGCCAGGGATGGCGAGACCAGCCTGGCCCTGATGTTCATGGACCTCGACCGGCTCAAGGTGATCAACGACAGCATGGGGCGCGAGGCCGGCGACGCGCTGCTGCAAATGGTCGCCGCGCGCCTGGCCCAGGGCTTGCGCGAGACCGACACCCTAGCGCGCATGAACGGCGACGAGTTCGCCATCCTGCTCGCGCCGATCGCCAGCGCCGAGGAGGCCAGCACCTGCGCCCAAGCGATCCTGCACCGCTTCGAGGAGCCGTTCGAGCTGCAGGGCGAACTGGTGCACGTGTCGCTGAGCATCGGCATCAGCGTCTATCCGACCGACGGCACCGCCGCCGACGCCCTCTTGCAGTACGCCGCGATGGCGATGTACCGCGCCAAGAAGGCCGGCGGGGTGTGCTACGCGCTGTACGACGAGGAGCTCGGGGCCCAGGCCAGCAAGCGCATGGCGATCGAGACGGGCCTGCGGCGCGCGGTCGAATGCGGCGAGCTCGAACTGCGCTACCAGCCCCAGTTCGACTGCCGCAGCGGCGCGCTGCTCGGCTTCGAGGCGCTGCTGCGCTGGCGCCATCCGGAGTTGGGCCTGATCGCGCCGGCCGCCTTCCTGGGCATTGCCGAGGAAACCGGCCTGATCGTGCCGATCGGCGCCTGGGTGCTCAAGACGGCCTGCATCCAGGCCCAGGCCTGGAACCTGGGCGCGAGCGGGCGCATGATGGCCGTGAACCTGTCGGCGCGCCAGCTGCAGCACCCCGACATCGCCGAGCACGTCACCGAGGCGCTGGCCACCAGCGGCTTGCCGGCGCGCTGCCTCGAGCTCGAGATCACCGAGAGCGTGATGATGCACCGGCTCGACTCCTGCCTGCTGATCATGCACCGCCTGTCGGCGCTGGGCATCGAGTTTTCGATCGACGACTTCGGCACCGGCTACTCCTCGCTGTCCTACCTGAAAAAGATGCCGATCAAGGCGCTCAAGATCGACCGCTCTTTCATCCGCGACATCGTCACCGACAGCGACGGCGCCTCGATCGTGGGTGCCATCGTGGCCATGGCCAACACGCTGGGCTTGCGGGTGGTGGCCGAGGGCATCGAGGAGCCGGACCAGCTGACCCACCTGCGCGCCTACCGCGGCATCATCGGCCAAGGCTACCTGCTGGGCCGCCCCGCCACCGCGGCCAGCCACGCAGCCCTGTTCGAGGCCAGCGCCGCGGACCACTGCCATGCCGCATGACAGCACCCTGGACGCGGCGCCAGCCGCGCTGGGCCTGGCGAGCCCGGAGGACGTGGCCGCCGCCATCTGGCGCCGCCGCCTGCGCCGCCGCCTGCACCTGCAAACCGTGCTCGCCTTTTGCGCCGCGCTGGCCGTGTGCGCCACCATCGGCGCCCTGGCCTGGCAGGCCATGCAGCTGCACCAGAGGAACACGGCCGAGATCGTCGCGGCCAACCAGAGCGCGGTCCTGCAGGAGCGCCTGAACCTGTCGCTGTCGGCCACCTATGCCCTGGCCGCGGTGCTGCGCCAGGGAAATGGCGAAATCGCCCACTTCGAGGAGCTCGCCGGCGACATGCTCAAGCTCTACGGCGGCATCAGCAGCCTGCAACTGGCCCCGGGCGGCGTGGTGCGCGCGGTGGTGCCGCTGGCCGGCAATGAACGCGTGCTGGGGCACGACTTGCTCAACGACCCCAGGCGCGACCGCGCCGCGCGGCTGGCGATCGGCACCCAGCGTCTGACGCTGGCCGGGCCGCTCGAACTGTTGCAGGGCGGGCGCGCGGTGATCGGCCGCCTGCCCGTGTACCTGCCCGACACGGAAGGGATCAACCATTTCTGGGGCATGACAACGGCCCTGATCCGGATTCCCGACCTGCTTGCGGCCAGCCAGCTGGCCAGCTTGCCCTTGGCCGGCTACGATTACCAGCTATCCTACCTCGACCCGGACTCTGGCCGCCACGTGGTGTTCGCCCAGGCCGGCGCGGCCGAGATCGACGACCCGGTGCAGCGCGCCATCGAAGTGCCCAACGGCAGTTGGCAGCTCAGCGTGGCGCCGCGCAACGGCTGGGTGCCGCTGCCGCTGACGGCGGCCGGCCTGATCGCGGTGCTGCTGGCGTCGGCCTTCGTGGCGCGCTTCACCTACGTGGTGTTGCGCGAGCCGCTGCGCCTGCAGCACGAGGTGGCCCTGCGCACCGCCGAACTCGACGCGAGCAACGCCAAGCTGACGACGGCGATCGAGCAGAGCGGCAAGGCACAGGCGGCGGCGGCCCAGCTGAACCGCCTGTACAGCGTACTTAGCCACACCAACGGCATCATCATCCGCGTCACCGACCGCAGGAAATTATTCCAGGACATTTGCGAGCTGGCCGTGCGCCAGGGCGGCTTCCCGCTGGCCACGATCGCCGTGCCGGTGCCCGGCGGCAGCTGGCACGTGGTGGCCGGCGCCGGCGCCATGGAGCCGGCCAACTGCGACCCCGACAGCGACTGCCCCCTGTGCAGCCCGGACCCGGCCGCCGACCGGGCGCGCGCGGCGCTGCCGGCCGCGCCCACCTGCCCCGAGGCGCTGGCCGCCGGCTACGCCTCGCACGTGACGTTCCAGCTGACCGACGAAGGACGCCCGGCCGGCCTGTTCAAGCTATACGCGCACGCGCCGAACTTCTTCGATGCGGCCCAGCTGCGCCTGCTCGAAGAGATGAGCAACGACGTCTCCTTCGCGCTGGCCAATCTCAGCCACGAGACCATGCGCCGCCAGGGCGAGGACCGCCTGCGCAAGCTCTCGCGCGCGGTCGAGCAAAGCGCCAACGCGGTCGTCATCACCGACCGCTACGGCAGCATCGAATACGTCAACCCCTGGTTCACCAAGATTACCGGCTACAGCCCGTCCGAGGTGCTGGGCAAGAATCCGCGCCTGCTCAAGTCGGCCGACACCCATCCGGAAACCTACCGCCGCCTGTGGGACACGCTGCTGTCGGGCCGCGAGTGGCGCGGCGAACTGCTCAACACCAAGAAGAACGGCGAGTTGTACTGGTGCACGGAATCGATCTCGCCGCTCAAGAACGAGGCGGGCGAACTGACCCATTTCGTGGCCATCACCGAGGACATCAGCGAGCGCAAGCAAACCGAGCAGACCATCCACCACCTGGCCTTCCACGACGCCCTGACGGCGCTGCCGAACCGGCGCCTGTTCCGCGACCGCCTGAACCAGGCGCTGCTCAACGCCGAGCGCAAGGGCGGCGGCTTCGCCCTGGTGCTGCTCGACCTGGACCACTTCAAGAAGGTCAACGACACCCTGGGCCACGACGCCGGCGACGAACTGCTGATCGCCGTGTCGGCCCGCCTGGCCAGTTGCATCCGCAAGAACGACACCCTGGCGCGCATGGGCGGCGACGAATTCGCCCTGATCGCCGACGGCATCGTGCTGGCCGAGGATGCGGCGCGCCTGGCCTCGGCCATGCAGGTGGCGCTGCAGGCGCCGATCGACCTGCAGGGGCGCGAACTGTACCTGTCGACCAGCGCCGGCATCACGCTCTACCCGGCCGACGCGCGCGACGTCGACGCCCTGGTCAAGAACGCCGACATCGCGCTGTACCGCGCCAAGGAGCTCGGGCGCGACAATTTCCAGTTTTTCACCGCCGAGATGAACGCGGCCATCGTGCAGCGCCAGACGCTCGAGAACAGCATGCGCGGCGCGCTCGAGCGCGGCCAGTTCCTGCTGCTGTACCAGCCCCAGATCGACCTCAAGAGCGGCGCCATGCACTGCTGCGAAGCCCTGATCCGCTGGCGCCATCCGGAGCTGGGGCTGATCTCGCCGACCGAGTTCATCCCGCTGGCCGAGGAGACCGGCATGATCGTGGCGATCGGCGCCTGGGTGTTGCGCACCGCCTGCGCCCAGGCCCGCGCCTGGGCGCAGGCTGGCATGCCGATGCGGGTGGCGGTGAACCTGTCGGCGCGCCAGTTCAAGCAGGGCGACATCGCCAACGTGATCGAGAACATCCTGCGCGAGACCGAGCTCGAATCGAAGTACCTGGAAGTGGAGATGACCGAGGGCATGCTGATGGAAGACACGGCCCAGACCACGGCCACGCTCGACACCTTGCACCGCATGGGGTTGCAGATATCGATCGACGATTTCGGCACCGGCTATTCCTCGCTGTCCTACCTCAAGCGGCTGCCGCTGGACATCCTCAAGATCGACCAGTCGTTTGTGCGCGACATCCACACCGATCCGGACGATCGCAGCATCGTCACCGCCGTCATCGCGCTGGCGCACAGCCTGGAGTTGTCGGTGGTGGCCGAGGGTGTCGAGACGGCCGAGCAGCTCGCCTTCCTGCGCGAGCTCGGTTGCGACACGGTGCAGGGCTACCTGTACAGCCGGCCGCTGGCGCCGGACGCCGTAATGGCGCTGTACCGGCGCGGCGCCTGAGCGCCTCGAACCAAATTCGCGAACACGTCCAAGGGGTCCGACCCCGGTTCTTCTGTTGGGGGTCTGACCCCGATTCGCAGACGCTGCCGCCGCCTTGACCGCGCTCTCGCCTGCCTCCGTGGCAACCGGGGTCAGACCCCCTGAAGAGAAAAACCGGGGTCTGACCCCTTGGACGCGCTGTCGCCGAATGGGCGTGCTCCAGGACGCAAAAAAAATCCGCCGAGACTGCGGACAGAATGGCATTCACGGCGACTCAGTCGGGAATCGAGCTGATGGCGGCCCTGGTTTGCAGGCGCTGTCGCCGCCTTGAGCGCGCCCTCGCCGAACCCCGCGGCCAAGGGGTCAGACCCCGGTTCTTCTGTTGGGGGTCTGACCCCGGTTCGCAGGCGCTGTCGCCGCCTTGAGCGCGCGCTCGCCGGCCCCGAGCGCTTCGAACATCCGCCAATGACATTCACGGCGCCCCAGTCGGGAAATCGAACTGTTGACGACCCTGGTATGCAGCCGCCGTTACAACCGGGGTCAGACCCCCTGAAAAGAAAAACCGGGGTCTGACCCCTCGGGCGTGCTCGAGGACGTAAAAAAGCCTGCCCATACTGCGGGCAGGCCGGTACCGGGGGCGGCGCCGTTTACTCGTCGTCCGGATCCTTGTATTCCTTCGGCAGCAGGTGGGCAATCCCCTTGTGGCATTCGATGCAGGTCAAGCCTTCCTTCTTGGCCTTGGCGTGGTTCAGCTGGGCCTTCGGTTTCTGCTTGCTCGACATCATCGAATCGAAGTCGTGGCAGTTGCGGCATTCGCGCGAGCCGGTCGCCTTCATGCGCTCCCACTCATGCGTGGCCAGCTCCATGCGCTTGGCTTCAAACTTTTCCTTGGTGTCGATGGTGCCCATCAGCTTGCCCCACACTTCGCCCGCGGCCTTGGCCTTGCGCACCATCTTGTGCGACCAATCCTTGGGCACGTGGCAGTCCGAGCAGATCGCGCGCACCCCGGTGCGGTTCTTGTAGTGGATCGTCTCCTTGTACTCGGCGAAGACGGTGTCGCGCATCTCGTGGCAGCCGGTGCAAAATTCGAGCGTATTGGTCGCCTCGAGCGCCGTGTGGAAGCCGCCCCAGAAAATGATGCCGCCGGCGAAACCCACCACCAGCAAAGTCAGCAGGGAATATTTTGCGCTTGGCTTGCGCAGGCAGGCCACCAGGCGCCGCAGCAGCGAGGGCTTGTTGTTGGAATCGTTCATGTTCGTTTTCCTTCCTCAGTCTGGTCGAACCAGCGCGCCATGGCTGCACCCTGGGCGCCGCTGCCGGCAATCAGACCGCAACGCTCGATACAGGCTTGGCGGGCCAAGCGGCCCAGCAAGTGCATCAGTTTGGCAAATTTCATTGTTCGCTCCGTCGGGGTAAGGCCCGCCGCCACCCGGCGGCAGGCCGGTCTTGCTAGAACTTGCAGATGTAGTTCAAGGCAATGTAGTTCACCACCTGGTCCGCCTTCATGGTCACGCTGGTGTTGTCAGCGTAGATGAAGGGCACACCATTGTTCGACCATTGCCACTCGTCGAACTTGACGCGCTGATGCCCAATGTCGAGCCGCAGGTTGGCGTTCTTCTTGAGCGCGTAGGTGCCGAACAGCTTCACCCCAAGCTGGCGGAAGCTCACGTCCGGCAAGCCGACCGCCGCCTGGGCCAGGTTGGCCGCGCTCGGCGCGACCACCGTCAACGGCCCCGGCAAGGTGCCGGCGGTGCCGCTGGCAGCCTCGATACCATAGTGGTTCACGTCCTTCAGGTAGGACACCGTCGCGCCCAGCTCGATCTGCGACGTGGCCTTGCCCGACAGCGTCAAGCCGGCAGCGTCGTTGATGTTGTTCAAGGAAGCCATGTAGCCGGTGCTGTGGTTGATCTGCTGGGTCTGGTCGGCGTGGGACGCGTACGCGCCCAGGCGCCAGTTCTCCGTCAGCACATAGGCCGCGTCCAGGCTGTAGAGCGCGATTTTCGCGTCGCGCCAGCCCTTGCCGCCTGCCACCTCGTTGATCGGCGAGGTGTTCTTGTCCTTGCCGTTCTCGACCACCAGCTGCACGCCGAAGCGCTCGGTCGGATTCCAGTCGGTGGCCAGCTTCCACTTGCGCCGTTCCAGGTCGGTCTGGGTCAGGATGAAGGGATTGGTGGCTGACAAACCGATTACGCTCGAGGCCGGAATTTCCTGGCCATAGCATGCCTTGCCGCCGCAATACAGGTTGATCAGCGCCAGGTTGGTCGCGCTGATGCCTGGCGTGGCCGGGTTCAGCTGGCTCAGTGAAGTCCAGTCCGAACCGCCGCGCTTGCTGCGCGAATAGCTGACGGCACCGTTGAGCGTGTCCGACAGGCTGCGCCGCAGTTCGACGCGATAGCCCTTGTCGGTGTTCTTGGCGCGCAGCGCATTCAAGCCCGCCACCTTCTCCTCGGCGATCGAATTGGGCACCTCGCGTTCGAGGCTGCTGTAGTCGGCGCCGATGGTGGCGCGCAAGTCGGCCGGCAAACGGTAGCTGGCCTCGATCTTGGCCGCGTTGCGGGTCGAACTGGTGTTGTTATTGTCCCAGTACGCGCCGTTGGTGGTGTAACTGACCGGATTGGTGGCCGGCACCACGGCGATCGGCTCGAGGTTGTACTGCGCCGTCGGGGTCTGGTCATCCTTCTTCTCATGGCGCGCGTTGACCAGCACGCTAAGCTTGTCGAGCGGGCGCGCCGTCAGGCCAACCTGGTACAGCGTGCTGACCACTTTCGCGTTCAGGCTGGTGACGCCGGCCGGCGCGTCCGTCAAGCCGTTGGCGGCGAAGTTGTCGCGCTGGGTGGCGTAGGTGTAGGCGTACTTGAAGTTGAGCTTGGTCTTGGGCGCCACTGCGTAGTTGCCGTCGACGAAGATCTGGTGCGCCTGGTTGTCGGGCGGCAGCGCCATTGGCGTTTGCAGCACGTTTTGCAAGCTCATGCCGCCGCCCGGGATGATGGCGCCCGTCACGGCCGGATAGCCGGGGAAGGCCGCGCCCAGGCCGTTGTTGAAGCTGTTCGGCACCGTCGCCGTCATGTTGCCGAAGGCGTTGTTGTAGAGCGAGCCGTAGTAGCCGAGCGAGAGCAGCAGTTTTTCATCGCGGTAATTCAGGCGCGCATCAAGCTGCTGGGTACTCGAATTGATCGGCTCGGGTAGCAGCAGCAGCGCGTTCTTGACGAAGGCGGCCTGGTTGATGGCCGTGGTCGTCGATTGTCCGCACACGTAGGCAGCGCAGTCGTAGCCGCGGCCCCACAGGCGCGCGCCCGTCTTCTCTTCGTTCTTGAAGCTGGTCTCGAGCTGCAGCGAAGGGCCGAACCACTTTTCGAAGCCCAGGCTGGACGCTTTGCGGCTCGTCTTCAGCTCGACGTCGGCACCGCTGCCGGGCGTGGGGATGCGCACCACGGTCGGGGTCGGCGTGCCGATGCCGACCAGGCCCGTATTAAGGTCGCGCGGATAGACCCGTTCCAGTTCCGAGTAGCCGACCGACGCCTTCCAGTCGCCCTGGCGCTCGTAGGCCGCGCCCAGTTCGCGCGTGCCCAGCGTCGGGTTGAGCACCCGCGCCGAGGTCCAGGTGCCGCTGGCGTCGTCGCGGCTGAGGTACTCGAGGTCGAGCAGCAGTTCGCCGCGCTTGTCGCGCAGGCCGCTGTACTGGCCGAAGATGGCCCGTTCGGCGCTGTCGCCGCTGTTGGCGCCGAAGCCGACGGAGGCCGTGCTGGACGGCTTCAGGTACTCGGCCAGGGCCGGGTCGGCCGCGAAGGCCGGCGCGAAGGCGCCCAGGATGGCCAGCGCCATCACGCTGTGGCGCAGGCGCACGATGTGTTTCGAGGTTTTCATTTTCTCACCCTTTCTCAACGCAGCATGAACTGCGGGGTTGGATTCTTGGTGCTCGGGTTGTTACCGCCGTGCACCTGGGTATGGCAGTTGTTGCATGCGCGTCCCTGGGTCAGGTTGGTGGTTCCCTTGCCGATGCCGTTGACGGTCGGTGCGACCGTCTGCGCGCCGCGCAGTTGCGGAATGAAGCCGCCGTGCGGGGTGTGGCATTGCTGGCACAGGAATGGCGGACGCGCCTTGAGCAGGTTCTCGGCCGTGGTGCCGTGCGGGTTGTGGCAGTTCGAGCAATCCTCGTTGACCGGCTCGTGGTTGTGCACGAAGGGACCGCGCTTCTCCATGTGGCAGGTGTAGCAGGTGTCGACCACGGAATCGCGCTTCATCAGCTTCGGTCCGGCCGAGCCGTGCGGATTGTGGCAGTCCGAGCATGTCATCTTGCCTTCCGGGATAGGGTGGTGCGAGGGCCGGTTGATCTGCGCGCGCTGCTCCTTGTGGCAGGCGAAGCACACCTCGGGCTGGGTCTTCTTGTCGCGCACCTTGTCATGCGCGGTGTGGATCTGGTGGCAGGACGTGCAGGCGACGTCGCGCGCTTCGTGGATGCTGCCGGCCCAGTGCGAGCGCTTGGCATCCTTCTCGTGGCAGGACAGGCAGGCGCCGTTGCGTTCGGCCACCGGCGTCTTGCTGCCCTTGGTGTACATGCGGTCAGGGTGCGGCCGCTCGCTGCCGCCGGCCTTGTTGGCCAGGTGGGCTTCACTGTCGCCGTGGCAGCTGGTGCAGGTCGGCGTCTTGCCGTCGGCCACGGTGCCGTGGCGCGTCTTGCCGATCGCCAGCACCTTGGGCGAGTCGCTCTCGTCGTGGCAGCGCGTGCATTTCGCATCGCCCTTCAAGACCAGGTCCTTGGTATCCTGGCTGAGCGCGGCCTTGGGCGGATCGGCCTGCGCCGCCGCATGTGCTTGTCCGAGGGCCGCGACGCAGGCTGCCACGGCGATCACTGTTTGCCAAATTTTCATATTATTCCCCCTCTGTACCGCTTAAAAGTCCGATCGGGACGGCGCGCCGTCCCGCCTGTGCTGCTTACAAGGACAAGATCCAGCCAATCAGATTTTTGATTTCCGGCATGTCCTTGGTCTTGATGATCTTGTGGTCTTCTTCATGACCATCGGGGAACTTGGCCTTCTCGCCGCTGGTGATGTGGGTGATCAGGCGCGCCTCGGCCTCGGCCTTGCCGCGGTACTTGGCTGCCACTTCCTTGTACGAAGGGCCATCCTTCTTCTTGTCGATGCCATGGCACTTGAGGCAGCCGTTCTGGCGCGCCAGCGCTTCGGCGGCGGCGGCGTCGATCGCGGCCGATGCCGGCAAGGCGCACAGGCCTGCCGCGCCCAGCGCCAGGGTCAGCAACAACGGTTTGAACTGGAAATTCGTCTTCATGATGTCCTCGCTAAGTAAGTGGGCCAGGCCTTGAAAAGCACTGGCGATAATGTAGAGAAGCAAGATTGAGGCCAAGCCCACACTGGTGGTGTGGTTGTGTGTTAAACCCTGTGCGCACCGGTTTTACGCTTGATGCATATCAAGCAATTGCCGTACACCGTTCCCGGCGCCGGGAAAAATTGCAGGCCGGCTTCACCAAAGCCGGGAAACATTGCCGTCGCATAAACCTCCTCAATGATCGTGTTGGGCGATGAAGTCGGTGATCGCCGGGCAAACCTCTTGCAGCCAGCGGTGGCCGGAGAAAATGCCGAAGTGGCCGGTACCCTCGACGTTCAGGTGGCGCTTGTCGGCCTCGGGAATGGCGCTGCACAGGGCGTGCGAAGCGAAGGTCTGGCCGACCCCGCAGATATCGTCCTGGGCCCCCTCCACCGTCAACAAGGCGGTGGCGCGGATGTCTTGCGGACGCACCGGCACGCCGTCGACCTCCCACACGCCGCGCGCCAGCTCGAAATCCTTGAACACCACGCCGATGGTGTCGAGGTAGAACTCGGCGCTCATGTCGAGCACCGCGTTGTATTCATCGTAGAAGCGCTCGTGGTTGCTCACCGGCTTGCCCTCGGCGCGCTGGTGGAAGTAGTCGTTATAGCTTTGCATGTGCTTGTCCGGGTGCATCGCGATGAACGCGGCGTACTGCAGGAAGCCCGGGTAGACCTTGCGTCCGGCGCCCGGATAGTGGGCCGGCACCTCGTCGATCAGGTTGTCGCGGAACCAGGACAGGGGCTTGTCGCTGGCCAGCTGGTTGACCTTGGTGGGCGAGACGCGCCCGTCGATCGGCCCGCCGAGCAGCGTCATGCTGCGCGCGCCGGTCTCGCCCGCGCTGGCCATCAGGGCCAGCGCGGCGAGCACCGGCACGGTGGGCTGGCACACCGCCACCACGTGGGTCTGGGGCCCCAGCAGGCGCAGGAAGTCCTGCACATAGTAGATGTAGTCGTTCAAGCCGAACGGGCCGTCGGCCAGCGGCACCTGGCGCGCATCGGTCCATTCGGTGACATACACGTCATGGTCGTGCAGCAAGCCGCGCACGGTGTCGCGCAGCAGCGTGGCGAAGTGGCCCGACAGCGGCGCCACCAGCAGCACGGTCGGGCAGACGTGGTCGGCGCCCGGCCCCTGGCGCGCGAAATGGGTCAGCCGGCAGAACGGCCGGGTGGCGACGGTCTCTTCGGCGATCTGCACTTCGCTGCCCTTGAACAGCGTCGACGTGAGGTTGAAGCGCGGCTTGTCGTAGTGCTTGCCGAGCCGGTAGACCAGGTCGCAGGCGGCGACCAGCTCGTGCGCGAACGGCATCGAGGCGAGCGGCGAAGCGGGGTCGGAAAACAGTTGCGAGGTCTTGCGCGACCAGCGTGTGAACGGCTGCACCAGCGCGTCCTGCATTTCATGGAGTTGATACAGCATGGCGGTTCCTCAAGTGGCAATCAGGCGGGCGGCATCGCCGGCGGCGACCCTTCCCTCGTCGGTGGGCACGACCCACACTTCAACCTTCGACTCCGGCGCATGGATCGCCAGCGTGGCGTTGCCGATGGCATCGCGGTTGGCACCGGCGTCGATCCGCACGCCGAGGTAGGCCAGCGCGGCGCAGGCGCGCGCGCGCAGCTCGCAATCGTGCTCGCCGATGCCGCCGGTGAAGGCCAGCACCTCGAGCCCGCCCAGGCAGGCCGTGAGCGCGCCGCATTCGCGCACCAGGCGGTGGACGAACACGTCGATCGCCAGCGCCGCCTCGGGCGCGGCGCTGGCGTGCAGCGTGCGCATGTCGGCCGATACCCCGGACAGGCCGAGCAGGCCGGACTCGCGGTACAGCATTTCCTCGAGCCGTTCCACGCTCCAGCCCGAGCGCAGCAGGTGCAGCAGCACGCCCGGATCGAGGGCGCCGCAGCGGGTGCCCATGACCAACCCGTCGAGCGCGGAAAAGCCCATGCTGGTGGCTACGCTGCGGCCCTGGGCGATGGCGCAGGCGCTGGCACCATTGCCCAGGTGGGCCACCAGCAGACGAGCGTTCGCGTGGCCCGAATATTCGGCCAGGCGCGCCGTCACGTAGCGGTAGGACAGGCCGTGGAAGCCGTAGCGCCGCACGCCGCCCTGGCGCGCCTCGGCCGGCAAGGCGTAGGTGGTGTCGATGGGCGAGATGCTGGCGTGGAAACCGGTGTCGAAGCAGGCCACCTGCGGCAACTGGGGAAAGGCGGCGCGAAAGGCGCGCACCCCGTCAAGGTTGTGGCGCTGGTGCAGCGGCGCGAGCGGGGCCAGGGTGTCAAGATAGGCCAGCACGCCATCGTCGATGACGAGCGAGTCCGAGCAGCGCGCCCCGCCGTGCACGATGCGGTGCGCGATGGCGTCGACCCGGATGCCGTCGGCGTGCGCGTCGAGCACCCCGGCCAGCGCCGCCAGCGCCGCGCCGAAGCTGTCGCCGCTGGCCGCCAGCGGCGTGCTGCGCTCGCCGCGCTCGGTGCACAGGTGCAGGTAGGGCGTGCCACCCGGTTCGAGCGCGCCGAAGGTGCCCGACAGGCAGGCTGCATCGACCCGCGTGGCGCGGTGCCGGTACAGCGCGAACTTGAGCGTCGAGGAGCCGGCATTGACCGCCAGCACGGCCGGGTCGCGATTGCTCATGGACGCTCCTGGCGCGCCACCAGCAGCGCCAGCACGGCCGAACCGACCCGCGCGTCGGGGCCGTCGGCGCGGCTGGTGAGCGCGATCGGCACGCGCGCGCCCAGCACCACGCCGCAGGTGGTGGCGCCAGCCAGGTATTCGAGCTGCTTGGCGAGCATATTGCCGGACTCGAGGTCGGGCACGACCAGGATGTCGGCGTGGCCGGCCACGTCTGAGGCGATGCCCTTGATGCGCGCCGCCTCCATCGATACGGCATTGTCGAACGCCAGCGGACCGTCGAGCCGGGCGCCGCGGATCTGGCCGCGGTCGGCCATCTTGCACAGCGCCGCCGCGTCGAGCGTCGATTGCATGTGGACGTTGACGGTCTCGACCGCGGCCAGGATGGCCACATCGGGCAGCTCCAGGCCCAGCGCGTGCGCCAGCAGGATCGCGTTCTGCACGATGTCGGCCTTGTCTTCGAGCCCCGGACGGATGTTGAGCGCGGCGTCGGTCAGCAGCAGCGGCTTGTCGTAGCGCGGCACGTCGAAGCGAAATACGTGCGACAGGCGCCGTCCGCTGCGCAGGGCCCGTTCGGCCATCACCGCGTGCATCAGTTCATCGGTGTGCAGGCTGCCCTTCATGATGGCGCCCACCTGGCCGGAGGCGGCCAGCGCGACCGCCTGCTCGGCAGCGTCGACGCTGTGCAGGGCGGCCCGGATGGCCACCCCGTGCAGGTCCATGCCGCCCTGCTCGGCCAGTGCGCGCAGGCGCGCCTCGGGGCCGATCAGGAGCGGCTCGATGACGCCGTGCGCGGCTGCCTCGAGCGCGCCGCGCAGCGACTCCTCGTCGCAGGGGTGGACCACGGCGCAGCGCACCGGGGCCAGGTGGCGCACTTGCGCCAGCAGTTGGCGCAGGCGCGCCTGCGGGTCGAACATATGCATCGGCTGCAGCTGCAGCGCCAGGCGCCGGATGCGCACCAGCGGCGCCAGCACCACGGCCGTGCCGCTGAGGACCTGGGCGCCGTGCTGGTTGCTGGCGGCGCAGGCGAGCGTGACGCGCTTGGTCGCCGCATCCTTGGCCAGCACGGTGGCGCTGACGGTGAGGGTGTCGCCCACGTGCACCGGCAGCAGGAACTGCAGGCTCTGCTCGACGTACACGGTACCCGGGCCAGGCAGCTCCGTGCCCAGCAGGCTCGACACCAGGGTGCCGCCCCACATGCCGTGCGCCGTCACGCCCTGGAACAGGCGCGCGAAGTCGGCGTCGACGTGGGTCGGATTGAGGTCGCCCGAGACGGCAGCGAAGGCCTGGATGTCTTCCAGCGCCAGCGTGCGCACCTGGCGCGCCGACTGGCCGATCGTCAATTCGTCGAACGTGATGTTCTCGATGTAGTGTTTGGATAAATCGTTCATGGGCGTGGCCAAAGTGGATGCTTGAGCTGCTGACCACGCAAAGTCCATGCCATCTATTTCATCAGGAAAATTCTTGATTTGAATCATGTTCAAGCGGCGCCCATCCGCGTTAGTCTGGCGCCATGAGTCGACTCTCCCGTTTGCGCCGTGCGCTGGTGTGCGCCCTGGCCGTGCTGGGCGCGCACAGCGCCGCCCAGGACACGCCTGCGGTCCACGACAGCGACAACCCGGCCCAGGCCCAGCTGCAAAGCCTGGCCGAGGGCTGGCGTGGCCTGCCGCGCGACCGCCAGGGCGCGCCGGACTGGATGGCGGCGCTGCGCAGCGGCGCCATCGCGCCGCGCGCCGAGCTGTCCGGCCAGGCCAGCGCGCCCGCGCCGGCCGTGCCCGACGTGGTCATGAAAAACACCAAGGACATGCCCTTCGTGCGGTTTCCGCACGCGGCCCATGGCCAGTGGCTCAGCTGCGCCAATTGCCACGACGGCCTGTTTGCGCCCAAGGCCGGGGCCAACCCGGTGAGCATGGACGCCATCTTCCGCGGCCGTTACTGCGGCGCCTGCCATGGCCGGGTCGCCTTCATGGTCCACCTGGCCTGCGAGCGCTGCCACAACATCGCGCACGACGGCGCCAAGCCCTGGTGGTAGCCGGTATTCCCGCAAGCAAGACTCGATTCGCCCCGCTTTCCAGCTTTCGGGAACCATTCCCAGCCCCGCGCAGCGCCCACGCCGTTTCACGGGCTGGTCCGCATTTTGCTAAGACTTGCTTATCGTAAATCAAGGCGCCGGCGGCAAAGCTGCGGCACCGCACTGGTAAAGGTGGTCCACCATGAAAATCAACGATCTGAAAATCGGCGTGCGCCTCGGCCTCGGCTTTGGCCTGCTGCTGCTGTTGATGATGGCGCTGGCCGGCATCGGCCTGCAGCGCACGGCCGCCATCAATGCCAGCCTGGACCGCATCGTCAACGACAACAACGTCAAGATCAAGACGGCGATGGAGATGCGCCAGTCGGTGATGACGATCGCGCTGGCCACCCGCAACATGGCACTGGCCACCGACGCCGACCAGCGCGACTCGGAAGTGGACCGGATCGCCGACGACCGTGACGAATACAAGGCCAACCTGGAAGCGCTCGAGCACCGCGCCAGCAGCCCGGCCGACCAGGCCGTGCTGGCCAAGATCGCCGCCGCGCGCGCCGCCACCGATCCGCTGACGGACCGTGTGGTGGCCTTGCTCAAGCAGCAAAAGGGGGCCGAGGCGGTGGCCCTGCTCGACGGCCAGATGCGGCCGAACCAGCGCAAATGGGTCGACACGCTCGACGAACTGGTGCGCCTGCAGGAAAAGCAGGCCGACCTGGCCAGCGAAGCGGCCCAGGCGTCCTACCGCGGCGCGCGCCTGCTGACGCTGTCGATCACCGCATTGGCCCTGCTGCTGGGCGTGGCCGCGGCCGTGGCCGTCACCCGCAGCATCACCGGCCCCCTGCGCGAGGCGGTGGCGCTGGCCCTGCGCGTGGCCGACGGCGACTTGACGGGCGAAACCGTGGTCCACTCGCGCGACGAGACGGGCCAGCTGATGCAGGCGCTCAAGGACATGCACGACAGCCTGGTCAAGATCGTGGCCCAGGTGCGCAGCGGCACCGAGACCATCGGCGTGGGGGCGCGCGAAATCGCCGAGGGCAACCTGGACCTGTCGGCGCGCACCGAACAGCAGGCCGCCGCTCTCGAGGAGACCGCCTCGTCGATGGAGCAGCTGATGGCCACCGTCCAGCAGAACGCCGCCAACGCGCGCCAGGCCGACAGCATGGCGCGCTCGGCCTCGCAAGTGGCCGTCAAGGGTGGCGCCATGGTCGGCCAGGTAGTGCAAACCATGGGCGCGATCAACACCTCGGCCAAGCGCATCGTCGACATCATCGCGGTGATCGACGGCATCGCCTTCCAGACCAACATCCTGGCGCTGAACGCGGCCGTCGAGGCGGCGCGCGCCGGCGAACAGGGACGCGGCTTCGCCGTCGTGGCCGGCGAGGTGCGCAACCTGGCGCACCGCTCGGCCAGCGCGGCCAAGGAAATCAAGCAGCTGATCGAAGACTCGGTGCAGCAGGTCAGCGCCGGCAGCGTGCTGGTCGACCAGACCGGCGCCACCATGCAGGAGATCGTCGCCAGCGTCAAGCGCGTCACCGACATCATGGACGACATCACGGCCGCCAGCGACGAGCAGACCTCGGGCATCAGCCAGATCAACCAGGCCGTCTCGCAGATGGATTCGGTGACCCAGCAGAACGCCGCGCTGGTCGAGCAGGCCGCCGCCGCCGCCCAGGGCCTGCAGGAGCAGTCGGTCAGCCTGGCCGCGCTGGTGGACCTGTTCCGGCTCGATGGCGCCGAGCCCGATCCCGACCCGGCACCGGTGCTGCAACTGGCCACCACCACCCTGCGCACGGCGCCCGCACGGCACGCCGCGCCGGTCTTGCGCCAGGCCTGAGCGACCCGCTTTCCCCCTCCACTACAACAACAGGAACCGACCATGAAACCGAGCACTCTCGCCCTCTCCCTTTGCGCCCTGCTGCTGGGCGCCAACCTGCACGCGGCAACCCCGCCCGGCCACCCGGGCGCCGTGGCACAGGCCGACCTGCCCTATGTCGGCAAGGTCATCAGCACCATCGACGCCAGCCAGTACACCTACATCGAAGTGTTGCAAGACAAAAAAGTGCTATGGCTGGCCGCGCCGGCCATCGCGCTGAAGAAAAACAACATCATCCGCTTCGAGGATGGCGCCGAAATGAGCAATTTCCATAGTAAAACCCTGAACCGCACCTTTCCTGCGATCCGCTTCATCAATCGCGTGGTTCTCAGTAATGATAAAAACTGACTGTTGGTTTATTCCGGCCTGGTTTTTTTTCATGTATGCTGGCAATAACCCCAGCGGCCTGCGCGGCGCCATGTGCGTCCCCGCCGGTCGAGCTGGCCAGCCTGACATTGAACTGCCATGCCGAACACACCACTTGCCGCCGGCGAGCCGACGGGCGCACCGAGCACCACGTTGACGACCGCCCAGCTCAACGGCATTCTCAGCATCGCCGACGACGCCATCATCTGCGTCGACAGCGCGCTGCGCATCATCCTGTTCAACCAGGGTGCGGAGCGCCTGTTCGGCTGGCGCGAGGCGGAGGTGAATGGCCGTGAACTGAACCTGCTGCTGCCGGGGCGCTACCACGCCGGGCACGGCGCGCACATCGCGCAGTTCACCAGCTCGGCCAATAATGCGCGCCCGATGGCCGAGCGGCGCGGCATCTTCGCCATCCGCAAGGACGGCAGCGAATTCCCGGCCGAGGCCTCGATCTCGAAACTGGACACGGAAAACGGCTTGATCTACACCGTGATCCTGCGCGACATCACGGTGCGCAAGGCCTATGAGCACGAGCTCGAGCAGGCCAAGGAGGCGGCCGAGGCGGCCATGCTGGCAAAGAGCATGTTCCTGGCCAATATGAGCCACGAGATCCGCACCCCGCTCAACGCGGTCATCGGCATGACGAGCCTGCTGCTAAACACCCACATCGACGACGAGCAGCGCGACTACACCCAGACCATCCGCGCCAGCAGCGAGGTCCTGCTGACGATCATCAACGACATCCTCGACTATTCGAAGATCGAGATCGGCAAGCTCGAGATCGAGCGCCACCCCTTCGACCTGCGCCGCTGCATCGAGGAGTCGCTCGACCTGCTGGCCTCCTCGGCCTCGGAGAAGGACATCAACCTGGCCTACTTCATCGACGACAGCGTGCCGGCGGCGCTGGTGAGCGACGTGACGCGCCTGCGCCAGATCCTGGTCAACCTGCTGTCGAACTCGATCAAATTCACCGCCCACGGCGAAGTCGTGGTCTCGGTCTCGGCCACCTTGCTCGACGATGCGCGCCACGAGCTTGCCTTCGCCGTCAAAGACACCGGCATCGGCATCCCGGCCGACCGCCTGCCCGAATTGTTCAAGTCCTTCACCCAGGTCGACGCCTCGACCACCCGCAAGTACGGCGGCACCGGCCTGGGCCTGACCATCAGCAAGCGCCTCACCGAGGTGATGGGCGGGCGCATGTGGGTCGAGAGCGAAGTGGGCTCCGGCTCGACCTTCTCGTTTACCATCGTGGCCGAGGCCTCGGGCGACCGCCTGGCGCACAGCTTCCTGCAGGAGAGCTCATCGGCGCTGTCGGGCAAGCGGGTGCTCATCGTCGACGACAACGCCACCAACCGGCGCATCCTGGTCAAGCAGACGCTGTTGTGGGGCATGGTGCCGTCGGCGGCCGTCTCGGCCATCGAGGCGCTCGACTTCGTGCGCCACGGCCACGCCTTCGACGTCGCCATCCTCGACATGAGCATGCCCGACATGGACGGCATCGGCCTGGCCAGCGAGATCCGCAAATACCGCGGCCCCGAAGCCCTGCCCTTGATCATGCTCACCTCGGTGGCGCACCGCCCGCGCGACGTCAAGCTGGCCATGATCAAGTTCGCCGCCTACCTGAACAAGCCGATCAAGCCGACCGCCCTGTTCGAAGTGCTGCTGGGGGCCATGCAGATCGCCGCCGAGAGCCCCAACCCGCGCCCGGCCGCCCCCAGCGGGCGGCTGGCCGAGAGCTTGCCGCTGACCTTGCTCGTGGCCGAGGACAACGCGGTCAACCAGAAGGTGGTGCAGCAATTGCTGGCCCACCTGGGCTACCGCGCCGACGTCGTCGCCAACGGCTTCGAAGTGCTCGACGCGCTCGAGCGCCAGAACTACGACATCGTGCTAATGGACGTGCAAATGCCGGAGATGGACGGGCTCGAGGCGACGCGCCGGCTGCGCCTGCGCTACGGGGCCGGGGCGCCGCCGCGGATCATCGCCATGACGGCCAACGCGATGCCGGGCGACCGCGAGAAATGCCTGGCCGCCGGCATGGACGCCTACGTCTCCAAGCCGCTCGAGCTGAACGACATCCGCGCCGTGCTCACGGCGGTGGCAGCCAGCGGCACCCTGTCCGAGCCGGACAGCGAAGTGATCGACGCGCGCCGCATCGCCCAGCTGCGCGAGCTCGAGGACGAGAACAATCCGACCCTGGTGGCCGACATCGCGGCGCTGTTCATCAACGACGCGCCGCAGCACCTCAAGCACATCGCGCGCGCGCTGGCCCAGCAGGACGGCGCGCTGCTCGAAGCGTGCGCGCACCGCTTCCTGTCGGGCATCGACAACCTCGGTGCGCAGCGCATGCACGGCCACTGCGTCGAGCTCGAGCGGCTCGGCAAGACCGGCCAGCTGAACGGCGCGGCGGCCCTGCTGGCGAGCCTGCAGCGCGAATTCGAGATCGCCCGCCAGCACCTGCAAGGCTTCATTTCCGGCCCGGTGCGGGACGCACGAGCGTGATGCGCGCGGGGCGGCCGACCACCCGGTCGCGCCCGCCCTCCTTGGCCAGGTACATGCGCTGGTCGGCCAGTTCGACCAGGCTTTTCCAGTCCGGCGGCGCATCCTCGGCGCGCTCGGCCAGGCCGATGCTGGCCGTCACCGGCGCCCCTTCCGGACGCAGCCCGAAACCGGCCGCGCGCACCCGCGCCAGCACCAGCTCGGCCTGTTCCAGGGCCGTGTCGGGCATGATCAGGAGGAATTCTTCGCCGCCCCAGCGCACCAGCATGTCGCCGTGGCGCAGCTGGCGCGTCAGGCTGGCGATCATGGCGATGAGCACCGTGTCGCCCGCCTCGTGGCCGTGCTCATCGTTCACGCGCTTGAAGTGGTCCAGGTCGAGGAAGGCGAGCGCCAGCGGCGCCCCGCTGCGCCCGGCGATGGTGAACTGCAGGTCGAGCACTTCCTCGCCGCTGCTGCGCGAGAAGGCGCCCGTGAGCGGGTCGCGGATGGCCTGGCGCACCAGCGCGATCATGAACGCCAGCTGGCACACGCCGGCCAGCGCGGCCACCCCGGTGATCAGCACCTGCAGCCAGAAGGCGCCGGCGAACGAGGGCCAGTCCATGCCCGGCCAGCTCAGGTAGCCGGCCATCAGCTGGGCCAGCAGGATGGGGCTGGCGATAACGGCCGTCTCGGCCAGCGTCAGGGGGAAAATCGCCAGGCCGGCCAGCAGCACGAAAGGCAGGAAGGCATAGCCGGCGCCGATCGCCGCCGAAATGCCCGACAGCGCGAAGCTGCCCAGCAGCAGGTGCGAGGCGACGTAGAAGACGGTGGGAATGGCGAACAGCAGGGCCATCGCGCGGTAGGCGTTGAACAGGTCGCCGCTGGAGCGGTAGTACACCAGCAGCAGCATGAAACCGGCGCAGGCGGCCAGGCGCATCAGGGCCAGCTCGCCCCACAGGGGGAACGGGAACACCATCAGGTCGACCACGCCCCACAGCGGCGTGAGCACGGCGAACAGGAAGGCGAACAGGCGCACCCGGTTTACGATCAGGGTCGCGCGGCGCCGCTCGAGCAGCGCCATGTGCGGGCGCGGCGTGGCCAGCCAGGCCAGCTCGGACTGTTTCAGCTCACCGGGCATCAAGCCGCTGAAACGCTGGGCCAGCAAGTCCGAGAAACGCCTCATCGTGGCACCTGCTCGGCCGCTTCCACGCTGTCGCGCGGCGCGCACACGATCAGCGGGTCGGGCTGGCCGACGCACAGCGGGTCGCGCCCGTCGTAGTGCAGGCGGGTGAGCACCACGCGCATCGCGTTCAGGCGCGCGCGCTTCTTGCAGTTCGAGCGGATCACCGTCCAGGGCGCGTCGGCGGTGTCGGTGTTGAAGAACATGGCTTCCTTGGCGCGCGTGTAGTCGTCCCACTTGTCGAGCGAGGCCAGGTCGACCGGGCTCAGTTTCCAGTGCTTGAGCGGGTCCGTCATGCGCTGCTCGAAGCGCAGCCGCTGCTCCTTCTGGCTCACCGAGAACCAGAACTTGAAGATGTGGATGCCCGAGCGCACCAGCATGCGTTCGAACTCGGGCGTCTGGCGCATGAATTCGAGGTATTCATGGTCGCTGCAAAAGCCCATCACGCGCTCGACGCCGGCCCGGTTGTACCAGGAGCGGTCGAACAGCACGATCTCGCCGGCGGTGGGCAGGTAGTGGTTGTAGCGCTGGAAGTACCACTGGCCACGCTCG
>JAZJYV010000016.1:0-126540 GCA_040390195.1 Pseudomonadota bacterium | reverse complement strand
GCACAAGGCGATGAGTCAGAAAAATTGCTGAAATGGCTTAACTTGGGTGGATTGATGTCCACCCACCCAGGAGTCCGTCGATGAACGACTTGCAGCGCGATATCCACAGCACGGTTTTCTCCCTCCTCATCCTGGCGCTGGCCGCGTATGTCGGCCAGCGCTTCTTCCTGCCGCTGGCCTGGGCCGGCATTTTGTGCATCGCCACCTGGCCGCTGTATGAGCGGATGCTGGCCTGGTCGCGCGGACGCACCGCGCTGGCCGCGGCGCTGCTCACCGCTGGCATGGCGTGCGTGTTCGTGATCCCCACCCTGCTTGGCGTGAGCCAGGCTGTGCGCGAGGCGCCGGCACTGGCGAACTTCGTGGCCGACGCCAACAACAATGGCATCGCGCCGCCGGCCATGCTGCAGCGCCTGCCGATCGTGGGCGAATACGTCGAACGCTGGTGGCAAGACACGCTGTCGCAACCGCATGGCCTGACCCACCTGTTGTCCGAAGGTTCGGGCCCGCGCCTGATGTCGGCCAGCGCCGTGCTCAAGGCGCTGGGCGGCCAGATTTTTCACCGGCTGGTCGATTTTGCATTCGCCTTCCTGTGCCTGTTCTTCTTCTACCTCGACGGCAAGGCGCTCAACGCGCAGCTGATGCGGATCGGCGGGCGCTGGTTCGGCCAGCTGCGCTGGGACCACTACCACCAGAAAGTGCCGACCGCGATCCGCGCCACCGTCAATGGCCTGGTGCTGGTCGGACTGGGCGAAGGCCTGCTGATCGGAATCGGCTACGCCTTCGCCGGGCTGTCCTCGCCCGCGCTGTGGGGTGCGCTGACGGGCATGCTGGCCATCGTCCCGTTCGGCGCGCCGCTGGCCTACCTGAGCGCGGCGCTGCTGCTGGCCGCCGGCGGCAATATGGTCGGTGCTGTCGCGGTGGCCGTGTGGGGCACGCTGGTGCTGTTCGTGGCCGACCACTTCATCCGCCCCACCATCATTGGCAATGCCACCCGCCTGCCGTTCCTGGCGGTGTTGTTCGGCATCTTGGGCGGGGTCGAGACGCTTGGCCTGGTGGGCCTGTTCATCGGCCCGGTGGTGATGGTGCTGCTGGTGTCGCTGTGGCGCGAGGCGGACAGCCCCGTATCCGCCTAGTTAGGGATAAATTTGCCAACAAAACGTAGGGTGGAAAAGCGTAGCGCATTCCACCAATGCGTGGACCTCATGGACGCCGACATGGCGGAATGCGGTCCGGGCGGCCCCCTTATTTTCCGCCCTGCGTTTTACCAACGATCTTCCAAGCAGGTCCACGATATCAGCCGGGCGCGAACAATGGGGTAGTCAAAATCGAGTTCAAGCCTGGCGTCGTCGCGCTGGGCCATCCAGCGCGCCCGGCACCAGCGCCTCGATCAATCAGTGGCAGCGCTGCGGCCGGTCAAGCCTTCAGCAGGAAGGGAGCGATGATACGGATCCAGATTGCATAGCCTTGCGCTGTCATGTGCAGGCGATCCTGGCCGAACAATTCCGCGCGCGGCTTGCCGTTCGTGTCGAGCATGGCCCCGTGAACGTCGATGAAGCTGGTGTTCTGGCGCGTGGCCAGGAAAGCGGCGATGAGCTGGTTCGCCTCACGCACCACCGGGAAAAATTCCGCGCGGCTTGGACTGGCCTTGATTGAAACGTAGCTCACCTGGACGTTCGGATAGTGCTGGCGAATGATCCCAAACAGGATCTTGAAGCGGTCGGCCACGTCGGCTCCCTTCACGCCCGGCATCGCCGCGTCGTTCTCGCCGCAGTAGATCACCACCTGGCGCGGATGGTAAGGCTTGATCACCTGGTCGGCATTTTCGATCACGTCAAGCAGCGTCGAGCCGCCAAACGCGCGGTTCAGGATTGTCGGGTCATTCAAGTCCTTGGCCGCCGATGTCCAGAGCGTGAACGATGAGCTGCCAATGAACAGGATTGGGTGCTCGGGCGGCGCCTTGAGGCGGTCGGCCAGCTGGAAAGCCTGCATCTCGCTCCAGTAAGCAGGCGCCGATTGGACCAGCGTGGTGCAACCGATGGCCAGAAAAGCGAACAGGGCGATGAGCGACTTGAGCATGGTGCATCCGGAGGAAAAAGAAGGTATAGCATATAGCAAGTATTTTCCATGTAGCAACTACTATCTGCAAAAAAAACGTCAAACAAGACACTTCCCTGGGCAAAACCCGGCCTGACGCTCGCGAAAAATAAGCGGCATGGCGATCCGGCGCATCGCGTAAACGGACGATGGCGTTTTCGCACACATGTGCTAAACTGCGATGCATGGACACCCAAACCGAAAAAAGCGAGCACACGCTCGCCGCCATCATCGACACCGCGCTGGAGCTGGTTTCGGCCCAGGGACTCGAGAGCCTGTCGCTGGGCGAGGTCGCCAAGCGCCTCGGCCTGAGCAAGAGTGGGGTATTCTCGCGCGTTGGCTCGCATGAAGCACTGCGCGCGGCGGTGCTCCACGAGTTCGACCGGCGCTTCGTCGAAGCCGTGTTCGTGCCCGCCATGGCGCAACCACGCGGCCTGCCGCGGCTGAACGCGCTGGTGCTCGGCTGGATCGCGCGCACCGCAAATGAAACCGGTTGCATCTATGTGGCCGGCGCATTCGAATATGACGATGTCGAGAGCCCGATGCGCGACCAGTTGCAAGCAACGGTGCTGCGCTGGCGTGCGATCCTGCGCCGCACCATTGTCCAGGCGCTCGAGGCCGGCCACTTGCGCCCCGATACCGATCCCGAGCAACTGGTGTTCGAAATATACAGCCTGATGGTGGGTGTGCTGCACGACACCCGCTTCCTGCGCGACCCGAAAGCCTTCGAACGGGTGCGCGCTGCCTATGAACGACTGACGTCCACCTACCGCAGCTTCAACTACCAACCTTGATTTCACGCCGGCCTGGCCGGCGCCATGCGCACCATATTTTCGCACGGGCGTGCGATAAAGGAGAAACACGATGCTGGCCATCCTCACCCTGGGCGCCGCCGGCGCCGCTCTAGGGCTATACCTTCTGGTCGCCCGCTGCGCGCAAGCCCTGCCCGGCAGCAACGATGATTTTATTTTTTTCTGAGCGAGACACCACGATGAGCACCCTCTCCCCCGCCAGCGCCACCGCGCGCAGCTTTTCCGCCAACCGCCTGTTCAGGGTCCTGCGATCAGGCCTGCAGATGGCACAGGCCGTGATTCCGTACTGGGCGCCGCGCGTGGCCGCGCGCGTGTTTTGCACGCCGGTGCCGACCAAGCTGGCCACCCGCCACGCCCGGCCGCCGCCAGGCGTGCGAATCGAGTCGCTGCCCTTCGAGCGCGCCTCGATCACCCTGTACCACTGGCCGGCCCGCTCCGACGCGCCGCAACTACTGATGACCCACGGCTGGGGCGGATGGGGCATGCAGATGGCCAGCCTGGCCGACGCGCTCAGCGCCGCCGGCTGGGCCGTCGTGGTCATCGACCAGCCAGCCCACGGACGCAGCGCCGCATGGAGCAGCACTTTGCCGCAATTTGTGCGCGCGCTCGGCTATGCGGCGGCGCGCCTGGGTCGGGTGCAGGCGCTGGTCGGCCATTCGATGGGCGGCGCGGCCGCCTGCGTGGCCGCCGCCAACGGCCTGGCGCTGCGCAAGCTGGCCTTGCTGTCGGCGCCGGTGTCGATGCTGGAAGTGACGCACGACTACGCCACGGCATTCGGCCTGCGCGAGAGCCTGCGCGCACGCATGGTCGCCTTGCTGGAGGGGCGCGAGGGCGCCGTGTTCGAGCGCATGGCGGCGCAGCATACGGCGCCCCGGGTCACTGCTCCGACGCTGGTCGTGCATGACCACGACGACAGCACCGTGCCCTACGCGGCGGCGCAGGTGCTGATGGCGGCGCTGCCCGACGCGCAGCTGTTCAGCACGCGCGGCCTGGGCCACCGCCGCGTGCTCAAGGACCGTGCGGTGATCGAGGCGCTGGTGCGCTTCGTTGGACAGCCCTAAGCGAGGCGCGTGAAGCCATCCGCGCTCCAGGCTTCGCTGCCCACGCCATGGTGAACGAAGAACAAGCCGTCCGGATCGTACTTGCGCTTGGCCGCAAGCAGGCGCGGGTAATTCGGCCCCCAGAACGAGCGTTGCCAGTTCTTCTCGAAGTAATCGCTTTCCGAGACATAGGAGCCGATTTCCGGAATGATCGCGCGCAGTGCGTCCATGGCCTTGCCGATCGCATCGGCGGCGCGCCGCGCGGCCGCCAGATCCGGCGCGCGCCCGGCCACTTGCGGATGCACGCCATTTTCCTCGGCGGCGCAGATGGCCAGCGCGAACGCACCGAGCACCAGCGGATTGGTGGCCGTGTCGGCGGCCGCGCGCAACGCCTCGGGCGGAGCACCGGCCAGTCCTTTGTTGAAGTGCAGCGAGAACTCCCAGGCGCGCGAGGCCTTGAACAAACTGTCCGCAAGACGCTGCTGCTGGCCGATTTCGAGCAGGCTGGCGGGCATCCACGCCGACTGGAAGCCTTGCAGGAACTGGCCCGCCTCGCCCTCATTCGCCGACCAGAACACGTTCTCCAGCGGCGCCCCGGGCCGGGCGTCCGCCTTGACGACACCGGGCAGCGATTTGAGAAAAACCGGATCCCATAATTTGCGCGAGGGCAGGGCCAGCACCGTCGGCGCGGCCTCATAGCTGTAGTCTTGCGGCGTCTGCGCGATCGAGTCGAAGAACGGCTGCCAGATCGCCGTTGCCTGCTGCTTGTCGAGCCCCTGGAACACCATGCTCACACCGAGCACGTTTTCGGCGTTGAACGCCATTTGCTCGCCCCAGTGGCAGTTGTGCAGGCTCCCTGCATAGAAGGCCATGGCTTTCGCGATCAGGCGCCGGTAGGCATCGCCGGACGAGGCCTTGATCCTGGTGCGCACCACGCCGAAAAATTCCGGCAGCTCGTGCGTGCGCAAAGTCACCTTCGTGACGATGCCAAGACTGCCCCCGCCGCCGCCTTTGAGCGCCCAGAACAGCTCCGGGTTGGTGCAAGCGTTGGCGATGCGGACCTGGCCGTCGGCCGTGACGACCTCGGCCTCGAGAAGGCTGGCCGCGGCGAGCCCATACTGCTTCGAGAAGCTGCCGAAGCCGCCACTCTGGATCAGTCCCGCCACGCCGACCGTGGCGCAGCCGCCGCCTTGCACATAGCGCCCGCCTTTGCTGGTGACGGCGTTGTAGGTGTGCATCCAGATCGCGCCCGCACCGACCGTCACGGCCGCTACCGGCGCCTGCTTGCAGCCATGGCCGACGAAGGCCTCATGCATCGTGACCGCATCCATCTGGCGGGTCCAGACGAGCAGAGAATCGGGTGCGTTGGAAGTACCCTGGTAACTGTGGCCGCCCCCTTTGACCACCAGCCGCAGCTTATGCAGGCGAGCAAAATTGACCGCTGCGACGACGTCTTGCGTGCCCGCGCAGGCGAGCGCGTAGGCGCTTGGCGACGAGGTCCAGGCGCCGGCCCAACCCATCGATTGGGTCAGGGCCGGCTCGTCGCGGATGTAATACGGGTCTTTCAGGGCGCTGAAGGCAGCGGCGCAGGCGGGCGCTGAATCGCAGGCGGCGAAGGGCAACTCGAGCTTGATGAGGCGCCCGCCGACTGCGGTGCGCAGCTGGTCCCAGGCTTGTGGTGCGGGCCAAGCCGCGTCAAGAGGCCTCACGCGCCGCATCAGCGCCTTTGCAGCCCACGCCGAATGGGTCAGGGCCAGGCTG
This sequence comes from Pseudomonadota bacterium, assembly GCA_040390195.1. Lineage (GTDB taxonomy): Bacteria > Pseudomonadota > Gammaproteobacteria > Burkholderiales > Burkholderiaceae_D > Telluria_A. The sequence goes on along the minus strand of JAZJYV010000016.1, from coordinate 120,833 downwards.
GCGAGACTGGCAAGCGAAGTCAGGAAGCTTCTTTTTTTCATGGTCCGATTTTGTTGTGGGATCGAGTGCCGATTATAGGAAATGGCGGCCGAATTTGCACACTCCCTGGGGCGAAACGGGCGCTGTGTGGGGCGAAGAATCGCAGGGTGGGAAATCGAAGCCGATGGTGAGCTCAGTCGACGATGAACAGGGTCGCGCCAAACTCGGTCGACGATCTGTGGGGCTCTGCGTCGTCGGCGACCTGATAGCTCATGCCCGGCACGAGTTTGAAGGTGCGGCCATCGGCAAGCTCGGTGTGCAGTTCTCCGGTCAGGCACAGGAGGATGTGCCCCTTGACGCACCAATGGTCGGCCAGGTAACCAGGCGTGTATTCGACCATGCGCACGGGCACGCCGTCAAAGTGTCACGTGCGCCAGTACGCGGCGCCGTGTTCGCCCGGGTGCTCGGTGCGCGCCACCTGTGACCAGTTGGTCGTAGCAAAAGGGACCTCGCTTATCTTCATGACGATGCCTCGGTTCACTACTTCAAACTCTCGCGCTCGGCCGACAGGTAGGCGCCAAACGCGTTGCGGTGGTTGGCTTCGTCGAACAGCGGCACGCGACTGAAGGCCGACCAGTCGACCTGGCGGTAGGCGTCTTCGAAATCGGTGCCCTGCTCGACGGCCGCGCGCATGACCTTGCGCAGGTAGCCCAGGTAGTTCTTCGTCAGCAGCAAGTCGCCGGCCGCGTCGCCCGAATGGCTGCCGTGGCCCGCCACCAGCACCTGCGGACGGTATGCCGCGAGCCGGTCGATGGCCCCCAGCCACGGCGTAATGTCGGCGTCGCCGACGAACGGTATGCGCCCGCCGAAAATGACGTCGCCGGCGAACAGCACGCCGTCCTCTTCAACCAGCATCATCAAGTCTTCGGGCGTGTGGGCGGGTCCGGCGGCGACCAGCCGAAACGTGATTCCGCCCATCCTGAAACTGGTCTCGGCCTGCCCCAGGTAGGTGTCCGGCGCGATGGCTGCCATCTGCGCATCGATCCAGGGCGCCAGGCTCTGGCGCCGTTCCGCCAGCCGCGCTTCGGGCGCACCGGAGGCCAGGTAGGCGCGCGCCGGCTGGCCCGCGATGACCTCGACCGGCCCGCTGGCCTTGAAGGCGGCCAATCCGTAGAAATGGTCGGCATGGTAGTGGCTCACGATGACCTTGCGGATCGGCGCCCGCGTGACCGTGCGGATGCGCTCGATCAGGGCCTTGCCCAGCGCCGGCGTGCCCAGCGCGTCGAACACCACCACTCCGTCGCTGGTGACGACAAAGCCGGCGTTTGAGTTGAAGCCCTGGTTCTCATGCGACACCACGCCCGACTGGCCGCGCACGTAATAGGTATGCGGCGCCACCTTCACCAGCTCCATGGCGACCGTCGCCGGCCGCTCCTGCGCCTGTGCACCCACGGCCAGCAGCGCGGCGCAAACGATCGGCCACAGCATCGGCGACGCCATCAGGAGCGCCCGGGATTGCCGTCCACGCCAACCAGCGCCGGCTGGTTCAGCGTGCGCGCCTTGAGCACGGGATTGGCCCGCAGGTAGTGTTCGACGACGTCCCACACCGGCTCGCCCTTCGCACCTTCCGCCACCGGCGCCCAGCCCGCCACCTGGTACTGCTTGTCCGCTTCGAGCGGCTTGCCGTTCAAGGTCATGTGGCCGATGCGCGCGCCCATGCCGGCCGTCGGTGTGCAGCTGTAGGCCAGCCCGCCGACGCGCACCATATCGCCGCCCTGCTGATAATAGGGGTCGGGATTGAACAGGTTGTCGCACACGTCTTCCAGGATGCCCTTGATGGTGGCCCCGCTCATCGGCGCCACCGTCGTCGCCGGGTAGCTGATCGCGACCTGGTCCATCAGGTCACCGCGCGTAATGGTCTGCCCGGCCAGGATGCTGGTGCCCCAGCGAAAACCCGGCGAGAACGCGATCTCGGCGCCCTTGACCTCCATCAGCGCGTCGACGATCAACTGGTCCCAGGAGCCATTGAAATTGCCGCGCCGGTAGAGCAGCCCTTCGCTTCTGGCGAGCGGCTGCTCGAGCTTGTCCTTGAACGGCGCGCGCACCCTGGCGATCAAGGCCGCCATCGCCGGATCGGGTGCCAGCAGGTTCGCAAACACCGGCAGCAGGCGGTAGCGGAAATCCTGCACCTTCCCGCCGCGCACGTCGAAATCGAGCACGCCGAGGAACTTGCCGTTCGAACCGGCGTTGGTCACCAGCGTCTGGCCCCGCGCGTTGTGCACCACCACCGGCGCCGGCACGCCGTCGTGTGTATGGCCGCCCAGGATGGCGTCGATGCCGGTCACCCGCGAGGCCATCTTCAGGTCCACGTCCATGCCGTTGTGCGACAGCAGGACGACCGCCTTTGCGCCCTTGGCGCGGGCCTCGTCGACCATCTTCTGCATGTTTTCTTCCTGGATCCCGAACGACCAGTCGGGCACCAGGTAGCGCGGATTGGCGATCGGGGTGTAAGGGAAGGCCTGGCCGATTACCGCCACCTGCACGCCATTCATCTCGCGCAGCGCGTACGGCTCGAACACCTGGTCGCCAAAATCGGCGGTCTTGATGTTCTGCGCAAGAAAACCGATCTTGCCCTTGAAATCGCGTTCGACGATTTCCTGAACGCGCGCCGCGCCGAGCGTGAATTCCCAATGCCCGGCCATCAGGTCCACCCCCAGCAACAGGCTGGCCTCAACCATGTCCTGGCCGCGCGTCCATAGCGCCGTGGCCGAACCCTGCCAGGTGTCGCCGCCGTCGAGCAGCAGGGCGTGCGGCCGCTCCGCCCGGACACGTTTGATCAGGCTGGCCAGGTGGGCAAAGCCGCCCACCTGGCCGTAGCTGCGCGCCGCGCGTTCGAAGTCCAGGCTGGTGAAGGCATGCGCCTCGCGCGTGCCCGGCGCGATGCCGAATTGCCTGAGCAGCTGTTCGCCCACCAGGTGCGGTGCCTTGCCTTGCGCCGTGCCCACGCCCAGGTTCACGCTCGGCTCACGGAAGTACAGCGGCAACAGCTGTGCGTGGCAATCGGTAAAATGCATAAAGCTGACGTTGCCGAATTTGGGCAACGCGTAGAGCTGGTCGCCGCCGGCCGCGCCCCCCGCCAATGCATCTTCACTGGCCAGCGCCATGCCGCCCGCGCTGGCCACCGCCAGCACCTGCAAGAATTCGCGTCGGCTGATGCTCATTACTGATTCACTGGCGAGGCTGGATCGAGCAGCAGGGCCATCACGTCCTTGAGCTGCTGCTCGGTGAGGATGCCCTTGTGGCCGAAGCGCGGCATGTTCGAACAGGCGTTGTAGGCCTTCGCGTTGTACAGGCGCGACCAGGTATAGCGCAGCACTTCGTCGCTGTTACCGCGCAGTTTGCCGTATTGGTACAGCGACGGTCCGATGTTCCCGAACGAGACCTCTTGCTTGCTGATCTGGTGGCAGGCGTAGCAGTTGCCGCCGGCCGGCGTGCCGGCCTTGTCACTCCATTGCAGGCCGACGCCGGTCTGGGCCACTTTTTCGCCGGCCGCGAAACTGCCCAGCAGCTTGCCGTCGGCCGGGAATTTGACGGCCGCCAGTTCCACTTTTTCCAGCATGGCGCGCGCGGCGGCACGCGCGGCACTATCGGGCCCGCCATCGCAGGCGCGCTGGATCGGATCCTGTTCAAGCCGGTCGAGGCCGGCCTGGCCGTTGGCGTGGAAGCCGCCCTTCATCAGTTCGACTGCCTTGACGCGGTAGTCGGGGTCGGAGGCCAGGCTCGCACAGCCTGCGACAGTTGCCAGCACCAGCGCCGATATCAGAATTTTTTTCATGGTCGCGTTCCTGTGTCGATTATCGTTTCAGCGCCGGGGCATTGAATTCGCCGCCCTTGGCCTGCTGTGCGAGATACATGGTCAGCGCGGTCAGCGCGTCGGAGCCGTACTCGGGCTCTGGGAATCGCTGTTGGCGGAAACAGTCCATCAGGCGGTGCTGCATGGTGCGCACCTCGCCCTGGCTGACGCGGTAGGCCGGCCAGCTGGCATAGGCTTTCTGGGCATCTGCCTGGCGCGTCAGGTCGGGCAGGTCCTGCAGGCGAATCCGCTTCTCCGGCGCCGAGTGGCAGGTGGCGCAGGCAAAATCGTAAGGCCCGCCGCGGTAGTTGAAGATCGCCTTGCCGGTCTGGTAAGCCTCCTTCTCGAGCGGGTGGCCGCTGCCGGCGGCGATCTTCATGCCGCGCGATTCCGAGGCGATCCAGCTCACCAGCGCTTCCATGGTCGAGCGCTTGGATGCGCCCGCGCCGAACGGCTGCGCGCCCGCCTGCGCGGGCGTGAAGCCCTGCAGCGTCGTCATGCAGGTCATCAAGCGTTGTTCCAGGTCTTGCACCTTGTTGGTGTCCGCAAAAAAGCGCGGCAGGCCCACGTAGGCGCCCTTGACCACGCCCGGTCCCTTGCCGAGATCGCAGGCGGCCAGCGACACCTGCTTCGGCCCACGCTTTTCGTTCCACAGGGCCTCGCCGCGCGCTTCCCACAGCTCGGCCGGATTGCCGTCGGCCAGCATCTCGCGGTACTTGGCGATCGAATCGCTCGCCGTCTGCGCCGCCGCCATTTGGCCGGCGGCCAGCGCCAGCACACCCAGGATCACATTTTTCATGGTCGCTTTCGAGAAGGTTGATGCTTTATGCGATGGTCGCTTCGTCGCTGCGTTTGTCGCCCTTGTTGTCGGTCCAGCTGACCTGCACCTTGCCACCCTTGGCGCCGCCCTTGAACTTGAACGCAAGGTAGGGGTTTTGCGCCACCGACTGGCTGAAGCGGCATTCAAGCACGGTCTTGCCGGCGCAACTGGCCGTCACTTCGCTGATGTAATGGGCCGGGATCAGGGCGCCGGCGGCGTCCTTGCGCAGGCCAGTTTCCATCGGGTGCGCCATCAATACCTTTACTTCGGTCAGTTCGCCATTCATGCTGGCGCGGATTTTCATTGGGTCTGCCATGGCACTTCCTTCAAATGAGTGTGTGGTGTGCCGCTCAACCGCCGCAGCCGCCGAGCGTGACCTTGGTCTCGCGCGAGGTCGAATAGAACTTGCCATCGGCCTTGACGAGCGCGTAGATGCGCGAGCTCTCGCCCATTTTCACGCGCGTGACAATCGATGGCTCGGTGCCCGCCGGGATCGTGAACGCTGCCGACAGGGGATTCGGATTCTTCTCGACGAAGATGTAGATCGCCTCGGTGTTCGGGATCGCGCTCACTACCGACAAGGGCACCACGGCGCCGTTCTCGGCGATCTCGGGCGCGTTCAGGTTGATGTCCTTGCTGTCGGTGCCAGGTCCGCCCAGCGCCTTCATCGCTTCGCCGAAATTCTTGGCGTCGAATCCGGCCTGGTTTTCGGCCGCCAGCGCCGCCGATTCGGAAATCAGGCCCAGTGCGGCCAGGATCCCCAGTGCGCTTGCCGATTTGAGTATGCTGCGTCGTCCCTGCTTCATTGATGCTCTCCTGGTTGTCATTGCTTTGCGCCCGCCGCCAGCCACGCGGCGATGGCCTGGATGTCGCTGTCCTTGATCTGGCCCTGCGGTGGCATTGGTATTGCGCCCCACAGGCCGGAACCACCACTGCGTATCTTTGCGGCCAGGTAGGCCTGGGCGCCCGGCTTGCCGTTGTACTTTGCCGCCACCTGGTTCAAGCCCGGCCCCACGATGCGGTTGCTCACGCCATGGCAAGCGGTGCAGCCGTTCTGCGCCAGCAGCGTCGCCACCGAAGGGGCGCGCACGACGGCATGCCCCGCTTCGCCGGTGTTGGTCGGCGTGCCGCGGGTCTGTCCCACCAGCCGGTTCTGCTCGGCCAGGTTGCCGTGCGCGTTGCGCGCGCTCTCGGGCAGGAACGATTCGACCGTCGCCTCGGCCGCGCAATCGTGCATGCAGGCGGGGTTGCGCACGTCACCCTTGCCGCGAGTCTGCCACATGGCGTCGGCCGGCATCAGGCCGTTGCGGTTCGGCAGTCGCTGCTGGACTTCGCCCATGTTGCGCTCCGAAAGCACGAAATCGGACGGCACGATCTCGGCCAGGTTCAGCAGGTAGGCGGTGACGGCGTAGACTTCATTGGTGGAGAGCGTCTTGGGCGCGTTCCATGGCATCGCGCGGTTGATATAGTCCCACAACGAGGAGAGATGGGCCAGCTTCATCATCGTCGAGCGTTGCGGCACGTCGCCCCTGGCCAGCGAGGCGACGTGGCCGCTGGCGGCGTCGGCCGCGCTGGTGCCGCCCACCAGTGGCGTGAATACATGGTTCGATTCGCCGAACGTGCCGTGGCAGGACGCGCAGCGCCCCTCCCACACCTGCTCGCCCTGCGCCACAGAACCGGCGCCCTTGGGCAGGCCCTTGAAGTCGGCCCGCACGTCGATGTCCCAGGCCTTGATTTCATCAGCCGTGGCGGGACGTCCGACTACCGGACCGGCGGCGGCCGCCGAGAGCGACACTGCGCAGGCGAACAGGGCGAGCGCGCGCATCATGCCAGCTGCACGTTGGTCACGTCGCCGCCGGGCGCCACCTGCCACGACTGGATCGCGTTGTTGTGGTAGATCGAGCGGCTGCCGCGCAGCGCGCGCAGTTGCGCAATTTTCGGCTGCACATAGCCGGTATCGTCGATCGCCCGGCTTTGCAGGATGGCCGGCTCGCCATTCCACTCCCATGGCAGCGAAAATCGCGTCAGCGCCTTTGGCAACACCAGGCCATCAAAGCGCGCCGTGCGCCAGTTGCGCCCGCCGTCGACGCTGACGTCGACCCGCTTGACGCGCCCGCGGCCCGACCAGGCGATGCCGCTGATGTTGAACAGGCCCGCTCCGAGCAGGGTCTGGCCGCCCGACGGCGTGGTAATCACGCTCTTGCACTCCTGGACCGAGGTGTACTGCCGGTGCTGGCCGTCGGGCATCAGGTCGACATAGTGCAGCGACTCTTCGCGGGTGTCGAAGCGCTGGTCGCCCACCTTCAGGCGCCGCAGGTACTTCACCCACGAGACGCCTTGCACGCCCGGCACGACCAGCCGCAGCGGATAGCCGTTCTCCGGGCGCAGCATCTCGCCGTTCATGGCCCAGGCCACCAGCACGTCGTCCATCGCGCGCTCGATGGCGATGGTGCGCGCCATGCCCGAGCCGTCGGCGCCTTCGGCCAGCACATATTTGCCGTTCTTCTGGTCGGCGCCGCACATCTCGAGCAGCGTAGAAAGCGGCACGCCGGTAAATTCGGAGCAACTGATCATGCCGTGCGTGTACTGCACCGTCGGCAGCGCCACCCTGCCCCACTCGGCACCCGTGTTGGCGCCGCACTCGATGAAATGGATGCGCGAGACGCTCGGCAGGCGCATCAGGTCATCCATCGAAAACACCCGCGCCTCGCGCACCAGGCCGTGCACCATCAAGCGATGGGTGCCCGGATCGATGTCGTGCCAGCCCTGGTGGTGGCGCTCGAAATGCAGGCCGCTCGGAGTGATCATGCCGAACAGCCCTTGCAGCGGCGTGAAGCTGACCGAAGACTGCGGCACGCGGGTCAGGCCCGGGCTTTCACGGCGCTGCAAATTGCCCTCCCATTTCGACGGCGCGCCGTAGCCGGTCAGCGCCACCGGCCTGCCAAGCGAGCGGCTGTGCTCGGGCAGCGTCAAGATCGCCGGGTCGCCCTCTTGGGCGCGCGCGGCGCCGGCCAGCGAGGCGCCGGCGCCCATCGCCAGGGCCTTGCCCATGAAGGAGCGGCGCGCCACGCGCGCCTGTTCCAAGCTGTCGGCGTCGAGGAAATTTTCGGGCGCGCGCAACAGTTGGCCGAACGGGGGGCGGGTCGGGTCTGCCACTTAATTCTCCTGGCGGCGCGCGGGCGTGAGCCGCGCGCACAACATCTGGCACACGTCGGTGTAAATCGGGTCGGCGACCGAGTAGAACACATGGCTCCCGGTGCGGCGCCGGGCCAGGATGCCAGTGCGGTGCATCACGCCCAGGTGGCGCGAAATATTGGTTTGCGACGAGCCGACTTCGGCGACGATGTCGGCCACCCCCTTCTCGCCATGGCACACGCTGCGCAAGATGCGCAGGCGGGTGAATTCGCCCAGCACGTTGAAGCTGCGCGCCAGCTGTTCGAGCATGGAATCGGTCGGAGTTTGCATGGTCGAGAGCATATGCGCATGTGCGCATATGCTCAACAACTTTCGATTTTGCGGCGCAGCATGCGGAATTTTTCAAGCGCGCAGGGTGGAGAAGCGCAGCGCAATCCGCCAAACCGGGGTCAGACCCCAAGCGCTTGAACCGGGGTCCGACCCCGGTTTGGCGGATTGCGCTGCGCTCCCCCCCTGCGCCGCCATGCTTGCTTATTCGGGCGCAAGCGCTATCATTCCAGGATGACCAAACCATCCGACACCCGCCGCGCGCTTGCCGCACGCCTGTTCGCCTTCGCCGGCGCTGCTACATTGGCCAGCGCCGCCAGCGCCGCCAAGCCAGGCGGCTACCGTGTGGTGTTCCAGGTCAGCGACGCCGACAGCAAGAAGTGGAGCCTGACCTTGAACAACGTCAGGAACGCGCAGGAAGAACTGGGGGCGGCCAACGTGACGATCGAAGTGGTGGTCTACGGCCCCGGCATCGGCATGCTCAAGGCCGACTCGGAGGTCGGCGCCCGGGTGCACGAGGCGCTTGCCGCCGGCGTGGCCGTGGTGGCCTGCGAGAACACCATGCGTGGCCAGAAATTGAGCCCGTCCGACATGTTGCCCCGGATCGGCTACGTGGCCGCCGGCATCGCGGAACTGATCAAGCGCCAGGCCGAGGGCTACGCCTATATCCGCGCCTGATCGGCAAACAGCGCCAGCTGGGCATCGTCATCGTCGCCCTTGGCATGCAGGCTCAGGATCGGCGGCAGCAGCGCCGCCGCCTGCCACACCGGCGCCGCGTCGAAGCCTGAGGCCCAGCACAGCACCGCGTCGGCCGGCATCGGCCGTGCAATGCCGTAACCCTGCGCCAGGTCGCAGCCCAGGCGCATCAGCAGCGCGCCATGCTCCACCGTCTCCACCCCCTCGGCGATCACGCCCAGGTTGAACGCGCGCGCAAGGCCGATCACCGCACCCACCAGATGCAGGTCGTCGCGGTCGCTCAACATGGTGCGCACGAAGCTCTGGTCGATCTTGAGCACGTCGGCCGGCAGCCGCTTCAGGTAAGACATCGACGAATAGCCGGTTCCAAAATCGTCGAGTGCGAAACGGATGCCCAGCGCCTGGCAAGCGAGCATGATTGCGCGTACGTGGCCAACGTCGGCCAGCGCGGACGACTCGAGGATCTCGAGCTCGAGCATGCGCGCCGGCACGTCCGGGTACTCTTGCAAGATCACCTTCAGGCGCTCGACGAAATCGGCGCGCTGGAAATGGCGCGCCGCGATGTTCACGCTCACCACCCAGAGCGGCTCGATTGTGCGCCACTGCTGCAGCTGGCGCAAGGCCTCGCGCAGCACCCACTCGCCGATGTCGACGATCAGGTCGGAATGCTCGACAATCGGCAGGAACTCGAGCGGCCCGACGATGCCGCGCACCGGATGCTGCCAGCGCAGCAGCGCCTCCATGCCAACGATGCGCCCGGCCCGCATGTCCAGCTTGGGCTGGTAGTACAGGCATAGCTGGTGCGCTTGCAGGGCCTCGAACACTTCGGTGCGCCGGTTGTGGTGGGTACGTACTTGCTCGTCCTGCACGGCATCGAAGAAATGGACCTTGGCGCGTCCCGTGATCTTGGCCTGGTACAGGGCTTGGTCGGCGTGCCGCAGCAAGGTGTCGGCGCTGATCTCGGTGCCGGTGTAGAGCGCCACGCCGACGCTGGCCGTGAGCGTCACCGCCAGCGCGTCGCAAGGGTAGCTGTGCGCCAGCGCCTGCATCAGGCGTCCCAATTCGGCTTCGATCTCGGCCTGGTCGGCCAGCTCCGGCAGCAGCAGCACGAATTCGTCCCCCCCCCAGGCGCGTGACGTGGTGACGACGGCGTGCGAAGTCGTGCAGGCGGCCTGCCACCAGCTTGAGAATCTCGTCGCCCAGCGGCTGGCCATGGCGTTCGTTAAATTGCTGGAAGTGATCAAGGTCGATCAGGCACACCGCCAGCACATACTGCCCGTCCCTGGCGCGCGCAATCTCCTGCGCGAAGCGCGCTGCCAGTGCGGCGCGGTTTGGCAAGCCGGTCAAGACGTCATGATTGCTCTGCCACGACATCTGCTGGCGCAGCTGCTGCTGCTCGCTCATGTCGCGAAACACCAGCACCGCGCCGCGGATCTCGCCGCCGCTGGTGCGCAGCGGGGCCGCCGTATATTCGATCGGCAGCACCTCGCCGTCGCGTCGGCGCAGGCTTTGGCCGCCCAGCTTGACGACGGCGCCGCCGGCCAGGATGGCGGACATGGTCTTGAGCAGCAAGTGCTGGCCGAAGTTGTTGGCCAGCGTGACAATCTGATGCAGGTCCTGCCCCCGCGCGCCGGCCGCCAAGTGGCCAGTGAGCTGCTCGGCGACCGGGTTCAGGCCGTCGACCTTGCCGCGCAGGTCGGTGGTGATGACGGCGTCGCCGATCGAGGCGAGCGTCACCTCGATGCGCTCCTTTTCCATCTGCAGCGCACCTTGGGCCTGGCGCGTATGCGCGAGCTGCTCAGTCAATTGCTGCTCGCTGCCTTGTAGCGAGGCCACCAGCGCCTGCACCTCGGCGGCCATGCTGTTGAAGGTGATTGCCAGGGCGCGCGCCTCCGGCGTGCCGCCGATACGCAGGCGTACCATGTGCTCGCCACGCTGGAATTGGCTGGTCGCCTGCGCCAGCCGCGCCAGCACGCGCCGGTTTGCGAAAATCAGAAGGCCGAGCAGGGTGTAGATCACCATCACGTTGATCAAGGACAGCAAGGCCTGTTTGCACAAGGTCTGCCACAAGCGCTCGAGCGGCATCAGCGGCGCGAACGACAGCGCCAGGCGCGCGCCGGGCGCCACTTCCAGCTCGGTGTCGAGCACATCAAGGCCGCTCATGCGCGCGAACCACGCCGGATAGGCGGTCGGCGCCGACGGACGCGGCACCGTCACCAGCCGGTCGCCATCATGGTCGAGGCGCGCACCGACCAGGTCGGGATTGAGCAGCATCACGCCGTCCAGCGTGGCGCCCAGCGCCTTGCGGTCGCCCTGCGCCAGCGCCGGCGCCAGCACCCCGCTCAGGTAAAGGCCAAGGTCGTGGGCTTCGGTTTGGTAGCGCGCTTTCGCGCTGGACGTCTCCGCGTCGATCAGCACCCAGTAGCGCAAGCCGAGCACCACGGCGACGATCAGGAACACCGGCAGGAACAAACGGGAATAGCTTCCCAGCCTGGACCACGAAGACGTAATTTTCTCGAACAAAGACATGGCGGCTCACTGATTCGTCAATACGGACTTGGAACATTATTACCGAATAGTTAAGCACAGTTTCCATTAATTTGTAATCGGTTCCAGATTACGACCGCTGACAACTGTCCGGCCGCACCTGGGCCGCGGGCGCGTGATAGCGAAATTCCTGGGTCCGCCCGCCGTAGCCGTAGGCCGCGGCCCGCACATCCTGCACATGGATATAGCTTTCCTGGTGCAGATCGCCGAACAGCTGCTCGAAGGCGGCGAACGCTTCGGCGATGTAGCGCGCCTTCTCCCCCTTGGTGTTGGTTTCGTCGGTGATCTTGATGTCGAAATAGATGCTCGTCTTGTGCTGCACACTGAGCGGCACGCCACCCACGATCCAGTCGTCGGGATCGATGTAGTCGATGGCAATGGCGGTGAGCGCGGGATCCTTGCCCAATATCCGGGAGGTCAGTTCAAGCAGGATGCCGGCAATGGCGGCGCTCGTTTCACGCGACTTCGGGGCACTGACTTTAACGTTCAAGATGGGCATGTGATTCTCCAATTGGTTAGCTATGCAACTATAAAGACAAAAAAAATCAAACAAGGGCGGCGCGCACCTGCTTGACGCTGGCGACAGCATTCGAAAACGCGCCCGCGCCGAGCACCAACTTCAGGCGTGCGGTCACCTGCGCGCTGGCCTGGTTCAACCCCAGCTTGAGCTTGCACGCGGCCGCGGTGGGATGGATCACCGATTCGCGGCCATCGCCTGCGCTGTGGCGGCGCTCGATCAAGCCCTTTGCCGCCAGGCCGTCCAGCGCACGGGTGGCGGTCGGGCGCGCGATGGCCAGCGCGTCGGCCAGATCGCATTGCGGCAAGCCCGGACGGTCGAGCACCGCGCGCAGCATGAACGCCTGGGGCGGCGTCAGCTCGAACGGTTTGAACGCGACGCTCCACTCGCGCTCGAGCTGGCGCGCAAGGGCAGTCGTGTTGAAGTAGAGGCATTGATCGAACATGGTTGACAGCATAGACCATATTAATTAGCTATGCAACTATTTTTTGACCGACTCACGTCTTCATTGGCGGCCAGTCATCCAGGCTGTCGATATTTTTCCAGGCCAGCGTGCAGGCGTTGGTCGGGTCCATGCCGCAAAAGATTGCCGCCTCGGCCCAGCGCCGGCGCAGCAGGCCCACCAGCGGCCTGCCCTCCTGGTTGATCCATTTGCGCATTTCATCGGGTACGGCCGCCTTCTGGTTGGCGTTCAGCCGCAGCAGCATGGTCGACTTGCCCAGGTTGCCGGCGCCCAGATTGTAGGTCCAGGAGATCAGGGCCGCCGCCTCGTAGTCGGTCAGCACTACCTGCACGCGCAGTTTGACATCCCTTGCCGCGCTCGCCATGTCGCGCAGCAGCAGCGCCACCGCCTGGACTTCGGTGATCGGCGCGCTGGCCGCCGACACGGGCTTGTCCTGCTCGTCAACGATGCTGCCGTAGCCGATGGTCCAGGTGCCGCCCGGCTGGGCGCCATTGTCGTCGTAGGGCGTAGCGGAAAAACCTTCGATGCGCTTGACGACGGCCGTCGCGGCCAGCGGTACAGTGCCGTTCCAGGCCGGCGCGGCGGCGCTGTTGATGTTGGCGGCGGTCTTGGCCATCTGTTCCTCCAGCTTGAAAAATCGATGTGGATCGGGCGAGCGTATCCAATATACACAGGCGCGCGCCCGACAAATGCGCGCTTTTCCACACAATCGTGGCGCCGGGCGCATGTATTTGTGACATTGCCACAACGGCAGCTCACATTTCCAGGAATCCATGCTAGGATGAGAAACACTAATATATTACAAATCCCCAAAGGTCTTCCCTGCTCTGCCCGGCAGTCATTCAAGGGCCCGCATGGAAACCTTTCCCTGTCTCATTTCCGGTGTGTTGGAGCACGCCGTCGCGCACAACGTTTCCGTGCGCCGCTGTTCAGTCGTCAGTATCCATGTCGTCACCTACAATCAAAAAGGACACCCCATGAATCTGGATCAACAAGCACATCGCCTCACACGCACGCTCGGCAAGCTCGCCTTCGTCGCCCTCGCCTCGCTGCTGTCGGTCGCCGCGCTGGCGCAGTCGAAACTCACCATTGCGCCAGCGAACGTCAGCGCCAGCAGCAGCGACACCAACCTGCCTGCCAACGCCAACGACGGTTCGCTGACGACGCGCTGGTCTGCCGACGCCACCGGCGGCGCGCAATGGCTGCAATACAAGCTGGGCGGCTGCTACAACGTCACCTCGCTGAACCTGGCCTGGTACAACGGCGATTCGCGCAGATACAATTTCCACTTGCAAACCTCGGTCGACGGCAGCACCTGGACCGACTCCTTCGTCGGCAGCAACAGCGGCACCTCGGCCGCGCTGAAACCTTACGATATTCCGGACGTGTCGGCCCAATACGTGCGCGTGCTGGGCACCGGCAGCGACGTCAACAGCTGGGTCAGCCTGCTTGAACTGGAGGTCTACACCAACGGCGCCGGCAGCTGCGGCTTGAATCCCGGCCTGCCGCCTGGCGGCAACTTCAACCTGGCGCCGTGGACGCTGCAATTGCCCACCGGCTCGTCGGGCAACATTGATACGGTCAGCGGCTCGACCCTGGCGGCCGGCTACACCAAGCAGTACTACTTCTACACCGACAGCGCCGACGGCGCCATGGTGATGATGGATCCGGCCGTCGGCTGGACCACCTCGGGCTCGCTGCATCCGCGCACCGAGATGCGCGAGAACGCCATCTGGACCACGGGCGGCACCAACCTCCTTGACGGCACGGTGAAAGTGACGCAGGTGCCGAGCACGACGACGATCGCCCAGATTTTCCAGGGCACCGGCCCGAGCAAACCCTTGTGCGAGTTGGAGGTCAGCTCCAGCGGCACCGTCAAGCTGTTCCTGGAAAATACCAACCAGGGCGGCGGCGGCACCACCACCACGGTCGGCACAGTTCCAATTGGCACCAAGTTCACCTACCAGTTGAAGCTGAGCGGCTCGACCATCACCGTCACCGTCAACGGCACGCCAAGCACCTTCACGATGGATTCGAGCTTCAACGGCGAGAGCTTCTACTTCAAGGCGGGCGACTATGACCAGAGCGCCGTGTCGGGCACGCCCCAGACCACCCCGGGAACGGTGGTTAAATACTACGCCTTGAAGATCAGCCACTAAAAGGCGGCAAAGCGGTTCACAAAACGTAGGGTGGAAAAGCGTAGCGCATTCCACCAAGTATGCACCGTCGCGACGCATGCTTGGTGGAATGCGCTACGCTTTTCCACCCTACGTATTTGTGGTCGTGCCATGGGCTCCCGGGACGCTAGAACAGGCTTTTCTGCCGGCTCGTCAGCGTCGCGAAATCGTCGCCCACGAACGGCAGGATGGCGTCGGCCACGGGCTGCAACTGGCGCGTCAGATAATGTTCGTAGTCGATCGCCGAGCGCTGGGTTTCCAGCGGCTCCGGGCCGTCCACCGTAATCACGTACCGGATCCAGCCACCGCCCTGGTATTGCAGCGGACGGCCCTGCCGGCGGTTGTACTCGTCGGCCACGCGCGCGGCGCGTACCTGCGGCGGCACGTTGCGCGCATAGTCCTCGAGCGGACGGCGCAGGCGTTTGCGGTACACCAGCAACGCGTCGAATTCACCGGCGGCCGTGCGGCGCGCATAGTCGCGCACATAGTCCTGATAGTCCAGTCCCTTGAAAATGCGCTGATACAGCTCCTGCTGGAATTGCTGGGCCAGCGGCGTCCAGTCGCTGCGCACCGTCTCCAGGCCCTTGTAGACCATCTCCTCGCCGCCGTCGGCCTTGCCCACCAGGCCGGCGTAGCGCTTCTTGCTGCCCTGCTCCGAGCCGCGGATGGTCGGCATCAGGAAGCGCCGGTAATGGGTCTCAAATTGCAGTTCCAGCGCATTGGCCAGGTCGAACTCCTTGCGCAGGTAGTCATCGAGCCAGCCGTTGACGTGGCCGACCAGCGCGCGCCCGATCCCGGCAGCCTGCACGTCCGTGTGCGCCTTGCCCAGCCAGACGAACGTCGAATCGGTGTCGCCGTAGATGACCTGGTAGCCCTGCTCCTCGATCAGCCTGCGCGTCAGGTGCATGATCTCCTGGCCGCGCAGCGTGATCGACGAGGCCAGGCGCGGATCGAAAAAGCGGCAGCCGCTCGAGCCGAGCACGCCATAGAACGCGTTCATGATGATCTTCAAGGCCTGCGACAGCGGCTTGTTGTTCTCGCGCTTGGCCTGGTCGCGCCCGTCCCAGATCTCTTTGACGATGGCCGGCAGGCAGTGCTTCTCGCGTGAGAAGCGGGCGCCGAGAAAACCGGGCACCGTCGCCGCCTCGTCCGCAGTGCGCATGCCCTCCACCAGTCCGACCGGGTCGATCAGGAAGGTGCGGATGATCGATGGGTACAGGCTCTTGTAGTCGAGCACCAGCACCGAATCGTACAATCCCGACCGCGAGTCCATCACATAGCCGCCGGGACTGTTTTCGCCCGCCACGTCGCCCAGGTTCGGCGCCACGTAGCCCCGGCGGTGCATCATCGGCATGTACAAGTGTTCGAACGCTGCCACCGAACCACCGCTGCGGTCGGCCGCCAGGCCGGTGACGCTGGCGCGCTCGAGCAGGAAGGTCAGCAGTTCGGTCTTGGCGAAGATGCGCGTGACCAGTTCGCAGTCTTTCAGGTTGTAGCGCGCCAGGGCCGGCTTGTCCTCGGCGAAGCGGCGGTCTATTTCTGCCATCCGCTGGTATGGATTATCGATTGACTTGCCCTCGCCGAGCAGGGTCTGCGCCACGTGCTCCAGGCTAAACGAGGAAAAACTCCAGGTCGCCGACTTTAGCGCTTCGATGCCATCGATGATCAGGCGGCCGGCGGCGGCGGCGAAATAGTGCTGCTGCGTGCCGCCATGTTCGCGCCACTCCATGGCGCTGCCGTCGCGCCCGAAGCGCAGCGGCAGCTTGTACAGTTCCGCGTGACGCTGCAAGATGCGCAAGTCGAACTGCACCAGGTTCCAGCCGATGATGGCGTCCGGATCGTACCGTGCCAGCCATTCGTTGAGCCGCTCGAGCATCCCTGGGCGGCTCTCGCAATACGCCAGGTCGAAGTCGAGCGGCGCGTCGCTGCCGTTCGGTGGGCCCAGCATATAAACCTGGCGCTGGCCGCAGCCTTCGAGCGCGATCGAGTACAGATCGCCGTGGGCGGTCGTTTCAATGTCGAGCGAGACCAGCTTGAGCTGCGGCCGATAGCCTGGGGCCGGCTTGATGTGGGCCTCCTGCAGCGGTCCGGGGCCGGCCTGGCCACCGAACCAGACCGGCGCCGTGATGAAGCGCTCCATCAGGTAACGCTCGGGCGGGAGGATGTCGGCTTCGTAGACGTCGACCCCGTTCTCGCGCAGCCGTTTGGCCAGCTTCAGCAGCTGACGATACTGCCCGCAATACAGGCCCAGCACCGGCCGCTGCTGGAAGTCGCGCAGGGCCAGTTCGCGCAGTTCGCATCCGCGCTCGCCGCGCAAAACGGATTCGGCCTGCGCGCGCTGTTCGGCCGGAACGAAGGCCACCGATGGGTGTTGCGTCAGGCGGATCTGGCGCGGGCCGTCGTCCGTGGCCAGCCAAAACTCGACCTCGGTGCCGGCGGCCTTGTCGCGCCAGTGCCGCGTTAGCAGGAATCCTTGCTGTAATTGGTCCAAGCTGCTGCCTTTTGATGCCTGTGGGGCTGTTTCACTTATCATGGCATCTTAACCTGCCGACTATGAATGAAAGCAAAATGACAATCGAGCTCCCTTTTCGGGCAACCACGGCGCAGGCTTGCGACTGGCTGGCGCAACAAACCGGAGCGCCATGGACCCTGGCGGGCCTGATCGGGCATGGCCTGACACCTTATGTCTGGTTGGACTATGACGCCAATTTTCCGGAATTGTTCGGCGATGCGAACGGCGGCTACCCGGCACCGATTTTTTTCGAAGACGACACCGCCCGCCTGGCCGCCGGCAGCGACGATGTGCTCATCACGATCACGAAAGACGCCTACAAGATTGTCGTAAAACTGAAGCCGCCCGGATTTCGGCGCCAATTGCATGAGCTGCGTTTCCTGAAAAAGGAAGTGGAAAAACTGGCCGGCAAACTCAAACACGATGCCGAACCGCCCAAGCCCGAACTGGCGAGGGAATCGCAACTGGGCATTGGCAAAGACCAAGTGCTGATCGCTTTTGGCGCACTGGTGCGCATCGATCTGGAACAGGCTCTGGCCAGTGGCGGCGGCATCTTTGGCGACGACGGCGCGCGCGTCAAGGGCAGTGCCAGGAAGTCCAGGAACAAGGCGCTCTGGAACCCCGTTACGCTGGCACTGGGCTTGAACGAGGTGCATCGGGTGCCGATCGCGCACCTGAGACGCGCATTCAAGGCCCATGAGTTCCTGGACGAGTGGGATGCCCAATGGACGCAATCCCTGGCGCTGCTGGGGAAATAGCACCGTTCAGACATACTTGCTTACACTCCTTACCGGATTCGGGTGCTCGCATGCCGCGCTGGCGCGTTGAGGTAGTACAACGCACAGGAGGTACAAATGAAAACGATCTTGAAAACCACAGCTGGCTCACTGGTACTGGCGGCGATGGCCGTAGCAACGGCTCCGGCATTTGCCGCACCGGCCCACGTCGATGTCCGCATCGGACTCCCCTATGGCCAGGTCGCCTATGTCCAGCCGGAGCGGGTGGAATATCGCTCCTACCCGGCATACGGGTACAACTACCAGGACCGCAGCGGCTGGCGCGAAGAGCAGCGCTGGCGCGAGCATGAGTGGCAGCAGCGCCGCATGCGCGAGCACCAGTGGCGCGACCGTGACGAGCGTCGTTACGAACAGCACGACTGGCGTCGCTGGGACGGTCGCTGAACGCTTAGATGGATAACTGGCCATCGATGCAGGTAACGGCATTGCCGCCCACCTGGATCGATGCCACGCCCACGATCAGGCGCAACACCCCGGCCCGGCCAAGGACTCGCCCCTGCGCGGACAGGAAGTCGGTCCCGAAGCGCCCCGTCTGGTCCGTGTGGCGAATGAAGGCAGCCACGCTGCCATTGCCGCTGCCGCAGACGGGATCTTCGCCAATGCCATGGGCAGGCGCGAAGGCGCGCACTTCGATCCTGGCTGGCGCGTCTGCCTCGTGCTCGCCGAATACGACGACACCGGCGTGCCTGCCTTGATCGTCTTGCCGCTTCATGCGCTGCAGGTCCGGCTGCATCTCCAGTACCGCCCTGGCGCTGGGCAGTTGCGCGACCACCCAGCGCGGTCCCACATCGACCAGGCAAGGCGCGGCAAGGGCCAGCGACACGCCCAGGATCGCTTCCAGTTCAGCGATCTCGTCCGCATCGAGCGCGCTTATTTTCGGCTCCGGCAATTCGAAGTGAATCCAGCGGGTGCCATCGATGGCGTGCGTCACGTCGAGCCGGATCAGCCCAGCCGCGCATTGCTGCGTCAGGACGCCGTCATGCGCCTCGATCATGCCCGCTTCAAGCAGCGCATGCGCGGTGCCAATCGTCGGATGCCCGGCAAAGGGCAGCTCACCGCCGGGTGTGAAAATACGCACATGGTAATCGGCGCGCGGGTCCGTCGGCGCGACGACGAAGGTGGTTTCGGATAAATTTGTCCAGCGCGCGATTTGTTGCATGCGCTCGGCCGACATGCCGTCGGCCTGGAGCACGACGGCCACCGGGTTGCCCTGGAAGCGCAAGGCCGTGAACACGTCCACCTGCTTGAATTGAATGCTCGACATAAAGATCCTGTGCTTGGGTCCGCCAGCCCAACCGCGGGCGACACCACCGGATCGTATGCGCCGCCGCGCGCCTTGAACAGACACACTTTGCGATTATTTTGTCGATACACTTCGTCCGAGATCAAGCCCATTGCTTGCCGAGACTCTCCAGCCCGGCCTGTTTCAAATCGGCTGGCGACATCAGGATGCGAAACTTGCAGCTGGCTTCAAACGTCAGGAAAAACGGTTCCGCGAACTTCGGAACTTCCGACGGCGCGTTGACGTCAATGACCAGGAAGCCGCCCCGCTTGCCATCGTGTTCCGTGAAGTAGACGGCCTCCGGCTTGATGGTTTCCAGGATCTGCCCGATCATCTCGCCCGCCTTGCCGGCCCTGACCAGGGAGTTGAAAGGTTCGACAGGAAATTCAACCGTCAATAGCATTTTCATCGTGCGACTCCATTGAAATTTCGACACGCAATGGCGGTGTCGTCTGCGCCTGAATAAACAGTGTGCCGATGGATGAGACAGACCATTTGAGATAACGCAATATCGAAGTCGTTAGCGCTTGCCCTGGGTTTTCATGCAATACTGACAATAGACATACTCAGGGAGATCAACGATGGCACACATTGAAAACAGGAGCGCCGGTGGCAAACTTCCAGCCTTGCCGGCATTGACATCATGGATGGCAGCGCTGGGCGTCGCCTCCCTGTTCGGATCCGGTCTCGCGGCGGCAGCGCCCGTGCCGGAGATCGCCGGGCTCGACGCGCTCTACCCCGCAATCGACGCCCTGTACCGTGACCTCCATCAAAATCCCGAGCTTTCTTTGCATGAAGAAAAGACCGCCGGCAAGATGGCCGCACAGCTGCGGGCGCTCAATTTCGAAGTGACCGAGCATGTGGGCGGCTTCGGCGTGGTTGGCGTCCTGCGCAACGGCAAGGGACCGACGCTGATGGTGCGCACCGACACGGATGCCCTGCCTGTGCGCGAGCAAACCAAGCTGTCCTATGCCAGCACGGCCACCGCGCGCGACTCGAACGGCAATACTGTCCCGGTGGCGCATGCCTGCGGCCATGACATCCACATGGCCGCCTGGGTCGGCGCGGCCACGCTGCTGGCGCGCAGCAAGGACAAATGGCACGGCACCCTGGTGTTCATCGCCCAGCCGGCGGAAGAAATGACGCAAGGCGCGCAGCTCATGGTCAAGGACGGCCTGTTTTCCCGCTTTCCAAAACCGGACATGGTGCTTGGCCTGCATGACACCAATTTCATCCCGTCCGGGAAAGTTGGCGTCGTGTCGGGGCCAGCATCGTCCGCCTCCAACGCCGTCGATATCACCTTCTATGGCAAAGGCGGCCATGGTGCCTATCCTCATGCCACCATCGATCCCCTGCTGATTGCCGCGCGTGCGGTCGTGACCTTGCAGACCATCGTCGCGCGCGAAATCAATCCCTTCGATCCTGCCGTCGTCACCGTCGGGACGTTCCACGCCGGTAGCAAACGCAACATTATTTCCGACGAGTCCAAACTGGAATTGACAGTGCGCTCCTACAAACCGGAAGTGCAGCAACACATGCTCGCCTCGATCACGCGCATTGCCAAGGCAGAGGCGGCGGCAGCCGGCGCAACGCGCGAACCGGCGGTCGTGATCGACCCGAACGAGGCTTCTGAAGTTGTCATTAATGATCCGGCGATGGCGGCGCAGCTCATGACGGCGTTGCGCCATGCGCTCGGCGAGGCCAACGTCTTGCCGATCCAGCCCAGCCCGGCTTCGGAAGACTTCGGCGTCTACGGACGCATCGCAGGCGTGCCCTCGCTCCAGCTACGCATCGGCGCCGTGGAGCCGGAGGAATTCGCCAGGGCGAAAGCGGCGGGCACCTTGCTGCCAAGTCCGCATAGCCCGTTCTGGTCGCCCGATCGCGAACCCACCCTGCGCACGGCGGTCGCCGCATTGACTTATTCGGCCCTCGAGCTGATGGCTCACCCCTTGAAGTGAAGCGCGGCGCTGACGACCGGCGCAAGCGCTGGCTTTGCCAAGCTCGCCTGGTGAAGTGCGAACAAGAGTGCGACGACGATCAGCGCCAAAATGAAGGAGACGCCCTTCCAGAACTTCAGGGGGCTGCGTTCGATCAGCGGTGCCCGGGTCTTGCTCAAGAATGCCTTGTTCGGCTGGCGCAGGTCTTGCACAAACTCGGACAATTCTTCATAACGCTTGGCCGGATCAGGGTGCAAGGCTTTTTTCAGCACCATGTCGATCCACGCCGGGATCTCGCGGTGTTCGTCGAGCACGCTGTCGTAAATCAAGTTGGCCTGGGCCGACCGGGTGCGCGTCTTTGCCACTTGCGCGCCATAGGGCAGGCGCCCGGTGAGCATCTGATACGTGATCACGCCGAGCGAAAACAGGTCGGAACGCGGTGACCCGATCTCGCCGAGAAAATACTCGGGCGCCGTGTACTGCGGCGTGCCCAGGATCGCTTCGTGGCCCGCCAGGGGACCCGCCTCCACCAGCCCTGCCACCCGCGTCGAGCCGAAGTCGATGATCTTGACCGTGCCGGTGGTGTCGATCATGATGTTTTCCGGCCGCAGGTCCTGGTGCAGCATGTCGAGCCGATGGAAGGCGCGCAGGCCCTTGGCGATCTGCTCGACAATGCCGCGCACGGTTTCCAGCGCCGGCTTCGGATTGTCGACCATCCACTGGGCCAGCGACTGGCCCTCGATATATTCGGACACGATGTACAGGAATTGGCGCTTGCGCGTCGCTGCGCACGGCTTGAGCACATACGGGCTATTGATGCGGCGCGCCACCCACTCCTCCATCAGGAAGCGCTCCAGGTAAACGGGATCGCCGCCCAGATCGATGGACGGCGCTTTCAGGATCACGCGCGCATTGGTCTCGCTGTCGAGCGCCAGGTACACATGGCTGCGGCTGCTGCCATGCACTTCCTTGATGATCTTGTAGCCGTCGAACTCCATGCGTGCATCGAGCAGCGGCGGCAGGCACAAATCGGAAAGCTGTTGAACCAGTTCGCCTGACGCGTGCAGCGGCAATTGGTCGACCCGCAGCAGCTGCACCGTCAGGTTGTCGCCACTGCCCCGCGCATAGGCTTCGTCGGCGATGGCTTTGGCTGCCGCGTCGAGGTGATCCAGGCTCGCCCCGATTTTTTCGACCATGCTCTCCGGCGGCACGAACTCGTGGACCCCATCGGTGGCGAAGACAAACATGTCGCCCGCCTCGACCTGCAGGTTCAGGTAATCGATCTCGAGCTGTGCGTGCACGCCCAGTGCGCGGCCGAGGTAGCTGCGCTCCTCGGACACCGGGATGCGATGGTCGTTGGTCAATTGCTCGAGCGTGGCGCCGCGCAGGCGGTAGATGCGGGCATCGCCGACATGGAATAGGTGGGCAGTGCTCGACTTGATCACCATCGCGCTCAGGGTGCAGACGTAGCCGCGGTCCTTGTCGTAGCGCGACTGGCCTTGCCGGGTCTGCGAATAGAGCCAGGCGTTGGCGGCTGTGAGGACCCGTTCGCCGGCCGTCTTGACGGACCAGGCGTCCGAGGTGCAATAGTAATCGTCGAGGAAACCGGATACCGCGAATTCGCTGGCGATGTGGCTGACGTCGCTGCTGCTGATGCCATCGGCCAGCGCGACGGCGATCCCCTTGGCGCCGAGCTGGGGCTCCTTGGGGATGGCAACGCCGTGGAAGTCCTGGTTGGAGGTCTTGCGGCCCTTGTCAGAATACTGTCCGACCGAGACTTTCATGGCTACATCGCCGTGCGTTTCGGGGCCGTGCGGATGTGGGTCGTGTACAGCGTCAGGCCGGTGAAACTCAGGCCGCCCACCAGGTTTCCGAGCACGGTGGGAATCTCGTTCCAGATCAGATAGTCCATGATCGAGAAGCTACCGCCCAACATCAGCCCGGACGGAAACAGGAACATGTTGACGACCGAGTGTTCGAACGCCATGCCGAAGAACAGCATGATCGGCATCCACATGGCGATCACCTTGCCGCTGACGGTGGTGGAAATCATCGCACCCACCACGCCGGTCGAGACCATCCAGTTGCACAGCACGCCGCGCACGAACAGGGTCAGCATGCCAGCCGCACCAAACTTCGCATAGCCAAGCGTGCGTCCCTCGCCGATGTGGGCGATGACGGTACCGACCTTGTCCGGCGGGGTGGAGAAACCATAGGTGAATACGATCGCCATCAAGACCGCGACCGTCAACGCGCCAAGGAAATTACCGACGAACACCAGGCCCCAGTGTTTCAGGATGCCGCCCAGCGTGACCCCGGGCCGTTTGTCGATCAGCGCCAGCGGCGTGAGTACGAAGACACCCGTCAACAGATCGAAGCCAAGCAAATACAGCATGCAGAAACCGACCGGGAACAGAATGGCGCCGATGATCGGGAACCCCGTCTGCACCGAAACGACAATGGCGAAGACGGCGGACAAGGCCAGGATCGCGCCGGCCATGTAGGCGCGGATCAAGACGTCGCGGGTGGCCATGAAGATCTTGGATTCACCAGCGTCGACCATCTTGGTGACAAACTCTGACGGGGCTAAATAGGACATGGCAATTCCCTCGGGTGCGTAATTTGAAGCAAAAAAAATGCGCCCACTGCCACGCGTCCGAAAGGAGAGCGAGGAAGTGGACGCCGTTGTCCGTGATCTCGCCTGGCACACCGAATCCGGTGACGCGCAGGCCAGGCCGCCGTTGGCCTGTTCCTTTCAATCAGCACATACCGTGCCAGCAGGTGACGCTGCACGCGTGTGGGGCAGCGCGCCAATGCGGGGCGCAAATTGCGGGGTGAATGCTCTTTTTTGGTGCTTGCAAGGTCCGCAATGGTGCGGGTTGGCGCGATGTTTCGTGTCACAGCGCAAAAGCAGCGCTGCCAGAAAAACTTTCGGCACGATTCGACATCAAAAACGAACACTTGTATGGAAGTGCCATGTCCGCACAGCCAATCCTGCGCTTTTCTTATATTGGGAAAGCACTATTTGTCGCACTGGCTTACTTCGCCTGCGCCTGGCTGTCATTGCACGTAGCGATTCCACCTGGTAATGCCAGCGCGATCTGGCCTGCCGCCGCGCTCGCCATATGCGCCTTGGCAAAGTGGGGGCGCGGCATGGCCATCGCCGTGTTCGCTGGCGCGGCATTGGCCAACCTGAACACGGGCTTGTCCTTGCTCTCCGCCGCCGCCATTGGTTTGGGCAATACGCTGGAAGCCCTGGCGGCGGCATGCCTGATCCAGCGCCTGTTGGGCAGGCCGCCGAATTTTTCGAATGCGGAGAGCGCCTTCAAGTTTGTTGCGATCGCCGTTGCCAGCCCCCTCATCGCCGCCTCGGTCGGTGCTTTCGTGCTCCTTGTGCAAAGCCGGAATCCGCAGTTCGATTTTGCCGAGAACTGGTTGACATGGTGGCTGGGGGACATGAATGGCATCATTATTTTCGCCCCGATGATCATCCTGATGATGACGGATCACCCAAGGTCGGAGCGTTCCTGGGCGGGGCCGCGGCTGCCCAAATTTCTCGCCGCCTGCATTCTGATTGCACTTTTTACCCACATTGTTTTTGCCGCATGGAACATGCCCGCCATGGTGCTGGCGTTTGTCATTTGGGCGGCCTATCAATTCGGCTTGAGCGGCGTATCTGTGCTTCCGCCCCTCGTTGCCGCAATTGTGATTGGCGAAACCATGCTGGGAGCGGGACCGTTCGTGGGCACTGATTTGAGCCGGTCGCTCATGCGGGCACAGACCTTCGTCAGCATCGTTGGGGTGGTCGGCATCATCCTGTCCGTTCTGATTGAGCAAACCCGGCGGATGGGAAATGCCTTGCGCCTTGCCGATGATGTCCTTGAAGCAGGCAAGGCGGGTGAGAAATTGCTGCAGGAGTCCGAGGAACGCTATCGGAAAGTGGTCGAATTGTCGCCTGACGGCATTTTTATCATCGATGCGGCGAGCCAGACCTATGTCTTTGTCAATCCTGCAGGGTTGCTGCTGTGCGGCGCGACGACTGCAGATCAAGTGCTGGGCAAATCCATGTTCGAATTCTTTCCCCCTTCGTTTCATCGTTATCTGCGCGACAGGACACAATGGCTTCGGCAAGGACAAGCTGTGCCGCCATGCGAAGAGAAATTCATCCGGCTTGACGGAACCGTGGTCGAGGTGGAAGCGCACGCCGCCCATCTTGTACTTGATTCCAGGCTGGCGACGCTGGCCATTTTGCGCGACATCACGCAACGCAAGACTGCTGAACACTCCCTGCGACTGGCCGCACAAGTGTTCGAAAACAGCCATGAAGGCATTCTGATTACCGATCGGGACCGGAAAATCATTTCTGTGAACCGGGCGTTTGGGGAGATCACTGGCTACGAACCAGAACAGGTCATCGGCAAGCTGCTCAGTCACTTGCGCCCCGATTCCCATGATCAGCTGTTCTATGAACGCATCTGGTCCAGCATCGCCGCCACCGACCGCTGGCAAGGCGAACTTGTCAGCCAGCGCCGCAATGGACAAACGTTCCCGGCGTGGGGCGCGGTGGCGGCGGTGCGCGACAGCAGAGGGGCCGTCAGCAACTACCTCGCGGTATTTGACGACATCTCGGAACGCAAGGCGGCTGAATCGCGCATTCAATTCATGGCCGAACACGATTCCCTGACTGGGCTGCCAACCCGCGCCCTGCTCTTCGACCGGCTTGAAAAGGCCATCGCCGCGGCCCGGCGCAGCCGCAAGCGACTGGCAATCCTGTTCATCGATCTCAATTGCTTCAAGCAAGTCAACGACACCCTGGGCCACCAGGCAGGCGACAAACTGCTGCAAGCGGTGGCCGAACGCCTGCAGTCGGTGGTGCGCAGTGTCGACACCGTCAGCCGGCTGGGTGGCGACGAATTCGTCATCATGCTCGTCGATATCGGAACTGCCGCGCAGCTTGCCCATATCGCGGAAAACGTCGTCGCGGCCATCGCCATCCCGTACGAGATCGATGGAAAGAAGTTGAAGATCACTTCAAGCGTCGGCATCAGCACGTATCCGAACGATACCGAGAACATCGATACGCTGCTCAAGTACGCCGATGTCGCCATGTACAGCGCGAAGGCGAGCGGATGCAACAGCTATCGATTCTTCAACCGTGAAATGCAGGCGCGCATCGACGAGCGCCTGGCACTTGAGAGCAGCCTCAGGCGAGCAATCGAACAGCAGGAATTCATTCTGGAGTACCAGCCGGAAATTGAGATCTCCAGCGGACGGGTGAAGGGGGTGGAGGCGCTGGTACGCTGGCGTCATCCGGAACAGGGTTTGCTCTTGCCAGGCAGCTTCATTGGCGTGTCCGAGGACTGCGGATTGATCATTGCGATTGGCGACTGGGTCTTGCGCACGGCATGCAAGCAAGCCAAGGCATGGTTTGACGCCGATCGCCCCATTGTTGTTTCCGTGAACCTGTCGGTGGCCCAATTCCATCAAAAGAGCCTGTTGTGGAGCATCGGCGACGCCTTGCGTTCGGCAAACCTTGAGCCGCGGTACCTTGAGTTGGAAATCACGGAGAACATCTTGATTGACGATGCGGATACGACACTCGAGCCTTTGCAGGCACTGCGAGGAATGGGTGTCAAACTCGCGGTCGATGATTTCGGTACCGGCTACTCCAGCCTCAGCTATCTCAAGCGCTTCAAGGTCGACAAACTCAAGATCGACCAGTCCTTCGTGCACGATATCGGCATTGGCCGGGACGACGCCACCATCATTGACGCCATTGTCGCCATGGCGAAGAAGCTCGACCTCACGATTGTTGCCGAAGGCGTGGAAACGGAAGCGCAGCTCGCCTTTCTGAAAACACTCGACTGCGACCAGTATCAGGGATTTTATTCAAGCAAGTCATTGTCACCGGAGGACTTCGCCGATTTTGAGGAACGTCAGCGCGACGCCGCCGCCGGGCACGCAGCGTCGTTGCGGTGAGACGATCATTCAAGGCTGTCCGTGCGCAGTTGTTCGATCAAGGCATCGAGGTGCGGCCGGGCGGCCGCGAGCGCGGCCGCTTCCATCGTGCGAAATTGCGCCAACGCGCGCAGGCCCGCTTCCGTCACGCTCGCGCCGCCGCCCTGACGCCCGCCTGCCGCGCCGACCACCAGCGGCTCGCGAAAGCTGCGGTTCATCACGTCGACCAGCAGCCAGGCGCGGCGGTACGACATGTCCATCGCGCGCGCGGCAGCGCTGATGGAACCGCTTGCCCGTATGGCATCGAGCAAGTCCGCCTTGCCGGGACCGATGGCCACTTCACCGTCGCGCAGCAAGCGCAATCTCAGGGCAATCCTGGTCGTCATCGAACCGCCTTTGTGCGCGACATTCCCATGCTTCACCCCATCGACAACAGCGCGGTCGCCTTGACCTGGGCCCAGACTGTCTTGCCCGTTTCCAAGCCCAGGTGATCGCGCGAGCGGCGCGTGATGCGCGCCAGCAGCGGGGCGCCGCCGGCGTCGAGTTTGATGATCACGTTCGCCGCATCGTTGGCCGGCCATTGTGCCACCACCGTCGCTTGCAGCTGGTTCAGGATCGAGCTGCCGGTCAGCGGGCCGAGCGTCACACTGACGTCGCGCGCAAGGATGCGCATCTTGAGCGCCGAACCTGGCGCCAGGGCCTTGTGGGCGATGTGCATCGTGGCGCCCGCCGCGCACAGGCGCAACAGGCCGTAGTGCGGATCGAAGTTTTCAACCACGCCATGGACCGTCACGCCGGCGTCGTCGGCCAGCGCCATCGACAGGTCGAGACGGGCCAAGGTGTCCGCGGCGGAGCCGCTGGCCAGTACCCGGCCGCCATCGAGCAGCACGACATGATCGGCCAGGCGGGCGACTTCTTCCGTCGAGTGGCTGACGTACAGCATTGGGATATCGAGCTCCTGGTGGATGCGTTCCAGGCAGGGCAGCACTTCCTCCTTGCGCTTGCCGTCGAGCGAGGCAAGCGGCTCATCGAGCAGCAGCAGGCGCGGCCTGGTGAGCAGCGCGCGGGCGATTGCCACGCGCTGGCGCTCGCCGCCCGACAGCGCGCTGGCGCTCCGTTCCAGCAAGTGCTCAATGCCGAGCAGGGACAGCGCATGCGCCATCAGTGCGCCGGAGTCGGCACCGCGCGCGCGCTTGCGGGCAAAATCGAGATTGCCCCGCACCGACAAATGCGGGAACAGGCTCGCTTCCTGGAAGACATAGCCCAGGGCGCGCCGGTGCACCGGCACGAACAGCTTGCGCGCATCGTCCTGCCAGGTCTCGCCATTGACTTCCAGGTAGCCTCCTGCATGGCGATCGAGGCCCGCGATGGCCCGCAAGATGGTCGTCTTGCCAGAACCCGAGTGGCCGAACAGGGCGCTGACGCCGCGCCCGGGCAAGGCGAGATCGACCCGCATGCCAAATCCGGCGCGTTCGACATTGAATCGTGCGTGAATGAGCGCGGGCCGGGTCACGCTGACTTCCGGGCGGGATTGAAGGTGTACAGCAGGAGCAGCGACACAAAACTGAAGACCAGCATACCGCCGGCGAGCCAGTGCGCCTGTGCGTACTCGATCGCTTCCACGTGGCCGTAGATTTGCACCGACACGACGCGCGTCTGGCCCGGTATATTCCCGCCCATCATGAGCACCACGCCGAATTCACCGATGGTGTGGGCGAAGCCGAGCGTGGCGGCCGTGACGAAGCCGGGTTTGGCCAGCGGCAGCACGACGGACAGGAAGGTATCGGACGGACTGGCGCGCAGCGTCGCCGCCACCTCCAGGGGCCGGGTGCCGATTGCCTCGAAGGCGTTCTGGAGCGGCTGCACCACGAACGGCATCGAGTAGAAAACGGAGCCCACCACCAGTCCGGGAAAGGTGAAGGGCAGCAAGCCGATTCCCAGCGTTTCGGTGAGCTGGCCGATCGGGCCGTTCGGGCCCATCGTCACCAGCAAGTAGAAACCCAGCACCGAAGGCGGCAGCACCAAGGGCAGCGCGACGATGGCGCCGGCCAGGCTTTTCAGGCGCGAGCGCGTCTGCGCCAGCCACCACGCCACCGGCGTTCCCAGCAACAGCAGCAGCAGCGTGACGATCGTGGCCAGCTTCAGGCTCAGCCAGATGGCGCCCCAGTCTTCAGGCGTGAGCATCAGAGATCGTAGCCGTAGGAACGAATGACCGCCCTGGCCTTTTCGCCCTTCAGGTAGGCGAGCAAGGCAAGGACGGCTGGCTTGCCCTTGCCTTTTTCGAGCGCGACGGCATCCTGGCGAATCGGGCCGTACAGGCCAGCGGGCACCACCCAGGCCGAGCCGGACTTCAGCTTGCCCCCCTCGTAGATCTGCGAGATCGCGACCCATCCCAGCTGCACGGCGCCAGACACGACGAACTGGTGGGTCTGGGCGACGCTGTCACCGTAGACGAATTTGGGTTCAAGGCTGGCCAGCAGGCCGAGTCTTTGCATCGCTTCCAGCGCAGCCGCGCCATACGGGGCCAGTTTCGGGTTGGCGATCGCGAGATGCTCGAAGCGCGCCTTCTTCAGCACCTCCCCCTTGTCGTCGACCACGCCGGGCTGCGCGCTCCACAGCACCAGTTTGCCGATCGCATAGGTGAACCGGGACTGCGGCACGGCCGCCCCTTCCGCCTCCAGCCTTGCCGGCGTCTCATCGTCGGCGGCGAGCAAGACCTCGAACGGGGCGCCGTTTTTGATCTGGGCGTAAAACTTGCCGGTGGCGCCGTAGCTGGCCAACACCTTGTGGCCAGTCTCGCGCTCAAACCGGGCCGCAATCTCCTTCATCGGCGCCGTGAAATTGGCGGCCACGGCCACTTGTACCTCGTCAGCACAAACCGTGTTGGCGGCGAAGGACAACACCAGCATGGCGGCAAGACGGAACATGGGGCTCCCCGGGTGAGTGATCGATGTATCGCCCAGTATATAACGACTTGCCCCCGAGCATGCGATCGACCTCCCCCCCTCATCGCCGCACCGCGTACAACGAACGGTGGGTCAGGATAAACAGCGTGCGGCCATCCGCGCCGCCGAACAGCAGCTGCAGCGGACGCTCAGGCACGTCGATACGATCCACTTCCACGCCATCGGGCCGGTACACAAACACCTGGCCGTTGGCCACGTAGGTATTGCCGTCACGCCCCACGGTGGCGCTCTCGCCGCCGCGCCCGGCCAGCAGCCTGAGATCGGTGAGCGTGCCGCCCTGCCCCACCACGCCGCTGAAGGTACGGTTCTCCGAGCCGTTGGTAAACACCACGCGCGCGCCGACCTTGCCGGTGACGAAACCATGGGTCTGCAAGGTATCGGTCCAGCGCCAGCCGAGATGGTCCATGGTTCCTTGGGTCCAGATGCGGAAGGCCGGCAGCACCAGGCTACCGTCCGGCGACACATATTCGTGGGTCTTGGCGCTCGCGGCTTCGCGCGCAAACATCTCGGCCAGCGTGGTGAATTCATCAGTGTCCGGATTGAACTGGTCGCGGAATTCGCCATTGATCCAGAAATTCACCGGCAAGACGGTCTGCGCGTTCGGGCGCACCTGCACCGGCGTGGGCGCGATCATCGTGAATTCGCCGGCCGGCGCTTCCGGCCTGAACGAGTAGACGCTGGCCTGGGGGCCGAACGAGGATTGGACCAGCAATGCGCCGCTGGCATCGATCGCCAGGTTGACGGGATCGAGCGGCGCATCGCGTACCACCACCAGGCCCTGCTCCCTGGTCCAGCTGTATATGCGGTTGAACTTGCGATCCACGAAATACAGCTTGCCCCTGGCATCGACCGCCGCGCCGGCGATCGAGAAGAAGCCGCTTTCCAGCTTCTCGACCGCCACCTGGCCTGGAGGTTCGACGGCGGACAGGTCGCCAACGTCGAGCACGGCGAACTCGCGCTCGCGCACGAAGCGCTTGCTGCTCACATCTTCGAGCGCATTCTCAAACGGGTATTTGCTGGCCCGCAGATAGGTGCCGCATCCCTTCTCGTCGCAGGCGGCAAAGCCACTCTCGCCGTTTACGTGGACATTGCGAAACCGGATATTGCTGGAGTTGCTCAGCTTTACCGCCGAGATGGCCGGCTTGATCGATCGCGTCACGCGGTATCCGTGGTAATTGGCGAACAGGATATTGCGCGAGTTGCGGATCTCGATCGACACCGCGTCCATTCCGTCGCGCACCTCCTGCTCGGTTTGCGGCGCGAGAAATTCCCAGTTCTCGACCTTGTCGAGCACGATTTCGGCGCGCAGGTGGTGCTCGGCCGAGAGCTCATAGACTTTGCCCGGCGTCTTGGTGTCGCTGACGTAGAAACCGGCCTGCGCGTAGGTGTTCGGCGACCAGACCCCCACAAACGTACCGCCACCACCATCGGTCACCCAGATGCTGGGATACTGGCGGTCCCAATGGTTGACGGGATCGAAGTCGACCGATTTCTGGTAGGGGTCCTTGCGCGAGCCGTCATACAGCATGGTGCCGTGGCCACCCTGGATGCGCACATCGTCCACCATGGAAGTGGCCCCGGCCTTCCACAGCAGGGCCATCGCGCGCGGATTGACTTCACCGGTCGCGAGCCCGATGCCGGAAACGATTGCGTCGCCGCCCCTGGCGCTTTCCAGCATCGCCTTCGGCGTGCCGACACCTGCAAAACCGGCCAGGCCGTTCGGCAACACCAGCTGCGTCATGCCAGGATGCAGGCCGACGATGACGGTGTCAGGCTTCATCTTCAGCGTATCGTTGATCATGTAGAAGCCGAGCGGCAGGTAGACGACGCGCTTGCTGTCGATCGCCTTTTGCAGCGCTGCTGTGTCGTCGGAATGGCCGTCCCCTTTGGCGCCAAAGTGGCGCGCATTGGCCCAGAGGGCAGTCGGCGGCAGGGAGTGCACCACGTTTGGCAAGGCTGCTGGCAGCCGCTGCAGCGGCTCCGCTTTCATGATGGTGGCGAACTTGCCGACACTGGCAAGACCGGGCAGCACCAAGCCATAGTTGAACTGGTTGACCTTGTAGATGGCGCCCGGCCCGGCGACGGTCCGCCCACTGTCCCGAAAGCGCGCAAACGTCGCCACCTTGTGCGCGATGGCGTTCTGAAAGCTCAACTGCGTGTAGACGTTCTCTTCATTGCTGATGACCAGCGCGGCCTTCGACACGTTTTCGAAGAACACATCGGAGCCCCATAGCCAGTCGCCATAGCCACGGTCGATCTCGATGCCGACCGGGGTGTTGCGGATCGTGGTATTGGCCAGCGTCAGGCCAGCTTCGTGCTCGCGAATCGCGGCATCGCGCTGTCCGTCGAACGTGGCGTCCATCAGCGTGTACGGCCATGCCGGCGAGGTTTTCTCGGACACGATGCCGTAGCGGCCACCATAGAATTTCAGGTCATAGCCGACGTTGCCGGCGTTGTAGATACCGGCAAAGCCAGAACCCAGGTGAAAGTCGATGTGCGACAGGTTCGAGTGCTGCGCGGCGCGCTGGCGCACGGCAGCGGCGCCCGGATTGCCGTCGCCAATCTCGAAGTCCACATTCGACAGCACCGAATAGAAGGTGGACGAATTCGCGTCGCGCACCTGCTCGCTGTATGGCACGGCACTGGCCACCGGCACCGGCACTTTGCCAACGTTGTACTGGTCCCCGCCCATGAACACCACCATCGTGCCCACGCCCTTCTGGAAGCCCGGCGTGTTCTTGGCCAGCACGAAAACCGGCCGGGTCGGGCCGATGCCGTAGACGCGCACCGCCAGCGGGATGAGGATCGAGCGTGTGATGTGATAGCGGCCCGACGGCAGGAATACGATGCCGCCGTTCCCCTTGTTCGAAGCCCGGTCGATCGCCGTCTGGATGGCGGTGGTGTCGTCGGCTTTACCGTCGCCCACGGCCACCACCTTGACGGCGCGTGGATCGTCGGGCATGCCCTGGAACGCCGATACCGATGCCGCCTGCGCGGTGAAGACTGGGCATAGCAATGCCATTGCCAGCAGCGCCGGCGCAAATTTCAGTGTCATGAATTGTCCAAAAAAATGCCGTCATGCGCGCGCGGCGCACGACGGCTAAACAAACATCGAGAGAATCATTACGAACAACAGGCCAAACAGGCCAACCAGGGTCTCCATCAAACTCCAGGAACGGAAGGTGTCCTTGATCGACAGTCCCATGTATTCCTTGAACATCCAGAATCCGGAATCGTTCACGTGGCTGCACATCAGGCTTCCTGCGCCGACGGCCAGCACCATCAGGCTCGCATCGGTGCCGGTGCCCGCGACCAGCGGAGCGACGATGCCGCCCGCAGTGAGCCCCGCCACCGTGGCCGAGCCAAGGCAGATACGCAGGATCAGCGCGATCAGCCAGCCCAGCACCAGCGGATTCACCGGCAAGGTGGCAAGCGACTTGCCCAGCTCTTCACTGACGCCGGTATCGACCAGTACCTGCTTGAGCGCCCCGGCGCCGGCGATCACCAGCAGGATCGGCGCCACGTCGCGCAGCGCCTCCCCTGCCGTGGCCATGATCGACGATAGGCGCTGCCCGCGCGCCAGTCCCAGCGTGGTCACGGCGGCGGCAAGGGCCACCAGCATGATGATGAGCGGATTGGCAAAGAAGGCGAGCAGCGTGTTGACGGCCGGGCTGGCGCTTGGGGACAAGATCAGCACCGTGAAGCCGCCCAGCAGCCAGACCGGCAACAGCGCCGTGAAGAAGCTGTTGAAGGCACCTGGCAACGCCGACTCGGGCTTGAGCTCCGCCTTGAACAGCGTGGCGGTATTGCCCTTGATGTTCCTGAGCGTCATGCCAAACAGCGGCCCGGCCAACATCAAGGTCGGAATCGCGACCACGATCCCCAGCAACAGGGTGCGTCCGATATCGGCGTGGAATTGCCCGGCCAGCGCGGTCGGCGATGGATGCGGCGGCAGGAAGCCGTGCGCCACCGACAAGCCGCACACCAGCGGGATGGCAAGCGCCACGGCTGGCCGGCCACTCTGGTACACCAGCGAGAACACCAGCGGAATGAGCAGCACGAAGCCGACGTTGTAGTACAGCGGAATCCCGGCCGCGAAGCCGGTGAGCGCCAGCGCCAGCGGCAGGCGCCGCTGGCCGAATACCCCGACCAGGTAGCTGGCGATGCGTTGCGCCGCACCGCTGTCGGCGATCAGCTTGCCGAATACCGCGCCCAGGCAAATGATGACGGTAAGCGAACCGAGCAGGTCACCGATACCCTTCTCGATTGCCCCAGGTATTTTCCCGACTGGCATACCGAGCAGCAGCGCGGCAACCAGTGCCGTCACCACGAAGGCGATCAGGGGCTGGACCTTGCCCCAGGCGATACTGAGTATCAGCAGCGTCACCGAAAGCAGCACGGCCAGCATCGCCCATGCGGCCGGGCCCATCCCGAACACGGCCGCCAGCGAGTTGGTGGCGCCCATGTTTAGAAGCGGTAGCGCAGGCCGGCCCGATAGCTGCGTCCGAGGACGTCATACAGCGCCGGGTTAATCGCATAGCTCGGGTTTTCCTGCGGTGCTGCGACAGGATCGACATTGCCCACGTTATCGATCTTGGCGTAGATGCTCAGGCGGTCCGAGAACTTGTACGACGCGCCCAGGTCAACATAGAACGCACCTTTCATGCTGTTGTCGTAGATGGTGCGGTGGTTGGCGGTCGAGACCGGGCAATTGGTCTGGCACTCGATAAACTCGTTGCTGCGTACGCCATCGCTGATCCAGCGCTCACTCACGTTCACGCTCCATTTGTCCCAGTCCCACGATTGCGAGGCCAGCACTTTCCAGTCAGGCGTGTTGCCCATGTTGACGCCAGCGCCTTCCGACGGAATGGTGTTGGGGATGCCCGAGTCGGTCAGGAAGCTCGTCATGTGCGTCGCCAGGACACGGAACGTCATACGGCCCGGGATGCCCAGCGGATTGGGGCGCGTGCGGTAGGCCAGTTCCATGTCGTAGCCCTTGCTGCGCAGCGATGCCAGGTTGAACGACTGGGCGGTCACGAAATTGCTGCCCGCCGGGCCGTTCAGCTGCATGGTGCTGCAGATTTCCTGGTTGCCCGCCACGCACAGGTCGACCAGGGTCTGGTTGGCGATGCTCGAGATCACATCCTTGACCTTGACGTCGAAGTAGTCGAGCGAAGCCGACAAGCCTGGCAGCCACGATGGCTGGTTCAGCACCAGGCCGACCACGGTGTTGCGGGCGATTTCAGGACGCAACCTGGTGTTGCCGATGGTGCGCTGCTGGATCTGGACCGACTGGCCGTTGAAGTTCACGGCCGCGTTGACCACCACGGGCGCGGCGAACAGTTCCGACAGGTTCGGTGCGCGCACGTCCTGCGACGTCACGGCGCGCACGCGCCAGCCGTCAAAGGCGGTATTCCAGGTGGCGCCGGCCTTCCAGCTGTCGACGCTGCCGGAGGTGCTGTAGTGGGTCTTGCGGCCTGCAAGATTGAGGCTGAGCTCGCCGGCGCTGGCCGACTTGAGCAGCGGGATGCTCGCCTCCAGGTAGGCTTCCTTGACGCTGTAGGCGCCGTGGCCGTTATGGTAGTTACCGGCATACCAGTGATTGCCTTCCGGCTGGCTCAGGATCGGATCGGCCGGATATGCTGGCGTGTTCGGGCTGTCCGCGAACACGCCATTGCCGTAAGGGTCGCCCGTGACAAAGTACTGTTCCTTGCGCCACTCGGCGCCGGTCGCAATGGCCACCGGGCCGGCCCATGACTCGAACAGTTCGCCCGTCAGGTTGAAGCTGGCCACATCTTGCTTCTGCTTCGAGTATTGGCGCGGGCCGTTGGCCGGCGCGATGTAGGCCCAGGCGGCCGGATCGATTGGCACGTTGCCGAACACGTTGATCGGTTTGCAGCCGCTTGCCACGGCAACCGGATTGGCGCACTGGATCGAGCCGTCGGGGGCACGCACGGCCTGGATGGCGGCGTCGTAGCGCCGGTTCAGCGTCATGTTGTTGACGATGATTTCGATCTCGTTCTCGCCATGTTCGACGTAGCCGTTGTAGCCCCATTGCTTGCCCGCCAGCTCGAACTTGCCTTCGGCGCCAGCGACCACGCGCTTCATGGTGCGGGTCGGATTGACGTCAATATTTTTCGGGAAGATCGCGTTGGCCGTACCGTAGCGGAAGGTGGTGATGCCAGCCTGGGCGCAGCTGTCGCGCACCGACTGCGGCAGGTAAGGGTTGTCGCAACGCATGGTCAGGTTGCCCTGCTTGGCCGCGCCCGGATTCGGCGAGAAGTTCGCCCCGACTTCGCTCCAGCTGGCCGTCATGTAGATTTCATTGTTCTCGTCCAGGTCGAAACCGGCACGGCCGTACAGCACCTTGCGCGTCAGGTCCATGCCGAGGCTGGTGCCGGCGCCCACGTTTCCGGACAGGTCGCCGCCCTCGCAGAAAGAGCCGACGCAGTTGGTCCCGTACTGGAACTGGGCCGGCGCACCGTTGGCGCCAAACGTCGTGCCGCGCAACGGGCCTTCGGTGATCAAGCCGTATTTCGCGTACTGGATCTGCTGGGCGTTGTTGATGACCTGAAGCTGCGGCTTGCCATCGGTGGTTGCCGCGAAGCCGCGGTTGGTGTACACGGTGCTCTTGTACCAATCGCGGCCATTGGCTGCCACGCCGCCGAAGCCAGGATTGGGCACCCCCTTCTCGCGGCCATCTTCGACGCTGCCGATCAGGTGCAGGCGGTCGTTCATGTAGGCATTGCCGAAGGCTGCCTGCAGCGTACCTTGCTTGTCGTCGCCGTAGGTGGTCTGCCCCCCTTCGAGATTGGCCTTGAAGCCCACGAAACGCTTGTCGGTGATGAAGTTGACGACACCGCCCACGGCATCGGAACCGTACGAGGCCGAAGCGCCGCCGGTGACGACGTCAACGCGCTTGATCAGCAACTGGGGAAACTGGCTGACGTCGGTCACGCCGCTGACATTGGCGCCGACGACGCGCTGGCCGTCCAGCAGAGTCAGGGTACGGATCGGCGACAGGCCGCGCAGCGACAGCGACGACAAGCCCTGCGTGCCGCTACTGGTGCTGAAGGCGCCCGTGGTACGGCCCGTGCTGCCCTGCAGCGCCGGCAATTCGATCAGGGTGTCGAACACGTTCAGCTTGGCGTTCTTTTCCAGCT
This sequence comes from Pseudomonadota bacterium, assembly GCA_040390195.1. Lineage (GTDB taxonomy): Bacteria > Pseudomonadota > Gammaproteobacteria > Burkholderiales > Burkholderiaceae_D > Telluria_A. Next base: position 83,704 of record JAZJYV010000016.1, on the reverse strand, counting down.
CGGCCGCCGACAGCGTGGTCGTCGGTGTCGGCTGGCTGAAGCCGCGCGACGCGATGCGCGAGCCGGACACCGTCACCACATCCATCTTCTGGGCGGGCTGCTCGGTGGCGGCGGTTTCGGCCGGGGCGGCGACCGGCTGCTGGGCATAGCCAGCCGAGGCGATCGACCAGCATGCGCTGGCCACGGCGAGGTTCATGACTGTCCTGCGGGCGGGTTGTTTCATTTTCTTGTCTCCGGTTTATTATCGTTTGATTGATGTGGTCACGCGGCTTGGCCTGACGGGCCGCATGCCTTGGTGCTGGTGCCGGCTCCGTCTCGCCCGGCGAATACTTGACTGCTCAATTGCCTATCTCATGACGAGCCGCCTTCGTTGGCCAGGATCTCAGCGACCAGCTGGCCAGGCGCATGGCGGATGTCGAGGTACACGCCTGCTTCGTCGCGCCCGAGCGGTTCCAGCGCCGCCAGCTGGCTGTCCAGCAGCAAGGGCGACATGAAGTGATCCTGGCGCGCCGACAGGCGTTCCGCGATCAATTCGCGCGGCCCGTGCAAGTGGGCGAAGCGCAGCGCCGGATCAGCCTCGCGCAGCAAGTCCCGGTAGCTCCGTTTCAGTGCCGAGCAAGACAACACCAGCCCGACTTCGCTGTCGCGCGCCACGCGAATCTGCTCCTTGAGTGCGCGCAGCCAGTCCACGCGGTCGTCATCGTTGAGCGGCTCGCCGGCCGACATCTTTGCCACGTTGGCGGATGGGTGAAACGCGTCCCCCTCGACATAGGCCACCCCATGCGCGGCGGCGAGCTGATGGCCCACCGTGCTCTTGCCGCAGCCGCATACGCCCATGACCACCCAACGCATGCCGCTCCCCTGATTGACGCTTGCTTGTTTCATTCTGCCTTCCAAAATTAGTTAGCGCTAACATTTTAATATGTGAAAAAACACGCCGAATGCCTGGCAGACGGCCAACTAACGATTTCTTGCTACTCCGGGAGAATGTCCGGGTCCGGCGCTAAGCCGCGCTTCTGTAGTGAAGACTGCGTTAGCGCTAACATTGTAGGATTGTACGCGAGTCGGCAGATTTGTCTACGCTTATCGATGTTGCCATGCACAATTCAGGTGTTCATCGGATTTCCTTTGGGACATATGGGCCTTCACATGGCAGAATCACGGTCACCTCTTAATTGAACTGAATCGACAATGACAAAACCCGTCAGCAAGAGCCGCTCCAGCGGCCGCGCCACCCTCGCTGCGGTGGCCGCGCGCATCGGAGTGTCGACCATGACGGTCTCGCGCGCCTTGAACCAGCCTGACCTCGTCTCCGAGGAGGTGAGACTGCGCGTCGAGCAGGCCGTGGCCACGCTGGGCTACGTGCCCAACCGGGCCGCGCGCGCCCTGGCCTCGCGCCAGTCGAATGTCATTGTCGTGCTGGTGCCGTCGCTGTCGAACTTCGTGTTCAATGCCGTGATCGACGGGATCCAGGAGGTGGTCGATGCGGCCAACTACCAGCTCCTGATTGGTAATACCCGTTATTCGGACGCGGAAGAGGAAAAACTGCTGAGCATCTACCTGCAATCGAACCCGGATGGCATCCTGCTGTCGGGACTGACGCACAGCCCGCGCGTCGAGCAATTGTTGGCCACCTCGGGTGTGCCGGTCGTGTCGATGATGGACCTGGCGACCGATCCCGGACAGCTGTCCGTCGGCTTCTCGCAGCACGACGCAGGCCACACGATGACACGCTACCTGATCGACAAGGGCCACAAGCGGATTGCCTTCATTGGCGCGCAGCTCGATGAACGTACCTTGAGCCGCGCCGCAGGCTATCGCAAGGCGATGGCGGACGCCGGCCTGGCCGATGTACGGCTCGAGCTAATGGTGCCCGATGCATCGAGCATTGCGCTTGGCGCGGAGCTGCTGGGAAGGATGCTGGCGCAGACGCCCGATTGCGACGCCATATTCTGCTGCAACGACGACCTCGCGCACGGCGCGATCTATCAGTGCCAACGGCGCGGCATTGCGGTACCGGAGCAGTTGGCCATTTGCGGCTTCAACGATTTGCCGGCATCGGCCTGGATGAATCCATCGCTGACCACCATCAGCACGCCACGCTATCGTATCGGCTACGAAGCGGCGACCTTGCTGCGCAACGCCATCGCCGGACGTGTCCCCGCGGTGGGCCAGATCGACCTTGGTTTCACCTTGATGCCGCGCGAGAGCGCATAAATTCATCGAAAAATGTAGGGTGCGGAAAAGCGGAGCGCCTTCCACCATGCACGCAACAACGTGGCGCATACATGGCGGAATGCGCTCGACCCCTTGGGATTCCACCCGAACCTGCCTGGGAATTTTCGGTTCGGGGCACGGGCTCATCGCGGCACCAGGACCTCGAGCTCGTACCTGGCGCCAGCGACGATGCCGTCGACCCTTGCCCGCGCGAGCCGCTGCCCGCCCTGCCACACCTCGACCGCCGCAACGTCGGCGCGACGGATATCGAGCTTGAACTGCGCACCCCGAAAACTGCGCTCGACCTGCATGCCATCCCAGCCTGCCGGCAAATTTGGTTGAATCGGCAGGCCGTCGGCGTCGCCCTTCAGGCCGCACAGCCCTTCGACGAAGCAGCGGTATGCCCACGAGACGGTGCCCGTATTGAACAGCTGACTCGAACGCCCGGCCGTACGCGGGTACGCCCGATGCGCGCCGCGATAGTAGTTTGGTATGAACACCGGCAACTGGCCGCGCTGCAGGTAGTCCGCCTCGTCCGGCCCGGGAATCATCTGGCGCAGCAGGTGATAGGCGCGCTCGCCTTCGCCGATCGTATACAGGCTGTAGATGTAGAAAATGGCCGCGTGGTTGTACACCGCGCCGTTCTCGGCCGAACCGGGATGCTTTTGCGTCACGCGGCCGACGTCGTCACGCATACTTGTGTAAGGCGGCGCAAACATGGTCACGCCATAGGGCGAGTACAACTGCTCCTCGACTTCGGCCAGCATGCACGCGCGCTGCTCCGCGCTGGCTGCGCCCGACAGTATCGCCCACGCTTGCGGATTCAGGTAGATGCGCCCCTCCCCGTCCTGGCTGACGCCGAACTTGACGTTGTCGTCGGTGATCCCGCGGGCGAACCAGCGACCATCCCACAGGTGTGCATTGGCAGCGGCGTTCATGGCCTCCGCACCATCCCGGAAGTGGCGCGCCTGCGCCTGTGCGCCGACCTGTTCGCACATTGCGGCCCACAGGTTCAGCGCGTATGCCGCCGCCACCGTCAGCCAGCCGGACACGCCGCGACCCTTGTAGCCGACCATGTTCATCGGATCGCACCAGTCACCCTGGGCGATGAACGACAGGCCGCGTTCGTCGCGCTCCTTGAGCAGCCACTCCATTGCGCGGCCCATGCGCAGCGCTACGGTCTCGCTGCGCCCGCCGCCATCGGTGACGGCTTCGTCCAGCAGCGCCCAGTCGGCGGTCTCGTCCAGATAGGCGTTCAGCGCCACCGGCAACCAAACGCAATGGTCGGTGTGCGGCACCTGGTTGATGAATTTGAGCTCGGCCCCTTCGGTCAGCAGGATCCCGTCCGGCATGGCACCGCTGGCCTCCTGCTGGCTGAGCGCATGCAGGAACGCCTTGCGCATGACCTGTGGCTTCACGAAGCTCATGCCCATATTGTCCTGCAGGTAGTTGCGGGTCTGCGGATCGGTGGTCAGACGGTTCACGTCGCCGTGGTAGAACACCTGGCGCGGCAGCCAATGGTTGACGAAGTTGTCGAGTTCCTTATCGGGGGTGGTGATGCGCAGACATCCACTGCCGCTGGCGATGTACTGCGCATATTCAGCTGCCGCGCGTGCAAAAGCGTCGGCCGACAGATAGCGCTCGCGCATGCGCAGGATTTCAGCGTCGTCGAACGCCGGCCCGAACAGGAAGCGTTTTTCCACGGCCGTGCCGCCATCCATCGCCAGCTTGTATTGCACCACAACCGCCGGGGTCTCATATCGTGCGTCGCCTCTGGATAATTCGTCCAGCTGCAGGCCGTCCGGATTGTGCAGGCCGCCCTCGCCTTCGAACAGCGACTGGTTCACTTCCCAGGAATCCGGTGCGCTCTCGCAAAGGAAATAAGTCTTGTCCTTGAAGTGCTTGTTCCTGAAGTGGTCCTCCACCTTCTGGTAGGGCGTGACACTGCTCGCCACGATACCGCCCAGGTCCGGGCGAAATTCACCCGACTGGTTCATCCACGACATGTAACCGATCGGGAAGTAAGGCGTGACGCTAATTTTGCGCGCCCGTTCCGACAGGTTCGTCACCTTCAGCGACCACAGTTCGACCACATCGTCGGTCGGCAGGCCGAGGCGCAGCTCAACGCGCAGGCCGAGGTGCTCGACGGTCCAAAGCAGGTCGGCCTTGCCGACGGAGAAGGCAAAGCGGTCCGGCTGCTGGCGTACCGGCTCGTGCGGCGCCGAAAACAGCTGGCCGGTTTCCTCGTCCTTGATATAGACGAAACGGCCCGGATGGTGCGCGTAGTAGGTTTGCTCCGGCTGCATGAAGGACTTCGCTTCCAGGTTCGGCGCGTGCGCGTATTTGGCCGGCTCCGGCTGCATGAACTGGGCCACCGCATACCCGCGGCAGGTGGCCTGGATCATCATTTTCTGGTTCCACAGGAAGCCTGCGGCGTTGGGCATGGCGGTCGGGCTGGACAACTCGTAACGGTCGCCGCCGTCAGTCGGTCGTAACATTAAATCGTCTCCGGGAGGTTCGGTTGCGACGCTTTGCGCGCGAGGAGTTCGGACTGGACTTGCGCCAGCTTCTTACCGTCGAGGTGGTAGAAAAACATGCAGGCCACGGCCAACAGCGCAAACAGGGCGGGAATGAAGGACATCAACCAGACAATGCCTTCTTGCGATCCGGCACTCTGGGTGGCATTCGGCACATAGTCCAGCGCGGTGAAGATCGAACCGATCACCGCCACCGCAACGGCGGTGCCCAGTTTTTGCGAGAACGTCGCCGCTGCAAACGTCATGCCGGTGGCGCGGCGGCCGGTGCGCCATTCATTGTAGTCCGCTGTGTCGGCATACATGGAAAACGCCAGCGGCGACTTCGGTCCAAGCACGAACCCCATCGCCACCTGCAGAGCGTACATCAGCGCGACCTGGTCTTTCGGAATAAAGAAAAAAGCGCATGAGAACACCGTGGTCAGGCTCATCAGGATGATCATCAGGCGTTTCTTGTCGACGAAGCGTGTCATCAGCGGTGTCAGGGCGGCGCCAATGCTGGCGGCGATCATGTAGGCGGGGATGAACGATGCGATCAGGTCCGGGCGGCCGACGTAGTACTTGAAGTAGTACGCCGACGTGGTGCCGCGCAGCGTGATGGTGACCATGATGATCAGCGCAAGGAAGAACAACACGACCCAAGGGCCGTTGCGTGCCAGGTCGCGGATGTCCTGCATGACGTCATTTTTCTGGCCGGGCGGCGGTGCGATCCGTTCGCGCGTGTTGAAAAACGTGAGTGCAAACAGGCAGGCGGCGGCCATGCCCCACACGATCATGGTCAACTGCCAGCCGCGCTGCGGGTCGCCCGCGCCCAGCGTCTTGACCAGCCAGGGCGTGGCGGCGGTCACCAGCGTGCTGCCGGCGAATGCAAAGATGAAGCGCAGGCCGTTGATCGAAGAGCGCTGCTGGGGATCGCTCGACATTACGCCGGACAGCGCGTTGTAGGGAATATTGATGCAGGTGTAGCACACCATCATCAACAGGTAGGTAGCGTAGGCCCATACGATCTTCCCGTCGCCGGACAGCCCAGGTGTGGTGTAGGTGAGCACTGCGGCTCCGGCCAGCGGCAGCGCGCCCCACATCAGGTAGGGGCGGAACTTGCCCCAGCGGGTGCTGGTGCGGTCCGCTGCCGCGCCGATCAGGGGATCGGTGAAGGCGTTGATGATTTTGACGATGAACATCATCGATGCGGCCACTCCGGCGGAGAGGCCGAAGACATCGGTGTAGAAGATCAGCAGGAAGGTGGACACATTGGTCCAATAAAAATTGAACCCCATGTCGGCGACGCCGTAACTGAGTTTTTCACGCCAGGGCAAAACGATTGCAGTCACGGGGCACTTTCAAAAAGCAGGAAAATTACTGATAGCGCTAACATAATACATAAGTATGGCGTCCGACTTGAAATCAGTCAATGAGAATTTTGCCGGAAAATATATTGGGAAATATTCATTGTGGATAGTTAGCGCTAACAAATTTATGTAAAAAATCACTCGCCGGCTGGATATTTCAAGCCGATCTGTCCGCGAATCGTATCGAGCACGCGCATCAGTGCCAGCGTGTCATCCAGCGTCATGCCAGCACTCTCGAGCAATCCTTCACGCAGGCAGCGGGTCGCTTCGATCGCCTCATGCACATAGCCATTGCCCAGGTACGGCGTCCGCACGACGCGCGACGAACCATCTGCCAGCGTCACGGTCAGCGACGCAGAACGGTGGAACATGGCATCCATGCGCACCCGGCCCAGCGCACCCGACACAGTCAGCTCATCCGGCGTTTTTGCCAGCAGCGAGCACGAACACACCGACATGCCCCCGCCTTCGTGCAGCAAGTTGAAACCGGTCTGCGCATCGACACCGGTCGCGCTCATCCCGGCCAGCGCTTGCACCTTCTGCACCGGTCCCATGATGGCGGTGGCGATCGACAGGGGATAAATACCGAGGTCCAGCAGCGCGCCGCCGCCCAGTTCCCGGTTATTGACGCGGTGTCCGGGATCGGTCGGCGCAAGGAAGCCGAAGTCGGCGTGAAGCTGGCGCGGCGTGCCGATTTCGCCCGATGCCACGATGCGCCTGAGCTGCGCGAGCGCCGGCATATAGCGGGTCCACATCGCTTCCATCAGAAACAGTTTTTTTGTGCGCGCCAGCGCGACCACTTTCTCCGCTTCGCGCAAATTCATGGTGAAGGGTTTTTCGCACAGGACCGCCTTGCCGCCATTGAGCGCCATGCTGGCGTTCTCGGCATGCAGCGGATGCGGCGTACCGATGTAGATGATGTCCACTTCGGGCGCATCGCATAGCGTCTGGTAGGAACCGTACGCCAGCGGCGAACCGAATTCGCGCCCGAATTTTTCCGCGCTTTCCATACTGCGCGAACCCACTGCCGCCAGCGTCGCACCCGGCGTTTCCATCAATGCCGTCGCGAATGCATGGGCGATGCCGCCCGTGCCTAAAATACCCCAACGCACCGTACCCGTCATGTCGTCTCCAGTTACACAGCCGACCACCGATCAATTCGGTCGTTGCGGCGCCATCAATATAAAGCTTGTACTGGAAACCAGACGGATTTTTTTAGACGTCGTTCCCGCGAAGGCGGAAACCCACGCTGAGCTTGCGTGCTATGGCTTCCCTCCTTCGCGAGAACGACGGTTTTCACTCGTCTTTGATCTCGGGTTCGACCAGTGTGGCAAGTTGGGCCAGCGACTCTTGCCAGCCGAGGTAGCACATCTCAACAGGGATCACTTCAGGCACCCCTTCTTGCACGATATTGATCTCGGTTCCGCAAGCGACTGTCGTCAAGACCACTGTCACCTGCATTTGACCAGGCAGGTTCGGGTCATCGAATTTGTCCGTATAGCGAATTCGCTCGTTGGGAACAAGTTCAAGATAGGAGCCACCAAAAGAATGTCCGTGCCCCGTGTTGAAATTGGCAAACGACATCTTGAAAGTTCCACCGATCCTGGCTTCCATATGGTGAACCTTGCACGTGAAGCCATAGGGCGGCAGCCACTTTGCCATGGCGTCGGCATCCAGAAATGCCCGGTAGACGCGCTCTGCGGGCGCACGCAGTACACGGTGAAGTCGGACTGTACCTGTAGTCATGGTTCATTCTCCTTTCCAAGTGCCGTTGAGCGGCATTGCGAAGTCATTCATATGAAGGCCCAATGCCATTGTAGCAAGCCATGAGCGGCGCGCCACGCCCGCGACCAGCGCTGAACTGCGTTGAACAGCGCTTTTTTTCCTGCTTGCTGAATCCTCGGCGCAGGACGATGGTCAAAATCACATGCGATTTGCTGTTTGTGTCGTGACTACCGGAGATAGACGATGAGCACCACCACGAAGCTGGAAAAAGCGGTATGGAAACCATACTTCGACAATGTATCAAAAATGCTGGAAGGAAAAAATATGGAAATTGAGGTGGAGTCCCTGAACATGGGCAGCCAAATCGCGGCCGAATGGCTGCCACTGTTCGGTGTCAGCTATGACAAGAAAGATGACCTCATCGCGATAATGGCGGAGGGCATCAATCACATGATCCGCAAGCCACGGGATGTGTTCGTCGAAGCCGGCGGTGTCAACCTGCTCAGCATGGAGGTAATTGACGGCGACGGCGTCAGCCAGATCATCAAATTCAGGGAGCCGCTGCTGCTTCCGGCGCCGTAAGCCTTCGCGCTGCAGACTGGCGGGGAGTCATTCATGGCATACCGGACAATTCTGGTGCATGTCGACGATACGCGGCATGCGCAACAGTGCATCGATGTCGCGGCGCGCATCGCGCAGACCGAAAATGCACATCTGATTGGGGCGTCAAGTTCCGGCATCCGGATGCCCTTCTACCCGACAGGTATCCCCGATCCCTATTTACCGGCAATGTCCGCCAGCTTCGAGCTGGTACAGGAGCGAATCAAGTGTGCACTGTCGTTGTTCGAGGCGGCAATGGAGAGGATTGGCGTGCCGTCTTTCGAGACGCGGCTGATCGATGGCGAGTCGGGTGAGGCTGTCAGCATGCTGGCGCGTCATTGCGACCTGGTGGTGCTGGGCCAGGCCGACCCCGACGATCCCGCGCCCCTCGTGCCACCTGATTTTCCCGAGTATGTGATCATGCATTGCGGGCGGCCCGTGCTGGTAGTGCCTTTCGCCGGCAAGTTCGACACGATCGCTCAAAGGCCGCTGGTGGCGTGGGACGCCAGCACATCGGCCGCGCGCGCCGTCGCCGATGCGCTTCCATTTCTGCGACGCGCCGGGCAGCTTGAACAGATCATGTTCAACCCCGAAAAGCTCGGTGCCACGCATGGCAGGCAGTCCGAAACTGATATTGCGCTCTACATGACGCGGCACGGCATCAAAGTCAACGCCACGCACCGCTCAGCCGACGGCCCGGTCGGCCCGGCGCTGCTCAGGATGGCGACCGAGCTGGGCTCGGACCTAATCGTGATGGGCGCCTATGGCCACCGTCGGTTCCGCGAAATCTTGCTCGGCGGCGTGACGCGGTCGATACTCAATTCCATGACTGTAGCAGCGCTGATGTCGCACTAGGCAAGGGTGAACAGGCGCCGGGCGACGCCGCTTCGCTGCGTCAGCGTGCGAGCCAGGGCCGAAGCGCGCGCAGGCTCTCTTCGTCAAGCTCGCCGGCCGCCAGCGCCAGGCGCAGGCGACCCAGCAGGTAATCAGCGCGCCCCTCCACCAGCTCCAGCTCTGCCGCGAAAAGCCGCTGCTGGGCATCGAGCACGTCCAGCGCCGTGCGCGTGCCAACGTCGCGCCCGCGCGTGGTGGCGTCAAGCGCGCTGCGTGCCGAAGCGAGCGCCTGCTCTTGGGCTGCGATGCGCGACACGCCCGTCGTCACTGCCAGGTAGCCTTCAAGTACCTTCAGGCGCACATCGCGCCGCGCCGCTGCCAGCTGCAAGTCAGCCTGGCCGAGGCTGGCGGCAGCCTCGCGCTGGCGCGAGTCGAGCGCGCCGCCGGCGTACAGCGGCACATTGAGCATCAGGCCGATGGCGCTGCTGCGTTCGCCATCCGGCGCCACGATCGGCGACAGGCCGCCGCGCGCCTGCCTGGCGCCGTAACTGGCCACCAGATCGAGCGTAGGACGGCTCGTCAGGCGGTGCCTGGACAGCTCGGCCTTTGCGATCGCCGATTCGGACTGCCTGGCCTGCACCAGGGTGCTGTCACGTTCGCCGCGCGCCTCCCAGTCGGCCAGTGCTGCGGGCTGCGGCGGCTGCGGCACGAAGCTGGCCGCCAGCGGCACCAGGCCGTCAGGATCGGCGCCCGTCGTTTCGCGGAACTGGGCGCGCCTCAGCGCCAGCGTCGACCGGGCCGACACTTCCCGCGTGCCGACCGCGTCCAGCCGCGCCTGCGCTTCGTGCACTTCCGTAATGCGGTCCTGGCCGACGGCAAAGCGGGCCTGGGCCCGCTCGTGCTGCTGGCGCATTGCGGCCAGCTCGGCCTGCGCCACGCGCAGCGTTTCCTCCGCCACCAGCACGCCAAAGTAGGCTTGCGCCACGCGCAGGGCCAGCTCCTGGCGCGCGGCCGTAAACTGGATCTGCGCCAGCGCCGATTGCTCATGCAGCTGCTGCCGGCCGGCAGCGGCACCGCGGTCGTACACGGGCTGGACCATCTGCACGCTGGCCTGGTAAGTGGTGCCGGTGCTCGATTCGGGCAGGAACTGCGAAGCCGGCGGCGCCAGATCGCCAGCCTGCTGGTGAAGGCGCGAGACGCCAGCCTGCAGGCTGACACGGGGGCGCAACACGGCGTCGCCCTGGACGGCCTTCTCGCGCCCGGCCGCCAGGGCCTGGTCGGCCGCCAGGCTGGCCGGATCATTGGCCAGGGCCTGACGGTAGGCCCCGGCCAGGTCGATGGCCAGGGCCGGCTCGGCTTGCAGCGCCAGCAGCAGGCCAAGCGCCGCCGGCAGGGATTTCAGTGTCATATTCATCGTCATCTTCATTTTCATTTTCATCATGTCGTTCTCCTCAGGCTCGCGCCGGGCGCTGCGCGCCGTAGCAGGCCGCGTACAGGGCCGGCAGGAAGATCAGGGTCAGCAAGGTCGCCACGGCCAGGCCGCCCATGATGGCCCAGGCCATCGGGCCCCAGAACACGGAATGGGTCAGCGGCACCATGGCGAGGATGGCGGCCAGCGCGGTCAGCACGATCGGGCGCAGGCGGCGCACGGCCGATTCCACGATGGCGTCCCACAGCGGCGCGCCGCTGGCCACGTCCTCGTCGATCTGTACCACCAGGATCACCGAATTGCGGATGATCATGCCGGCCAGCGCGATCACACCCAGCATGGCCACGAAACCGAACGGGATCTGGAAGGCGGCCAGGACCAGCGCCACGCCGATCAGGCCCAGTGGCGCCGTCAGCAGCACCAGCGCCATCTTCTTCATGTCCTGCAGCTGGACCATCAACAGCAGCAGCACGATGACGACGGTGACGGGCATCACGGCGAACACCGATGCCTGCGCCTTGGCGCTCGATTCTGCCGCGCCGCCGATCTCGATGCCGTAACCGAGCGGCAGTGACTTGGCCAGCGGCTCCAGCTTTGCCCACAAGGCATTGGTCACGTCCGGCGCCTGGGCGCCCGCGATGTCGGCGCGCACCGTCAGGGTCGGGATGCGGTTGCGGCGCCATAGCTCGCTCTCCTCGCTGTCCAGGACCAGGCGCGCGACCTGCGACACCGGCACGAACTTGCCGTCGCGCAGGTAGATCTTGGCGTCCTTCAGGTTGTTCAGGTCGCTGCGCTCGGCGGCCACCAGGCGCGCCGTGACGGCGATCGACTGGTCGTCCTCGCGGAACTGGGTGATCGGCGTTCCCGACAGCGACGCTTCGAGCGCCGCCTTGATCTGGACCGAGCTCACGCCCAGCGCCCGCGCCTTGTCCTGGTCCACGTCCACGCGCATGCGCTTGACGCGCTCGCCCCAGTCTTCGTTGACCGCGCGCACATGCGGGTCGCCGCGCACGATGGCGCTGACCTTGGCGGCGATTTCGCGCACCTTGGCCGGCTCGTTGCCGTACACGCGAAATTGCACCGGATAGCCCACGGGCGGTCCATTTTCCAAGCCATTGACGCGCCCGCGCACATTGGCGAAACGCGCGCCGAGCAGATCGTGCAGCTTGGCGACGACCCGTTCGCGCGCCGGACCGCCCCGGGTCATGACCATCATTTCGCCCAGGTTCAGGTTCGGCGTCTGCACGTCCAGCGGCAGGTAGAAGCGCGGTGCGCCTTCGCCGACGAAGCTGGTGACGGCCTCGATGTCCGGATCGGCCTTGAGCTGGCGCTCCAGTTCGCGCACTTCGCCCTCGCTGGCCGCGAAGGTCGATGCCTTGGGCATCCACAGGTCCACCATCAGCTCGGGACGGTCGGAGGCCGGGAAGAACTGCTGCGGCACGGCCTTGAACAGCACCAGGGCGCCGATGAAGGCGGCCAGCGTGATGCCGATCACCCAGCCGCGGCGGCGCAGGCAGAAGTCGACGACGCGGCGAAAGCGGAGGTACAGGCCGCGCCGGTACACGGCATCCTCGTCGTGGTGGGCATGCGCCTGTTCCTTGAGCAGCTTGAAGCCGATATAGGGTGTAAACACCACCGCCACCACCCACGACAGGATCAGCGCGATGCCCACCACCTGGAACAGCGAATAGACGTACTCGCCGGTGCCGGATTTGGCGAAGCCCACCGGCAGGAAGCCGGCCGCCGTGATGAGCGTCCCGGTGAGCATCGGGAAGGCGGTGACGGTGTAGGCATAGGTGGCGGCGCGCGCCTTGTCCCAGCCCTGCTCGAGCTTGAGCGCCATCATTTCCACCGCGATGATGGCGTCGTCCACCAGCAGACCCAGGGCGATGATCAGGGCGCCGAGCGAAATGCGCTGCAAGTCGATTCCCAGCAGGTACATGGCCAGGAAGGTCATGCCGAGCACCAGCGGGATGCACAGCGCCACCACCAGGCCGGTGCGCATGCCGAGCGAAAAGAAGCTCACGGCCAGCACGATCAGCACCGCCTCGGCCAGGCTCTTCTTGAATTCATGCACCGAGTGCTCGACCACGCGCGGCTGGTCGCTCACCGCATGGATTTGCACGCCCACCGGCAAGCCCGCCTGGATGCGCGTGACCGTCGCGTCGAGCTGCTGGCCCAGGCGCATGACGTCGCCGCCCTTGCGCATGCTCACCGCCAGGCCCAGCGCCGGCTGCCCGTTGAAGCGCATGCGCGTGACGGCCGGCTCGACAAAGCCGCGCCGCACCTCGGCGATGTCGCCCAGGCGGAAGGTGCGCTGCCCCGCGCGGATGCCGATGGCGCGAATGCCGTCGACCGAATCGAATTCGCCGCTGACCGTCAGGCGCACCTGTTCGGCGGCCGTCTGCACGGTGCCGGCGGCGGCCACCGCGTTGGCCTGGGCCAGCGTGGCGGCGATCAGGGCCGGGTCCAGGCCCAGCGAGGCGAGCTTGGCGGTGGACATTTCGACATAGATCTTTTCCTCCTGCTTGCCCACCAGCTGCACCTTGTTGACGTCGCCCACGCGCAAAAATTCATTGCGCGCCGCGTCGGCCATCTTGCGCAGGTCGGCGTAGTCGAAGCCGTCGCCGGTGAGCGCGTACATATTGCCGAACGTGTCGCCGAACTCGTCGTTGAAGAACGGTCCCTGCACGCCCTGTGGCAGCGTATGCCCGATATCGGCCAGCTTCTTGCGCACCTGGTACCACACGTCCGGTACCGCGGACGGTGGCACCGCTTCGCGCAGGTTGATCTTGATCTGGGTCTCGCCCGGCTTGACGTAGGTCGACATGGTGTCGATTTCCGCCACGCCCTGCAGCACGCGCTCGATCGGGTCGGTCACCTGGTCGGCCATCTGCTGGGCCGGGCTGCCCGGCCAGTTGGCCTGCACGACCATGGTCTTGATGGTGAAGTCGGGGTCTTCCTTCTGCCCCAGGCTGCGGTAGGCCAGGATGCCGGTTATTGACAGCAGCAACAGCAGGAAGGCCACCATCTGCTGGTGCTTTAGCGCCCATTCGGACAGGTTGATGCCTTTCATTTGTCGCCTCCAGCCGGACGTACGCGCTGGTTTGCCTGCAGCATGTGCACCCCTGCCGTGACTACGACCTCGCCACCGGACAGGCCGGCCGTCACCAGCACGCTGTCGTTCTGGGCACTGCCGAGCTTGACCTCGCGTGCGGCCACGCGCTGCGACTTGGAATCGACCACCCACACGCTGCGCTTGCCGTCTCCATCGACGATGGCCGTGAGCGGCAGGCGAATGGCGCGCTTGCCATCGACATCGGGCGCCAGCACCGAGGCGGTCATGCCAAGGCGCAGCAGGGCCGGGTCGGGGTCGACAATAGCGATGCGCGCCGAGTAGGTGCGCGTGACGCTGTCGGTGTCGGGCGCCAGTTCGCGCAGCGTGCCGCGCCAGCTGGTGCCGGGATGGGCCCACACGCCCACTTGCAGCGCGCGCGCCTGGCGCAGCTCGTCCACACGCGACTCGGGAACGCTGATGGCCACTTCGCGCTCGCCGTCGGCGGCCAGGGTGGCGACCGGCTGGCCGGCTGCCACCACTTGGCCCGCTTCCGCGTGCAGGGCGCTGACGACGCCGTCGCGGTCGGCCACCAGCGTGGTGTAGCCGTGCTGGTTGGCGTTGAACTGCTGGCGCGCCAACGCCGAGCGCAATTGCGCCTCGGCCTGCTGCAGCGCCAGGCGCTGGTGGTCCACTTCGGCTTGGGAGGCGAACTGGCGTGCCAGCAGGGTCTCGGCACGCTGCAGGTCGACCCTGGCCTGGGCCACGCGGCTGCGCGCGGCGTCGGTATCGGCGCCGGAGGCGGCCAGTTGCAGGCTTTCCTGCGCCGGATCGAGCTGCAGCAGCGGCTGGCCGCGCTTGACATGGGCGCCCACGTCCACCAGGCGCGCCACGATCTTGCCGCCGGTCCGAAAGCCCAGCGGGCTTTCATACCGGGCGCGGATCTCGCCCGAGTAAGTTGCACCGACGGTGCCGTCGCTCTGGCCGGCCACCAGGGTGCGTACCGGGCGCAAGTCTTCATGTTGGGCAAGGGGTGCCTTGGTACAGCCGGCAAGTACGCTGGCGGCCGCGATGGCAAGGACCGCTTTTCGAAAATTCAGGTTCACTTGAGATGTCCTCCAATATCAGGTGAAACGGAATATACACCATAACGACGATTTTGTCATTATGACGTTTTATTCATACTGACATTGTATTTTTTTTGAGACGGCACGGCGCCGCCGGCGCTGCGCAGGCGCCCGCCGGGTGCAGGTGGGGAGTGGGAAAGGAAGTAAAGGCTCAGGCGTCGGCCGGCGCCTGGGTGGCAGCGCGCGCCTGGGCACGCGCCAGCAGGGAATCGGGGTCGGGGGTGAGCTTGGGCAGCGGCCCTGCCGCAATGCGCTCGGCGTCGGCCACGCCCATGCCCAGCATGCGCATCACCGCAGCGACAATCGTCTCAGGATAATCCTTGCGGGAGCGCCCGCGCGCCAGATGGTCGAGCGCCGCGATGCCCGCCCCGGCAACCAGCTCGAGCACGATCTCGAGCGGCAGGTCGACGAATACGCCCTGCTTTTGCCCCTCTTCCAGGTCGGCCGGCAGGTAGCGGAAGGTCGCGTTGTACTGCACCGGCATGCGCAGTCCGGCCGCGGCCAGGAAACGCGCCAGCAGACGGTGTCCGCGCGCCAGGTGCAGGTAGCAGCGCAGCGCGGTCGCCACCCGCAGCGCCGGGTCGGCGATGGGGCCGACCACCGGTTCGATCAGCTGCACCATTTCGCCGCTGAGCTCATCGGCGACGGCGGCCAGCAACTCTTCGTTGGTGCGGAAATAGTTATAGAAGGAGCCTTGCGATACCTCGGCCGCCGCCACCACGTCGGGTATCACGCTGGCACCGACGCCCTTGTCGGCAAACACGATCATGGCGCTCTCGATCAGGCGCCTGCGCATGCGTTCGCGCCGCTCGGCGGCCACGCGGGGACGATGGTCAAGGGGCTTGGCAGGCATGGTCGGTCCGGACTGTGGGAAACGCCGCGATCATACCAGATCGTCCATCGCTTCATGCGGCAGCTCGGTGCGCCGCAGGAGCGAGCCCGCCGGCAGTTCGAAGGCAGGCAGGGGCAGCGCTACCAGGCGTGCCGATTCGGCCTCGTCCACGCCCAGCGCGCGCAGGATGGCCAGCGCGCTGGCGTCCGGGTAATCCGGATCGAGCGGCGCGCGCGCCGTCGAATAGGCGGCACTGAGCACCAGCCCCACCAGCATGTCGTTGCCGACGCGCTGGCCAAGCTCGCCAAAGCGGCGCGCCGCCACGCCCTGCTCCACGTCGCGCGCGAGAAAGCGCGCCCCGAGCAGGCTGTGGTTCGCCGCCGGATACGGTAGCTGCGCCATGAAGCTGCCGTACAGGGGAAAGCGCTGCACCGCATACAGCAGCATGCGCGTTCCGCAGGCAATGCGTTCGGCCGGATCGGCGCAGCGCAGCACCACCGGATCGATGGCGTGCAGCAGCTCGTCATTGATGGCCTCGGCCACCGCCGCGAGCAGGTCTTCATTGGTGCGGAAATAGTTGTAGAAAGAGCCGCGTGCCATGCCCGCCTGGGCAATGACGTCCTCGATGACGGCATGCGGGCCCTTCTGTGCAAAAACGCGGAACGCGCTCTCGAGCAATCTGGCACGCGTCTTTTCGCGTCGCTCCGCCGCCACGCGGGTGCGGTGATTCTGTGTGTCTTCTTTGGTCATAGTCGTCCTTCGTCCACATTCTACGCAAATTCTAATTGACATGCCAGTCATTATGACGATAATGTCACTTTCATAGAAAAAACGGCGGCGCATCCCGCGCCCCGGATGAGACAGGAGGTCCCATGAATCAACTTTCCCGGTCCGCGCTGCAAGCGCCGCCCGCCTTTCCGGAAAGCGCCCTGCCGCCGGGCATCGAGAAGCTGCTGCGGCCCGCACCGCTGGTCAAAGCCCGGGCCCTGGCCTTCCTGATGTTCGAAAAGCCCGACCTGGTCGCCACCGAAGCCTTCCTCACCGACTTCGGCATGCTGCGCGTGGCAGCGAGCAGCGATCAGCTGCTCATGCGCGGCCACGGCAGCGCCCCGGCCATTTACCTGGCCCGGCGTGGTGCCCGCGCCCGCTATGTCGGCGCCGCCTTCAGCGTCGCCTCGCAAGCCGAGCTGCAGATCCTCGAGCGCGAAGCGGGGGCGCGCCGCCTGGACGGTGCCGACATTCCCGGCGGCGGCGCCGGGGTCGAACTGGTGGACCCGGCCGGCAACCTGCTGTGGCTGGTCGCCGGCCAGTGCCCGGGCGTGCCCTGGCCGCTGCGCGCGCCCCTGCACCCGCAGGCCAACAGCCATGGCGCCGTGCGCCGCGTCAACGCCACCGTGCGCCCGCCGCTGGAACCGGCCGCACTGGCCAAGCTGGGCCATGTGGTGCTGCAGACGGTGGACTTCGCGTGCATGGCCGAGTGGTATATGCGCCACCTCGGCCTGATCCCCACCGACGTGCAATACCTGGCCGACGGTTCGCCCACCCTGGCGTTTTTCCGGCTCGACCTGGGCGACACCCCGGCCGACCACCACAGCTTCGTGCTGGCCGGCGGCATCGAGGAAAAGTACGAGCACAGCGCCTACGAGGTGGTCGACCTCGATGCGCTCGGCCAGGGCCAGAACGTGCTGCGCGCGGGCGGCCACCGCCACATGTGGGGCATCGGCCGCCACATCCTGGGCAGCCAGCTGTTCGACTACTGGTACGACCCGGACGGCATGGAATTCGAGCACTACACGGACGGCGACGTGTTTACCGCCGGCCATGAAACCCACTATGTACCGCTGCAGTTGTCCGGCATCTGGGCCTGGGGCGACGACGTGCCCGCCTCGATGGGCGTCAAGCGCGACCTGGGCACCGTGTTCAAGGTGCTGCGCCTGCTCTGGCAAGGCCGCCTGTCGTTGGGCCGCCTCAAGCTGCTTGGCAGCGCGATGGCCAATCCGCGGCCGTGGCTGTAAGCCCGCCCCACCTTCACCTATCCACAAGGAGTAATTATGGCAGTCCAAGTCGTCCACTTCCTGCAGGACGGATCGCCCGCCTGGGGCGTGGTCCACGGCCAGCGCGTCGCGCCGCTGGCGCACCGTTTCGCCGGCACCGCCGCCTTCATCCGCGACGGGCTCGATGATGCCTGGGCCAGCACCCCGGCCCAGGCCTCGCTCGATCTGGGCAGCCTCACGCTGCTCTCGCCCGTCACGGCCGATCGCCAGTTCATTTGCCAGGGCATCAACTACGCCAGCCACGTGCGCGAGTCAGGCATGGACCCGGACAAGATCGGCTTCAACACGCTGTTTACCAAGGCATCCTCGAGCCTGAATTCGGCGCATGCCGACATCGTGCGTCCCGCCCACGTGCGCCTGCTCGACTACGAGGTCGAGCTGGGCCTGGTGCTGCGGCGCGCCATCACCGGGCCCGTCACCGTCACGCCTGAGCGCCTGCACGAATGGCTGGCCGGCGTGACCATCGTCAACGACATCTCCGCGCGCGACGTGCAGCTGCCCCAGACCCAGTTCTACAAGGGCAAGAGCTACCGCGGCTTCGGCCCCACCGGCCCCTTCCTGCTGCTGCTCTCGCCGGCCGAATGGCGGCGCTGGCCGGAACTGCGCATGCGCCTGGAGGTGAACGGCCAGCTACGCCAGGATGCCTACTGCGGCGACATGATCTTCCAGCCGCACCAGACACTGACGGAGCTGTCGGCGCTGCACGACTTGCAGCCGGGCGACCTGATCGCCACCGGAACGCCGGCCGGCTGCGCTGCGCGCGCGCCGGGCAAGCTGGCCATGTGGGTGATGCGCCACCTGCTCTCCGAGACCGCCAAATGGCGCCTGTTCATCGACAAGGGCCTGGCCAACCCGGCCTACCTGCAGCCGGACGACCTGGTCACGGCGTCGATCCGCAGCGACGACGCCAGCCTCGACTTGGGCCAGCAGTGCAACCGCGTGGTGGCGCCATGAGCGGGCGCTGCCTGGCCGTCGCCATCGCCCAGTTCGGCGGGCCCGAGCAGCTGCGCGTGCTCGAGTTGCCCATGCCCGCGCCGGGCCGCGGCGAAGTCGTGCTGCGCCTCAAGGCGGCGGCAGTAAACCCGATCGACACCCGGCGCCGTGCCGGCTACGGCCGCCGCCTCATGTCGGTACTGGGCGCGGCGCGCCTGCCGCTGGTGCTGGGTAATGATTTTGCCGGCACCGTGTGCGCCGTCGGGCGCGGCGTGACCGGCTTGCGCGAAGGCGATACCGTGTTCGGCGCCAAGCCGCCGTCGCGCCAGGGCAGCCATGCCACCCATCTGGCGGTCGATGCGGGACTGGTACTGCACCAGCCGCGCGGCATCACGGCCACCCAGTTGGCCGTGATGCCTTACAACTTCCTCACCGTGTGGCGCGCCATGGCCGGTGCCGGCATCACGCGCGCCAACATCCATGGCCGCGACGTGCTCGTGCATGGCGCCTCTGGCGGCCTGGGACTGATCGCGCTGCGCTTGCTGCACTCGATGGGGGCGCGCGTCACCGCCGTGGCCGGCGCGCGGCGCGACGCCTGCCGCCTGGCCGGGGCGGCCAGCGTGGTGGACCGCCACAGCATCCCGCTGCGCGCGCTGCCCCGGCAATTCGCCGCCACCCTGAATTTCGCCAGCTGGGACGACGAAGCGGCCCTGCTCGGCTTGCTCGCCCCGGGCGCCCTGGGCCATGCCACCACCGTCCACCCCCTGCTCGGCCGGGTCGACGCCAGCGGGCTGGCCGGCGGCTTGGCCGGGGCCTGGCTGGAGAAACGGCGCATGGGATCGAAGGTGCCGGCCGGCGCGCGCTACGCCTGGACCGTGTTCCGCCCTGAGCGCGCGACTCTGGAACAGCTGGCCAACTTCGCACCGCTGCTGCAGCTGGCCACCGAACCGCTGGGATTTCCCCTGGCGCGGGCAGCGCAAGCCCACTGGCATGTCGAACAGCAGCTGCCCGGCCGCGCTGTCTTGCTGCCCCATATGACTTAAATTTTCCCAACGAGGAGACACCATGATTGAATGCCCCCCTGGCGCCCTGCAGGCGCGCACCCCGGTTCATAGCCTGGCCGACGTACTCGCGCTGGAACAAACCAGCTGGCACGACCAGCTTGACGCGCGCACCACCTACGATGTGCTGTGCCAGGCCAGCGCCCGCCATCCGCTGCGCATCGCCTTGCGTTTCCTGCCGCGTGCCGACGTGGACACGCCGGCCATCGCCGTCAGCTACCGCGAATTGTTCGAACACGTCACCGAGGCTGCCAACGCCTTCCACCAGACCGGCATTCGCCCCGGCCGCGCCGTGGCCCTGCTGCTTCCCAACCTGCCGCAGACCCACTACGCACTGTGGGGCGCGCAGGCGGCCGGCATTGCCGCACCGATCAACCCGCTGCTGGACGTGGCGCAGATTGCCGCCATCGTCGATGCGACCCGGGCCGAGGCGCTGGTGACGCTGGCACCGATGGCGGGCAGCGACACCTGGCAGAAGGCCATGGCCGTATTCGAACGCTGTCCTTCGCTGCACACCGTGTTCGTGGTCGACGCCGACGCGAGCGCCGTAAGCGCCGACGACGAGGCCCTGCGCGCGACGCTGCCACAACGCGCCGGCGTGCGCCTGCTGCCGTTTGCGGCCGCACTGTCGCAACAGCCGGGCGAATACCTGGTATCGCAACGCGTGGTCGCGCCGGACGAGGTGTGCGCCTACTTCCATACCGGCGGCACCACCGGCTTGCCGAAAGTGGCGATCCACACCCACCTGAACGAAACGTTTGTCGCCGCCATGCTGGCCAGGCTGCAGCCGGACCCGCACGTGGTGCTGTGCGGACTGCCCCTGTTCCATGTGAACGGCGCCATGGTCACCGGCCTGGGCGCCTTCCACGCCGGCTGGGAAGTCGTCATGCTTAGCGCACAGGGCTACCGCGGCCCCGGGGTGCTGGCCAATTTCTGGACCCTGGTGCAGCGCTTTCGGGCCACCACCTTCAGCGGCGTGCCCACCATCTTCTCCACCCTGGCCGAGCTGCCCGTCGGCGGCGCCGACATCAGTTCGCTGCGCCACGCATTTTGCGGCGCCGCCCCGCTGCCGCCGGAAGTGGCGCGCCGTTTCGAGGCGGTCGCCGGCATCCCCCTGTGCGAGGGCTACGGGCTGACCGAAGCGGCCTGCATTTCCGCCGTCCACCCGGTCGGCATCGCACGCCGCGAAGGCAGTGTCGGGCTGCGCCTGCCGCATCAGGCGCTGCAAGCCTGGCAGGTCGACGCCGACGGCCAGGCGACACGCCCATGTGCCGTGGGCGAAACCGGGGTGCTGGGCGTATCCGGGCCCAACGTGTTCCCCGGCTACCTGCACCAGCGCGACAACCGCGGCATCTGGCTCAAACCCGGCTGGCTCAATACGGGCGACCTCGGCTTCATCGACGGCGAAGGCTACCTGCGCCTGACCGGGCGCGCGAAGGACTTGATCATCCGGGGCGGCCACAACATCGACCCGGCCATGATCGAAGATGCCCTGCTGCGCCATCCTGGCGTCGCCCTGGCGGCCGCCGTCGGCCAGCCTGACGCCCATGCGGGCGAACTGCCAATGGCCTATGTGACGCTCAAGCCGGGCGCACAGGCCACACCCGAAGCGCTGCGGGCCACTGCGGACATGCTGGTGCCCGAACGCGCCGCGGTGCCGGTGCGGGTGGCGGTGCTGGACCGGATGCCGCTGACGGCGGTGGGCAAGGTCGCCAAGGCCGAGCTGCGCCTGCGCGCCGCCGAGGACGTATTGCGACAGCTGCTGGTGCGGCACGGCTTTCAGGCCGAGCTCGAGGTGCTGGCCGATCCGGCCCGCGGCACCGTGGTGCGGCTGCGCTGCGCCGAGGCCGATACCAGGCATGTCCGCCGCCTGCTCGAACGTTTCGCCTTTCCCGTCGATTGCCTGGCACCGGCAGGAAAGGAATGAGCATGCAAGAGAGCCTGCCTTCAAACGTCGATGTGCTGGTGGTCGGCATGGGGCCGGTCGGCGCCACCGCCGCCAACCTGCTGGGCCGCTGCGGCCTGCGCACCCTCGTGATCGACGCGGCGCACGACATCTACATGGCGCCGCGCGCCATCGTGCTCGACAACGAGGCCCTGCGCATCCTGCAGATGGCCGGGCTCGAGGATGGCGCCTTCGCCACCTGCGCCATCGCGCAAGTACAAATGCGCTCGCCCCTGTTCGGCCGCTACGCGCGCGCCAACACGGCCGGCCAGATCGACTGCCACCCGCAACTGGTCACCTTCCACCAGCCCGAACTCGAGCGCGTCCTGCGCGCCCGCCTGCGCCAGTACGCCTGCGTACGCACGGCGCTGGGCACGGAGCTGGCGGACTTCACCCAGGACCAGCACGGCGTGCGCGCCAGCTTGCGCCAGGCCGACGGCACCCTGGCTACAGTCCAGGCGCGCTTCCTGATTGGCGCCGATGGCGCCAGCTCCTTCGTGCGCCGCCACCTCGGCCTGGGCTTCGAGGGCAAGACCTTCACCCAGGACTGGCTGGTGGTCGACGTGCTCGACGCACCGGTTCCGATCAGCGACATCGAATTCATCTGCGATCCGCGCCGCCCGTCGCCGCACATGCCGGCGCCGGGCAACCGCCAGCGCTGGGAATTCATGCTGCACCCGGGCGAGACGCGCGAACAGATGGAGCACCCGGACACCATCGGCGCCCTGCTGGCGCCCTGGTGCGATGCGCGCGACTGCACCATCGAGCGCACCGCCGTGTACCGCTTCCATGCCCGCATCGTCGACCGTTTCTCGAACGGCCGCGTGTTCCTGGCCGGGGATGCCGCCCACATCACGCCGCCCTTCGTCGGCCAGGGCCTCGTGGCCGGCCTGCGCGACGTGGCCAACCTGTGCTGGAAGCTGGACTGGGTGGCGCAGGGGCGCGCACCGCTGTCGATGCTTGAGAGCTACGACACCGAGCGCCGCCCGCATGCACGCGCCATCATCAACCTGGCGCGCATGATGGGCGCGCTGGTCATGCCGCGCAACCGCGCCATGGCGCTGCTGACGCACGGCCTGATGGGCATCCTGCACCGCCTGCCCTTCACTCGACCGCTGTTCGAGGACTTGAAGATCAAGCCGGCAAACCGCTTCCCGCGCGGCCTGTTCCAGCCTGGCCGCGGTGGCGCACGCCTGGTGCGCGGCGGCCCGCTGCCGCAGGGCCTGCTGCGCCGCCTGGCCGGCGCCCCCTGCGTGCCGAGCGACGACTACCTGGGCGGCGCGCTCACCCTGATCGGTTTTGGCTGCGACCCGGCCGCGCAACTGGGCCCGCAACTGGCGGCGGCGTGGCAGGCGGCGGGGGCCCGCATTGTCGCGCTGCGCCACCGCGGCCAGGCAGACCTGGGGGAAGCTGCCTGGGAAGACGTCACCGACAGCCTGGTGCCCGGGGCGGCACCGGTCGGCTGGGTCGCCGCCGTGCGCCCCGACCGCGTCGTGCTGCACGATGGCCCGCTGGCCCGGGTGGACGACATCGTGCGCGAATCGCTCGCCCTCCTGGGCTGCGCGAGCCCGGGGACCGTCGCTTCGCTCTCCCCCGTGACGAGCTGAAGTGCACAGGGGCCAGCCCGCTGCCAGGCGGCGGGCAGTTCCTTGAATCGCAGTCCTGCCATACCAATTCGAACGACAACAAAGGAGACCAGCATGCCCCTGAAACAAAAAGCCGCCAGCCTTGCGCTGCTTGCCGGTAGCGCCGCTGCCGTCCATGCCGCCGAAGGCTTCGAACCGCGCTACAACCTCGCCGGCAGCCTGGGCGGAGAAATTTTCGCGCCACCCGACCAGACCGGCTGGGCCTGGGTGATGGCCGCCACGCGGGTGCCGGTACGGCGCGTGTCGGGCGACGACGGCAAGGATTTGACCGTGCCCGTGCCCGGCGCCACGCTGGCCGTGCCCGGCTTGCCCGACGCCCTGCAACCGTCCTACGGCCCAGGGCGGGCCACCGTGCGCGGCACCGGGGCAATGACGCGCTGGGATGTCGCCATCGCCTATCTGAGCGCCGAGAAATACGGCGCCGGCCACCTTGCCTTCGCGCTCGACCTGCCCTTGATCCGCAAGGACCAGCGGATTGGCGTCAGTGGCGCCACGCCAGCCCTGGACTGGCCAGGCGCGCTGCCGCCGGCCGTGCAGGCCGGCGTGGCCAGCCAGTTCGACCACCAGTACCAGGCCGGCCTGGCCGCCCAGGGTGCCGACGCCAGCGACCTGCTGCACGGCGTGGGCGACGTTGAGCTGATGGCTGGCTGGCAGTATGTGGGCGAGCGCCTGCGCGTGCTCGGCGGCAGCTCGCTGGTGCTGCCCACCGGGAAATACCAGGCCGACCCCAAGCCCGATGCGGGCACCGGCAATTTCCGCACGCTGCGTCCGGCGCTGCAACTGGCCTACCTGCCGACGCCCCAGGTGGCCTTGGGCGCCAAGCTCTCCCTGGGCCTCAATGAGCGCAAGCGCGACAACCGTATCCGCAGCGGCAACTGGTTCGGGGTCGAGCTGGCAGCTGGCTACATGACACCGATCGGCGTACTCGGCCTGCATGCCCTGCGCGTGCAGCAGTACCAGGACGATGACGGCAACCCGATCGGCCCCAGCCGCTTCCGCTCCACCAATGCCGGCGTTTTTTTCACCACCCGCGTGCCGGGGCTCGACGCCGTCGTCACGCTGCAGTACATCGACACGACGGCGTCGCGCTATGCCAAGCACGGCAGCTTCACCCAGCTGCGCCTGATCAAGCCGCTGTGACATCCTGCGCCGACCTGTCGGCCTGAACGCGCGCGCTGCCCGAAGGCGGGCGGCGCGCCGTCGCACCGATTGATCGCCTTCACTGCCAAGGAATACCCCTGTGTCCATCCGCTCCAGCCTCCTGCCTGTCGCCCGCCTGCCGACGGGCGCCATCGTCAGCGCCGGCGCCGTGCTCGCAATGCTCCACTTCGGCCGTGCAGTGCTTCAGCCGCTTGCGCTGGCCGTCATACTAAGCCTGGTGGCGGCGCCCCTGATCGGCATCCTGGTCCGGCTCGGCCTGCGGCGCTTGCCCGCCATGCTGACGGTGCTGCTACTGGCCGGCGCATGCCTGGCCGGTTCCGCGCTCATGCTGGCATCCCAGCTGGTGAGCGTGAGCGCCGAGTTGCCCCAGTACCGCGCCGCCATTCGCCAGAAGGTCGATCAACTGCATGCCGTGGTGGAACGCCCGTTCGCGCAGGTCAAGGACGGCCTTTACGCGGTCGCTCCGCTGGCGCCAGGCGCCACTGCGCCGCAGCAGGCGCTCGGCGCGCCCTTGCCGGCCATGGCGCCGGCGGCGCACGACGCGCTGGCCCAGCTAGCCGCGCTGGCCTGGGGACCGCTGGGCCAGGTGGGCATGGTGCTGGTGCTGCTGATGTTCATCCTGCTCGAGCAAGAATCGCTGCAGGACCGCCTGATCCGATTGACCGGGCGGGTCGAGGTGAGCCGCACCGTGCGCGCGCTGGCAGACGCGACGCACGGCGTCTCACGCTTCTTCTTTTGCCAGTTCATCGTCAACACCAGCTTCGGCGCCGCGATTGGCCTTGCCCTGTGGGCTGCTGGCCTGCCCCACGCGCTGCTGTGGGGCACGCTGTGCGGCGCATTGCGCTTCATCCCCTATGTCGGCGCGCTGGCCGCTGGTGCGGCAATTGGCTGCTTCGCCGCGGCCATCGATCCCGGCTGGCGCCTGGCCCTGACCTGCCTTGCCATGTTCGGCGTGCTCGAGCTGGTGCTTGCCCACCTGGTCGAACCGAAGGTGTATGGGCACAGCACTGGCCTGTCGCCCCTGGCGGTGGTGGTCTCCGCTTTGTTCTGGGGCACGCTGTGGGGGCCAGTCGGGCTGCTGATCTCGACGCCGCTGACGGTCTGCCTGGTGGTGGCCGGGCGCCATGTCGGTGCGCTCGAACCGCTGGCCATCCTGTTCGGCCAGGCGCCCGACGTGACGGCCGCGCAGCGCTTCTTCCAGCGCGCGCTGTCCGGCGAGACCGGCGCCATCCTGCGCGATGGCATCGCCTTGCTGCGCCGCGCCAGTTTCGCGCGCTATTGCGACCGGATCCTGTTACCTGGGTTGACGTTGGCGGCCACCGAACTGCGGCTTGGCCTGATCGATAAAATGCAACAGGATCACCTGCGCGCCACCATCGCGGAGGTGGCGGAAACGCTCGCGCCCAGCGGCACTGTCGGCGCCCGCCGCCGGCGCCACGTTTCGCTGCTCGACGCCAACGTCGGCGCCCACCTGCGCCGGCTGCGCGAAGCGCGCCTGGGCCGCTGGCAAGGGCCGCTGGATGTGCCCCAGCGCTCGATCGTGCTGTGTGCCGGCCTCGCGTCCGAGCGCGACGAACTGGTGAGCGAGTTGCTGGCGCGCGCGCTGCGCGAAGCGGGCGTCGATGCACGCAGCATCGCCCTGCCCCTGCCGTATGAGGAGCATGACGCGAGCAAGGCAGCGCTGGTGTCGACTGTCTTTGTTCCCTGCCCGTTGGCCGTGGAGCATGAAACGTGGCAGCAAGCCATTGCAGCCTTGCGCATCTTGCTGCCGCAGGCCTTGCTGGCGACCATCCGCCTGCCGGGCGATGAATTGCCGGGGCCGATGTCGACCATCGCCGCCGGCGCCGACCTGGATTTGCGCTCGTTCGAGGAATGCCTGGCCTTCGTCGCGCCGCAACACACAAGCAACAGCCTGCCGCCCGATTTGCATTGACCGAGAAACAAATTGACATGAATGCAAGTCTGCCCAATACTAGTTGTCAATCAGACAGCGTCGCCAAGTGCGCTGGCACCCAAGCATTCGTGCATCGGACATGACATCAGATTCAGGCCCCAGCGTTTTCCTCAGCTATGCTTCGCAAGATGGACAAGTCGCACAGCGCATTGCCGATGCACTGCGCGCGGCAGGCGTCACGGTCTGGTTTGACCGCGACGCTCTGTGCGGTGGCGATGCCTGGGACCGCGATATCCGCGGCCAGGTGCTCGGCTGCGCCCTGTTCATTCCCGTGGTGTCCGCCAATACCGAGGCCCGCCACGAAGGTTACTTCCGGATCGAATGGAATCTCGCCGCCCAGCGCACGCATGCGATGGCCGGCATCAAAGCCTTCCTGCTGCCGGTGGTGATCGACACCACGCATGAAGCCAGGGCCGTCGTACCCGAGGAGTTCCGGGCGGTGCAATGGACCCGCATGCCGGACGGTGACAAGGCGGCGGAATTTGCCGCGCGGGTCGCCCTTTTGCTGGCAGCGCCAGCGGCGCCCTCGGCCGCCGCCCACCACCCGGTGCCTTCGGCCCTGGGTCCGCGCAGCCGCCGCAGCACGCTGTTCGCCGGCCTGGCCATCGGCGCGGCCGTGATCGCAGGCGCGCTCTATTATGGCGCGGCGCGGACGGTGTCTGGTGCTGTGCCAGTCAGCGCTGCACCCGCCCTCGCCGCCGATCCATCGATTGCCGTGCTGCCCTTCGCAAACATGAGTTCGGACAAAGAGCAGGAATTTTTCTCCGACGGCATTTCGGAAGAATTACTCACGATGCTCACCAAGGTGCCGCGCCTGCGCGTGATTGCCCGCACCTCGAGTTTTGCGTTCAAAGGCGAACAGACCAGCATCGCCGACATAGGCAAGCGGCTGCATGTGGCGTCGATCCTGGCCGGCAGCGTACGCAAATCGGGCAAGCAGGTACGCATTTCGGTGCAGCTGATCCGTGCCGAGGACGGCGTTCAGCTGTGGTCGGAAACCTATGAACGCACTGTCGAAGACATCTTCAAGGTCCAGGACGAGATCGCCGCCGCCGTCCTGCAACAATTGACGGGGCGGCTGCTGGGCGCCGCACCTGTGTCGCAGAGCATCGACCCGCGCGCGTATGAGTTCATTCTGCAGGCCAACTATGTGTTGCACTACGGATCGAGCGCAAGCCGTGAACAGGCGATATTGCTATACAAAAAGGCGCTGGCAATCGCGCCGCAGGCGACCGCCGCCTGGAACGGCCTGGCAATGACCTATGACGGTCAGGCCACGTTTGGCGAGCTCCCTCCAATTGCCACTTACGGCCTGGCGCGCGAGGCAGCCCGGCGTAGCCTGGAGAGCAATCCAAACAACGCGCTGGCCGAAGTCGTGCTTGGCCGCCTGGCCAATTCCGTCGACGACAATCTCCCTGCCGCGGCGGCCCATTTCCAGCGCGCGCTGGCACTGGAACCTGCACTTCTGGAGGCGATCGGCCGAGCCGCGACGCTGCTCAACCACTTGGGACGCTCCGATGAGGCGCTGAGCGCGATGGAATTCGTCTGCAAGAACGACCCCGAGAGCGCTTATGCCAGATTCAACCTGGGCCGCACTCTTTATGACTTGCGCCAATGGGACCGAACCATCGCGAACATGCGGGCCGCGATGGCAATCAGTCCGGACTATGCCAGTGCGCACTACCGCATTGCGATGGCCCAGTTGGGAAAAGGCGATAACGCGGCCGCGCTGGCAAGCGCACTGGCCGAGCATTCACGAAACTACAGCCTGGTTGCTCAGGCCGTGGCGCTGCAGCGCCTGGGACGCCGCGCCGAATCGGACGCGGCCCTGCGGATCCTGACGGCCGACGCGGCGACTGCTTTCAATATTGCCTTCATCCTGGCCGACCGGGGCGATGCCGACGGCGCCTTCACCTGGCTTGACACGGCAGTGGCGGTGCGCGACAGCGGCGTGCCCTTCATTCCGCAAGAGCCCATGTTCGACAAGATCCATGGTGATGCGCGCTGGCTGCCCTTCCTGCGCAAGATTGGCCGCGCTCCGGAGCAGCTGGCCGCAGTGCAGCTCAAGTTCAGCTTGCCCAAGTAAGCCGCCAGCCTGCCTGGCCAGGCCGGCGCAGCAGCAGCAGTTGCCGCTGTGTCCGGCCCGGCACTTGGGCGCAGCTTCCAGCCGAGCTAGACTATCCCCATTTCTTGCCCAGGGTTTCCAGTCCCGCCTGCTGCAAATCGGCGGGCGACATCAGGATGCGGAACTTGCAGCTGGCCTCGAACTTGAGAAAGAAGGGCTCGGCGAAGGCAGGCACCGCCGACGCCTCTTTCACGTCCACCACGAAAAACCCGCCCCGCTGACCGTCTTGTTCGGTGAAGTAGGCCGCCTCCGGCCTGATCGAGTCGAGGATCTGGGCGATGGTCTCGCCTGCTTTCCCATCCCGGACCAGGGAATTGAATGGTTCGACTGGAAATTCAACCGTCATGAGCATTTTCACGTGATTTCTCCTTTGATGCGACAGCAAATGGCGGTGTCGCCTGCGCCTGATCAGACATTGTGCAAAAAACAGGCGCAGATCGTTTGATTTAGCGCATTGTTTGTCTAAAAAAAAGATGGCGGAACAACACTATCGCAGGCGCAGGCGTCGGGAAAGCGCCTCAAGCAGTGGCGAGCGGGGCGCAACCGTAACGAGGTGCCCAGATCAACGTCAAGCGCTCGGTGGCCGCAGGCGCACTTGCTAGCTGTTGGCCAATGAGATGGTAGTGATGCATTGGCCCGTCGAATCTGCCGCACTGATCATCGGCGCCACCGTCCTCGTACCCAAATTAAAGCAGCGCCTTCCTCTTTTTCACAACTACAATACTCTTTCAGTGTCACAGAAACAACCAAAAGAGCCGGATGACGCACATTTCTCACTACGAACAGAACGCACAGGACCTGGTGAACCAATACGAGTCCTTATCGTTTGAGGACGTGCACTCAGGCCTGCTTGACCTGCTACCGGCGCCGGGTACCACGATCCTTGATGTGGGTGCGGGATCCGGCCGCGATGCGGCATGGTTCGCAGCCCATTGCTACGATGTCGTCGCTGTCGAACCTTCGGATGCAATGCGCGCTCGCGGCCAGGCATTGCACCAGTCGAACAGAATCCACTGGGTGTCAGACAGCCTTCCCGACCTTGCCCAAGTAAGACGGCTGGGCCTGACCTTCGACCTGATTCTGGTATCCGCCGTGTGGATGCACATTCCTCCAACATCGCGTGAACGCGCGCTGCGAAAACTGGTGACATTGCTCGCGCCGAACGGTCGAATTGCAATCAGCCTGCGCATTGATACG
Organism: Pseudomonadota bacterium; assembly: GCA_040390195.1. GTDB lineage: Bacteria > Pseudomonadota > Gammaproteobacteria > Burkholderiales > Burkholderiaceae_D > Telluria_A. Next base: position 53,926 of record JAZJYV010000016.1, on the reverse strand, counting down.
CCAGATGCAGCGCGCGCCATGTATGAAGTCACAATGCACGAGCTATCGGCACTTTCCCAACAATTTGGATTGCGCCTGATTCGCGCAATTGATGGCCAGGACAAGCTGGGACGGACGAGCGTGTCGTGGACTATTGCGGTCCTTGGCCTTCCTGACGATGGACTCGGCGCCCTCCCCCTGCTGCGCCACCTGGTCCTGGTCGACGAAAAATCATCGACCTACAAAATTGCGCTCCTGCGCATCCTGGCACGGATCGCAGATGCTGCAGCCGGCTGCGCGCGCCATGAACCGGAATACGTCGCCATCCCCTTGGGCCTTGTCGCATTGTTTTGGATGCGAATGTACAAGCCTCTCATCGAGAACGCGCTTCCGCAGATGCCGCTCTCGCGCATCGGTGCGGGACCTGGCTTTGTCACGGACAGCTTTAACGCCCTTCGACTAATCAACCCCATCGAGTTGCGCGTTGGTGCAATTTTCAGTGGTGACACAGCGAAGCACCTGCATCGAAGTCTCTCCGAGATTTCTCAGTTGATCCGCTCGATGCCGGCAAGGTACCTGCGTTGGCCTTCCAGCGACCAGCCAATTTTTGAAATCAAGCCGTTGCGTCGTACTTCAACGCCCATGCACCTGCGAATCGATGAGGCATTTCTATGGAGCTTTGGCGAGTTGCACGTACCTCTCCAGATCTGGCAAGCCCTTACGCGATACAACGTGTGGGTAGAGCCAGTACTGGTTTCGGAATGGGTTCGGCTCATTCAAGGCTATGCAGGCGATCGCCAGGCTGATGTGCGCCAGCGCGCTCACTCCCTGCTTGCCTGGGCCGACCCAGAGCGCGATACAGGCCTTGCGCGCGCCGCTGTCACCCGTATCCGCGCAACGGGCAAACCAGTCTACTGCGTATGGTCTGGCCAGCGACTGCGCGATGACTACGATGTTGATCATTGTTTCCCCTTTGCCGCATGGCCATGCGGCGACGCGTGGAATCTGATGCCAGCATCGAAGCAGGTCAATAACGAGAAGTCGAACCGGTTGGTGACGCAGTTTGCTTTGGAACGTGCCAGCGAGTACATCACCAACTGGTGGGCGGACGCGTTTTTATCGGACAGCCCGGAGGCCCGTAGTCGATTCTTCCTCGAAGCGGGACAGACGCTGCCTCTATTGATCGCAAGCCCCGATTCGGCAGACGTCATCGATGCGATGAAGGTACACCGTATTCGACTAGCCAAAGATCAGGGACTGCGGTCTTGGGAACCAAAGCAGGCATACGGACGCGACGAAACACTTCGCATCAAACAGATCTCTGCAACCGCAGCTCTCGTCTAAGGACTCTTTGAAGAACGCTCATCGAATTCTGACGAGATTTTGAGCGCGAAAGCCGAACGCGCTCGACGCCCCATAGACGACTCGCTGCAGCCGGACCGATAATGCCAAAGCGATCCTGCGCAAGCAGTGCCGCCAGCCTCATACCGAGCGAGCCGGCAACTTGCGGCGAGACGTGGCACCCCTGCGCGATATCGCCCAGGCTCAGCTCATCTAGCCGGAAGCAACACTCGCGCATCAACCTCAATCTCTTTTTTGATCATCGGCCATATTTCGCCAGTTTCAATCAGCGGGACATAGGTCTCTGCGGCGTCGGCGATCGAGTCGATGACGTCGTCAGCACGGTCAACGTGACAGATGCGCTTGCCAAACTCCACAAGCTCCTTCCGGCATGGCCACGACTTGGTCTTTGCAAGATTGATCGCCAACACGTCCTTCGGGATATAGCAGGTGGTGTTGACGACGTCGAACAACGGCGACAGGCGCACATCGCTTTGATGCGGCGTTGTGTACAGCAAACCGAAGTTCTTCAAATGGGCGTCGCCATTGCGCACGACTACCGACAGGACGATCGATTTGAAAAGTTCCGCCATCGAATCGCTAGCGTGCGCAGGAGAAGTGAATTGCTCGACAACCCTGGCGATCATCTCGTAATCGCCGCCCCCGTCGAAGCCGGTCAAGCCGCTTCCAATACCCACCGCGAGTGCCCCGTTGCCGAACCACTCGGACAGGTTCTCGACCGTCACGCCGCCGGTCGGCATCAGCGGCGCCTGCGGCAACGGCACGCAACGCGCTGTCGAATGCGCCGCGCACGCTGCTATGCCGGTCGCGGTGCGACACCAGGCTGCACATCACTTCTTGGCCGCCTGATTTCCGCAAACTTGGGAAGTGAATGATTGGCTACGCCGAAGATTTAGGGAAATAGAAATTGCCTTGGTCTGCCATGCTCGATTATCGGCTCGGCCAGGACCATGTCGGCATTGCGAGACGTTCGACAAAGAATTCCGCAAGCGCCTCAACCTTGGCCGGACGCGCATGCCCGGAAGGTGTGACGAAATAAAGTCCGCCTTCCCGCATTCTCCAGTCAGTCAGGATCGCTTCCATGCGTCCATCGCGCAGATAGTCGCCGGCGATAAATTCAGGCAATTCGGCAATCGCAAGACCGGCAAGCACGCTCGGCACCAGAGCATCCGAATTGGTCACGCGTAATGGCCCGACGGGCTCGATCGTCTCCTCATCGCCGGCATGGTTGACAAACCGCCAGAGCTCGCTGCGTGCCCGGTAAGCGTAACCAAGACAGTCACGTCCGATCAGGTCGTGCGGATGCCTGGGCCTGCCATGCCGCTCCAGGTAGCTGGGCGCTGCGACGATAAAGCGCGACACCGGACAGATCCGTCGCGCGACCATCGACGAGTCCGGCAATACCGCAATTCTAAGCGCGGCATCGAAGCCCTGACCGATCAGATCGACCGTCGCATCCGATAGATGCAGATCAATCGAAACGTCCGGATACGCCCGAAAGAAATCCGGCAAAATCGGGGCAACCCAGCGCAGCCCGAACGACATCGGCACCGCCAGCCGGACCAGTCCGCGCGGCCGGGCGGACAATTCTCTGGCCGCGCCTTCGGTCGCTTCGGCGTCCCGGTAGAGGCGACTTGCGCCTTCCGCGATTGTACGGCCGAATTCTGTCAGCGCCAGCTGCCGCGATGTACGGTTCAGTAGCCGTGCGCCAAGCCGTTCTTCAAGGCGGCTGACGCCCCGCGAAACGGTGGCCACCGACAGGCCCATGGCCCGTGCCGCCGCCGCAAACGAGCGCTCCTCCGCGACTTTGGCAAACATCGCCAGTCCCTCAAAATATGGCATTTTCGACATCGTCATTTCTGCAATGATTGTTTGCAATCAATTCTATTTCAAAAAGAAGGTGGCGTCGATACACTTAAACTCAGCATTCAACAGCTCAAAGAGGAAATAACCGTGTCGCGCAAACTTGAAGGCAAGATCGCAATCGTTACTGGCGGAACCCGCGGAATCGGGCTCACCACCGGCAAACGCGTTGCCAGCGAAGGCAGGCATGGCATCGTCACTGAACGCCGGCAGAGGCTCAACGTTGCTATTTAGTCCACCGCCGAGGTGCGCAGTCCTTCTGGCCTCCCACATGTGAGCTTGATCAACGGCCGGGAATTGTTCGTCGATGGCAGCATACGACAAATCTGAATCGTGCACTTGCTGGGCAGGGAGGCTTTCCTTTCCCAACCTTCCTAAAAAAGGAACCGTATCATGATCGAGCATCGCCCCTTCTCCGCATTGGCCGGAACCGAGAATAGCTGGCTGAAAGCCAAAATGCACTTCGCCTTTGCCGGCATGGGGCGACCGGAACACGGTCCGCTTGCCGCCTTGCAGGTCTGGAATGACGACGAGTTTGCCCCATCCTCTGGCTTTCCACTCCATCCACACCGAAATGTCGAGATCGTTACCTACGTTCGTACAGGCGCGATCACGCATGAGGATAGCCTTGGTAACAGGGGCCGTACTGTCGCTGGTGATGTGCAGGTGATCAGCGCAGGCACCGGCATCCGCCATTCAGAATTCAATGCCGAGCCGATTGCGACCCGACTCTTCCAGATTTGGTTTACTCCCCGTACCGAGGGCGGCGAGCCACGCTGGAGTAGTCGACGTTTTCCGCGTGCCGAGCGCAGCGCCAGGCTGGTGACGCTGGCCAGTGGCTACCCGGCCGACGCCGACGCCTTGCCCATCAACGCGGACGCGCGCCTGCTGGGCACAACCCTGCGCGCCAACGAGACGATTGTTCACGACCTGCCGCAAGGACGACGCGCCTACCTCGTTCCAACGACGGGCCGCATCGTGCTTCATGGATTGTGCCTCGGACCCCGTGACGGCGCGGTCATCTCGGAACAGTCACAGATAAAGATCACCGCCCTCGACGACTCCGAGATCGTGCTTGTCGAAGTAGCATGAGCAGGAATCCAGCCGAGGCACTTTGCCCCCCGACTTACACTTGATAAAGGAAAACCATCATGAGCCACAAAGAAACCACCCGTATCGCAGAAGAATTTCTCGCCCGCATGGGCGCTGGGGCTGCCCCCGACGACATTGCGGCGCTGTTTAGCACCGACCTCGACTTTCAGATCGCGGGTGATGTTGGCGCGCTGCCGTGGATTGGGAAGAGAGTTGGACGAAGCGCAGTGAGCGACTTTGTCCGAGATCTGCGCGACCTGGTGGAACCAATTCGCTTTGATGTACACGACGTGCTGACCAATGACTCGCGCGCGGTGATCCTGGGCGAACTCGCGTCACGATCGAAGCGTACTGGCAGGACTATGGAAACCGCTTTCGCTTTCGTGCTGACTGTTGCCGGCAATGAGATCACCCAGTTCAGGATGCTGGAGGACAGCTTCGCCGTTTCCCGGGCGGCGCGCCTCTAACTGCTTGGAGGCTGCGTAAGCAGGTCAAATAGGGCGCCATTATGCTCAAACTTCACTGGCGCATCCGCAGTGCGCTGTTGGCCATGCTCTTGACCGCGCACTTCGGCTTGCATGCCGAAGTGCGCCTGCTGGTCGAAAATGCCCCCCCCTTTTCCTATCAGGAATCAGGCCAGACCAAGGGCGTGTTTTACGAGCTGTTCCGTCAGTTGTCAGCCCGGGTCGATACCGATTGCCGGGTCGAGTCGGTACCGCTGGCACGCGAGCTCGATACAATCATGCGCGGGCCGAATGCATTGGGCGCGGTAAGCCGCATCAAGGCACGCGAGAAGGACTTCACAGGCGCGGCCTGCACGGCTGTAGCACTGCAAAGCACGCCTGTGGCAACCAGCGCAGCGCCAAGTACACGGATCGGTTTCAGGTACCTAGGATTCCTCATTTCAGCAGCTCGAATTCGCCGGGGCGCCAGGTCTTGTCGAACCACGGCTGCAGCGGGCCGTACAAACGGAACAGCACGTTCCAGCTCTTGCCCGGCACGGTCTGGACCCAGTTTGCCTCCTTGCCTGCTGGCGCCTTGGGACCGAAATACAGGTCGACTGCGCCGTCAGCATTGGTCCGCATGCCGACGCGCTGACTGCCGATGCTGGGGTAGCGCTGATCGGTCTGCAGCATTGAGCGCGTCTGCGCGTCATATACAACAACGGACCAGAAATTCTTGGCGGGCACGTTGGGCGGCAGTTTCAGTCGGTAATTCCTGCCGCCGTCTAAATAGCGGCCCTGCGCATCACGGTCGTTGATGGCGTACTGCGAACCGACGCCCACCATTTTCAGCGTCATGGCTGGCGTGATCATGGTGGCGTAGTAATGGAACATGCTGCGCGCGTCCAGCAAGCGCCCACCGTCGGCCAGGAATTCATGGTTGCCACCGACAAACGGTGTACGCCAGTTGCTGCCAGTGTAATAGTACGCAGCCTTGTCGCGTGTGGCGTAAAGGGTGGCACGCACCGTGGCGTTGGCGACAGCGGCGGCCTCGGTCAGCGTCTTTTTCAGCTTTTCATCTGGCGCGAAGTGTTGGCCTTTAATCAAGCCGATGGAGGCAAACAGCCCACGCCGTTCCGGGTCGAGCGAGGCGCTCGGTTCTTCCTGCACCACTTGGTTGATCTCTTCGTAGATTTTGAAGTTGTTGGCGTGGATTGTGTTAACTTCGCGCCCAGACAGATTGATGAACTTGTTTTCGGGCGGATTGTCGGCGGCGGCCAGGGGATAGATGCGGATGTGGCGTTTCAGGTTCGCCACTGCAGGCTGAGGATCGTTGTCGACCATGAAGCCGCGCCAGACCAGGATATTATTGAAGGTCGGTGACTTGAGCACGAAGTAGCCGGGCGGGACTTCGCCCGCGTAGTCCGGCGGCAAGAACAGGAACTTGCCCCCCTTGCCCTTGTCCGGACCGGCATTGCCCATATCTGTCACGTAGCGGAACCAGAAATCGTTGACAATGCCCAGCGTGTTGGGCGCGCTCTCCACCACCATCGGACCGTTCTTCAGGTCGAGCCAGCTCAGAGCGTACACGCTCTCGGTGTTTCCGGTCAGGAACAGCGAGCGCGAGTCCATCAAGTTCTCGAAAATGCCGACCGTGCCATCGACCGTGCCCATGTCGCGCAAGCCCTGCCGTATCGCCACCATGGAAGCGGCCGGGATGCCGTTCAGGAAGGTCTCGACGCCGCGCATAAAATCAAGGTTCTCATACACCTTCGCGACTGTGGCCTGGTCTGGCAAGCCGTCCTTGAACTTCAGGCGGCCGAGCCTGGTAGGCACCGTGTCAGGCGTGGTGATCTCGGCTGGAATGGCAGTGGCCATGTTGAGCTTGCCGGCGAGCGCAGGCTGCATGCTCAGCCCTGCGGCGAGCACGCTCGCCAGTGTCGCCGAATGCAAGTGTTTCATCATTTTTTCCTTTGCGGCTGCGCCGTAGGGGCAGCAAGAAAACCGGCGAAAGCCAGGGCGAACAGGAGGTCGCCAGAGACCAGGGCGAACAAATTCAAATTTGCCGTGCCGGCCACGAAATGGAAAGCGGCGATGGCGACCACGCCAAGCTTTAGGAACAGGCCCAGCACCACAACGGCGCGATTCTCAGAAGGGTCGCGCCCGACCATCCAGTAGCCGGCGCCGAAGCCGAAGATCGCCAGCAGCGCGATCTGGTTGAACACGCCGTTGTCCGGCGCCGGGGTCAACCCGAGTATGGTGGCGATGCCGGTCGCTGGCAACAGCAGCAGCACGGCGAGAAAGTTGAAAATGGCGGCGGTGTAAAACAGCGCGCGTGCGTGCTTCATGACCACTGATCACTCCTTACTTGGACAGAATGTGGATGGCCAGCGCGGCCTCTTCGACCCCCTGCAGGCCGCCGCCGTTTTCCTGGATCGCGTGCCGCGCGCCCACCACCTGACGCGCCCCGGCTTCGCCGCGCAGTTGCGTCGCCAGCTCGTACAATTGGCCGATGCCTGTTGCACCCAGCGGATGGCCCTTCGATTCAAGGCCGCCCGAGGTGTTGATCGGGATTCGGCCACCGATGGTGAAGTCGCCGCGCTCGGCGCACGGTCCGCCTTCGCCCAGCCTGGCCAGGCCCAGGTTCTCGGCCTGGATGATCTCGCCCATGGCAGAGGCGTCGTGCACCTCGGCCACGCTCATGTCCTCCGGTCCCAGGCCTGCGATCTCATAGGCTTGGTTGGCGGCCAGACGGCCGATGTTCAGGTCGGGTCGGTCCAGCGGACGGTGGGTGAAGCTGCGGATCACGCTGGCGGAAACCTTGATGCAGCGGCGCTTGTCGGCCCCGATGCGCTTCAGGCCCGCTTCGGTGCAGACGATGGCGGCGGCGGCACCGTCCGACAACGGCGCGCACATCGGCAGCGTGATCGGATAGGTGATCGGCGGCGCGGCCAGGATCTCGTCGATCGTGAACGGCTGGCGGAACTGCGAGTGTTCGTTGTGCACCGAATGCGTGTGATTCTTGGCCGATACGGCGGCGATCTGGCGCTGTGTGGTGCCGTAGGTGTGCATGTGGTTGCGGCACAGCGCGGCGTAGATGGACATGAAGCGGCTGTATGGCTTGTCCGACTCGCTGCCGGGCGGCGGCATGATGCCTTCGCCCATCTTTACCAGCGTAGAGTAGTTTTCCTCGGCGCGCGACACGTCCCAGCCCGCTTCGAACAAGGCGAATGCCTTGGCCTTATCCGAAATGTTCATCTTTTCAGCTCCCAAGGCCAGTGCGACGTCAGTGGCGCCTGCGCGCAGGCTCTGCAGCGCCAGATGGAAAGCCGTGCTGCCGGAGGCGCAGGCATTTTCCACGTTGAACACTGGGATGCCCTGCAAGCCGATTTTGGCGAACACGACCTGGCCGGGAATCGAGATCTGGCCTTGCAGCGGTCCGTTGGTCATACCCGCGTAGTAGGCCGCGCCGATGTCCACGCGTTCGCAGCCTGCGTCCTTCAGCGCGCCTTCCAACGCTTCGCGCGCCAGATCGTCGATGCTCCGATTGATGTGGCGGCCGAACACGGTCATGGCGATGCCGGCGATGTAGAGTTGTTCCATGATGGCCCTTATTTCATGTATTTAAGCAGCGACGGGTAGCTGTTCGGAAACCAGCGGGTGATGAAGTGAACCATGCCCGAGCGGTAACCGGTCAGGATGCGGCGCTTGCCCGCCTCGACACCGCGCAGGATGTCTTCCGCGCAGTCTTCCGGCGGCGTCACCAGCATTTTTTCGGCCTTGCCGACGAATTCCGTTTCCTGGTGGTTTGCCAGTTTGACGCGGCGCCCAGTCCGTTCGATATTGGTGCGGATGCCACCCGGATGTACGCAAACCGCGCACACCCCGCTGCCTTCCAGCTCCGACCACAGACACTCGGTCAAGCCGCGCACGCCGAACTTGGAAATGTTATAGGCACTTTGCGCAGGATAGCCAAGCAAGCCGAAAATGCTTGAGATGTTGACGATGCATCCTTCGCGCTGGCGCAGCATCAGCGGCAGGAACGCCTTGCTGCCATAGATGACGCCCATCAGATTAATGCCCAGCTGCCAATCGATCTCTTCGAGCGAGGAATGCTCAAACGTGCCTACCAGTGTGGCGCCGGCGTTGTTGAAGAGATGGTGCGCGGCGCCGAAGTCGCGCTCAACATCGTCCGCGTGCGCCAGTACGGCGTCGCGGTCGGCGACGTTCAGCTTGTAGCAGCGCACGTCGGACGTGTCGCACAAATTGGCGGTAACGGCCAGCGCGGCCTCATCGATGTCCGACAGTGCCAGACGCGCGCCGCGGGTCGCCAGCTTTACCGCCAGCGCGCGGCCGATGCCGGAACCGGCGCCAGTGACCACGGCAACCTTGCCGTGAAAATGCACGCTCATTCCAGCCCTGCCATTGGCGCCCAGATATGGGTGAAATTGCACATTTCCATAGCGCGGGTCTGCATGCCTGCGCCCATCGCGGCGGCCATGCGGGTCTTCGCGCCCTTGGTGTGGGCGGCCATCAGGAACTGGCGCTCCTCGTCGGCCAAACCGTCTTCCACCGTCGCGAGCTGTTTGCTCACTGCCTGCTTGGCCAGTACCAACGTTTCTGCTGGGAAACCAGCGATGCGGGCGGCCAGTGCATCGACGAACATGCCGATCTCATTTGCCGGCAGAGCGCGATTGATCCAGCCGTAGCGCTCGGCTGTCTCGGCGCTGAAGTCGGCGCAGCCCAGGATGGCTTCCAGCGCGCGCGAACGGCCGGCCAGACGCGGCAGATATACCGTGCCGCCCGCGCCAGGCAGCAAGCCGATGCCCACTTCAGGCTGGCCAAGGAAAGCGCGGCCGATGGCCGCAAAACGCATGTCGCAGGCCAGCGCCAGTTCGGAACCGCCGCCGCGGCAGCGGCCTTCGATCTTGGCGATGGTGACTTTCGACATGGTGCGGAAGCGATCCACGATGGCGTGGACCTGGCCCAGCTTTTCCTCGCGCGGCGCGGGCGCCGGCGGCAGCTGCTGGATCAGGGTCACGTCGGCGTGGGCCACGAAGAAGTCGGGGTTTGCGCTTTGCAGCACGACCACCTTGACGGCGGGGTCGCTCTCTAACATTTGGCCGGCGCGGTCCAGGTCCACCAGCATGGCCATGTCCATCAGGTTGATCTCGCCGTAGTTAAAGGTCACGCGCGCCACGCCCGCCGCCACGTTCATGGTCAGGGTGTTGAAATTGGTGTAGTCCATCTTTGTCTCCAGTTATTTTGTTTAAATCTTGCGGTCGGCTATGGTCCAGTACTGCGCACGCAGGTCCTTCTTCAGTACCTTGCCCACCGGGCTGCGCGGCAGCGCTTCCACGAAATCCACGCTCTTGGGCGCTTTCACGCTGCCCAGCTTTTCCTTGCACAGCGCGATGATCTCATCGGCGCTCACGGTCTGGCCGGCGTTCAGCTCGACCACCGCTTTCACCGCTTCGCCCCACTGCGCGTCCGGCACGCCGATCACGGCGCAGTCCTGCACGGCGGGGTGGGCCCAGATCACTTGTTCCACTTCGCTCGGGTAGACGTTGAAGCCGCCCGTGATCAGCATGTCCTTCTTGCGGTCGGTGATGTGCAAACAGCCTTCGGCGTCGAAATGGCCGATGTCGCCGGTGTGTAGCCAGCCGTTGATGATGGTCTCGGCGGTCTTTTCAGGCGCCTTGTAGTAGCCCTTCATCACCAGATCGCCGCGCACGCAGATCTCGCCGGTTGCTCCCTGTGCCAGGATGCGGTTCTGCTCATCCATGATTTCGACGCGGATCAGCGGCGACGGACGGCCCACGGACGACAGGCGGTCGTCGCAAGCGAGGTCGCCATTGTTGAAGTGATGGTCCGGCAGCAGCATGGCGATGGAGGCCGGCGCTTCGGTCTGGCCGTAGCCGCCCATCATCACCGGGCCAAACAGCTCGATGGCCTTCTTCAGCTTCTCCACCGACATCGGCGCGGCGCCGTACAGGAAGTACTTCAGCGAGCTGAAATCGACCTTTTCGATGCCCGGCGCTTCGAGCAGGCGGTAGATCACCGTTGGCGGCAGGAAGAATTCAGTCACGCGGTGTTTCATGATGGCCATCAGCATCAGCGCCGGATCGGGCTTGGTCACCACCACCACCGTGCCGCCGCGCGCCGTGGTCGGCAGCGACAGGATGCCGGCTGTGTGGGTCATCGGCGCTGCGGCCAGATTGACCGGACGCTCGTCGCTGGCGTAATGGCAACCCAGCATGAAGTGCGCGACGAAGCTCTCGATGCTGCGGTGCGTGTTCATCACGCCCTTAGGCACGCCCGTGGTGCCGCCGGTTGGCATGATAGCAACCACGTCGTCCATGCTGTAGTCGAGATGCGGCGGCGTTGCCTCCTGCGCGCCGCACCAGGCGGCCAGCCCGGTCTCGATGCAGATCCACAGGCGCACCTTGGGCAGGCGCGCACTCAGCGGCTCGACCACTTCGGCATAAGCTTGCTGGTAGAACACCACGTCGCAGTCGAACGCGTCTAGCAGCGCAACGTTGTCGTCCACCGGGTTGCGGGAACCGACCGGGATCCACGCCATGTTGGCCCGCCACAGGCCCAGCGTGCAGGTCCAGGCGTGCACGTCGTTGCCGGCCCAAATGGCGCCCTTGGCGCCAACACCAAAGCCGTCCGCCAGCAGCGCGCGGGCGATGCGGCAGGACTGCTCGCCAACGGCCTGGAAGCTGTGGTCCACGCCGTCCTGGATGTAGGCCGCGCCTTGCGGCGCGATGCGCCAGCCGCGGTCAAAGAAATCGATAATCGCCATGTTGGCTTCCTTACATCGGGGTGACGGTGGCACGCGCCAGGCCACGCTCTTCCAGGAAGCCCAGCAGGTAGCGGTGGCCGAAGGCTTTCGAACCCGAGGCGAAACCCACTTTGGCGGTGTCCCCGTCCAGCAGCTTGATCACGCCAGCCGTCTGCAACGCGCCAGTGGCGATGTAAGCGGTGGCGCCAAATACCTCGACCCGCACCGCCGAAAGCTGGCCACGGCCGATGGCGGTGTCCACTGTGCGTACCAAGGTGGTGCGCTCGCGCGGTGGCATACTCGGCGTGGTTGCCTCGACGATGCCTTTCAGTACCTGATCCTGGGCTGCAGGCGGAAGGTGCTTGAACTCTGCTTCCCATTTCTGGCCCAGGGAATGGACCATTTTCATCGCCTCATTGTCGTAGAAGCCGACGGTGGAGACGCACGAGCGCACGCGCGGATCGTTTTCGAAATACACCGGCAGCGAGGTGCCGCCCCACGGTAGAGAGAACACGGGCTGCGTGAAATGCGGCGACACGATGTTGAAGCTGGCGTCCACCGGATGCGGCACCAGTTTCTTGTCCCACAGGTAGCAGTGCTCTGCGCGGTACATCTCGAAAATGGAAGCGGTCGAGCCGACAGTCACGCCGGCACCGGCGCCGCGCGGGCCTCGGCATAAGGCCGACGTTTCCAATGCGTCGATGCCGGGATGTTCCAATGCCAGCTCGGCGGCCATTTCGGAGTAGGTGTACATGTAGGCCAGCGATGACGAAACCAGCAGGCCGGCCTGGCGGTACAGTTCACCGAACTGGTCCCGTACTGCGCGCACATAGGATTGCTCGCCGGTGGTATCGAGATGATGGCAACCCGCCTTCAGGGCCGCTTCCACACCAACCAGGCCGAATTTGACGAAGGGGCCGACGGTGTTGCAGACCACTTTCGCGCCCTTGAAGGCGGCGGTCAGCGCCTCGACCGTGTGTTCGGCCTCGATGATTTCGTAGGTGGCCGATTCCAGCCGCACCACGCGCTGTGCCATCATTTCCTTGACGCGGGCGCCATTGCGGGCCACGGCAGTAAACGGGATGTTCTGGTCGATCAGCCAGTCCATGGTGAGCATGCCGGTATAGCCGGAGGCGCCGTAGACGACGACAGGATGTTTTGCCATTTCAGTCTCCAAATAAGGGGTTTGTTATGGCAGGTATTCTAGGCAGAAGGTAAGTCAAAAATTTGCTATTGCATGCCATTCATTTGTGATTTAATGCCAGCATGAGCATCTCACTAAATAGTTACTTTCGCGTATGGGTCTTGCAAGGCTTGGCTGAGACAATTGTCGCCACCGGCGGCGACGTCGACGTCTATGCTGCGCGGTTTCAGTTGCCACTGCGCATGGACGCTGACGTGGAAACGCTGGTGCCGGGCGAGCGCTTGGTGCGCCTGTTGGAGACCTGCGCTGTGGAGCTGGACTGCCCGGATTTCGGCCTGCGCGCCGGGGCTGCCCAAGGCCGCGACGCACTGGGACCGATCGCGCTGGTGGCGCTGCATTGCGCCACGCTGCGCGAAGCGATGGAGGCCGTCGTACGCTATCTGAACCTGCTCAACTCGGCGCTCGAACTGAGCGTTCAGGAGGACGAGGCCGGGCCACGCATCGCTTACGAGTTGAAGGTGCTGCGGGCAGGCCCCACGCGCCAGTTTGAGGAATGGACGCTGGCCATCGCGTTGCGCATGCTGCGCCTGATCGGCTCGGATCAGGTGCGGCCGCGCGCCATCTTTTTTCCGCACGCGCCGCTACTGGCGCAGTCGCACTACACGAAGTTTTTCGGTTGCCCAGTGAAGTTTTCGCGCCCCGAATACGGCATGGGCGTGTTCGCGGCCGACTTGCGGCGCCCGCTCCTGAGCACCGACCCCAAGCTCAAAGAGCTGATCGGTGATTACATGGAGCGCATTGCCGACCCGTCGGCGCGCACCCTGCGCGACCAGGTGGAGCTGATGACGCGGCGCTTGCTGCCGACCGGTCGTTGCAACCTGATTTCGGTGGCGGGTCACTTCCACCTGAGCGTGCGCACCATGCAGCGCCGCCTGGAGCAAGAGGGTATTGTGTTCGAGGAACTGTTGGACTCGGTGCGCCACGAGGCGGCCCAGCGCTTGCTGGCCGATCGGGCGGTGCGCCTGTCGCAGATTGCGGGTCTGCTCGGTTACGCGGCCCAGAGTTCCTTCAGCCACGCCTTCCGGCGCTGGCAACAATGTTCGCCGCGTGAGTGGCGGGCGAGACAAGTAAAGCACCGCTAATGCTGGTAAAGCTTTTCTCTGTTCAAAGCCAGAGGCGCGCCCGGTAAAGCTTTTCTTCGGCGAGATTGCGCGCTTGATTGGAATCCACGCCATATTGGCGCGCGACAGGCCCCGCACGCAAGTCCTGGCCTGTACGTCGTTGCCAGCCCAAACCGCGCCCTTGGCGCCGCCATGTAGTCCGTCTGCCAGCAAGCCATGCGCGATGCGGCAGGAGCGCGCGCCGACCTCGCGGTAGGAATGGGCTTACCCGTCCTGGACATAGGCCGCGCCTTCGAGGGCGATGCGCCAGCCGCGGTCGAAAAAAAAATCGATGATTGCCATGGTCAGCTCGCTCACAGTGGCATGACATGACGTGGCCGCGTGCCAAGCCGCGCCGCTCAGCATGGTGCTGATGGAGGCAGAAAACTGCCAGCCGCGCCTCGGGGAACTGGCCAGCATCCTCAATATCACGGCGCGCACCCTGGACCGCTACCTGCGCAAGGAGGGCTGCACCTTCCGCGAATTGGCGGTCAACATCCGCAATGTGCGCGCCTGCGCCCTGCTGCGCCAGGGCGGCTATGCGATTTCACAGATCGCGTATCGTCTAGATTACTCCGACCTGGCTAATTTCAGCCACGCATGCAAGGCCGCGAACGGCTGCAGTCCGAGCGCCTTCGCCGCGCAGGACAGGCAGGCCTGAGCTCAGCGCCACGCTGACGGCTACCGGTCGAACAGGGCACGGCCATTGAGGATGCGCCAAGGCAGCAGCAGGCCGCTGCGTTGCTTATAGGCTAGCCAACCGGGGTGGCGCGAAATCGAGGCATCCTTGACCAGCATGCGTGGCAGGAACAGTAGGAAGAACTGCGCAGTAACGACCAGCCAGCCGAGCCAGTGCGCGGCGAGCAGGGCATACGAGCAATAGATCATGACTTCGCCCAGATAGTTAGGGTTGCGCGTGTAGGCGAACACGCCATTGGTGATCAGGCCCTTGCTGTAACGCATGATGCAGTTTTTTTGCAAGTCGGCCGCTGCCATCCACGATACGCCCAGTGTATGGATTGCAATGGCCGCAAAGAGAGTGGCCCCGCTGGGTGCAATATGGCGCGACATGAACAGCCACGGCAAGCTCCAGTAGGCAGCATTGAGTCCGACGTACAGCACGCACAGGGCGCCGATCGTGATGCGCTTTGAAAATGCGCCATTGGGAAAGGCCAGGTCCTTGACCAGCCAGGTATAGCCATAGGTGCCATGCAGTGCCAGGTACACCCAGGCCCCGAGCGAGAAATTGTCATACCAGTACATCAAGCCGAGGATGAACAATACGGTGCACACCTTCTGCCCATTAATGGCTTGGTCCAGCCGCAACAGGCGCGGACCGCCGCCAATCTCCTGGACCAGGTAATTGGACTTGTTGAACAGCCATTGGGCCAGCGGGTGCGCCTTGGCCTGGACGGCGGCAGTGGTGGGTTCCATGCGAATCCTTTGGGAGGTAGTTGCCTGTGTGCGGACCACCATTGTGGGGACGGGGACGAACCATGGCTTGTGATTTTTCGACAAAGATTTGTTTTTTCTGGACGCCGAAAACCGCCTTGTCGATTGACGCGCGGCGGGACATGACAAGCGAATATCGGAAAATAACAAGCGCCGTTGGCAAGCTCGGGGGAACAATGCGAAGCGGGATATTCCCCAGAACAAACCCCATACGCGAGCTTGCCAATGAAACAATCGAAAGACATCGCGCTGTGCACCCTGGCTGCCATTGGCGCCAGCGCCGGCGCCCAGGAGACGCTGCCTTTTTCGACGCCGCTATCGGCCAGCGTGGCCAAGCCGTCGATGCAGCAATCGACCCACCAGTGGCGCCAGCAGGTCCCCACCTGCCGGCGCCCCCAATATCCTCGTCATCATGCTCGACGACGCCGGCTTTGCCCAATCAGACGCAGTCGGCGGCGAAATCCACACGCCGACCCTGGCGCGCATCGCCAGCAGCGGCATTAAATACAAGGCCTTCCATACGACTGCGGTCAGCTCGGCGACCCGCGCCGCCCTGCTGACCGGCGCCGTTCCAGGGGACCAAGCTGATGGCAGGCTATTTTGGCGGTACCCGCACCCGCTACGGCGTCGCGTTCAACGTGCTGGTTACGGTCACGCGCCAGAGCAGCAAATATCCCTTGGCGATCTACAATTTCCTCAAGGACGAAGGGGGGCGCTTCATCCAGTTCAATCCCGTCGTCGAGCGTGCGCCCAAGGTGCGTGAGCAGGTCATCGGCCTGCACTTTACGACACCGCCCAAGCTTGCCTTTGCGCGCAAGGGCGCGCTGCCGCTCAACGATCCCGACGTCACCAGCCATACGGTGGGGCGCGGCGACTATGGCGACGTTCTGATACAGATCTTCGACCAGTCGGTGCGCAATGACGTGGGCACCATCCACGTGATGAATGTCGAATGGGCGCTGGCGGCATGGCTGCAGCTGCCAGCGACGGTCTGCCTGTTTTCCGAGCGTTGCGGCAAGGCCATGATGGTCGAGCACACGGGCGACGTCTATTCGTGCGACCACTTCATGTATCCCGAATATCGCCTTGCCAATCTCGCCACGGACACGCCTGCTGCGCTGGCCGGCTCGGCAGTGCAGCAGGCCTTCGGCGCGGCCAAGCAGGAAGCTTGCCGTCCTATTGCCAGCGCTGTCCCTATTTGTTTGCCTGCCATGGCGAATGCCCGAAGAACCGCTTCATGGCCTCGCCTGACGGCGAAGCGGCATGAACTACCTGTGCCCCAGCTACGAGAAGTACTTCGGCCATATTACCCAGGTCATGAATGCGATGGCGCAGATCGTCGCCGACGGCTTGTGCGCCTCGGCCATCCTGGACGCTTTCAACGGCCCGCTGATCCTCAAGACCTAGCGCAGGCCTGCTGTTGCAAGCCGGCGTAAGCGCTGGGGCTCATGCCGTTGCGCTGCTTGAACGAACGGCTGAAGTTGGCGATGTCCGTATAGCCGAGGCGGTAAGCGATCTGCGACACGGCAAGGCGTCCTTCGCGCAACATCTGGCAGGCCCGATCATTGCGGATCGACATCCCCATTTCACGGAAGCTGGCTCCCTCGAGGGCCAGGTGGCGGTCCAGCGTACGCGCCGAGATATTGACGATGCTGGCCAATTCGTCGACTGTCGGCTGGCAATCTACCGCCTCCATCAGCACCATGCGCACCCAGTCGCTCCACAGTCCGGCGGCCGAGCATTTGAGCATTATTTGCTTGCAGCGCGCCTCGGCCTGCTCCAGCGAGCGCAAGTCCGTCATCGCCATCGGTACGTCGAATTGGTCGGTGATCAATTGGATGTGCACGCCTGGTGAGGCCTGCTGGCCGAATTGAAAACGCGTTGGCAGGAATTCCCGATAACGGGGCGCGTGTTTCGGTTCCGGCATCGACAAGGCATAGCGACAGGTGAACTTGCCCTTGGTGACGGCGTGCAACTGCACATGGAAAGAGACGGCCACCAGTTCATAATGGAAGTGCAGGGCCCGTTCGGTCATGCCCTGAACGGGGACAAAGGCAATCTCGGCAACGTTGCCCTGCCGCTGATACCGAAAGTTTAGCAGCGGTGTCATCAAGCGGCAATAACGCGCGACCAAGCGCAACAGGTGGTCAAGCGTGGGGCTGCAGATCAAGGCATAGCCGAGCACGTCGTGCGAAGTCAGCTTGATCAGCTTGCCCAGGTCGTAAGCCAGGTCGCCCCGTCCGGTCAGCCGCACCAGTTCGGCCAGCAAGGCGTCGATCTGCGCTGCCGTCAGCAGCGCCTGCGGGTCGTTCAAGCTATGGATCTGGGCCGCGGACAGCGCGTCGCGGCAGGGCTTGCCGGTCGCCTCGACCATGTCGACCAATTGGGCGAAGTAGCGCGCCGGGGCAGCATTGTCCAAAGAATTCATGTGTGAATGATAAACGCCAAATGGCGCGCAATGACAAATTCCAGTGGCCGCCGGCATCCGCGGTGGCCGCGCCATCCGGCTTCAGTGCAGTCAAACGGCCTCCATGGCATCAAGTTGTGCCTTTACCCTAGTGTCGCGCTGTTTACCGCGACAAATCGATCCCGTACAACGCGTACCCCTTGCCGCCGCCATCGTCGGCGCGCAGCAGAGAGACGTTGTCCAGGCCGGCCGCGCGCGCCACGTCCAGCTTGTCTGGCGCCCCATGCAACACCACCGGGCCGCGCGTCTTGACGGCGGCGAAGCGCCAACTGCGCGTGGCGCCGTGCCGGACGCGGCTCAAGTTTTTTTCGGCCTTGATATAGGCGATCAAGATATCGCGATTGCTGTCCGGTGCGGCGAAGATCGTGTTGCCGCCACCGAGACCGGGGAAAGTACCGCCGCCGCCCCCGGCGCGGTAATTATTCGTCGCCACCACGAATTGCTGCCCCGGCGTAACCGGCTGACCTTGATAGCGCAATTCCTTGATGCGCCGGCCCGGCGGCTGCGTCACGTCGATCAGGTAACTGACATCGGCGCTGGTGAGCATGTCGAAATTGAAGCCATAAAAGGCACTGTTGATCAATTCCTGCGGCGCCGTTTGGGCCGGATCAATGGTATTGAAACGCTGCGCCGCCATTTCCAGCCAAGCGTGCAATTGCGCCCCGTCGACCAGCACGCCGGACAGCGTGGTCGGATACTGGTACAGGTCGGCCGCGTTATTGAGCGCGATAGCGCCGGCCTTGACGTCGGTGTAATCACCGGCGCCGGCCGAACCGGACTTTAACGGCGACGACATCGCCAGCACGGGCAGCGCCGCGTAGCGCGGCAGATTGGCGCGCACGTAGCGGCCCAGGTAATCGGCCTGCGCCTGGTTGACGATCTGGATCGCGCCGACATCGCCGACGTCGGCGAAATACGATGTCATCCGAAAATCAGTGGCGCCGATCGGCGTCTTCACGTAGCCGATGGTGGCCATATGCTGGTCCGCGACCAGCGCGGCGATGGCCGGATCGGGCGCGACAGCGCCCTGCCCCGGCGTCCGAATCGCGCGCACCTGCGCGGTGCTGCTTTCGCGCTCAACCAGCCAGCGTCCCGCATCGCGGCGCAGACGCAGGCCGATCACGCCCAGATACTTGCCCCACAGGCCTGCCATCACGGTCGGCACGCCGTGCACCGTCCCATTGACCTTGTCCACGCCCTGCAGATTGAACTGCGCGCTTCTGCCAGAAGAATTCGGGAACACCTCGTGCGCGTGGCCCAGCAGCATCGCATCGATACCCGGCACCCGCGCCAGGTGCCAATTGGGGTTCTCCATATCCGGCGCATACGGCGCGCCATCTAGGTCGCCATGCGAAATCGCGACGATGATGTCGGCGCCCCGGGCGCGCATTTCGGGGATGTATTTTTGCGCCGTCTCGAGCACACCTTCGGTGTAGACGCGGCCGGCCAGCCAGCGCTTGTCCCAGCTCAGAATGGTCGGCGGCGTGAAGCCGATGATGCCGATTTTGAGCATCGCTTGCAGCGGCCGGCCGTCCGCGCCGGTGGCCTGGACTAGCTTGTCGATAATGATATACGGAGGAAAAAGCGGCTGGCGCGTCTTGGCGCTGTAGACGTTCGCCAGCACCAGCGGGAAAGCCGGCCCGGCGCAGCGCGGCGCGGCAGCGTTGACGCCGTCGACCTCGAAATGGCTGCCAGTGACCTGGTTCAGGTAAGCCAGGCCGTAATTGAAATCGTGATTGCCGATGCCACCGCCTTCAAAGCCGATCGCGTTCATCGCCTGGTAAATCGCGAGCACCTTATCGCAAGGCAACGGCGCGACCTGCGCCTGGTAATCGGCCAGCGCCGTACCCTGGATCGTGTCGCCGTTATCGAGCAGCAGTGTATTCGGAAACTCGGCGCGTGCCTGGCGAATCAGCGTCGCGGTGCGCTCCAGGCCGAACGACGGGTCCGGCGCCAGCTTGTAGTAGTCGTAACCGAGCACGTTGGCGTGCAGGTCGGTCGTTTCGAGCAGGGCCAGCGTGACGCGCGCGCCGTTCGGCACGTCGCGCGGCAATGTGCCGCAAGCGGACAGGAAAACAGGCAAAACGAAGAGATACGACGCAATACGCATGAACAGTCCAGATTGACGGGTGACGAAGGAAGAGCGCCATGATACTCAGTGCTCCGGTTTGGCCGCAGTATTGCGTCTACAAATAACCAATTTTTCGCGCGTTGTATTCCATGGCCCAGCGCACCAGGGCCAGGGAAATGCGCCTGGTGTGATACAACAGCGCCGCCCCCGGCCCTGTCAGGCACAAGCTTTGGCGTCCCTGTACGGCATGCAGCATATCCTCGGCCACCTCGTCGGGCGAGCATCCTGCCTGCTTGTAGTGCGCCTGCAAAGTGGCCAACTTCGCAGCCGGAAAAGTCGGTGAGACCCCGCTGCCGGTGGTCACAATGGCGGTGTTGATGAGGCCGGGACACACGCTGGTGAAGCGAACATTGGTTTCGCCCATTTCCATCTTCAGCACCTCGGTCAGGCCGAGCACAGCGTGCTTGGAGGCGGCGTAAGCGGCCATCGATGGCGCCGGGTACAGGCCGACGCTCGAGGCCACGTTGACTACCTGGCGCGCGCCGCCGGCAGCGATCATTGCCGGAATGAAGAAGCGGCAACCGTACACCACCCCCATCAGATTGACTTTCAGGATGCGGTCCCAGTGATCCAGGTCGCTATCGAGGAAGCGTCCCAGATAGGCTATGCCCGCATTATTGATCAGCACATCAACGGCGCCGACCTTGGCATGCACGTCGTGCGCGAATTGGCGCATCGCCATTTCGCTGGAAACGTCCACAACAAAACCCTGGAAGTTCACACCCAGGGCTTCCACCTCCGGCCGCAGGCTGTCGAGCGGTGCCATCTGGATGTCGGCGGCGAGGATATGCGCGCCGCGCCGCGCAAACGCCAACACCGCCGCACGGCCAATACCGGAACCGGCACCGGTGATCAATACCTGCTTGCCCTTCAAGTCTTGCATTCTCATCTTGATTCCTTGTGTATTTTCTGAAGCACCAGGCTTCCTTAATGGCGACAACCTGCATTCAATTGCGCAGTTGCCAGTGTTGTTTTCGTCGCGGGATGACGTTACGGCAAGCGCTGAATCGCCGGCGGCGCCCAGTCGCCGTGCAACGCCGCCGTGGTGGGCCAGTACAGGCGCATATTCATTGTGAAGCCGCCCTTGGCGGGCGCCGGCAGCCAGTTCGCTCGTTTGTCGCCTGACGGCGCATCACGCTGAACGTAGAGATCGAGCGAGCCGTCGGCGTTGTAGGTCAAGGCGTCGCGGTCACCGATGGCAAAGCGGTTAATCGGGTTGGCCGTAAAAAATTGGCGCTCGTTGTACATGGTCAGGGACCAGAACGCGCGCACCGGCGGTAGCTGATCCTTCTCGAAATGCAAGACGTAGCGCGCTGCGCTGTCGAGCGGTTTGCCGTCGGCGTCGGCCAGCGCGGTGGGATAGATCGCATCTTCGATCGTATTGGCGCCCAGGCCGGCGTAGGCAATCAGCGCTCGGCGCAAGTAATCGGTGCCGTAGGTGCCGATCGGATTGAGCGGCATGCGCCAACCGTGCACCAGCGCGCCGGCGCGGCGCAGGCCAAGCAGTATCGTCTTCTGTGCCAGCACAGGTGCCGTCTCGAAGGCTTGGCGCGTCGTTGCTGGCAAGCTGGCCACATCAAACGGACGCCCCGGCACCAGCCCAACACGCGCCAGGCGATCGATCATCGGATAGTCATCCGCGTGCGGCGGATTGTCCTTGAGGAGGCGGGCGAACAGCGCGAAAAATGCGGCCGCCGGCATTTTCTCCACTTGATCGACAGGCGCATGCATGTCCTGGCCGGCGGTCTGGTCGGCGCCAAGTGCCGCCAGTGCCGGCTTGCCCCAGGCGCTGAGCGGCGTTGCGCTCAAGCCGGCCTGGAAGCGCGCCACGGCCTGGTAGTCCGCAACGCCATTGGTCTGCACGCGGCCTATCATCCAACCGATCGCGGTAGGCGAGCGATACAGCGCCACGCCGGCCGGCAGTGTGCCTTGCCAATTCGGCCCTGCAATCGCGAAGGTCTGTGCAGCGTTGCCGCTGGTGCGCGTGCCAGGGGAGCTGAAAACATCAGTCCACATATCCAGCATTGGCAGCAGGAAGTAGCGGCCGCCTGAATCGGCGACCTTCACGATCAGGGGTTCGCGACTGACATCAAACCATAGCGAGGAATAGAGTGTGTCGGCGTTAGGACGCACGACAGCGTCGAAGCTGGCGTCGGGAAAAGTATGCAAGTGCGCGAAATGATTCATCGGCGCATACATGCTGCTTTTCTGCAAATCGGCAGGAGCGTGCGTAGCAACCTGGCGCGAAATCTCCATAAGTACAAGCGGATAGGCATACGTATAGGCGTCAATGGCCAGTTCCTGGGCCTCGTCGGGCCGCAAGGCCTGGGTTGCGAAGGCGCTCTGCGCGCCGAGTGTCAGCGCAAACAGGCATATCACGGAACGTATCCATCTTGGGTGCATCGTAGTCAAAATTGCATTTCTCCATGTTCAATTCGGCGGGCATCCACAATCGGACAGGCTTCCCAAAAAAAGGGCAATCGTGCCTAGAAGCTCCTCGAAATTTGTGCACAAGCATTCTCGGTGAATTTCTATGGATGAACGGGACAGAGAATAAGGAATAGTTTGACGCAATAATTGACTTTGCACGCCACACTGCAGACAATCGCGTCATGCATGACTGCGATGGGGACGGACGATGAACACTTGGGTGCGAAGCGGCAGTTTGGTGGGCGCTCGCGAACTTATTGGTGAACTTGGCGGCAATGCGGAATTGTTGGCCGCACAGGCGGGCATCGATCCGGCTGCATTTTCCGCCCTGGACTTTCCGGTTCCGATCAGCGCTGCGCTTTCATACTTTGATACGGCAGCCACAGCCTGCCGCTGCGATAATTTTGGCCTGCGTCTCGCGCAGCGCCAGGACTTCAGCGTGCTGGGACCGCTTTGGCCGTTGTTCCAAAGTGCCGCGACGGTGGGTGACATGCTGCGCGACTTGGCCGATTACTATCTTTTGCACGCCAGTGGAGGTCTGATCTCCGCCGAACGCGAGGAACACGGCGTAACAATTTACTACAGCTTCGCGACCGGAAGCGGACCGACGGACCGGCACGGTATCGAGCTTGGATATGGCGTATTGGTGCGGGAATTTCGCAAGATCCAAGCGGGTTGGCTACCTCGCAGGACTCAGTTTTGCCATGCTCCGCCACTGAACTTGAAACTGCATCGCGAATTTTTTGGACGCGGCCTCATGTTCAATGCGGACCGCAATGGCATTTTCATCGACGACAATTTGCTTGCCACTCCTTTACAGTCGGAGGATAGCGGAACGCATCGCACGCTCACCATGCAATTCAGGCTCCAGCGCGAAATCCTTCCAGGGGTCTTTCGACTTCAAACAGAGTCTGCGCTGCGCTCGCTCATACCCTTTGGCCCCTGCGATCTGGCGGTCGTGGCGCGTGCCATGCGATTGTCGGGGCGCAGCTTGCAACGACATCTGGCACATGACGGCACGAATTTCAATCAATTGTTGGACGCTGTGCGCGCCGACCTGGCGATCCACTATCTCAGGCAATCCGATCTGGCCATCAGCGATATCGCCGAAATTTTGGGCTATGCCGAATCGAGTGTGCTCACAAGAGCGTTTCGGCGCTGGTACGGTGTGAGTCCACGGGCCGCGCGAAACGGCGCTTTATAGCCTGGCGTCCGACTCCATCTCAGTCATGCATGTCGTGGGTGCCCGCATTGTGGCGTGCAAAGTCAATTATTGTGTCGAGCAATTCCTTATTCTCTATGCCGCTCATCCATCGAAACAGTCGCCCGGCAAGCGTTCGAATTTCAAATTGCTGGCGCGGCAATAGCCGATAGTCAGAATGCTGCGGCATCGCAAGTCGGCCATGCTTGCCGCACAAAAAACACAACGAGGAACATCATTTATGCCAATAACCAATAATCTGTCGCAACGTGCCGCCGCACTGGCCGTCATCCTGCTGTGCGCGGGCTGCGCCAGCGGGCCGACGCCATCGCTGGCACCAGCAGCGCCGCCGACATCGCCGGCGCAAGTGAAGGAAATCATGCCCGGGTATCTGGCCGGCTATCTGGCGCGCAATGAATTGCCGAACAGCCTGAAACTACTGCCGGCGCCGCCGGCGGCCGGTTCGGCCGCGCTTGCCGCCGACGAGGAAGCCTACACCACCACGCGCGCCTTGCGCGGCACGCCGCGCTGGGCGCTGGCCGTGCGCGACGCCAATTTGCTGTTCCCGCAAGCGGTCGAAGGATTCGCCTGCACTGCCGGCCTGCCGATTTCACAGGAAGCCACGCCGAACTTGAACATGTTGCTGCGCCGCACGCTGGCCGATGCCGGCCTGTCTACCTACGCGGCCAAGCTGACCTATAAGCGCACGCGCCCCTTCGTCGCGCACGGCGACGCCAGTTGCACGCCGGCCGAGGAACACGAATTGCGTGGCGATGGCTCGTATCCCTCCGGCCATAGCGCGGTCGGTTGGGCCTGGGCGCTGGTGTTGGCCGAACTCGTGCCGGAACGGGCCGATGCGCTGCTGGCGCTCGGCCATGAATTCGGTCAAAGTCGCGTGGTCTGCGGTGTGCATTGGCAAAGCGATGTGTTCGCCGGACGCGAAATGGCCGCCGCCGCTGTGGCCCGTCTGCACGCCCATCCATTGTTTATTGCCCAACTGGCCGCCGCGAAGGCGGAAATCGCCGACGCGCGGCAAAAAGGCGTGCAAGCGGCGCCCGAGTGCAAGACCTCCGCCAACTGAACGTCGGCCGCGCCGGTAGCACCGGGTGGCGCCGGCGCAACCGGCATTGACAAGGACGCTGGCGCCTCCGGCGGTCGGCAGCGCGGTCGCGCCAAGCCACCGACGCCGTTTCAGGCTTTTTTCAAGGCCCCCCCCCCCGGATAGTTGCTGGACAAGGCTTCGGCCCAGCCCGTCACCGCCGCGCCGCTGTGCGCCGGCATGTCCTAAAACTGGTTGCTGATGAGGAAGCGGAATTTGCTCAACGCCGGCAGCAAACGTCCGACGCAGCCCGCCTGTTTCGGCGCCGCCAGAGCGCACATGGCCAGCGCGCCCCTATCGGATCTCATCGAGGTACATCCGCAACTGCTCGCCAATTTGCTCTTGCGCCTAAACTTTCGAATTGGCCTGTGCAAGCTATAGTTCCAGCTCGCTGAGCTGCGCCTTAAGGGGCCCCACTTCGCGCGCGCCTTCCAACCGTGCCCCCAAGACCGCTGGATCTGATCAGACCGCATTGGACAGTAAAAAACAAAAAACCCGCGTCAGCACTGAGCTTGAGGCGGGTTTCTGGACTACATTGGACTACTTTAGACTTGTTCCTGGCGGAGAGACGGGGATTCGAACCCCGGATAGGCTATGAACCTCCTAATGCATGCGCTATTTCCATAATAAAATCAATAGCTTAGCCAAGAAATTCCGCACTATTAATTCATCATTATTCATCACATAAGCCTTTGATATGATTGGACTTGCTACATATTGATAGTGCAATTTATTGGCCCCTGCCTGTGATCCAGGATTGACTCGCCCCGATCGACTCCAGTAAATCAGAGCTACTCGAGCATGGGACAAAACGCAGCGTTAGCGGAAGGTCAAGGTTTCATGAAAGATGGTCAGCAATCGGCCCAAGGACTGCCGTTTAAAGAATTTAGTAAATGTGAACAAATTATAAACACAAAATACACAATGCCAATCATCTTTAACTAGAATCATTATAATTAGAAAATTTTTCGAAAAACGTAGACTATGGGAAATATTTCTGTATAGTTGCATTATTGAAATATTTTCCCCGGTTCACCTAGTTTGTGAAACCATTATTCGTTTAATGACAGTTTTTTAACTTCCTGACAACCAATGCCAACACCTACAACAGGATCGCCCATCGTAATAACCTCACTCACCGGCGCAATTGCAGTTGATTCGCTATTGAATGGTTTTCACTGGTCGAATAGTTCGATTTCATATAGTTTCATTGTTCCTGGTAGTTCATACTATGCGACGAACTACCCTGATACAAGTCTATGGACTGCGACTGAAGGTTTTAACCTAACTCAGCAAAGCGCTACACAACGTGCTCTGTCTGCATGGAGCAATGTTGCAAATATCTCGTTCCAACAATATGTGGACGACTCAACTTCTGCAGGCACGATTCGTTTCGCGTTCTCAAGTAGTAATAATTGGGGTAACTCAGCAGGCGAAACATATCTACCAAATATATCTGCCAGCGGTGGCGACGTATGGCTTGACCCCGCCGCGAACAATCCATATCTCGGAAATGTAAATGGAACCTTTATTCAATCAATGTTTTCCAATGGCACATATGTTTACTATTCTTTACTGCACGAAATAGGCCATGCTCTTGGATTGAAGCACCCTTTCGATATTTCGACTAACGGTGGATGTGGCACACTTAGCGGCACCTCGCTATCAGGATGGGACTCGCGCCAATTTACATTAATGAGCTATACGGCACTGGCTACAAAGACAGACGCAATAGGAATCACGTTCAATCCAACTACACCAATGCTTCTCGATATTTTGGCAATACAATCGGAGTATGGAGCAAATAATTCATATAACTCTGGTGACACTGTCTATAATTATTCTGACGATATTGGGAAATATTACAATGAAACCATTTGGGATGGAGGAGGCAATAATTCAATTTCATACTCAGGTTCGCACGCATCATTAATTGACCTTAATCAAGGACATGGAAGCACAATTGGCAACTCTGTTTACGCATACACAAATACAGATTTGGCTGCATACCAAATTAAAAATGTTTGGATCGCATATGGCGTCCACATAAATTCCGCTACGGTAAGCGGAAACGCACCATGCACAATCATTGCAAATGATGACGGATGTACTTTGCGTGGTGGGAATGGTAGCGACTATATAAGCGGCGGATCTGGAAATGACTCACTGGTTGGGAATGGAGGAAATGATGTCATTGACGGTGGCAGTGGTGTCGATATTGCGATTTTTTCTGGCAATAGAGTTTCCTACAACATTATAAAAACACCTGCTGGGATTATTGTTACGGACTTAGCTGGAGCAAATGGCGTAGATACTCTTAATTCCGTCGAATTTGTGCAATTCAACGATGGAACCTATTTGTTGTCAACGTTGTTGGATATCACGCCACCGTCGGCTCCTTCCTTATTGGTTGCGAAATCATCAACAGGCTATGTGATCGGCAATCATCCAGTTTTTTATGGTAATGCGGAACCAGAGGCAACTGTCCAAGTGTTTAATGGATTGACTAGTTTAGGCATTGCACTGACTAATGTAAATGGCTTGTGGAGCCTAACTTCACTTAAGTTGGATGATGGAATTTATAACATTAACGCGCAAGCCGTTGATTCGAGTGGTAATATATCAAAACTAAGTGAAGTGCTAAAATTTGGCGTAGATGTAAATGCTCCTAGTGCGCCAACAATTTTCGTCGTCAAGAACGCGATTAATTTTATTGCTGAAAATCAACCAATTTTTTCTGGCAATGCAGAAATTGGGTCATTAGTGAAATTATTTTATGGCACAGAATTAATCGGCCAAGGGATGACTAATGCGAACGGTTCATATTCAATAACTACGAACCCACTTCATAATGGGAATTATGCGGTAACTGCTTTTTCAGAAGATTTGGCCGGAAACATCTCCACAGCTTCAAATCTTAGCGCAAATTTTTCTATTTCAAGTGCACTTAATAGTGTGGGCACATCCGGTCGAGACACATTTTCAGGATTACCTGGTAATAATAATTTTGACGGAGGCAATGGTATCGATACGTTGGTGTATGACATCCCAAGGGGGAATGTCAACATAAGTGTTTTTCTAAGTGGTTATTCTATTTCTGACATAAAAAATAGTACCGGAATTGATGTTATTGAAAACATCGAACGAATTAAATTTTCAGACGTCTCAATGGCCTTTGATATTTCCGGGAATGCAGGGTCTGCCTATAGAATTTATCAGGCTGCATTCAATCGAGCGCCCGATCTTGTTGGACTTGGCTACTGGATAAATGCTTTAGATATCGGAATTACGTTGAATGAGGTTGCGGCAGGATTTGTAAGCTCTACAGAATTTAAAATGCTCTACGGTGTTGCCCCAACAAATGCGCAAATTGTAGATAGACTCTATCAAAATGTCTTGCATCGGATTGGTGACGCAGGCGGCACGGCCTTCTGGTCGGGTGCGCTCGATTCACATATTACAACAATACCAGAGATACTTGCAGCATTCAGTGAGAGTCCAGAAAATCAGGCTGCGTTGATTGGAGTGATTGGCAACGGCTTTATTTTTACGCCATTTGGCTAGTATAGTTGATTAAAAATTAAATTCTAATGTATTCGTTGACATTATGGTTTATTTCATTCCTCTCAATTGAATCTAGACATAAATTGACGCCACAATTTTGTTAGCAACAACTGCACATGTTGGATCTACCTCAAAGCGTCTACAACGGAGTGAAATTGACTAGAGGCGACAGTTCCAGCATTGACGGCTAACACCTCAGAGCCGACGTAGCGCTCCGAGAAATTAGCATCCGACAGCAGACATTCAAAGGGATCTGAACTTCATTGGCGATCCGCTGAACGACCTGCACACCCGAACGTCAGGGATCAGGAACAACAGCGGCAGGTGCTGTTTGGGCGGGTGCGGGGGCGGCCTGGGCTTGCGGCAAAGCTAGTTCCGAAGCGAGCGCCGTCCCGGCAAAGAGGCGCTTGACCAACCCGGCCAATCGGCTGGACGCGGGGTCATTGGCGATGTTCCTGCAAGCCTCGACAAAGTGCTCGGTGGCCGCTCCGAAGTGCGGGTCGTAGGTCTGCCTTTGAAGGCGCATCTCGAGCATGCGCCGCATGAACCGACGCAGCTTGTCGATCTCCATGTTCCGGATGGTCGATTCGAAGTCTGCAGCCGTGGCTCCCTTCATAGCCACTTCCTGCATCGTCCCCCAACCAGAGTTTTCGATGACATACGTGCAGGCATCGAGAACGGTGGTCCGCGACTGAGCCTGCGCATTGACGGCGGCGAACTCGGCAGCGATAGCCTTGTGTAGCGGACGGTTGAATGGGTTTTCGTCGTTGACCTGTTCATGCTTCTGGGCCTTGAAGGCGGCGATCCATCCATCGACGATCGCCTGGCCAATGGCCGCGCCATCTGGGATGTCGGCCAACGCAATGTCGAGGGAGGAGCACACGTAGGGGTCCAACAGGCCAGCAATGGCGGGAAGCTCGGAGGCCATATCCAGCAACTGGGCGCTGGTGAGGCGGTGATCCCAGAACACCTTGAACATGAACTGATTGGCCTTCTCGCAAGCCTCGACATTCTGCTTTTCGGCGACGTAGCGATCGATGATCGGCTTGAGCTTGCTGGCGTCAAACAAGCCCGACTCCAGGAACTCCACCACCAAGGCTTCGAACTCGTCGCACCCGTGGATGCCCAGCTCGTTCATTAGGAGCCGCCATTTGGATTTGCGGTTCTCCTCTTCCGTGGGCTCTTTGTCCTTGTCCTTTTCCTTGACGAAGTGCCCCCAGTCCCTGGGCGAGCCTATTCTCAATGCGAACTGGAAGTCCGGCCCGTCTTCGAGCCCCTTGTAGTGGATCGCAGCGAACAGGACGATCGACGGAACCACCCTGGCCAGCAGTGCATCCCCCAGTGCCTGATCACCCAGGATTCGATTAGTGGCCTTGATAACCTTCCCGATGATGCGGATGTTGGCGAGCCCGCAGGTAACCGACGCGCGCTTGATCGACTCGGCATGGCGGGACGGAAACAGCCCCGCGGCGATGGAGAAAGCCTCCTCCGGCGTGGTCAGCAGCTTCAACTCTTGATCGATGACCTTCTCGCGCAGGGTGTCCCAGACTTCGCGCTTGGCCAACTGATCGCTGTTGAGCACCAGGACGAACCGGGCCTTGTGCCTTTGCGTGTATTCGTCGATGAAGCCCAATATTTCATCGATGCCAAGGTTCTCGTGCTTGCGCTCAATGTCGTCGATGACGATGACCTTCTCCCGAAGCATCACCGGGGCCAGCAGCAGAAGGTTCAGGTCGCTCAGCGCGGCGAACCCCTTGTGGAAGCCCTCCAAGACTTTGAGACCAGAGCTCACGGCCTGCTTTGCGCCTTCCCAAATCTTGGGGTGGGCCTCTACTCCTGGTGCCACCGACTCGATGAGCTTCCTCTTGACCTGATCAATGCCGGACAGGCCGAACAAGGACACGTAAAGCGCCCCGTTGACGGTCTCGTCCTTGGACTCCTTCATGACCTCGCCCCATAAATGGGTCTTGCCGGTGCCCCACTTTCCGGACAGTGCGATCACCTTATTCTCGGTGTCACTCAGCAGTACGAGCAAATGCTCCTTTGTATCATTCAGTGACATGTTTCCTACTTTCTATGAAAAACGGCCGCCCGCTCTAGCATCCAGATTGCGAATGGGCAAGGCTATGAGAAGCCTTGAATCTACCGTGCGATGAGAGAACGACTATGGTGGCGGAAAGCCTAGCTGCGAGGAATGCCGCTGGCAAAGAATTGGCCTTCATCACTCCGTCCGGCGCGAGACGGCCTGCCCGTTAGCTGCCGGTCACCGGTATCCCTTCTGGCCGGTTGGTGACCATCATACGTGAAACGTTGACCTTCCGCTAACGCTTAATTTCGCTCCGCTAGCGGGCAAATCTGATACTAAAATTTCAACAAGCCACGCCACCCGTTTTGCACAGCACAGTCAAGGTGAGCAGTAAATCTGCAACTGTAGGCCTAGCTCAACTGCGGCCAGATTGCCTTCCCCACCACACACAGTTGGGCCCTTGTACTTCCCCTAGTCTAGGGCGGGTAGTGGTAGCGGTAGCGGTAGCCCGCCTAGGCGTACCCTCGCCTACGTGCACCTAGGCACACCTAGGCGTAGGCATCCCTAGGTGAACCTAGGCGTAGCGATAGCGGCAGATCTGCCTCGCATGACAACAGTCGGTGCAAATAAATGATATCGACTCACATCAAATCCGTGATAAATCATCAAATCCATGATAAAACATCGTCTAGACGAACCACTACAGATACCCTGATGACCAAGCCTGCCAAATCCCCCAAAACCAGCCCCTCCGATGACCTACCAGACGCCGATAAGCTGGAGGTAGGTCGGCGCATCAAGCAGCACCGCGAGCGCCACCGCTGGACGCTGGACGAATTGAGCCAGGCGACCAAGCAGATCGACCCGCAGCAAGCCGGAGTGTCCAAGGTGTCCATCTCGCGCTATGAGAATGCCGACAGCTACCCTGGCTACCGGGAAATCAAGCTGATCGCTCAGGCGCTGGGCGAGCCGATCACACACTTCTTCTACGGCGACCGGCCCGACCCATACAGCGGCTGGCATATGTCGCTGGATGACTACCTGCGCCACATCATCAAAGATGTACTAATCGAGGAAGGCTTGGTCGAGGGACAGTCGATCCGTGACAAGGAATTTCAAAAGGCGAACACCATGGCGGACGTGAACCAGCGCCGCCAGCGATTTGCTCCAAGTAGCGACCCAGCCGAGGTGGCTGAGAAGGAGGCGCAGACGAAACGAGATATGGCTGAGACGCTTCGCCGAGCTATCGCGCTAGACCTGGAAATTTCGGGAAGCGAACCAAAAAAAGGCGCAAAAAATACAAAATCGAGATAAATCTCGAAATTGATTGACGGAAGTTTGCCGTCGCACTACTATCACATCCGAGAATAATCTCGTATTTGATATTTGGCGGCATGACACCTACTCTAGACCTAACGCAATCTCGACGCAACGCGCGCATTGCCGCGCATCCTGGCCTGAACGGCTTGCCGCCGATCTGGAAAAGCCAGTTAACAAAACAGGTCACCGACGCCTGCCGCCACTTCCTGCTGCCGCAAACGGTCGATTCGATTGTTGACAGCGGCATTAACGCATTCCGCGCCATCTACGTACCGGGCGGCTTGGACCTGACAGCAAGCGACGCCGATATCGTTGAGCATGCCGGCCGCCGCGCCGATGCTGCTGCGCTGATCCTCGCTGGCACCACCGATCCGGCGGCGAAGCAGGCGATCATCGAGCACACGTGCAGCACCGCACGCGTGCCGGTACCAAAGGGCGATTCTCTGGATGCGAAAGTAAAGCGGATATCGTGCTGCCATTGGTGGCGCCGACAATTGCGACGCCAGTATGCGCGTACGCTGGAGAACGGCAATATCCGCCTGCATCTGGTGCAACGCAAGCGCGATCCCTACGCGAGCCGCGATGCAATGCTGCGTTGCCTGCGACAAGAAACACGCAACCGGCTTTGGATGGAATCGACGGTGCTGGAGAACGAGAACGGCGACCGATTTACCTTGCAGGAACTGTCCGAACGCGGCACCAGCAACAAGGCGATCCGTCGCGCCGAGTTGATGACGCGCATTCGCGGCATGGAGGACTACGCCAGCGCCCATGGTTACAGTGCGCTGTTCGCCACGATCACCTGCCCGTCGGCCTATCACGCTACGCTGGCCGTTAGCGGCCACGGCAACCCCTCTTATCAGGGCCACACGCCACGCCAGGCGCAGGACTACCTGTGCAAACTGTGGAGCCGCATACGCACGAAACTGGAACGCGACGCCATCCAGGTATTCGGCCTGCGGGTGGCCGAACCACACCATGACGCCTGTCCACATTGGCACCTGATCGTATTCGTGCTGCCGGAGCATGCGGAACGGTTGGAGGCAATCGTCCGTCACTACGCGCTAGAAACGAATCCGGACGAGGTGGGCGCAACCAAGAACCGCTGCCACTTTGTTCCCATCGACGCCAACAAGGGCAGCGCTACAGGCTACGTGGCCAAGTACATTGCCAAAAACATTGACGGCTACAAGCTGGAACTGGACGTAACGGGAGAACCGGCGATCACGGCCAGTCTACATGTGACTGCCTGGGCCAAGACTCACGGCATTCGCCAATTCCAAGCGTTTGGCGCCGGTAGCATCACGCTCTGGCGCGAACTACGCCGCATTCCCAAACCCGCCATTGCCGATGCGCCAGCACACATTCAAGCCGCATGGCAGGCCGCGCAGAAAACCTTGACCGCCGAGGGCGACACTGACCAGCGCGCCGACTATGCCACCTTCCTCACCGCATTGGGCGGCGTGGCGATCCCGCGCAAGCAGGCGCGCATCCAGTTGGCCAAGGTGCACTACGACACGCCAGGCAAATATGGTGAGCCGCTGGGCGAAAAGGCGGTAGGCATTGTGGCCAGCGAAGCGCCGTTTAAAGTGTACGAATCGACGCGCTACACCTGGACGCGAGTCGATACTTCGACCACATCTGGTGGCGCATCGAATGCTGAGAAAGTGATTGCCACGGATCCAACCGCGCAAGCGCAAGAGGCACTGAAAAAGTCGGGCTTTGCTTTACCTTGGACTCGTGTAAATAATTGTACGCAGGCTCAATCGTTTGAGACGCAGCCCCGCCCACATGAAGTGGAATACTTCAGTCCAGAATACGATTTTGGCGAGACCGCCGACGCCAAGGAGCGGCAGGTCGGACATTTCACAGAGTGGGTTGAGCGATAAAACCATGGGCAATTTCAAAATGTTTTTGACCGGGGACGATCTGCATGAACTCACGAATCGTATTCACCATTCGAAGCAAGCACTCGTATTGCGGTCGATGGGGATTGAGCACCGAATTCGACCAGACGGCAGTGTGGCGGTACTGCGCCGCCACGTCGAAGAACTCCTTGGTGTGGTAGCCATCGCAACCAGGAAGTCCAAGATCACAGAACCAGACTGGAGGGCACTTAATGCCACGCGAGCGTAAGAAAGAAAACAAAGGGCTTCCTTTGCGGTGGCGCATTAACCATGGCGCGTACTATTACCAGGTGCCAGTTGGCAGCGAAGGCGCGTGGGATGGCAAGCGCATGTTTCGCCTTGGTAGCACACTGCCCGAAGCCTACAAGGCCTGGGCAGATCGTCTCGGCGTGATCGATGACGCCAAGACCGTTGCCGACCTGCTGGACCGTTACGCCCTTGAAGTGATACCCACAAAAGCTGTCAGCACCCAATCGCAAAACCGCATCGCAATTCGGCCCATTCGGGCTGCATTTGGAAAAATGTCGTTGCTCGATCTGAAGCCTCGTCATGTCTACCAATACGTTGACCATCGAGAAGCCAAGACTGCCGCCCACCGCGAGGTAGAGGTGTTATCTCATGCATTTACCAAAGCGGTTGAATGGGGCCTGATCGACCGTCATCCATTCAAAGGCGAGGTACGCTTGCAGGGCGAGCGGCCACGCACCAGGTACATCGAAGATTGGGAGGTTGTGGAGTGCCTGGCGTTGACTCCAAAGCGCAAGGCAGGAAGTGTGCTGGCCGTCCAGGCGTATATCCGCATCAAGCTCCTGACCGGCATCCGGCGCGGTGATTTGCTTCGCATGACGATGTCCGACCTCAAAGAAGATGGAATCCACGTGCAACCGCACAAGACCGCCGACACCACGGGCAAGCGTTTGATTATCGAGTGGTCCGACGAACTGCGCGAAGCTGTGGCCATGGCCAAAGCGGCGCGTCCCATGCGCCTGTCTGCGCACCTCTTTTGCAATCGCCGTGGCGAGTCCTACTTCAACGAGGAAACCGGACGCGCAGGCGGGTGGGACTCCATGTGGCGAGGGTTCGCGCAGCGCGTCCTGGCAGAAACCAAGGTCGAGGAAAAATTCACGGAGCACGATTTGCGCGCCAAATGCGCCAGTGATGCATCGACGCTCGAACATGCCCGCTCGCTGCTTTCTCACGCCGACAGCAAGATTACCGAGCGCGTCTACCGGCGAGCGCCCGAACGGGTTAAGCCGCTACGGTAGCTACGCATCACCAAGCCCGCCAGTGAGCGGGCTTTTTTTCGTTCGGAAATTCGACCGGATATACCGCCTGGACGGGCAAAACACGCTTTTCTTCGCGGGATACACCAAATTCAATAGTGCATCTCAATTCTATAGTGCAGAACGCAAAAAAGCCGACTCGAAAGTCGGCTTTTTTATCTTTTAAATCAACTACTTATCCCTGGCGGAGAGACGGGGATTCGAACCCCGGATAGGCTATGAACCTATACACGCTTTCCAGGCGTGCGACTTCAACCACTCATCCATCTCTCCTGCAATACAGCTTCGCTTTCACGAAGCCGCATATTATAGCAAAAATTCTGGCAGGAACGAAAGAATTTGCGGCGACGTCGCTCCGGGCAACAACTTTTCCTCATTATCGCGCCGGCCGAAATCCATAGGAGGCACCTGGCCACCGCAGCATGGGCGCCCGCCTCCGCAGGAAGCCGGGATTGCCAGCGGCAATCCCGGCAATGTTACGACGCTTCTTTCAACTGATCCAGAATGGCTGGATTTTCCAGCGTCGAGATGTCCTGGGTAATGGTTTCGCCCTTGGCCAGCACGCGCAGCAAACGCCGCATGATCTTGCCCGAACGCGTCTTCGGCAAGTTGTCACCGAAACGGATTTCCTTCGGCTTGGCGATCGGACCGATCTCCTTGCCCACCCAGTTGCGCAGCTCCAGCGCCAGCCGTTTGGCCTCGTCGCCGGTCGGGCGCGCCTGCTTGAGCACCACGAAGGCGCAGATCGACTCGCCCGTCGTCTCGTCCGGCTTGCCCACCACGGCCGCCTCGGCCACCAGCGGATTGGCCACCAGCGCCGATTCGATTTCCATCGTGCCCATACGGTGGCCCGACACATTGAGTACGTCATCGATGCGCCCGGTGATGGTGAAGTAGCCAGTTTCCTTGTTGCGGATCGCGCCGTCGCCGGCCAGGTACATGCGTCCGCCCAGCTCCTCCGGGAAGTAGCCGGACTTGAAGCGCTCCGGATTGCCCCAGATGGTGCGGATCATCGACGGCCATGGCCGCTTGACCACCAGGATGCCGCCCTGTCCGTTCGGCACGTCCTGCCCGGCCTCGTCAACGATGGCCGCCATGATGCCCGGCAGCGGCAAGGTGCACGAACCCGGCACCATCGGCGTCGCGCCCGGCAGTGGCGTGATCATGTGGCCGCCCGTCTCGGTCTGCCAGAAGGTGTCGACGATCGGGCAGCGCTCGCCGCCCACGTTTTTGTAGTACCACATCCACGCTTCCGGATTGATCGGCTCGCCGACCGAACCGAGCAGGCGCAGGCTCGACAAATCGTAGTTCTTCGGATGCACGGTCGGGTCAACATCGGCCGCCTTGATCAGCGAACGGATCGCCGTTGGCGCCGTGTAGAAAACGCTGGCCTTGTGCTTGGCGATGGTGGACCAGAAGCGCCCCGCGTTCGGGAATGTGGGAATGCCTTCGAACACGATCTGGGTCGCGCCGACGGCCAGCGGACCGTAGGCGATGTAGCTGTGGCCCGTCACCCAGCCGATGTCGGCGGTGCACCAGAACACGTCGGCCGGCTTGATGTCAAAGCTCCACTTCATCGTCAGCGCCGCCCACAGCAGGTAGCCGCCACTCGAGTGCTGCACCCCTTTCGGCGTGCCGGTCGAACCCGAGGTGTAGAGGATGAACAGCGGATGCTCGGCGCTCACCCATTCCGGCTCGCAGACGGCCGACTGGTCGGCCACCAACTCGTGCATCCACAAGTCGCGCCCGGCGACGAACGCAATGTTGCCACCGGTGCGCTTGTAGACGATCACGTCGCGGATGGTGTCGCAGCCGCCCAGCGCCAGCGCTTCGTCGACGATCGCTTTCAATGGCAGGCGCTTGCCGCCGCGCAGCTGCTCGTCGCCGGTGACTACGGCCACCGCGCCGGCGTCGATGATGCGCTCCTGCAGCGACTTGGCCGAGAAGCCGCCAAACACCACGGAGTGCGTCGCACCAATGCGTGCGCAAGCCTGCATCGCAACCACGCCTTCGATCGACATCGACATGTAGATGATGACGCGATCGCCCTTCTTGATGCCGCGCGACTTGAGGCCGTTGGCGAATTTGCAAACCCGCTCATGCAGCTCGGTGTAGGTGGCGCGCGTGACTTCGCCGTCGTCGGCCTCGAAAATGATGGCCGTCTTGTTGGCGTTGCCGTTGTGCAGATTGCGGTCCAGGCAGTTGTACGACACATTCAGTTCACCATCGCCGAACCACTTGTAGAATGGTGCGTCGGTCTCGTCCAGAGTCGAGGTGAACGGCTTGTGCCAGTCCAGGTGTTCGCGCGCCAGGCGTCCCCAGAAACCCTCGTAGTCGCGCTCGGCTTCGGCGCACAACGCGTTGTATGCGTCCATGCCCGAAACGGCGGCGCTGGCGGCAAATGCCGCCGGCGGTGCAAAAACGCGATGTTCTTGCAAACCCATGTGTTCTTCTTGCTTTGTAGCGGTATCGGACATGCTTGTCTCCAAAATGAGGTGTAGTTTCCAATCACCTTACCGGCGGTCGCTTACTGACCCCTTACGGCCGCGCGGCGGCTTTTCTCTTGTGCGATTCTACCAACGTTTCCAGGCAAGTAGGCTGATCTGGAATTGGACTTCCGCGTGTAAAATGATGCATTGCCCTATTTTGCTCCAACTGCCTCCACACCCACTCAGCGAGAACTCCCATGACAGTCATCAAGCAGGAAGACCTGATCGAATCGGTCGCCGCCGCGCTCCAGTACATCAGCTACTACCACCCCGCCGACTACATCGCCCACCTGGCGCGCGCCTACGAGGCCGAGCAGAGCCCGGCAGCGAAAGACGCGATCGCCCAGATCCTGACCAATTCGCGCATGTGCGCCGAAGGCAAGCGCCCGATCTGCCAGGACACCGGCATTGTCAACGTGTTCCTCAAGATCGGCATGGGCGTGCGTTTCGAAGGCTTCAAGGGCAGCGTCACCGACGCCGTCAACGAGGGGGTGCGCCGCGCCTACAATTTCGCCGACAACAAGCTGCGCGCCTCGATCGTGGCCGATCCCCAGTTCGATCGCAAGAACACCAAGGACAACACGCCGGCCGTGGTCCACATGGTACTCGTCGAAGGTGACACGGTCGACGTCAAGGTCGCGGCCAAGGGTGGCGGCTCGGAGAACAAATCCAAGTTCGTCATGCTCAATCCGTCCGACTCGCTGGTGGACTGGGTCATGAAAACGGTGCCGACCATGGGCGCCGGCTGGTGCCCGCCCGGCATGCTGGGCATCGGCATCGGCGGCACCGCCGAGAAGGCCATGCTGATGGCCAAGGAAGTGCTGATGGACGACATCGACATGTACGAACTCAAACAGCGCGGCCCGCAAAACAAGACCGAGGAATTGCGCATCGAACTGTGCGACAAGATCAACGCGCTGGGCATCGGCGCGCAAGGCCTGGGCGGCCTGACCACGGTGCTCGACGTGAAGATCATGATGCATCCGACCCACGCCGCCTCCAAACCAGTGGCGATGATTCCGAACTGCGCCGCCACGCGCCACGCTCACTTCGTGCTCGACGGTTCGGGCCCCGCCTATATCGAACCGCCGCTCCTGTCGAGCTGGCCCGAAGTGCACTGGGCACCGGACACGGAGAAATCGAAACGCGTCGACCTGAACACTTTGACTAGGGAAGAAGTGGCATCGTGGACGCCGGGCCAGACCTTGCTCCTGAACGGCAAGATGCTGACCGGGCGCGACGCCGCGCACAAGCGCATCCAGGACATGCTGGCCAAGGGCGAGAGCTTGCCTGTGGACTTCACCAACCGCGTGATCTACTACGTCGGTCCGGTTGATCCGGTGCGCGACGAGGCGGTCGGCCCGGCCGGCCCGACAACGGCCACGCGCATGGACAAGTTCACCGACATGATGCTCGAGAAAACCGGCCTGATCGCGATGATCGGCAAGGCCGAGCGCGGCCCGGCAGCAATCGAATCGATCAAGCAGCACAAGTCGGCCTACCTGATGGCGGTTGGCGGTGCGGCCTACCTGGTGTCGAAGGCGATCAAAAGCGCCAAGGTGCTCGGCTTCGAAGACATGGGCATGGAAGCGATCTACGAGTTCGACGTGACCGACATGCCGGTGACGGTGGCGGTCGATTCGAACGGCACCTCGGTCCACAACACCGGACCGAAGGAATGGGCGGCAAAAATCGAGAAACTTTCGAGCGTCGGCCAAATCCCCGTCAGCGTCGCCTGATCGGGCATCACAGGACGGCAAAGCGAAGCAGCGAGACCGGGGTCGGATCCCGGTCCATTCGCTTGGGGTCTGACCCCGGTCTTGCGGCTTCGCTTTGCCGCCTACAAAACCGCAACTGCGAACAATGACCCATCCCTCCCCACAAGCGCCGATCGGCATCTTCGACTCCGGCGTTGGCGGCCTGTCGGTGCTGCGCCACATCCGCGCGCAGCTGCCGCATGAACACTTGCTCTACTTTGCCGACGCCGGCTTCGCCCCCTACGGCGACAAACCCGAAAAAGTGGTCGCCGAGCGCGCGCTGGCGATCGCCGAATTCCTGGTTGCGCGCGGCGCCAAGGCGCTGGTCGTGGCCTGCAATACCGCCACCGTGGCTGCCATCAAACTGCTGCGCGCGCACTACCCTGCCATGCCGATCGTCGGCGTCGAACCCGGATTGAAACCGGCCGCCGCCGCCACCCGCAACGGCAAGGTCGGCGTGATGGCAACTGAGGGCACCCTGGCCGGTGAAAAATTCCAGCTGCTGCACCAGCAGATCGGTGCCGCCGGCGCCGTCGAATTCCTGCTGCAAGGCTGCCCTGGCCTGGCCGACCAGATCGAACTTGGGCAAGCCGATTCTCCGGCCATCGCAGCCATGCTGGAGCGCTTCGTGCTGCCGCTGATCGAACAAGGCGCCGACACGCTGGTGCTCGGCTGCACCCACTACCCGTTCGCGCTGGAAGCGATCGAGGCGATCATCGCGCGCAGCGGGCGCCAGATTGCCCTGATCGACACCGGCGACGCCGTGGCGCGCCACCTCGCGCGCTTACTGGCCGGCGCCAGCGTGCTCAATGGCGATACGGAAGCGGCGCGCCTGCAAGCCTACACCAGCGGCAGCGCGGGCGATCTGGCTGGGAAATTCGCGGCCTTGCTGGGCCTTGAGCCCGCAGTGCTGGAAGTCAGCCTTGCCGGCAAAACCAGCACTTCGGCATGATCCTTGCATTTTGATTTGCCAGTTCCGTCAGAAGTTTGTATAATCGCTAGCTGTCTCAGAAACATCGTGACATAAGCAGTACAATGGTGGCTGTAGCTCAGTTGGTAGAGTCCAGGATTGTGATTCCTGTTGTCGTGGGTTCGAGCCCCATCAGCCACCCCAAAGAATTCGTTGTAAAACAAACGGTTACACGCTTCGGCCTGTAGCCGTTTTGTTTTTTCGGGGCACTTTTATTGAGGGCACACGAAGTGATTGGCAAGCTCGTCATTCAACCGCAACCTTGAAGCCGGCCAGGGGGGCTTGCCGGCCACGCCCGTCGATCAATTTTCCCGTTCATACCGATGCTGACAATGTCGTAGCTCGGCGTACTTTTCCGACACGCTTCGCAAAAGAGCTCTGATTGTGGGCCAGTTGTAAGCAGCGTCCCAGAAGTCGAGCTGGCCTCCGATTCCAAGCGCAGTCGGCCTTATCGTCGCGCCGACAAATGCCGCAAGCGCGTCACTTCCTCGATCAGGTCGGCCATGAAGGCAGCCGCATCGGCGTCGACGTCAAACATGCGCTGGGCCGCCGCCATGCGCCGCGCACGGGTCAGGTCGGCGCTGCCGAAGCGCCAGCGCACGCGCTGCTCCGGCTGCGGCGCCAGCAACTGCGCCTCGACATAGGTGACAATCCAGCGCGGCTCGGCGCCGCAGGCGCTGCACAATTCTTCGAACGACAGCGCCAGTTCGTCGATCAGCTCTCCATGCACGATTTCACTCTGTGTCATGTTGTGTTCTCCCTCGGATTGAAGGCCATCTCACGCGCCATCGTCTGATACAGCGTGCGCCGGGCCGGCGTGGTGGCGCGCGGCAGCACCACGTCGAGCACCAGGATCAGGTTGCCTGGCGGGTCGGCTGGCAGTCCGCGTCCCTTCAGGCGCAGCTTGCGTCCACTCTGGGAGTCGGGTGGGACCTGCACCTGCATGCGCCCGGCTGGCGTGGCCACCTCGATCTCGGCGCCAAGCACCGCTTCCCACGGTGCCACGGCCACCGCTTGAATCACGTCGTGGCCTTCCACCCGAAACCGCGGGTCCTGCTTGAAATGGACCTCCAGGTACAAGTCGCCGGCGGGCGCGCCACCAGTGCCGGCCCCGCCCTGTCCCTTGAGACGGATATGCTGGCCCTCGCGCACACCTTTGGGGATGCTTACGTTCAAATTACGCTGTTCCGTCGTCACCTGGCCATGCGCATCCGCACCTTGGGTGCTGATCGTCAGCGGGCGTTGCGCGCCTTGATAGGCATCAGCCAGCTCGATCTCGATGCTGGTATGCAGATCCTGTCCACGCATCTTGAATTCCGGCGGCTGGCGCGCGCGCCATGCACCGCGACCGAACAGGTTGTGGAAAAAGTCGCTCATCTCATCTTGTGCCGTGCTTTCGCCACTGCCGCCGCCGTGCCAACCGGGCGGCGGCTCGAACGGTGCGTCGGCACGGGCATGGCTGCCCAGTTCATCATAGGCGGCGCGCTTTTCGGGATCGGACAAGACGGCATAGGCCTCGTTGATCTCCTTCATGCGGTGGGTGGCGTCACTTTCCTTGCTGACGTCGGGATGGAACTTGCGCGCCAACTTGCGATAGGCCTTCTTGATGTCCTCGGGAGGCGCCACTTTCTCGACCCCTAACGTCTGATAGTAATTCTTGAAATCCATGTAATCGCTCCGGATTGAGGACTGGCGTGCCGGCCTGGCAAGCAAAGAAACAGTCTAGCGGCACGAGTCAGTTCAGGTGTTTGATCTGCATCAAGCGGCCCAAGAAGAATGGTCGGGAGCTATTTTATGGACCGGACGGCGGAGCTGGGCAGCGCGTGAATCGCCGCCAATTGCCGCTCGAGCGCATCGCTCACGCGGACGTCGGGCGCCTGCTCGTGGGGCGTGAAATTTTGCCGTGCGGCCAGCTTTCGCGTACCCAATTTGTCGTAAAAGCTGCCGCTGATCAATGTCATGGCAATCAGCGTGGCCAAGCATATTTTATTCATTTTCGATCCTGAATTGATGCGGATTAATTTAGTGGATGAAGGCGCAGCATCACGCCTGAACACCGGCGCCAGTCTCACAGTAGAAAGCAAATCAGAGTTGACGTATGTGCGCCAGGACACGTAACGTTTAGTCACTTATTATTTCCAGTTATCAACTGATCTAACGCCAGCTTTCGAAAGAAGAATTAGTTTTATTTTGAATTTCAATTCAATAGCAATTTCTTTAAGCCCTGAAATGGTCGCTCTAGAATTATAAAATATATAACATTTAAATCAATCCGGAGACACAATGTTGAACCGTTATTTTTTTGCTTGCAGCCCTGCTCGGCCTCGCTGGTCGAACGGCAAACCTGGCGTACTCACCTAGGCGTGGATGTTGTTGGCGAACGTCACCTACCGAATTGGCTTCAACTTCGCTGGCGTGACATGCTGTTCATTGCCGGCTTGGTCGGATTCGGGCTGGTCCTGAGCTGGCGTCGCGTTTAACGGACTGTGATTTCACAGCTACTTCTCGTAGGCTACATAAACATACTGTGACTATCGAACGAACAACATAATATGCCTGTAGTTGCAAAAATATCCTGATTTTCGAGATAATGCATTCCAGACAAATATATGTTTTTACAGCAAGAGCAAAATTCCCGAAAACCATGTCTACTATATATAGAGGACAACGCGGCCAATGTGAATCTGGTTCTGGAAATTGTTGAACGTCGCGGAAATTTGAAATTTTTATCGGCCAATAGCGGGCATAAGGGTTTTGAAATGGCGCGCGAGCATTTGCCCGACGTCATATTAATGGATATTAAATTACCGGATATCAGTGGGATCGAAGTATTGGGTTTGTTGCGCGCTAATACAGCTACTGCGGCAATTCCAGTCATGGCGCTTTCGTCCAATGCATATCCGCGCCAAATAGAACACGGTGAAACTGCCGGCTTTCAAAAATACCTGACCAAACCCTTCAGGATCAACGATTTCCTGGACGCCCTGGACAGCTGCCTGCTAATTGCGGCAAGGGCGCGCCAATAACACTTCATGCTTGAACAAACCGGCCGCACCGCTCCGCCTTGGGCGTAATGCGCGCTACTTGATGTACATCATTTTTTTTGGCTAAACCCTTGTTATTCTTGATGAAAATCTAATACAAGGGGTCGCACCATGTCGTACAAAACCATCCTCGTGCACGTCGAAAAATCCCGGCTCGGTATCGCCTGTATCGAACAGGCGGCGCACATCGCCATTTCCCAGCAGGCCCACCTGGTGGGCGCCGCCCTGACCGGCCTGTCCCAATTCATTGTCCAGTGCGCCGCCATGCCTCCGGGGGTGCAAGCGCTGCCGGACGATCTCAGTTTTCTCACTCAAGGGGCCAATCTCGCGCTCGACCAGTTCGACACCCTGGCCTCGCAGGCCGGCGTTGAATCCTATGAAAGACGCCTCGTCGACGAGGAAGCGGGCGTCGGACTGGCGCTGCAGGCCCGTTACAGCGACCTGGTCGTGCTCGGGCAGCATGACCCGTCCGCGGGCGGTCGCGCTGATCTGGCGCAGTACGTGATGCTGCACAGCGCACGGCCGGTTCTGATGCTGCCCTACGCCGGTCAGTTCGAGCGCGTCGGCCAGCGCCCCTTGCTGGCCTGGGATGGCAGCGTCGAGGCAACTCGCGCCATCACCGCGGCGATTCCCCTGCTGCGCAAAGCGCAAGTGGTCACGCTGGCCGTGTTCAACCCGTCGACACAGGCCGACGTGCATGGCGACCAGGCCGGCGCCGACATCGCACTGTTCCTGGCGCGCCATGGCGTGACGGTGAACGTGGCGCAGCATCAGACCGAACTCGATATCGGGAACGCCTTGCTGTCGCTGGCGGCCGATCTCAATGCGGACCTGCTGGTGATGGGCGGCTACGGCCACTCGCGTCTGCGCGAGATGGTGCTCGGCGGCGTCACCCGAACCGTCCTGGCCAGCATGACCTTGCCGGTATTGATGGCGCATTGATGCCGTCGTCTGGAATCGTTCTCTTGACACGGATGCGACCCCAATCAGGCCTTGAACGACTGCAGGAATCACGATAATTAGACTTGAAATTCAAGAACCAACGTCGTCCTCGCGAATGCGGTGACCTATACTGAGCCCATTCAGCATAGGTCCCCGCTTTCGCGAGGACGACGTCGGTCACTATTTTGGGCTTAACCCAGGCCGCGAATTCGGCGTGACCGTTTCGTGGCAATTCATGAATTCCGGACAGCAGTGCGCGCACGCGGGAACGATGGGCCTTTGTTCGGTGAGTGGTTCCTATGGCAGCATGCGCCGCACGGCCGCCGCCAGCGGCGCGCTCAGGTCGATCAGGTTGCTGACGTGCTCGACGCTGTTGCAGCTGACCACACAGTCGGCGCC
The DNA here is from genome assembly GCA_040390195.1 of Pseudomonadota bacterium. GTDB lineage: Bacteria > Pseudomonadota > Gammaproteobacteria > Burkholderiales > Burkholderiaceae_D > Telluria_A. The sequence continues at coordinate 9,615 of JAZJYV010000016.1, read as the reverse complement.
GGCCGTGCCCAGCTCGGCGAAGGCGTCGCCGCAGAACAGCGCGTGCACCGCGATGCACACCGGCGCCAGGCTGCCGGCCGCCTTGAGCTTCAGCACGGCCGCGCGCATCGTGCGACCGGTCGAGGCGATGTCGTCGATCAGCACCGGCGTGCAGCCGTCCAGCGCCAGCGTGCCCGGCACCGACACCGTCACCTGCTGGTCGCCGCTGCGGACCTTGTCGAGGATGGTGTACCCGCAGCCGACCTCACTTGCCACTTGTGCCACCCATTGCTCGCTCTCCTGGTCCGGCCCGACCAGCAGCGGGTGCGCCACCTTGGCGCGGATCCAGCGCGCGATCTCCGGCGCCGCTGGCACCACCAGGCTGGGAATCGGGTACAAGTCGGAGAGCGAGCGGAAGCGGTGCAAATGCGGATCGACCGTCACCAGCCAGTCAACGCAACCCGACAGCATCGCGGCCACATGGCGCGCCGTAATACCCTGCCCCGGCACGAACACGGCATCCTGGCGCATGTACGGCAGGTAGGGCGCCACCAGGCCGATGCTGCGCGCACCGAGCTCGCGCGCCACGCAGGCCGTCAGGTAGAGCCCCACCAGTTTGCGGTCCGGATGGTCGAGCGAGGCCAACAACACGACGTCGCGCCGGGCCAGCCCGGGCGGCAGGCGCGGACACGACTCACCATCCGGAAAACGGTGGATCTCAAGGCTGCCCACCTCGCACGACAAGTGCTGCGCCAGGCCTGACGCCAAGGCACCGGTCCCGGGCAAGGCCAGCAAGATGGGCTTCATGCATCCTCCTCAATGGTAAACAGGTTTTCTTGCGCCTCGGCGTAGGCCAGAGCGTAGGCTAGCTCACCGGGCGATTCGGCATGCAGCGTCATGAGCGGCTGGCCGACGGCAACGAGCGTGTCCAGCGCCGCATGCACGGTCAGGCCGGCTGCCGGCGCTTTCGGCGCGCCGGCCAGCTTGGCCAGGCACGCCAGGCGCCGGTTGTCGATGGCCACCACGCGCCCGTGGTGCAGCGCGCCGAGCGCGCGCGTGTAGGACGCGCACGGCGGCTCACGCATGCCGCCCTGGGCCGCGCAGATCGCCTGGAACTTGCTCCAGGCCGCACCGCTGTCAAGCACCGAGCGCGCCAGCGCGTATCCCTGCCCCGGCAGCGCCTTGCCACCCAGTTCGAGCACGCGCGCGGCCAGCAGCAAGGCGCGCTGGCGCAGATCGTCCGGTGCGTCGGCCTGATCCTGCAACACGGCCAGCACGTCGCGCGCCTCAAGCGCCGGACCGATGCCGCGCCCCACCGGCTGCTCGCCGTCGGTCAGCATCACGCTCACCGTGATGCCCAGCGCCTGGCCCACCGCCTCGAGCCGGCGCCCCAGCATCTGCGCGGCATTCTCCGAGCGGACCTTGGCGGTGCGCCCGACCGGAATGTCGATCACCACGTGGTTCGAACCGGCCGCGATCTTCTTCGACAGCACCGAGGCCACCAGCAGGCCGTCGCTGTCGAGACCGAGCGGGCGCTCGACCCGGATCAGCAAGTCGTCGGCCGGGCTGAGGGAGACCGCCCCGCCCCAGGCGATGCAGCCGCCCTCCTGCTCGACCACGCGCCGCATCGCCGCCATTCCCAACGCCACCGGCGCCAGCGTCTCCATGGTGTCGGCGGTGCCGGCCGGCGATGTGATCGCGCGCGAGGACGTCTTCGGCATCACCAGCCCGCAGGCGGTCACGATCGGCACCACCAGCAGAGTGGTGCGGTTGCCCGGCAGACCGCCCACGCAATGCTTGTCGACCACGATCTCGCTCGTCCAGTGCAGGCGCTGGCCGACTGCCACCATCGCGCGCGTGAGGGCGATCGTCTCGGCCACGTCCATCCGGTTGCCGGAGCAAGCGGTGATCAGGGCCGCCAGTTCGATGTCGGAATAGCGGCCGTCGACGATGTCGCGCACGATGGCGCCGGCCGCGTCCGAGCTGATCGGACGCCCGAAAATCTTGGCGCGCACCGCTGAAAACGACTGCAGCGGCGGCGCGTGCACCACCCGCACCTGGTCGCCGTCGGCGCCGCCCAGCGCGCGCCAGGCTGCCTCTGACATGCCCAGCTGCTGCATCCCGATCAGGCTGTGATGGACCACGTTCAGGGTCGCCGTGATGTGCCGCTCGCCGCGCCAGACCTCGATTCGCGACTGCGCCTCGAAGCCTTCCGACTTGCACACCGCGCTGTCGCTGCGCAGGTACACCACCAGCTCCTGGTAGGTGTCGATGCCCAGGCGGTGCATGAACAGGGCGCCGTCTTTAGCGCCCATGACGACGCCTCCAGTTCAGGCAGGGCGCGCCGCCGGTGGCATCCGGGAATGTCAGGTTCATGTGTCAGCTCCGATGATCTCATTGAGCAATATGAGGGGATCGTAGGGCAAAAACTTTGCGGTGGATCAAGTTGTTGAGCAAGATCAAGCGTGGGCCGTGGCCAGGGGGCCGAATGCCTGTCAAAATTCCATCATGACATCCCTCTCTGCCACCGTGCACGGCCTGGGCGCCGCGCTCGGTTGCGGCCTGCTGATCGGCATCGAGCGCGAACGGCGCAAGGGCAGCGGCCCGCGCCGCGCCTTCGTCGGCGTGCGCAGCTTTGCCCTGGTCTCGTCGATCGGCGCGTTCAGCGCACTGCAGGGCGGCGCCCTGGTGCTGCTGGCCGGCGCACTGGTGCTGGGCTTGTCGCTGATCTCGCACTGGCGCGAGCGCTCCGACGACCCCGGCGTGACGACCGAACTGGCGCTGTTCCTCAGTTTCCTGCTCGGGGTCAACGCGATCGCCGAACCGTCGATCTCGGCCGGCGCCGCCGTCATCGTGGCGGCCTTGCTGAACCTGCGCGGGCCGCTGCACCACTTCGCCCGGGTTTCGCTGCGCGGCGGCGAACTGCGCGACGCGTTGACCCTGGCCGGTGCCGCCCTGATCGTGTACCCCCTGCTGCCCGACGCGGGCAGCAGCTGGCTGCTGGGGATCAATCCGCACCGCATGTGGGGGCTGGTGGTCGTGATCTTGAGCTTGCAGGGTATTGCCCACATTGCCTTGCGGATCACCGGTCCCACGCTGGGGCTGGCGTTGACCGGGTTCGCTTCGGGCTTCGTCTCGAGCACCGCCACCACGGCCGCGATGGGCCAGCGCTACCGCGCGCAGGCGCTGCTGCTGGCGCCCTGCGCGGCGGCCGCGCTGCTGTCGAACGTGGCAACCTACCTGATGCTGCTGGTCGTGACGCTGACCATCGCGCCCGGGCAACTGCCGCACTTGGCAGCGAGCCTGGGCAGCGCGCTGCTGGCGACGCTGCTTGTGGCAGGGCTGGGCCTGCGCGCTGCCCATGCGGCGCCGTCCGAGCCGGCGCCGCCGGGGCGCGCGTTCAGCGTGCGCCAGGCCTTGCTGTTCTCGTTCATCCTCAGCGCCGCCACGGCCATGGTGACGTATGCGAACGCCTATCTGGGACGAACCGCCGCCACCATCGGCGCCATGCTCGCCGGCCTGGCCGACGTCCATGCGGCGGCCAGTTCGATCCTGTCGCTGGCGGCCAGCGGCGCGCTGGGGCCATCGGACCTGCTGTTTGGCTTCCTGCTTGCGCTGTCGGCCAACACGGCCAGCAAGCTGACAGCGGCCGGCCTCGGTGGCGGATGGCATTTCCTGGCCCGGGTGGGACCGGGACTGCTGCTGATCCTGCTGGCGGCCTGGCTGCCGTTCATCGTGGCGCAGCACTGAGTCCGTCTCTATTGACCGCGTTGGCGGGCTGGTGGATACTCGGCCCGATAAATTGCTTTTTAATTATGCCACCGCCACCCATGAAAAAAATCGCCGTCCTCTCGTGCGCACTTGCCATCGCCGCCTGTTCCAGCAAAGAAGCGCATCATATGGGCGCGCCCAAGCTCGCCGAAGTTCGGATGAACATGGTCCAGCCATCAGCTCCAGGTTTCTCGCCGGGCGCCGACGCCGCTGCGCCGTCGCCAGCTTCGCCGGTGCGCTTTATCGCCACCACGCACCGCCTGATCCTGGAAGCACCAGGCGCCGAACTGCAGCAGCGATTCGCGGCGATCCAGGCCGAGTGCCTTCGCCTGGGATGCATCGTCCTGAGCGCCAACCAGATTCAGGAAACGCCGAGCCGGCGCGCCGAGGCCACGCTGTCGGCGCGTGTGCCGCCCAAGGCCTTCGACGCCTTCCTGAACGGAGCGCTCAGCCGCAGCAAGCTGCTCGAACACCACCAGGACAGCGAAGACAAGACCGACGAGGTGATCGACGTCGAGGCCAGGATCAAGAACCTGACGGCCCTGCGCGCGCGCGTGCTGGACCTGCTGGTCAAGCACGCCGGCACGCTCAAGGACACGCTGGAGGCGGAGAAGCAGTTGTCCGAGACGCAGTCCGAGCTCGACAGCATCCAGGGCCGGCGCAAGGCACTGGCCAACCAGACGGAAATGGTCAAGGTCCACATCACGCTCAGCGCGCAATCGTTCAGGGCCGAAGACAGTTGGTTCGCGCCACTGGCCGACGCCGCGTCACAGTCGGGCCGGGTGCTCGTCTCGAGCCTGGCCATGCTGCTCACACTGACAGTGGCAGCGCTGCCCTGGCTGGTCGCGTTGACCGCCTGTGTGATGCTGATCCGGCGTACGCTGCGGCGCCGCAAGGCCAGCCAGGCATAAGGCAGTAGCTCGTAGGGTGGAAAATAAGGGAGCCGCCCAGGCCGCAGACGTGGGTTTCCTGACCAGCTGAAGAGATTGACAACGAAGGGGGCGAAACGAGGTACTGCGGGGGGAGGCGATCAGCCGGCCCTGGCGGGTCGGCTGCGGTCGTGCGGTATTAGTCGAGCTTCCAGGCGTAGTCGACTTTGGTCCAGGTCTGCGCAGGCGCACCGTCCTTGGTACCTGGCTTGAACTTGCAGCCACTGATCGACTTGATCGCCGCCTTGTCCAGGTTCTTGAACCCGCTCGACTTCTCGAGCTTCGATTCAGCCACAGTGCCGTCGGCATTGACCAGGAAGGACATTGATACGGTGCCCTGCTCCTCGTTCATCAGCGATGCCTTCGGATATTCTGCCTTGCAGCTCTTGGCGTCGAAGCTGGCCGGGACTTCAGCTGCGACAACTGCGCTGCTCACGCCAACCAGACACAAAGCTGCAAGAACACTCAGATAACGCTTATAAGTAGACATACCATTTTCCCAAGGATTGATACCGCACTAAACGATCACAGGCTCCAGACGTAGTCCACTTTGGTCCACGTTTGCGCCACTGCGCCGTCTTTCATGCCCGGTTTGAATTTGCAGGCGCTGATGGCTTTCAGTGCCGCCTTGTCCAGGTTCTTGTAACCGCTGGTCTTCTCGACCTTTGACTCCACCACATGGCCTTCCGTGGAAACCAGGAAGGACATCGTCACCGCGCCCTGCTCTTCATTCATCAAGGACGTCTTTGGATACTCCGCCTTGCAGTTTTTCGAATCGAACGTGGCCGGTACTTCTGCTGCGAAACTGGTACCGCCTGCGCCGGTGAACAACAGTGCTGCAAGGATGCTGATAGAACGCTTAGTCATTTTTCTCATTTCCACTTCGTTTAACAAAATCTGTACGCCTGCTGCTTAAAACTCTTCCCACTCGTCGCTGGCCGCTGCAGCCGCAACGACTTTTTTCGGCTTGGCCGCCGCCGCGATTGGCGCCGGACGCTTCAGCGCCGGCTTGGCGCGCAGTGGCACCGGCCTGGCGATCGCCGCCGGCGCTTCAGCCGCGGCCGCGGCCACAGGCACGCTCACGTGCATCACTTCACCTTCGACCAGCTTGAAGACGCTGACCACATGCGCCAGTTCGCTGGCCTGGTCCTGAAGGCTTTGGGCTGCTGCCGCTGCCTGCTCGACCAGTGCCGCGTTCTGCTGCGTCATGCTGTCCATTTCGATGATCGACAGGTTGACCTGTTCGATGCCGGCGCTCTGTTCCTGGCTGGCGTTGGCGATCTCGCTCATGATGTCGGTGACGCGCTTGACCGAGGCGACCACCTCATCCATGGTCACGCCGGCCTGGCCGACCAGCTTGCTGCCGCGCTCGACCTTTTCGACCGAATCGCCGATCAGGGTCTTGATCTCCTTGGCAGCGGCAGCCGAGCGCTGGGCCAGGTTGCGCACCTCGGAGGCGACGACGGCGAAACCGCGACCTTGTTCGCCGGCCCGTGCCGCTTCGACGGCCGCGTTCAAGGCCAGGATGTTGGTCTGGAAGGCGATGCCATCGATCACGCCAATGATGTCGACGATCTTGTTGGCCGAGGTGTTGATCGAACCCATCGTGTCGACCACTTGCGAGACCACCTCGCCACCTTTACGGGCCACTTCCGACGCGGTGGCGGCCAGCAGGTTCGCCTCACGTGCGTTGTCGGCGTTCTGCTTGACGGTGGAGGTCAGTTCTTCCATCGCCGAAGCGGTTTTCTCGAGCGAGCTGGCCTGCATTTCGGTACGCGAGGACAGGTCGATATTGCCGGCGGCGATTTCACGCGAGGCGGTGCCGATGGTTTCGGTGCCGACCCGGACCTGGCCGACGATACCGACCAGGCTGTCGCGCATTTCCTTCATTTCGGCCAGCAGGCTGCCGCGCTCGGCCTCCGAGGTGTCGATCACGATCGACAGGTCGCCGTGGGCGATCGAGCCGGCGATTTGAGCCGTGTAATCCGGTTCGCCGCCGAGCTGCTTGAGCAGGCCGCGGGTGATCATCACCGCCGCGAACAGGCCCAGTGCAACGGCCACGCCGCCGAGGATCAGCATGGTGTTGCGGGCGGTGTTGAACGCGCTTTCGGCTTCGGACTGCACCTGGCTATTGAGTTTGTCTTCCAGCGCGGCGAGCTGGTCGAGCGCTTCCATCCACTTCTTCTGGGCAGGGCGAATTTCCTTGATCATGACCTTGGTCGCCTCTTCGGCCTTGTTGGCCATCCACAGGTCGGACGCTTTGGCGATGGCTGGCATCGCGGTGCTTTCGAATTCCTTGATCTGGGCCAGCAAGGCCCTTTCCGGCACCGACGCTTCGGCGGCAAACTTGTCGCTCAACTTCTTCTCGGCGTCGTCGTACTTGCCCGTTTGCTGCTTGATCCGGTTCATTTCCGGTTCCATGTCGCCGGCATCGGTCATCAAGGTCAGGATGCGCAGCGAGGTGATACGGTCGCTGACGTTGGCGCGCATATCGATCACAAGGCGGGTGACGACGTTGTTGACGCCGACGACGCGATCAAGGCGGTCCTGGATTTGCGCCATGCGCAAGATGCCAACGATCGTCACTGCCACCAGAAAGAACAAAACCAAGGTGAATCCCAGACCCAGGCGGGTTCCGACCTTCATATTAGATAAATTCATTTTGTGTCTTTTCTATGAAACTATTGATCGAATTCGCCCGGGAACCAGCTGCGCCGCGCGACGCACATACATATAAACGGTGAGAATCTGCGTATTTCCGTCAGGATAAAACAAAATTTGACTGCGGATGCAAAATTCTTGACTCAGGTACGAATTGTTTCACCAGAACAACACTTACGACAGACTGACAGAGCGTGAAACTAAAAAGCAGATCGCGAATTATAGATGGTAATTTTGCCCGTAGGCAAGCACTATCCCTTAGTCGACAGGAAATTAATTTCTACGTGGCAATTTGTCGACAGTTTGCGATTCAGCGCTTGATGCGCCCGATGCAAACCCGGGGCCGAGGAAAGATTGTAAAAAGAACCCGGGACAGACCAAGGTTTCGATGTGAACGAAAGTGGAGGCCGGACCCAACGCCATTCACTCAACTCCGTCGAATTTTCCGCAGGGTGGAAACGCGGAGCGCCTTCCACCTTTTCAGGCACCCTACGAGCCGGAGAATATTTCGATTTTTCGACAAAATCCTCATCCCCGCGCAGGAAGGAAGCGACACTTCACCGATTGAGACAGGTGGTATGGGTTTCCGCCCGCGCGGGATCGACACGTCAAATTCTAGGGATTTTGCAGGCGGGCCGCCGCCTCCAGCAGCAGGCGGGGGTCGGCGCCGGCCAGCTTGGCCGGGTCGGACATGGTCTGGCGGAAGCCGCGCGCGCCCGGCAACCCGGCCATCAGGCCGAGCATGTGGCGCGTGATGCTGTTGAGCTTCAAGCCGCGCGCGGCGTGCGCGTCGAGCTGCGCCTGTATATAGGGGATCATCGCCTCGAGCACTTCGGTGCGCGTCTTGACGGCGCTGGCGTCGGCGTAGAAGCGGGCATCGTATTCAGCCATCGCATACGGGTTGTGGTAGGCCTCGCGCCCCATCATCACGCCGTCCACATGCGCCAGGTGCTGCGCGATCTCGTCGCCGCTCTTGATGCCGCCGTTGATGATGATCTCCAGATCCGGGAATTCGCGCTTGAGCTGGTAGGCCACCTCGTATTTCAGCGGCGGGATTTCGCGGTTCTCTTTCGGCGACAGCCCCTTGAGCACGGCATTGCGGGCGTGGACGATGAAAGTGCGGCAGCCGGCGTCGGCAATCGTGCCCACGAAGTCGCGCACAAAGCCATAGTCTTCGTTGCGGTCGATGCCGATCCGGTGCTTGACCGTGACGTCGATCGGCACCGCGTCGCGCATCGCCTTGACGCAGTCGGCCACCAGCTGCGGCTCGGCCATCAGGCAGGCGCCAAACGCCCCCTTCTGCACGCGCTCGGAAGGGCAGCCGCAATTGAGGTTGATTTCGTCGTAACCCCACTGCTCGCCCAGCTTCGCGCTCTTGGCCAGGTCGGCCGGATCGCTGCCGCCCAGCTGCAGCGCCACCGGATGCTCTTCCTCGCTGAAACGCAGATGGCGCTCGACGTCGCCATAGACCAGCGCGCCGGTCGTCACCATCTCGGTGTAGAGCCAGGTGTGGCGCGTGATCTGCCGGTGGAATACACGGCAGTGACGGTCGGTCCAGTCCATCATGGGCGCGACCGACAGGCGGCGGGAGGGCAAGGGCTTGGGGCTCATACGCTAACTATATCCATGGCGGGCGACGCTGCGCTTGCCCACCCTACAAAAAACAAGGGGCGCCGCAGCGCCCCCTCTATATTACGCGGCTTCGCGGCCAGCTTTTTTACGCTCATGCTCTTTCAGGTAGCGCTTGCGCAGGCGGATCGACTTCGGCGTGATCTCGACCAGCTCGTCGTCGGCAATGAATTCGACCGCATACTCGAGCGACATCTGGATCGGCGGCACCAGGCGCACCGCTTCGTCGGTACCGGACGAACGCACGTTGGTGAGCTGCTTGCCCTTGATCGGGTTGACCACAAGGTCGTTGTCGCGCGAGTGGATGCCGATGATCATGCCTTCGTAGACAGGGTCGTTGTGCACCACGAACATGCGGCCGCGGTCCTGCAGCTTCCAGATCGCGTAGGCAACGGCGGCGCCGTCGTCTTGCGAGATCAGCACGCCGTTACGGCGCCCTTGCATTTCGCCCTTGCTGTTGTCAACTGCTGCGTACTCGTCGAACACGTGGCTCATCAAGCCGGTGCCGCGGGTCAGGGTCATGAACTCGCCCTGGAAGCCGATCAGCCCACGCGCAGGGATGCGGTACTCAAGGCGCACACGGCCCTTGCCATCCGATTCCATGTTCTGCAGGTCGCCGCGGCGGCGGCCCAGTTCTTCCATCACG
>JAZJYV010000015.1:0-46729 GCA_040390195.1 Pseudomonadota bacterium | reverse complement strand
CCCGGTTGATTCGCTTGGGGTCTGACCCCGGTTTTGCCGGAGGCGCTGCGCTTTTACACTCTACTAAACTTATAGTTGACAGTTCGCGGGCGGCGGCCTAACATCTACTAAACATCTAGTAGACAGGAGCACCACATGGAAATCACCTTCACCGACCGCGAGGCCGACGTCATGCAGATCCTGTGGGAATGCGGGCCGTCGGTGGTGGCCGAAGTGCGCGCCCAGCTGCGCGACGAGCTGGCCTACACCACCGTGCAGACGGTGTTGCGCACGCTCGAGGCGAAAGGCTACGTGGCGCACGCCGAGGAAGGCCGCGGCCACCGCTACCACGCCGCGATCGAGCAGCAGCAGGCCCGCAAAAGCGCCCTGCACCACCTCACCAGCAAACTGTTCAAGGGCTCCACCGAACTGCTGTTTGCCCACCTGGTGAGCGACCGGAAGCTCGGCGCCGATGAAATCGCGCGCATGCGCAAACTGCTTGCCAAGGCCGACAAGGAGCCGAAATGACGCTCGCCTGGATGGTCTACGTCATCGTCGTCAGCCTGCTGCTGGGCGGCGCCGCGCTGGCCGCTGAAGCGGCGGCGCGTGCCTGGTCGCTGTCGACGCGCTGGATCTGGACCGGCGCCTTTGTCGCCTCGCTGCTGCTGCCAACGGTGATTTCCTCGGTGTCGATCGAACTGCCGGATATCTTCGCCGCCAGCACGCCGGCCAGGCCGCTGGTGTTGCGCGAGGCGACGTCGCCGAAGCTGGCGCCATCGGCCTGGGTGGCCAGCAAGGCCGCCCCGTTTGCCGCCATCGTGACCCACGGCGCCGACCTCAATCGCTTGCTGCGGCGCGCGTGGCTCGCCACTTCGGCCAGCATGTTGCTGATGCTGGCCGCCAGCGGCGCGGCCCTTCTGCTGCGCAAGCGCCGTTGGCAGCAGCGCGCCTTGCTGCACTCGCAGGTGTTCGTCGCCTCCGACGCGGGTCCAGCCGTGGTGGGCTTGCTGCGTCCCCGCATCGTGCTACCCGACTGGCTGCTGGATGCCCCCGCCGGCCAGCAAGCGCTGGTGATCGCCCATGAACAGTCCCACATCGACGCGCACGATCCGCAGCTGCTCACCACGGCACTGTGCCTGCTGGTGCTGATGCCATGGAACCTGCCGCTGTGGTGGCAGCTGCGGCGGCTGCGCCACGCCATCGAAGTCGATTGCGACGCGCGCGTGCTGCGCGCCGGACACGAGCTGCAGCACTACGGCGCAGCCCTGATCGATGTCGGTCAGCGACAGTCAGGATTTATCGGCGTGGTGGCGGCGATGGCCGAATCGCGCTCATTGCTCGAGCAGCGCATCCGCATCATGCTGGCCACGCCGGGACGCAAGGCAAAAGGCGGCGCCGTGCTGCTGGCCGGGCTGGCCCTGTGCGCGCTTGCCCTGGCGGCCCAGGTGGCGCCGCCCGATGCCGCGCCGGCGCCTTATGTGGCCCAGCAGGACCGCCACCAGATCAACGTCACCGCCTCGCGCCTGGTCGACTACGAGGGCGTCTACCAGCTCGATGAATTCGTGCTGCTGCACGTCACCCGCGAGGGACGGCGCCTGTGGCTGCAGGCCAACGGACAGGAAAGGATCGAGCTGTATGCCGAGCGCGAGGATGAGTTCTTCTCGCGCGACGTCGACCTGCAACTTCATTTCCAGCGCGACGCGCGCGGCCGCGTGCAGCAGCTGGTGTACCGCGCCATCGGCACCAGCGCCGAGGCGCCCCTGCTCGACAATGGAGCGGCGGCGGCACGCGAGGCGCTCATCGCGCGCGATGCCTTGCGCACCACACCCATGCCCGGCGGCGAAGCGGTGCTGCGCCATAACCTTGCCAACCTGACCGAAGGCAAGTTCGACGGCGCCGGCCTGACCCCGCCGCTGAAATCCATCCTTGCCAACATGATGGGGCGGATCAAGGAAGAGAGCACAGGCTGGGGCAAAGTCGAGACGGTACGCTTCGACCGGGTCGACGGGCTCGGCTGGGACTGCTACCGGGTGCGCTTTGAGCACATCGAGGTCGAATTCCGCTTGCGCGTCAACTCCGACGGCCGCGTGGCAGGGGTCCAGAAGCGCGAGCAGTTGTAACGGTACGCCAGCGTACGGAAGGCGTCGCTGGGCGCGGCTAGCATGGATGCATGGGCGCGATCTACATCGGCATTTCCGGCTGGCGTTATGCGCCGTGGCGCGGCGTGTTCTATCCGCCCGGCCTGGCGCAGGCACGCGAGCTCGAATTCGCTTCGCGCGCCCTGCCCTCGATCGAACTGAACGGTTCGTTTTACGCGCTGCAGCGGCCCACCAGCTACGCCGCCTGGCACGCGGCCACGCCGCCCGGCTTCGTGTTCAGCGTCAAGGGCAACCGCTACCTGACCCACACCCGGCGCCTGCGCGACATTGAAGGGCCGCTGGCCAATATGCTGGCCTCGGGCGTATTCGAGCTGGGTGACAAGCTGGGGCCCTTCCTGTGGCAGTTCCCGCCCAATTTTCAATTCGACGCCGAGCGCATGGAAGCCTTCCTCGCACTATTGCCGCATGACGGCAAGGCCGGCGCAGCGCTGGCGCGCCGGCACGAAGCGCGCATGGAAGGGCGCACGGCCCTGCGGATCAACCCGCGCCAAGTGCTGCGCCACGCAGTCGAAGTGCGCCACGCCAGTTTCGCCGTACCCGCGTTCATTGCGTTGCTGCGCAAATACAAGGTGGCCGCGGTGCTGGCCGACACCGCCGGCAAGTGGCCAGTCATCGAAGACGTGTGCACCGACTTCGTCTATCTGCGCTTGCATGGCGACAAGGAACTGTACGCCAGCGGCTATACGGACGCAGCATTGGCGCATTGGGCCGATCGGATTGCCGCCTGGAGCAAGGGGGGCGAGCCCGGCGACGCGCGGCAGCTGTCGCCGCGTGCGCCGCCACGCCGCGCCAGCCGCGATGTCTTCTGCTACTTCGACAACGACGTCAAGGTGCGCGCCCCGTTCGACGCCCAGCGTCTCATGGCGCGCCTCGGCCAGAAAAAATAGACCTATGCAGTGAAGTACGCTGGTGCAGACAGTCATATACTCGGGGTGCGCCTGCCATCCCGACGGGCCATCAACAAGGAGACCCTCATGAAACTAGTTCGCCTGAGCATTACCCTGCTGGCCGCCTTCGCGCTGTCCGCCCATGCCTCGCCTGATGTGCTTAAGAAGGCCGATGGCGTGCTGGTGACGGCCACCGGCATGACCGTCTACACCTTCGACAAAGACCCCGCCGATGGCGGCAAGAGCGTCTGCAATGGCCCGTGCGCGACCAATTGGCCGGCCGTTGCCGCGAGCGGCGCAGCCGTTGCCGCGCCATATTCGGTGGTCACACGCGACGACGGCAGCAAGCAGCTGGCCTATAAGGGCAAGCCGCTCTACACCTACGCGGCCGACAAGAAGTCGGGAGATCGTGCAGGCGACAACTTCAAGGATGTCTGGCACGTCGTCAAAGACTGAACGCTGGCGCGCGACGGAACTGACCGTGGCCACTGAATTCCATATGTCCTCCTGCACTCAAACGTGACGGGCGACGGGAGGCACGGCACATGTCTGGCCGCGCAATTGCGGGGACGTTGGCGGCCGGCGAAGCCTGCGCCGGCTGTGCGTCCATGAACGCTGACAAGTCCGCCGCCCCGGCACCGGCAAAGGACCGTCTATCGTCCAAGGCGCCACTGGCCGTTCTGTCGCCAACGCACCGTTCCTCTTGCCGGTCCGTTTTCTCCCGGTAGCGACGACTGCAAAGGGGCGTAAGTTGCGCCGGACGCGCCCGCCGGCGCGCACGCGCTTACGGGCGGACTGAGGTTTTGGTGGTCGTCAATGTAGGGGCACCCTAAATTAGTGATGGGTCACGAAACTTCACTATTGCCGACTATTTCGCACGAAAGTCACGCGAAACCAAACGATTCACACACGATTATTCACGATTCGAATCCCAAAACGGCCGATTTCAATCCGAAATCGAACGATTTCGGCTGTGATTGTCTAACAAACAATTAGGAAAAATGCGCTGTACATAATCGTGAGGAATCGCATTGAATTCGGCCATTTTCGTGCACTTTTCGTGCGATTTCGGATCAAAATCGTGCGATCTCGTCCTGATATCGTGTGGTATCGGTTTCTATCGTGCGATATCGAGGACGACCATGAAAACACAGCACCCTGCTCCCTCGGTAGCGTTACCAATCTCTCATGAAATCTACCAACAACTCGCCGTTGCCTCCTGTCACACAGGATTTGAAAAAGAGGATTGGGAGATCGCCGCGATCGCCATTCGGGAGTGGATGACTCGCAACAATCCCGTACGTTCAAGCTTGCTCCGACTTCGGGATATCAGTGGAAGCATTTTTTTCCGCCTGCCGGGACACTACTCAGGACTACTTTCGATGGCAAGAATTATCATTGCCTGGTTGAGCAGGACCACATCCTCTACAACGGAAAAGCGAGCTCACCGAGCGGATTCGCAAACGCTGCCGGTGGAATCAACCGCAATGCATGGACAGTTATTTGGATACTCTTCCCGAATGCCCATTCATGGAAGCTTGCGGCTGACCTGAGACCGAAGAGAGGCCCCGCCAAGCGTGTAACCGGTCGATAGCGGATCCCGGACTTTGATGCGCACGACAAGTAATACCGGCATCACTTTCGAGTGTGAATTTTGATCACGCGCTGGCCGGTTGGCGCGGCCGGTTCGGCGCAAGCCTTGCACGTTTCACAGCCGCTGCCGCAACTGGCTTCGGTGCGAAACCACTTGGCCATGAACGACTGGCGCGCATTGCCGCGTGTGAGCACATACACGATGCGCTGGCGCCAGGCTGCTGGCAGGTAGCGGCTGCAGGCATGCAGCGCGGCCAGTGCGACGATCAACGCCACTGCCAGGTTCTGGATCATCTCAGCTCCCCAGCGTCGCCAGCGCGACGCGGTAGGTGATGAACGAGGCCGTGTAGGCCAGCGCGAACATGTAGCCGGCCATGATCAGCGGATAGCGCCAGCTGTTGGTCTCGCGCTTGACCACCGACAGGGTCGACATGCACTGCGGCGCAAACACATACCAGGCCAGCAGCGACAGTGCGGTCGGCAGCGTCCACGACTGGGCGATGATCGGGGTCAGCGAACTGGCCAGCTCCTGCCCGGTCTGCGACAAGGCGTACACCGTGCCGAGCGCGCCGACGGCCACTTCGCGCGCGGCCAGGCCCGGCACCAGCGCAATGCAGATCTGCCAGCCGAAGCCGATCGGCGAGAACACCACTTCCAGCGCCCGCCCCATCATGCCGGCCATGCTGTAGTAGATCGCAGGATGGGTGGCGCCTTCCGGCGCGCCAGGGAACGAGGACAGGAACCACAGCAGCACCATCAGCGTGAGGATGATGGTGCCCACGCGCGAGAGGAAAATCTTGGCGCGCTCCCACAAGCCGAGCACCAGGTTGTGCAGGTGCGGCCAGTGATAGCTGGGCAGTTCAAGCATCAGCGGCTGCTGGCGGTTCGCGCCCATGGTGCGCTTGATGAACCAGGCCACCGCCATCGCGCCAGCGATGCCGGCGAAATACAGGATGAACAGCACCAGGCCCTGCAAGCTGATGAAGCCGCCCACCTGGCGGTCGGGGATGAAGGCGGCGATGATCAGCGCATACACCGGCAGCCGCGCCGAACAGGTCATCAGGGGCGCGATCATGATCGTGACCAGGCGGTCGCGCGGGTTCTGGATGGTGCGCGCAGCCATGATGCCGGGGATCGCGCAGGCAAAGCTCGACAGCAGCGGGATGAAGGCACGCCCCGACAGCCCCACCCCGCCCATCAGGCGGTCGAGCAGGAAGGCGGCGCGCGGCAGGTAGCCGCAATCTTCGAGCACCAGGATGAAGAAGAACAGGATCAGGATCTGCGGCAGGAACACCAGCACGCTGCCGACCCCGCCCAGGATGCCTTCGACCAGCAGGCTGCGCAGCAAGCCATCGGCCATGTGCGCGCCCAGCCACTGGCCGACGCCTTCGACCCCGGCCTTGATCATATCCATCGGCACATTGGCCCAGCTGAACACGGCCTGGAACACCAGGAACATCAGCACCGCCAGCAGGATCGGCCCGATCACCGGGTGCAGCACCACATGGTCGATCTGTTCGGAGAAATTGCCGCTGTCGTTGGCGTGGCTGCTGCAGGCGTCGAGGATGCGGCGCACCGCGCGCTGGGTTTCCTCGACCGGCATCGCGTCGATCGCCGACAGCGGCTTGGCCTTGGCGGCGACAGCCGTCTGCGGCATCTGCTCGAGCGCGCGCAGCAGCGACTTTTCGCCGCCGCTCTGCACCGCCACCGTTTCCACCACCGGCATGCCCAGTTCCAGCGCCAGCTTCGCGGCGTCGACCACGATGCCGCGTTTTTTCGCCACGTCGACCATGTTCAGGGCCAGCACCATTGGCAGGCCGAGACGCTGGATTTCCAGCACCAGGCGCAAATTGAGCTGCAAATTGGTGGCGTTGACGACGCACACGACAGCGTCAGGGGCTTGCTCGCCGGCGCGCAGGCCGGCCACCACGTCACGCGTGATGGCTTCGTCGGGGGTGGTTGCTTGCAGGCTGTAGGCGCCCGGCAGGTCAAGCACGCGGAAGGCGCGCCCGGCGGGCGAAGTGAAGCTGCCTTCCTTGCGCTCGATGGTCACGCCGGCGTAGTTGGCGACCTTCTGGCGGGCGCCGGTGAGGCGGTTGAACAGCGCTGTCTTGCCACAATTGGGGTTGCCGAGCAGGGCGATGAGCGGCGTGCGGGTGGCTGCTGGCGCCGGCTGTTCGACTGCTCCCATGATTTATTCCGGCTGGATCGAAACCAGCGCGGCCTCGAAACGGCGCAAGGCGAAGGTACTCTGGCCAACCTTGACGGCCAGCGGATCGCCGCCCGGCAGGCCGCGCTTGAGCATGCGGATGCGCTCGCCCGGCACGAAGCCGAGCTCCATCAGGCGCCGCATCAGGTCGACCCCGCTGTCGCCATGCTGGTGGCCCGCCGCGAGGTGAATCACGGTGCCGCTCTGGCCGGCGGCCAGGGCATCGAGCGTAATCAGGGTAGGAGCAAGTGTCATGGTGGGTCCGCCGTCAGGGTTTCTTACAGGATACTATCATCATAAACGCTAATGCGAATTATTTCTATTCACGATTCTATCACCATGCCCACGCCTGGGGCGTATCTGCAACAAAAAGCGGCAGGCGGTTCCTGCCTTATTGGAGGAATCCATGATCCAGGTCAAATTAAGGGCTTGCTTTCGGGGCCGACTTCCGAGAGAATACAAATCGTAATGATAATGATTCTCATTATAGCGAAAACGACAAATTTGTCACGCTTGCTAAACTACGAAGGTGCTTCGATGATTGTCTGTGTATGCAACAACATTTCTGATCGCGAAATCCGGCAGGCGGTCGACCTGGGCCTCTCCACCATGGCCGAGCTGCGCCGCGACCTGGGCCTGGCCACCTGCTGCGGCAAGTGCGCCAGCTACGCCAAGGACGTGCTGGCCGAGCACCTCGACCGCCAGACCATGCAGGCGACCGAATTGTCGTTCCGCGTGTCCCAGGCGGCATAAATCATGAGCGCGTACGCCACCTCCCCCCACCTTGGCTTCGGCAGCGGTGCGTCGGCGGTGCGCGCCAAGGCCGGTCCGCTGGCGACGATTGTCGTTAGCCACCTGCTCGTTTTCTATTTCATCTACAGCGGCCTGCTCACGCGGATCGTGCGCGCCAGCCTGCCCGAGGCGGTGATGGTGACCTTCGTCGCGCCGCCGCAGGCGCCGCCACAAGCGTTGCCGCTGCTCGTGCCCAAGCCCAGCATGCTGGCCGAACTGCCGCCGCCCGTGGTGCCGCAGGTGCCGGTGGTGATCACGCCGTCCGAGCATGCGATCAGCGTCGCGCCCGCGCCTGCACCAGTCGAGAAGGTCGCGGCGCCGGTGGCCAGCGTGGCCGTGGCCGCGCCGCCAGCCGCCAGCGGACCGCGCACACTCACCAGCGGCGTCGAATACCTGCAGGCGCCGCAGCCGGTGTATCCGCCCATGTCCAGGCGCATGGGCGAGCAGGGCCGGGTGGTACTGCGCGTGCTGGTCAACGAAAAAGGCCAGCCCGACCAGGTGACGGTGCAAACTTCGTCCGGCTCGGCGCGCCTTGACGAGGCTGGCCGCCAGGCCGCCTTGCGCGCCCTGTTCAAGCCGCACATGGAGGACGGCCGCCCGGCCGCCGTGTTCGTCATCGTTCCGCTCAATTTCACGCTCGCGAGCTGAATCCGGGCCAGGCGGCACCCAGCGACGGCGAGTAGCAGCAAGTAATTTTGCTACAAATATGCCAATGCAACGGCAATAAATTGTTGACCAGTCAAGTATTCGCTGTTACTTTACTACATTCCTAGTATCGGAGGAATGCCCGTGAAGCGTCTGCTGCTTGCCCTTGCCGCCGTCCTGGCCCTGCCCTTTGCCTTGGCGCAGCCCTACCAGATCCAGCACCTGGAACCCATGCACTGGTGGATCGGCATGCACGACCCGACGCTGCAGCTGATGGTCCACGGCGAGCGCATCGCCGAACTGGTTCCCGCACTGCGCTATCCCGGCGTCCGATTGGAGCAGGTGCAGCGCAGCAGCAATCCGAACTACTTGTTCCTGAACCTGCGCATTGCGGCGACGGCACGTCCGGGCGACGTCGAGATCGCCTTCCGGCGTGGCGATCGCACCGTCACCAGCGTGCGCTACCGGCTCGAGGCGCGCCGCAAGGGTTCGGCCCAGCGCAGCGGCTTCGACTCGGGCGACGCCATCTATCTCTTGATGCCGGACCGCTTCTCGAATGGCGACCCATCCAACGACAACATGCCCGGCATGCTCGAGCAAAGCGACCGCGCGAATCCGGTCGCGCGCCACGGCGGCGACATCAAGGGCATGCGCGCGCAGCTTGGCTATATCCGCGAACTTGGCTTCACCATGGTCTGGCCCACGCCACTGCTGGAAAACAACCAGGACAGCTACTCCTACCACGGCTACGCGCTGACCGACTATTACAAGATCGACCCGCGCTTCGGCAGCAATGACGAGTTTCGCGCCTACGTGGCGGCCGCCAACGCGCATGGCCTGGGCGTGATACACGACGTTGTGCTCAACCATATCGGCACCGGGCACTGGTGGATGAAGGACCTGCCGGCGGCGGACTGGCTGAACTACCAATCGGGCTTTGTCCCTACCAACAACCAGCACTACACGGTGCCGGACATTCACGCCGCGCCGGAAGAAAGGCGCCGTTTTCAGGAAGGCTGGTTCGTCGACTCGATGCCGGACCTGAACCAGCGCAATCCGCTGCTGGCACGCTACCTGAAACAAAACACCATCTGGTGGATCGAGTACGCCAACCTGTCGGGCATTCGCCAGGACACCTGGTCCTACGCCGATCCCGCCTTCCTGGCCACCTGGACCCGTGCCGTGCTGGCCGAGTACCCGCGCCTGAACATCGTCGGCGAGGAGATGGACGATGCACCACAGCTGGTGGCCTACTGGCAGAAGGGCGCGAACAACCGCGACGGCTATGATTCCGGCCTGCCCAGTGTGATGGACTTTCCGCTGGTGGACCACATACCGGAATTCCTCAACGCGCCAGAGCGCTACGACAGCGGCTTGATCAAGCTGTACGAAACCATCGCCAGTGATTTCGTCTACGCCGACCCGATGCAGCTGCTGATTTTCCCGGACAATCACGATCGGCCGCGCATCTTCCCGCGCCTGCACCACAACCTGGACCTGCTCAAAAGTGCACTGCTGCTGACGGCCACCATGCGCGGCATCCCGCAAATGTTCTACGGGACCGAAATACTGGCCAGCGGCCCGGTCGAGCGCAACGACGGCCTGCTGCGTGCGGACATGCCGGGCGGCTGGCCGGGTGACCAGGTCAGTGCCTTCAGTGGCGCAGGACTCGAGCCGCGCCAGCGCGAGGCGCAGGCCTTTGTTCGCACCCTGTTCAACTGGCGCCGTACCAGCGGCGCGGTCAAGCACGGCAAGTTGATGCACTACGCGCCGCAGGACGGCACCTATGTCTACTTCCGTTACGACGCCGCGCACACCGTCATGGTGGTGATCAACAAGAACGCGCAACCGGCCACGCTGGATCTGTCGCGCTTTCGCGGCATGATCAAACAGGCGGCGCGCGGGCGCAACGTCGTCACTGACGAGATGGTCGACCTGACCGCGCCGCTAGCCCTCCTGCCCCTGACCTCGGTGGCCATCGAATGGTGACGGGCACACGCGTACTGGTGGCCGGCGGCGTCGGCATCGACACCATCGTCAAGGTGCCGGCCCTGCCGCTGGCCGAGGCCGATTCGATCCACGTGCCGCCCGTGTACGATTATGTGGCCCATACTGGCAACGGCGTGGCGCTTGGCCTGCTGGCGCTGGGGCACGGGCCTGTGCTGCTCGATTTCATCGGTGCGGACCCGCAGGCGGAACTGGTGCACGCGCGCCACCGCGAGCGCGGCCTGGAATTCCATGGTGTCGTGCACGCGAGCGGTACCCGGCGCAGCGTCAACCTGGTGGCGCCGGACGGGCGCCGCCTGTCCTTGTACGATGGCCGCCACCCGGACACGCTGCGCATGGAACGCGACTTCTATCTGCCGCACATGGCGCGCGCACAGCACCTGCACCTGACCATCATGCCCTGGGCAAGGCACTGGTACGACGACGCCGCTGCCCACGGCCTGGCCGTATCGACCGACCTGCATGACTGGGACGGCAGCAATCCGTATTACCACGACTTCGCGTACCGCTCCGATCTTGTCTTCCTCAGCACGGCGGCCTTGTGTGGGCGGCATGCACAAGTGATGCGCGAGATCCTCGACGCGGGTCGCGCCGGCGCCGTCGTCGCCATGGCCGGCGCGCAGGGGAGCTACCTGCTCCGGCGCGGCGCCTCCGAAGTGCTGCATGTGCCCTGCGCCGACCTTGGCTTGCCCGTCGTCGACAGCAACGGCGCTGGTGACGCCTTTGTCAGCGGCTACCTGCACGGCCAGTTCCGCGGGATGGCAATCGAGAAGTGCATGCGGCTGGGCGCCATCGCCGGCGCCTATGCCTGCAGCGTGCCCGGCACCGCAGAACGTAGCTTGTCGCTGGAGCAACTGGCGCGCTACGCCTGAGCGGCCCCTGGCCTGTCCCCGGTCTTGGAGTGAATGGACGCCGAACGCGCGCGCATGCGGGCCAGGGTTTGTTATGATGTTGCTACTGCCAACCTGATGAAAGCTTCCCATGAAGGGCGATAAAAACATCCTCCGGCTGCTCAACGCGCAGCTGACCAATGAGCTCTCGGCCGTCAACCAGTATTTCCTGCACGCGCGCATGTACCGCCATTGGGGCCTGGCCAGGTTGGGCAAGAAGGAATACGAGGAGTCGATCGGCGAAATGAAGCACGCCGACAAGCTGATCGACCGCATTCTCATGCTCGACGGCCTGCCCAACCTGCAGGCCCTGCACAAGCTGCTGATCGGCGAATCGACCGAGGAAATGCTGGCCTGCGACCTCAAGCTCGAACAAGCTGCGCAAGTGACCGTCAAGGAAGGCATCGCCGCCTGCGAGCAGGCCGCCGACTACGTCTCGCGCGAACTGTTCAAGCACATCCTCGAAGACACCGAGGAACACATCGACTGGATCGAAACGCAGCTGGACCTGATCGCCAAGGTCGGCATCCAGAACTACCTGCAGTCGCAAATGGAAGCGTAATCAGGCGGCGCGCCAGCGCGCCACCCATTTGTCGTAGAAGCCCATGTCGCGCGGAACCGCGCCGGGGATGGCGCAGATCGCGCCGGCAAATTCGTTGGCGCGCGAGAGCGTCGTCTCCAGCGCCCAGCCCCGCATGCGTCCGAGCAGGAAGATCGCCGAGAACGCGTCGCCCGCCCCCACCGTGTCGATCACGAACGGTGGCGCCGGATTGTCGCGGTTGACCACGACGGCGCCATCGGCGCCAAAATACACCGAGCCGCGATGGCCCAGCGTGACGATCAGCGCTTCGAGCGCGAACATCTGCACCAGCGCGGCGCAGGCAGCGCGAACCTCGTCGCTTTCCATCGGTGGCTCGTCGGGGCCGATGTCGAAATACCACTTGAACAGCGCCTGCAGTTCCTCTTCATTGACCTTGACGATGTCGGCCGCGTGCAGCGAGCGGTAGACGGTGCGTTCCTCGACCTGGCCCTCGCGCATGTTCAGGTCGAGATAGCGCGTCGCGCCGCTCGCCTCGAACAGCTGGTACAGCGTCTCGCGCGAGCGCTCGCTGCGCTGGGCGAGCGTGCCGAAATAGATGATGTCCGGCGCGGCCCGGGTCAGCGCCTCGAGCGCCTGTTCGGGCTTGATGAAGTCGTACGCCTGGCGCGGCAGGATCACGAAACGGTGGCCGCGCTTGCCCCGTTCGACGATCACGCGTCCGGTTTCCTCCATTGCGTCGACCTGCAGGCCGGCCTCGGACATGGCAAAACGTTCGAATTCGCTGCGCACCACCACGGCGTTGCGGTCGCTGCCGATGCGGGTGATCATCAGTTGCGGCGCCATGAAGGCGGCCAGGTTGCGCGCCACGTTGAACGGCGCGCCGCCCACCACTTGCTCGGTCAGGAAATCGTCGACCAGGGCTTCGCCGAAAACGGCAATGGCGGGCGTGGAAGGCATCACTGGGGGACCGTGTCTTTGAACGAGGCGCGTTCTGAGAGCTTGTCGAACAGGCGCGCCAGGTTGGCGTAGTCGGCGCGCCAGTCGATCTCGGGGAAGCGGAACCCGAGCCAGCCCAGTGTGCAGCCAACGGCCACGTCGGCCAGCGTGTAGTGGTTGCCCTTGCAGAAGGGCGATTCACCCAGGTTGGTCGACATCACGGCCAGGCCGGCGTGGACCTTGCCCATCTGGCGCTCGATCCAGGCCGCACTTTGCTGCTCGGCCGGACGCAGGGTTTTCTCGAGCCGCACCAGCACGGCGGCGTCGGTGACGCCGTCGGTCAACGCTTCCCACACCTTGACGTCGGCGCGCTCGCGCCCGTTCGGCGGCAGCAGCTTGCAGACCGGGGTCAGGGTGTCGAGGTATTCAACGATCACGCGCGAATCGTACATCGCGCTGCCGTCTTCCATGATCAGGCAAGGGACCTTGCCGAGCGGGTTGGACAGGTGGATCCTGGTTTCCGCCGTCCAGACATTTTCCAGCTCGAACGTGTAGTCGAGCTTCTTCTCCGCCAGGACGACCCGGACCTTGCGCACATAAGGACTGGCGAGTGAACCGATAAGTTTCATAGTTGCTTTAGTAGATGAATAACCAACAGTATAGCATCGCGCTCCGGCCCGATGGCGGCCGAAACCCTTGCTGCGGCGTGGCCACAACAAGGGCCCGGCCGGCGCCAGGTGGTAAAATCCTGCATTTGCCGCATCCCTTCCCATCTCCATAAGCGCCCTCGCCATGACCTCTACCGCCCCCTATTCCACGCTGTCGGCCCTGTCCCCGCTGGACGGCCGCTACGCCGCCAAGACCGACAAGCTGCGCCCCATCCTGTCCGAAGCGGGCTTCATGCACCACCGGGTCAAGGTCGAGATCTCCTGGCTGCAAGCGCTGTCGCAAGCGGGCTTCGCCGAGATCAAGCCGTTCTCGGCGCACGCCTCGGCCCTGCTCGACAAGATGGCGGCCGACTTCAGCGAGGCCGACGCGGCCCGCATCAAGGCCATCGAGGCGGTCACCAACCATGACGTGAAAGCGGTCGAGTACTGGCTCAAGGAACAGGTCCAGGACGTGCCGGAACTGGTGGCGGCGACCGAATTCATCCACTTCGCGTGCACCTCGGAAGACATCAACAACACGTCGCACGGCATGATGCTCAAGGCCGCGCGCGACAGCGTGATGCTGCCGGCCCTGCAAGGCCTGGTCGCCAAACTGACCGAGATCGCCCACGCCAACGCGGCCCTGCCGATGCTCTCGCGCACCCACGGGCAGACCGCCAGCCCGACCACGCTGGGCAAGGAGATGGCCAACGTGGTGGCGCGCCTGCAGCGCGCCATCAAGCGCATCGCCGACGTCGAAATCCTCGCCAAGATGAACGGCGCAGTGGGCAACTACAACGCCCACCTGTCGGCCTACCCCGGCTTCGACTGGCCGGCATTTTCGAAAAACGTGATCGAGCAGCGCCTGGGCCTGACTTTCAATCCCTACACCATCCAGATCGAACCGCACGACTACATGGCCGAGCTGTTCGACGCCATCGCGCGCACCAACACCATCCTGCTGGACCTGAACCGCGACATCTGGGCCTACATCTCGCTGGGCTACTTCAAGCAGACCACCAAGGCCGGCGAGATCGGCTCCTCGACCATGCCGCACAAGGTCAACCCGATCGATTTCGAGAATTCGGAAGGCAACCTGGGCCTGGCCAACGCGGTGCTCAAGCACATGGCCGAGAAGCTGCCGGTGTCGCGCATGCAGCGCGACCTGACCGATTCGACCGTGCTGCGCAACATCGGCGTCGGCCTGGGCTACGCGCTGCTGGCCTACGACAGCTGCCTGCGCGGCCTGAACAAGCTGGAAGTGAACGCCGCCCGCCTAGAACAGGACCTGGACGCAAACTGGGAAGTGCTGGCCGAGCCGGTGCAGACCGTGATGCGCCGTTATGGCATCGCCAACCCTTACGAGCAGCTCAAGGAACTAACGCGCGGCAAGGGCATCTCGAAGGATGCGCTGCGCGAGTTCATCCTCACCCTGGCCATTCCGCAGGACGCCAAGGACCTGCTGCTGGCCATGACGCCGTCGAACTACCTCGGCGTGGCCGCGCGCCTGGCCAGCGAGATCTGAGACAGCGCCACGCCCGCGCAAGCGCAGGTTTCTGAAAGCCGCCCCTGAATGAACCGTCGTTCCCGCCCGCGCGGGAACGACGGTTCATGCAGGGGTGGCAATCGGTGCGTCGCCAGGTCGCCGCCGGCGCGCGACCGGCGCTACCACTGCCAGACCAGCTTGACGCCGAGCGAACGCGGAATCACGCTGCGGGTGGCCAGGGCGCCATACTCCGCGTGGCCGCCGTTCAAATTCTGCCCCGTCACCGACAACTCGAGATTGCGCTGCAGGCGCCAGCCGAAATGCGCGTCGAGCGCGGTGTAGGCCGGCACGGCCGGATTGGCCAGTGCCGCCACCCGGCGCACGCCGATGTCGACATCCTGGTCGGCCCCCAGGCTGAAACTTGAGCGCAGCTGCAGCTGGTGTGCCGGGTCCTTGCCGGCCGAGCCGGGCCCGGCCAGGTCATTGCTGCCCGGCTTGAGCGTGAGCCGCTCGCGCAGCGCCGTCAGGCCGGCCGACAGGCGCCAGTTCGGCAACGCCTGGTAACTGCCCCACATCTCGACGCCGGTCGAACTGCCCTCCATCAGGCTGTCGAACACGGCGAAAGTGCGGCTCGCGTCCACTTCTTGCGTGTGCAGGTGGTCGTACTGGTTGTGGAACACGGTGGCCGAGAACGACAGGCGCGGCGCCAGCTGGCCGCGGTAGCCAAGCTCGAACACGCGCGCCACCTCACCGCGCACGCGCGGTCCGCCGCGCAGCTTGAACGGCGGCACGCCCGGCACGAAGGCGTCGGCGTCGAGCCGCGACGGCGCGCGCACCGTGCGCGAGACGCCGCCCCAGAACAGGTGCGCCGCACTCGGCTTCCAGGCCAGGCGCACCGTTGGCAGGAACTCCTTGCCCGTGTAGTCGTTGCGTTCGATCCGCGCGCCCAGTGTCAGGCGCAGGTTCTCCGCCAGCGCGATGTCGTCCTGCGCGAACACGCTGGGCCACTGCTGTACCAGGTCGGCGGGCAGGAAGGCGATGACGGTGCTGTTGGTGACGTGATCCCAGCTGCGCCGGTAATTGGCGCCCCACACCACGCTGTGGCGCCCGATGGCAGGCGCCGTGTAGAGCAGTTGGAAGTCGGCGATATCGAGCGTCTCGGAAAAACTCGGCGGGACGTCGCGCCGCGTACGGTCGAGGTAGGCTTGCAGGCTGACGCTGGCGCCGTCGTCGAGCGCATGGGTCCAGTGCGCCGTCAGGTTGACACCGTCGGACTCGACGTCGCCCAGCGCCAGCTTGCCGCCGGTCGAGACCGCACCCGGCGCCGGTTGGCCCGCCACCGCGCGGTAGGCATTGCCGTTCAAGCCGAAGCGCTCGGCGCCGCGCTCCCAGTCGGCGCGAAAGCCGACCTGGCCGTGGCGCCGCTGGTCGTCGACGCGCGCGCCGCTGGCCAGTTCCAGGTGCGTATCGTCGAGCAATTTGCCGTAGACGCGCCATGCGCCGTCGGCCGTGGCGCCGCCCTGGCGCCAGCTGGCATCGGCGCCGCGGGTGCCGCCTTCGACCGCCAGCAAGCCGCCCGTGGTGGCGCGCGCGCTGCGGGTGGTGATGCTGATGACGCCATTGACCGCGTTCACACCCCACAGCACGCCGCCCGGCCCGCTGATCACCTCGATGCGCTCGACGTCTTCCAGCAGCACTTCCTGGATGTCCCAGAACACGCCGGAAAACAGCGGCGAATACACCGAGCGCCCGTCGATCAGCACCAGCAGCTTGTTCGGCACGCTGTTGTTGCTGCCGTTCAGTCCGCGCGCGCTGATGTCGAAGGAATACCCGCTAGGCTGGGCCACTTGCAGATTCGGTGCCAGGCGCAAGGCTTCGCCCAGGCTGGAGGCGCCCGAGCGGCGGATGTCGTCGGCCGTGATCACGAACACCGAGGCGGCCGCGTCGCCCAGCCGCTCCTGCTTCTTCGACACCGAATACACCTTGATGTTGGAGAGCTCTTCCAGCGACAGATCGGCGACCTCGACACCCTGTCCGGCCAGCGCAGGCAAGGCCAGCATCAGCGGCGCCAGGGCAGGCATGCAGCAACGCAGTTTGATCATGATCAATCCTTAACGGATGCGGCACCTGCCGCTGCGTTCAATTATAAACTGCCGCCTTGCGGATTTGACATTCGCGCGGCACGCCACCGAAAACACTATGGTAATCTGCGCTCGCCAGCACGCATGCGGATTTTTTGGTATATTAGTCCTAATACGTACTATATTCCCTGGAGTAAGTTCATGCCACGTTACACCCTTCCCGCGATTTTCTTTCACTGGCTCATCGCCGTGCTGATCGTGGGCGCCTTCACCATGGGCCTGGTGATGACGGACATTCCCGGCATCACGCCGACCAAGCTGAAGTACTACTCCTGGCACAAATGGGCCGGCGTCACGATCCTGGCCCTGGCTTGCCTGCGCCTGCTGTGGCGCCTGGGACATGCCGCGCCGCCGTATCCGCCGTCGATGCCGCGCTGGCAGCAAAGTTCGGCCAGTGGCTTGCACGGCCTGCTCTACCTGCTCTTGTTCGCCGTCCCGGTCTCCGGCTATTTCTACACCCTGTCGGCCGGCGTTCCCGTGGTCTACTTCGGCCTGTTTCCCCTGCCGGTGCTGATCGACCCAAATCCCGTGCTCAAGCCGGTGCTCAAGGAAGTGCACTTCTGGCTCAACATGGGCCTGGCCTCGGCCGTCGGCCTGCATGTGCTGGCCGCCCTGAAACATCAATTCATCGACCGCGATGGCGTGCTCAAGCGCATGCTGCCCTGAGTCGGCCCCGATTCCATTCCAAGGAGAGACCATGAAATTTCCCCGTGCCGCCTTGTTCGGCGCCCTGCTGGCAAGCGCGCTGGCGCTGGCCGCGCCGCTCAAGACCGACGTCGCGCACAGCAGCGTGGCCGCCGTATTCAAGCAAATGAACGTGCCGGTCGAAGCGAAATTCAAGAAGTTCACGGCCCAGATCGATTACGACCCGGCCAAGCCGGACGCCGCCAGGGCCACGGTCGAGATCGAAACGGCCAGCCTTGACGTGGGCGAAGCGGAAATGAACCAGGAGGTGGCGAAGAAGGAATGGTTCAACTCGGCCCAATTCCCCAAGGCCAGTTTCAACTCGACCGCGATCAAGGCGGCCGGGGCCGGCAAGCTCACTGTAACGGGCAAGCTGAGCATCAAGGGCAAGACGGCCGAGGTCAGTTTCCCGCTGACCGTCAAGGCCGAAGGCGGCAAGCAAGTGTTTGAAGGCGCACTGCCGATCAAGCGCCTTGCATTCAATATTGGCGATGGCGAGTGGAAAGACACGAGCATGGTCGCCGATGAAGTTGTTATCAAGTTCCGCGTTGCAGCGGCGCAGTAAATCTCACTTACCACGAAAGATATCCATGAAATTCAAGCATTTGATTCTTGCCCTGATCGCCGCCGGCAGCGCCAGCGCCTTCGCCGCCGACACCTACACCATCGATCCGAACCACACCTATCCGAGCTTCGAAGCGGACCATAATGGCATGTCCGTCCTGCGCGGCAAGTTCAACAAGAGCGGCGGCACCATCGTGCTCGACCGCACGGCCAGGAATGGCAGCATGGAGATCACGATCGACACCAACTCGCTCGATTTCGGCCATGAAAAGCTGAACAACCACGTCAAGAGCGCCGACATGTTCGACGTCGTCAAGTTCCCCACCGCCATCTTCAAGGGCAATAACGTCAAGTTCAATGGCGACACCCCGGTTGCAGTTGAGGGCGAGTTGACCTTGCACGGCGTGACCAAGCCGCTGACGCTGACGATCACCAAGTTCAAATGCATCGAGCACCCGATGTTGAAGAAGGAAGTATGCGGCGCCGACGCTTCGGCCGAGTTCAAGCGCACCGACTTCGGCATTTCGTACGGCACGCCGCGCTTCGCCTCGGAAGTGAAGCTGGCGATCGAAGTCGAAGCGATCAAGAACTAGATTCATCGAAACACCGCAGGGCGGAACAGCGCAGCCTCATCTGCCATGAGTCGTCGACGGCTCATGGCGGATGACGCTGCGCTGTTCCGCCCTGCGGCTTTTCGACGACGCACGGACAGCGTGAGTTGACGCACCGACCGCTGTGCCCTGCGCGCCTACGCTGTGGATGCAGGCCGACTCCCGGCCGTATCCCTTGCAAAGGAGAAAACACCATGGTCTTCATTATCTGGATCGTCATCGGCGGCATCCTGGGCTGGCTTGCCAGCATTGTCATGAAAACGGATGCCGAACAAGGCATGATCCTCAACGTCGTGGTCGGCATCGTCGGCGCCTTCCTGGGCGGCTGGCTGCTCACCCCCCTGTTCGGCGGCGGCACCATCAACGCCGAGGACTTCAGCGCCACCTCGCTGCTGGTGTCTTTCCTGGGCTCGGTGATCCTGCTGGCCATCGTCAATTTGCTGCGGCGCGGCAAAGTTCGCTGAGGCCGGGACATGCATATATTGCTACAAGATTCTGGTTGACGAATATTTGGTCGCTATGGATACTCGAAGGCGCTCCGCAGAGAGCGCCTATCCGATCGACATTTCCGAGACCATACGCATGAAAAAAACCCTTCTTACGCTCGCCATCCTCAGCACCGTCGCACACGCCGACGAAGGCATGTGGATGCCGCAGCAGCTGCCACAAGTAGCCAAGCAACTGAAAGCGGCCGGCCTCAAGCTCGACCCAGCCGCCCTGACCAAACTGACCGAATTTCCTGCCGGCGCCATCGTCGGCCTGGTCGGTTGTTCGGCCTCGTTCGTCTCGCCGCAGGGCCTGGTCGCGACCAACCACCACTGCGTGTATGGCAGCGTGGCGTTCAACTCGACCAAGGAGCAT
This sequence comes from Pseudomonadota bacterium, assembly GCA_040390195.1. Taxonomy (GTDB): domain Bacteria; phylum Pseudomonadota; class Gammaproteobacteria; order Burkholderiales; family Burkholderiaceae_D; genus Telluria_A. Next base: position 27,097 of record JAZJYV010000015.1, on the reverse strand, counting down.
GACTACCTGGCCAACGGCTTCCTGGCCAAGACCATGGGCGAGGAACTTCCGGCTGCACCCGGCAGCCGCATCTTCGTGACCACGGAAGTGACGAACGTGTCGGACAAGATCATCAACGGCGATGTCGCCAAGCTGGCCGGCAAGGCCCGCATCGACGCCATCGAAAAGAACCAGAAGGCCATGGTCGCCGAGTGCGAAAAGGATCCCGGACACCGCTGCAACGTGGCCAGCTACTACGGCGGCCTGGAGTTTTACCTGATCAAGCAGCTCGAAATCCGCGACGTGCGCCTGGTGCACGCGCCACCGGCGGGCGTGGGCAAATTCGGCGGCGACACCGACAACTGGATGTGGCCGCGCCACACGGGCGACTACGGTTTCTACCGCGCCTACGTGAGCAAAGACGGCAAGGCTGCCGACTTCTCCAAGGACAACGTGCCTTACGCGCCGAAGCACTTCCTGAAAATCGCCAAGGAAGGCGTCAAGGAAGGCGATTTCATCATGGCCATGGGCTATCCTGGCCGCACCAACCGCCACCGCCTGCCGTCGGAAGTGGCCAACACCTTCGAGTGGAACTACCCGACCTCGATCAAGGGCTGGGCTGAAACGCTGGCCGTGATCGAGCGCGAGACGGCGGGCGACCGCGATGCGGCGCTGAAGTACGCACCGCAAGTGGCCAGCGTGAACAATGTCTACAAGAACCGCAAGGGCATGCTCACGAGCTACGAAGGCAGCGATTTCCTGGCCCGCAAGACCAGGGAACATGCCGAGCTGAAGGCCTGGGTCAAGGCCAATCCGGCGCGCCAGAAAGAGTATGGCGGCGACATCGCCCAGATCGAGCAATTGATTGCCCAGCGCGACGCCCAAACCAAGCGCGATTTCTACCTTGCCGGCTCGGCACCGCGGCTGTTGGCCTCGGCGCGCACCTTGTACCGCCTGGCCAATGAAGCGCAAAAGCCGAACGCCGAGCGCAAGGCGGGCCTCCAGGAACGCGACCTGCCGCGCTTCAAGGCTGGCATCGCCGGACTCGAGCGCAGCTATGTCGAGAAGGTCGACAAGGCCCTGGTCATCAACACCCTGGCCAAGTACGCGGCCCAGCCGAAAGCGACGCGCAATGCCAGCTTCGACGCCGCCATGGGCATCACCGACGGCATGAACGAAGCGTCGCTCAAGGCCATGCTCGACACCCTGTACGCCGGCTCAAAGCTGGGCAACAAGGACGAGCGCGCCGCCTGGCTGGACAAGAAGCCGGAAGACTTCAAAGCCAGCAACGACAGCTTCATCAAGGCAGCGGTGGCCATGTACGACGCCGGCATGCAGCATGAGGCGGAGGACGACGAGCTCGGCGGCAAGATCCAGCAAGCCTATGCCAACTACATGAAAGCGAAAATCGCCTTCATGACCAGCAAGGGCCAGGCAATCTACCCGGACGCCAACGGCACGCTGCGCGTCACCTTCGGCAAGATCGCGGGCCGCGACCACGGCGCCGACGGCACCGGCAGCTGGAGCGCGTTCACGACCGTCAAGGGCGTGGTAGCGAAGGCGACCGGCGAAGGCGATTTCAACGCGCCAGAAAAGCAGCTGGCGGCGATCAAGGCCAAGGACTTCGGCAAGTATGTCGACGCGAAACTGAAGACGGTGCCGGTCAACTATCTGGCCACGCTCGACATCACCGGCGGCAACTCGGGTTCGGCCGCGCTCAACAGCAAGGGCGAGTTCATCGGCCTGGCGTTTGACGGCACGCTCGACTCGATCATTTCGGACTGGGATTTCAACAAGGCCAACACGCGCGACATCCAGGTCGACGTGCGCTACATCCTGTGGAACATGAAACATGTCGACCACGCCGACAACCTGCTCAAGGAAATGAACGTCGAGTAAGCATCGCTGATGCCCGAAAAACCCCGCTGCGGCGGGGTTTTTTATTGATATTTCCACTTAAGTGCCTCACGGCAATTATTCGTGTATATTCATGGAATCCAAAAAACAACATTCCGATCCCATGAAACTGAGCCAATTCACCTCCGCGACCGTCGCGCTCGTATTCTTGTCTGCTTGCGGCGGAAGCGCGCCCGACACGGCGTCGCCTCAGGCGCAACGCATCGCCGCCCGGGCGCCCGCCAAGCCCGTGGCCGACGATTACAAGCAAGTGGTGCAGCAGATCTATATCGCGTATTTCGGGCGTCCGGCCGACGCGGGCGGACTGGCATGGCACAAGAGCGTGCTGCTTGCGGCCAACGCGCCGACCACGATTGTCGCCTTGAGCGAGGCGTATGCCAGCAATGCCGCCTTGAAGGCCGAAATCGACAGCTTCGGCACCAGCGCCGAGTCGGCTGCCTTGTATCCTGGCAACAACGACACCTTCATAAGCGCCATTTACCGCAATCTGTTCGGCCGCGAGGCCGATGCGGCCGGCAAGGCCTTCTGGGTGAGCGTGCTCGACCGAGGCTTGATCACGCGCGCCAGCGCCGCTATTTCCCTGATGGCCGGTGCGCAGTCGACCGACATCGACGTCATCAACAAAAAAACGCTTGTGGCCAGCAATTTCACGGCGGCCACCTTCACCGAACGCGAGCTCAAGGGCTACTCCGGCCTGGCCGCGAACGTGGTGGTGCGTACCCTGCTCGGCAGCGTGGACCAGGATAGCGACCCGGCCAGCTTCACGGCCAGCATCGGCTCGACCATTGCCAGCTTGGCGGCAACGGCCGAAGCGGGTGGCCTGGCGGGCATTCCAGCCATGAATTCGGTGGCGGCCAGGGCGCCGGCCACCTATCCGAAAACGATCCTCGCCCAGGCCGTCGCGACACCGGCGATTCCCGCCGTGCCGGCCGCAGTTCCGGCCGCCAGCGGCGCTAACAACGTCGCCCTATGGCTGTACGATCCGCGCAGCACGCAGGCACTGGCGACGGGCATTTTCTACCAGCTGAAAGTGGGCGGCAGCTGGCAATTCGTGGCGGCAGCTGCCAACGGCGCGCTGTACCTGAAGCTGGCCGCCGGCAGCTACGAGTTCGACGTGGTTGAACCGACCGGCAGCGAGGCGGTGCTGACGCGCCACCGCTACCAGCTGACGGTGCCGTCCAGCGGCGCGGCAAGCGTGGCCGACGTGACGACCGACGCGCGCAGTGTGTACGCGGTCACGCTCGATGTCGCCGCCACGGTGCCGGCGGCCGTCCAACTGATGCGCGACAAGCTGACCACGCTGGCGAACGAGCCGGCATCGACCTTCACGCCCGGCTCTTCCTGCCAGCTGATTGACCAGATCACGCCCAACCGCAGCTTCTCGACCGACCTGTCGGCCGGCTTCCCCAAGGTGCGGGTGCGCCTGCCGTCGTACGGCCGCCTGCGCGCGCTGATCGTGCCGCTTGACTTCCCGGACGTGGCAGGCAGCGACAACCCGGCCAGCTTCTTCGGCGCGCTGGCCAACGATGTGCGCGACTTCTACCTGAAGCAGTCGTACGGGCGCCTGGCGATGGAATTCGACATTGTGCCCAACTGGGTTCGCATGCCCTTCTCGGTAAGCAAATACGGCTTCGGAGCGACCGTCAATTCGGGCGACTTCAATAGCTATCGGCGCGACGTGCTGGCGTTGACCGACACCCAGATCGACTACAGCCAGTACGACGCCGTCTATTTCCTGGTACCGAAGGAGATGCCGTTCGCGATGATGGGCTGGGGCCCGGCCACCACCAATGCGAACTGGACCAGCAGCGGCTACGTGATCAACGGCGCCACCGGCGGCGCCGATATGTACTACAACGAGGCGCACGGCATCACCGGCGCCATGTGGAAGTGGATGGCGCACGAGACGGGCCACGCCTTCGGCCTGTACGACGAGGACTTGAACCACGCCTCGGCCACCTTGGGCAGTTGGAGCATCATGGCGATGAACTGGTCGAACCATGCGATCGAGCACAACGGCTGGGATCGCTATTTGCAGGGCTGGATCAGCGGCAGCCAGGCCGCCTGCGTCGCGCGCGAGAGCCTGAGCACGGCCGGCAGCAACATCACCTTGAGCCCGCTGGTGCGCCAGGACATGGACACCAAGGTGGCCATGGTGCCCCTGTCGACGTCGAAAATCCTGGTGATTGAATCGCGCAAGAACGAAGGCTTCGACCATATCGACGCCAGCCGCCAGGGCGTGCTGGTGTACACGGTGGACATGAAGATCGGCACGCTGGGTGGCGGCTACCAGACGGTGCGCCGGCCCGGCTCGGTCGAGGCCAACTACGAAGATGCGGCCTTGCGCGTGGGCGAATCCGTCACCGTCGACGGCGTCGTTGTGACGGTGGTGGCGAGCAGCGTGGATGGCGACACGATCAAGCTCAATAGCAAATGACGCTGCACCCCGGGAGAGACTCCAAGGGTTTCCCTTGGGGTTCCTCCCTACGTTGTACGACGGCTCGCTTCAGGCCTGGTTCAGGCGTGAATTGCGCTGGCCGTAGATGAAGTAAGTGCTGATCGCGGCGGCCATCCAGAACGCGAACACCGTGTAAGTCGTCTGCGACAGGCCGAACATCAAATACAGGCAGGCGCAGATTGACAGGCCCGGCACCAGGTAGGGCCCGAACGGCACGCGGAAGCCCTTGATCGCACCATCACCCTCTTTCTTGCGCAGCACCGGCACCGCCACCGACACCACCATGAAGGCGGTCAAGGTGCCCATGCTGACCATATCCCACAGGAAGGTCGAGTCGACCAGGCCGGCCACCAGGCCCACCACCACGCACACGATCACGGTATTGCTGACCGGTGCCAGGGTGCGCGGATTGACCTTCTGGAACGTCTTCGGTATCAAGCCATCACGGCTGATCGCATACAGGATGCGGGTCTGGCCGTAGATGGTCACCAGCGTGACGCTGAACACGGAAATCACCGCCCCGGCCGAGAGCACCAGCGCCGGCCAGGCCTTGCCGGTAACGTTTTGCAGAATCACCGCCAGGCCCGCTTCCTGGCCTTCGAATTTGGCCGCCGGCTGGGCGCCCATGGCCGCCACCGCCACCAGCATGTAAAACACGGTCACGATGCACAGCGCCGAGAGGATGCCGACCGGCACGTTGCGGGTCGGGTTCTTGACCTCTTCGCCGGCCGTGGCCACCGTATCGAGGCCAATGAACGAGAAGAACACGGTGGCCGCCGCGGCCGCCACACCGCCCATGCCGCCCGGCCCCTTGGCGTCGTCGGCCTTGAAGAAGGGATGGAAATTATTGATGTCGAAACCATGCAGCGCGATCACCACGAAGAACACCAGGATCGCCAGCTTGATCATCACCATGATGGCATTGGTGGTGGCCGATTCCTTGGTGCCGCGGATCAGCAGGATGCCGCACATGATCACCAGCAGCACCGGCGGCAAATTGATGTGGCCGACATGCCATTCGATCCCGCCCGGCGTCGAGACCACCATCGGCATGCGCAGCATTTCGGGGATCTTCCAGCCGAAAGCGTTGAACAGGAAATTGTTCAGGTAGTCCGACCAGCCGATCGCGGTCGCGCTGGCCGCCAGGCCATATTCGAGCAACAGGCAAGCGGCCATGATGAAGGCGGCGAACTCGCCCACCGTGGCGTAGGCGAAGGAATACGAGGAGCCGGCGGCAGGAATGCGAAACGACAGTTCGGCGTAGCACAGCGCCGTCAGGCCGGCCGTGATGGCGGCGAACAGGAAGGACAGGATCACCGACGGCCCGGTCTTGGGCACCGCCTCGACCATGGTGAAGAAAATCCCGGTGCCGATGGTGGCGCCGACCCCGATCATGGTCAAGGGGAACAATCCCAGCGTGCGCCCGAGGCCTCCGCTGCCGTGCCCAGTTTCAGGGTTCCGGTCCACCGGCTTGGTACGGAGCAGTTTCTGGCCCAGGGTTTGCTTCACGGAAAGTCCTTTATCGCACAATGAGGATGGCAGCGATTATAGGGGCATATCCAGCTGAACCATACAGATTGTTTATGCCTGTGCGTCGACCGCGCAACGGGCTAGCGCACGCCTTCGAGCATGTCGTGAATGTTGTAACTCATCATCGCCAGGAAAGCGACCAGGCCCAGGTACATCACGCCATAGTTGATGCGCGTCTCGCGTGGCACGCTGTAATAATCGACCGGCAAATCGGGGTTGCCCCAGATTGCCGCTTTCAGCTGTGGATAGGCCAGGATCGCGATCAGGATCAGCATCGGGCTGTGGCTGTAGAAGAACAGCGCAGCCAGCAAGGGCACGCCAGCCAGCCACACCTTGGGCGAAATGATGGCGGTGATGCGGCCACCGTCGAGCGGCGAGATCGGGATCAGGTTGATCAGGTTGAGCATGCAGCCCGAGTAGGCCAGCGCCAGCATCAGGTGGCTGTCCTGCTCGCGCGCGAACCAATAGCAGGCCAGCGCGGCGAGCGTGCCCGCCAGCGGCCCCGCGAAGCCGACATAGGCCTCGGTCTCCACATCGTGGGGCAATTCCTTCAGCTCGATCCAGGCGCCGACGAAGGGGATGAAGGTCGGTGCGCCGACCTTCAGTCCGCGCTGGCGCGCCGCCAGGTAGTGGCCCATCTCGTGCACGAAAATGAGCAGCACGAAGCCGACCGCATAGCGCCAGCCGAACACCCAGGAATACACCAGCATCGAGATCAGCATGCTGCCACCGGTGGTGAGCAGCTTGCCCATCTTGCCGGCCGCCAGCAGCCAGACCAGGAGCTTGCCCATGGACTAGTCGCGCTTTTCGAGGTCGACCGGTTTGACCGCTTCGGCGCTGGCCGGCTTCTCACGGCCGAAGAACTTGAAAATGCCGGCGCCAGCCGCCGCCACGGCGATGAAAATGATTTTCTTGAACGCGAGCAGCAGCGCGAACAGCTTGCCGAACAAGCCCAGTTTGGCCGCCACGCCGCCGGCCACCAGCGCGGCGATGCCGTACTCGGCCACCTTGTCGGTCTTGCCGTCGAAATCGGCATAACGCTGGCCGGCGCTGAACTCGGAGAACAGCGTCACCTTCTGCATTTCACCCTTGATCTCGGCGATCTGGGCCATGCTGGCGACGGCATTGAGCACCAGCACGCCTTCGCGCCCCAGCACTCGGATGTTGTAATTGAGCGAGCCCTGGGCTGCGCCCTCGACCTTCAATTCCTTGGCCCAGTACAGCTTGTGGCTGGCCTTGTCGTAGCGCGGCGGCTCGGCCCAGCCAACCAGCGTCATGGCGCTGTAGCCGTGCTCCTTGCGCGCAGAATTGCCCTCGGCGACCCCGTCCTGCATGGTCTTGAGCAGCTCGTCGTACTTGATGCTGTCGGCGTCGTCGTCCTTGACGTGGCCGTCTTTTTCATAGGTGACGACCACGCCCCAGGAAGCCTCGCTCAGCGGGCTCACACCGGCCGGCACGATCATGCCCAGCGACTTGAAGCCGGGTGGATTGCCCCAGCCCTCGACCAGCACGCGCTCGGCGTCGTCCGGCGTCAGGTACTGGAAGCCGGCCGGCAAATCGAGCGTCGCGATGGCACCAGGCAGGGTCACTTTCCCCGACTGGAATTTGAGACTGGCGACGAACTCCGCTTCGCTCATCTTTGGTGCGGGGTCGGCAGCCTGTGCGGCGCCGATGGCCAGGCAGAGGCAGGCCATCAGGATTTTTTTCAGCATGACAGTTTCCGGAGTCGGGAAAGGAAGTCTCATTCTACCGGAAACATTGCCAATTACTTAAAGCATTTGCTTCAATTGACGACCTGCACATGCTTGCCGCTGACATTGGCTTGCGGCGGGTTGCCGTACACGGTGATGCGCCCCGAACCGCCGCTCTGCGCGACGACCGACTGCTTGACCATGGCCGAGATGCCACCGGAACCGCTGGTGGTTAGCTCGGCGCGCTGGCTGGCCAGGCCGACCAGGTTGGCGCCGCCGGAACCATGCACATGCGCGTCAAGCGTCTGCACGCTGCCGCTGGCTTGCAGGTCGCCCGAACCATGCACATTGACGGTGACCGCCTCGGCCTGCACCTGGCCCAGCGTCATGCGACCGGAACCGGTGATATTGATGTTGGCGTTACCGCTTTGCAGCGCACTCGCGTTGACGGCCCCTGAACCGCTGACTTGCACCTCGAGGTTGGCCACGCGGCCGGCCAGCTGGGACTCGCCCGAACCGGATTTGTTGAAATTGAGCGAAGCGCCGTTCAAGCCACTCACGACCATGCGGCCGGAACCGCCTGAGCGCAGCTGCGACAGCACCGGCACCGTGTAGCTCACGCGCATCGGATTGTTGCTGTGGATATTACCTTCGACCCAGATGCGCAAGGTGTTGCCGTTGACTTCGGAGCGGATGAAGGGCAACAGGTTGGCATCGGCTTCGACCTGCATCGACGGCTCGCTGCCGACCCGCACGTCGACGTGCAGCGGTCCGCTCACGTCCAGGCCGGGCAGATTACCGACCGTGCGGCGCTCGGTGGTCAGGTGGCCGTCGCCGTGCACGCCGGTGCTGCCGAACACGGAGCGCACCTGGACGTCGCCATCGTTGGGGGCGACGATGATGGCGCAACCGCCAAGGGCGAGCAGACAGGCAAGGGAAAGCAAAGTACGCATGATGGACCTTTTTTGTTATGGGTTGAAGGCGCGCCGCGCCAATCATGCCACTTTAACCAAACGCCATCTGCGGCCCCAGCGGCGTGCGACGAACTGCAAAAACAGGGGGCTGAACGGTAGGCCGGGTGGCAGAACCGTGCACAGGAATCGAAAACCTCGATTCCCCGTGGGGGTGTAGGGTCGATCAGCGCAGCGCAATCCGCCTTGAGCCGTCGACGGCCCAGGCAAGACGTCTTGACCGTGCGCCTAACGCTGCCCCAGCCTGATGGTCCCGAACAAATCCTTCAGCTCGCGCGGCTGCGAGCGCCAATACTGGGGCGGCGCCGCCACGTGCGCGCCCAGCTGTGCCGCCGCATGCCAGGGCCAGCGCGGATCGAACAGCATGGCGCGCGCCAGCGCCACCACATCGGCATCCCCCTGGGCCACGATCTGCTCGGCCTGGGCCGGCTCGGTGATCAGGCCCACCCCGATGGTCGGCAGGCCGGTCGCGCGCCGGATGTGTGCGGCAAATCCGATCTGATACCCCGGTTCGAGGGGAATTTGCTGGCGTGGCGAGACGCCGCCGCTCGACACATGGATGAAATCGGCGCCCGCCCGCTTCAGTTCCCCGGCCAGGCGCACGCTCTGTTCGAGGTCCCAGCCGCCGTCGATCCAGTCGGTGGCCGAAATGCGCGCACCGACCGCCATCGTCGCCGGCACGGCCGCGCGCACGGCCGCGAACACTTCAAGCGGAAAGCGCATCCGGTTTTCGAGCGTGCCGCCATACTGGTCGCTGCGCTGGTTGGCCAGGGGCGAGAGGAACTGGTGCAGCAGGTAGCCGTGCGCCGCGTGCACCTCGATCGCATCGAGGCCCAGCGCGTGCGCGCGGCGCGCGGCCTGGGCGAAGCTGGCGCACACATGGGCCATGCCGTCGGCCTCAAGCGCCAGCGGCGGCGCCTCGCCAGGCCCGTGCGGCAGCGCCGACGGCGCCACTGCCTGCCAGCCGCCGTCGGCCGGCAGCACCTGCTGGCCGCCTTCCCATGGCAGCTGGCTGGACGCCTTGCGACCGGCGTGGCCGAGCTGGATGGCGATGCGGATCGGCGAATGCGCGCGCATGGCGCGCACGATCGGCGCGAGCGCCTGCGCGTGCGCGTCCGACCACAGGCCGAGATCGCGATCAGAGATGCGCCCTTCCGGCGTCACGGCGGTTGCTTCAAGAAAGAGGATGGCCGCGCCCGACAGCGCCAGGTGGCCGAGATGGATCATGTGCCAATCGGTGGCCAGGCCGTGATCGGCCGAATACTGGCACATCGGCGCAATCGCGATCCGATTGGCGAGCTGGAGTGGGCCCAGCTGAAACGAAGAAAACAGCACGCTCATGAATCGCTCCGGTGGCAAAGCTCAAATTCGATACCCGTAGGGTGGATAAGCGTAGCGCAATCGACCATGAGCCGTCGATACGCGCGCATGGCGGCTCTGGGGTCGGCGCGCCACCTCGACGCCACCGGCCAGGCGCGTGCCCAGATATCCGGTCATGCCGTGCGCACCACCATCAAGCCGGCGCGCAGCCCGACCCGCACATCCGGATTGGGAAACACGACCAGTTCCTCGGGATGCCTGACCGTGTAGACCGTATCGCCATCGGTGGCGATCACCTCGCCCTGCCTGAGCGCGGCGAAATTGGGCGTGCTACGGTCAAACCCCATTCGAAAATCATCGCTGAGCTTGATGATCTCCTGCGCCACCTTGAACACATGCGGCTGCACCTTTACCGCCGCCGGCGCCGCGCCGCGCAGCAAGCTGCCCAGCGCCACGGCCACGTCGGCAAACAGGCTCAAATCATTCTGCCCCAGCGTGCCAACCCGCCCCAGTTCCACGGTGCTGCCGGCCGCGCCATGGTGCTCTGCCGAATAGTAGCTGTAGGTACCGGCCGACTTCGGGTTCATGACGATGGCCCCGATCGCCGCCTGTCCCAGCCAGCCGATCAGCGCCGCCTTGCCTTCATCGGCGATCAGCTCCGGCACGATCGCAAACGTCGGATAGGCCGACGGCCGGATCGCCGTATGCAGGTCCAGGTGCCAGCGCTGCGGCCCGGCGCCGGCGAAGAAAGCCACGGTGGCGCCGATCATGGCATCGGCGCGCGCCGCTTCAATGGCGCTGCCCAGGGCGCCGCGCTCGGCGCGGAACATGCGGTTCAAATCGGCGTCGATGAAGCGCCTGCCCGCCGCGATCGCATCGACGTTGCCGACGCAGACCATCAGGTCAACTGCCAGCTGCGCCGGCTCGAGCGCGTCGAGCACCTGCGCCAGCATTTCGATCGGACCGGTTTCGTCGCCATGCACGCCGACCGACACCAGCACGCTGGCGCGCGCTGCCCCGGCCTTGGCCTTGAGCGTCAACATGCCCCTGGCTGGTTGCGCCACCGCGAACCCGGCGTCGGTGAAACGCCGCGCGACGGCGCTGAAGTCGGCCTCGGCCAACGCCCGCACCGCCTCAGAGACGACCGCTGGCATCGACATGGCGCCTACACCGCGCAGGCGTTGGTCGCTTCCGACAAGGCCCACACGTCGAGCATCGCCTGCTCAAGGTCGGTGGCCGCCGCATAGCCCGACAGGCCCATGATATTGGTCACCACCTCGACCGCGTCGAGCGTGTCGGCGCCTTCGCTGGAACGGGCCAGCACCTGCATCAACAGGCGCTGCTGGGTGCGACGCAAGGCTTGCGCCGCGTAGTTGCGCAGCTGCTCCTGCGACTTGCTGTGCGAGGCCAGCTTCAGGCCCCGTTCGAGCGTGTCGATGCCAGCCTGGCCGCGCAGGGCCATGCCCACTTGCAGGAACTGCGCCAGCGACATGCCGGCCGGACGGTGCACCGACACCGCCGCGAACAGGAAGGTGGCCACCGCTTCGATCGCGTCGACCGACTTCCAGGCCTGCGTGAACGATTCGGCCAGCGCCGGGAAGGCGTCGGCGTCGGACTGCGCCGGCATCAGCTGCTTGAGCATGTCCGGCTGGGCGAACAGGCGCGACAGCTCGTCCATGCCAGGACCGCGCAACTGGTCGGCCGGCACCGACAGCACCCCTTCGAGCACCGCCTTGAACAGCACGCGGGTGCGCGCGTCGACCTTGATCGACACTTCGCGCGGCACCTTGAGCGCCTCGAAGTCGAGCGCCTCGAAGATCGGCGCCAGGTGCAGCGCCGACCACGCCTGGCCCCAGGCCTTGACCACGTCGGTCTCGTCGGCGCCGTGTTCGGCAGCGAGCTCGCGCAGCATCAGCGGACCGCAGCGGTTGACCGCTTCGTTGGCCAGCACGGTGGCAAGAATGGTGTTGGCCAGCGGATGGGCCAGCGCGCTGCGGGTGGCAACCAGCTGGGCCGGGAAGTAAGGCTTGAGCACCGGCTCGGCCCACGCCAGTTCGGTCAGTGGCAAGGCGGCCATGGTGCGCTTGAAGCGGTTCTTGACGTTGGCGATCACGACGGCCAGCTCCGGCGCCGTCAAGCCCATGCCGCCGGCCTTGCGGCGCGTCAGTTCGGCATCGCTTGGCAGCTGTTCGAGTTCGCGCGAGAGCGCCCCTTCCGCGTCCAGGCTGGTGATCAGTTCGGCGTAGGCGTCGACCACCGCCGGATCGGCCTGCGCCTGCAGTTCGCGCACCAGCAGGTGGGTCTGCAGCATATTGTCGCGCAAGACCAGATCTTCGATATCGAGCGTCATCTCGTTGAGGATGCGGTTGCGGTCCGCCTCCGGCAATTCGCCCGCGTTCACTTCGGTGTCGAGCCAGATCTTGACGTTGACTTCGTGGTCCGAGCAATCCACGCCGGCCGAATTGTCGATCGCGTCGGTGAAGATGCGCCCGCCCGCCAGCGCGAATTCGATGCGCCCGGTCTGGGTCGCGCCGAGGTTGCCCCCTTCCGAGACCACCTTGCAGCGCAGCTCATTGCCGTCGACCCGGATGTTGTCGTTGGCGCGGTCCTTGACCTGGGCGTGGGTTTCGGTCGACGCCTTGATGTAGGTGCCGATGCCGCCATTGTAGAACAGGTCGACCGGCGCGAGCAGGATGCGGTGCATCAGCTCTTCCGGCGCCAGCGCCGTTTCGGCGATATCGAGCGCGGCGCGGATCTGGGGCGACAACTCGATGCTGCGCGCGCTGCGCGGGAACACGCCGCCGCCTTGCGAGATCAGTTCCTTGTTGTAGTCTTCCCACGACGAGCGCGGCAGCGCGAACATGCGCTCACGCTCGGCGAACGAGCTCACCACGTCCGGCGTCGGGTCGAGGAAGATGTGGCGGTGGTCGAACGCGGCCAGCACCTTCAGCTGGCGCGACAGCAGCACGCCGTTGCCGAACACGTCGCCCGACATGTCGCCCACGCCGACCATGCTGATCGGGGTGGTGTTCATGTCGTGGCCCATCTCGTAGAAGTGGCGCTTGACCGCTTCGAACGCGCCCTTGGCGGTAATGCCCATCTTCTTGTGGTCGTAGCCGTTCGAGCCGCCCGAGGCGAACGCGTCGCCCAGCCAGAAGCCGCGCTTGACGGCGATGCTGTTGGCGATGTCGGAGAATGTGGCCGTGCCCTTGTCGGCGGCCACCACCAGGTAAGGATCGTCCTGGTCGTAGCGCACCGTGTCGCTTGGGGGCACGATGGCGCCGCGCACGCGGTTGTCGGTCACTTCAAGCAAGCTGGCGATGAACAGGCGGTAGACTGCCTCGCCCTCGGCGGCGATGGTCTCGCGCACCGCGTCTTTCGGCATCTGCTTGCACACGAAGCCGCCTTTCGAGCCGGCCGGAACGATGACCGCGTTCTTGACCATCTGCGCCTTCACCAGGCCCAGCACCTCGGTGCGGTAGTCCTCCATCCGGTCCGACCAGCGCAGGCCGCCGCGCGCGACAGGGCCGCCGCGCAGGTGTACGCCTTCGAAGCGGCGCGAGAACACGAAGATCTCGCGGTAAGGGCGCGGCTGCGGCACCAGCGCCAGGTTGCTGGTGTCGAACTTGAAGATGATCTTGTCACCCTTCTGCTGGTTCTGGAAGTAGTTGGTGCGCACCGTGGCCAGCACCAGGTCCACCAGCGAAGCGAGGATTTCCTCGGTGTCGGCGTGGTTGACGGCGGCCAGGCGCGATTTGATGGCGCCAACGCGGGCGCTGCCGGCGCTGCGCTCGGCCTCGGACAGGGCCGGATTGAAGCGCTGCAGGAAGCCGTCGACCAGTTCCTTGACCAGCACCGGCTGGCGGCGCAAGGTGTCGGCGATGTAGCGCACCGAGAACTTGCTGCCGGTCTGACGCCAGTAGCTGATGTAGGCGCGCACCAGCTGGGTCTCGCGCATGCTCAAGCCGCCTTCGATGACCAGGCCGTTGAGGCGGCCGTCTTCCGCTTCGTTGTTGAACAGGGAAGCGAACAATTCCTCGGCCACCTCGACCACGTTCGGCAGCGCCAGCTTGGCGGCGCTCTCCTCGTCGGCCACCAGGCTGGTGACGAAGTGGCGGGTGCCGTCGGCGGCGGTGATGGTGAAGGTCTGCTCGCGGTCGATGGCCACGCCGGCGTTATGCAGCGCCGGCAGGATGCGCGACAGCGATGGCACGCGGTCGAGCGAATACAGGCGGATCGAGGCGGCGCCCGCCTGGTCCGTTTCCACCCGCACCGAGATGCCGGCGTGGCCGTTCTGCAGCAGCACGCCGAGATCGCGGAAGGCGACCGCCGGCGAGGTGGCGGCGACGTAGTTGACCGGCAGCGTCGAGCACAGCTTGCGCAGGCTGGAGCGGGTCGGCACGTCGAACACGGTGTCGGTCAGGGCGGCGAATTTATCGTGCCAGCCGTCGAGCACCGACAGCAGCGGCTGCTGGATGTCCGATTCAAGGTCGAGCGGATTGCGCGCGGCGTGCGCGATCAGGTAGACCCGTGCCAGCGGACCGTCGGCCACCAGGGTCTGCGAACGCACGGCCGTCGCGCCCGAGCTCTCCTTGAGCGCATGGGCCAGGCTGGCCGCCACGCTGGCGCTGTAGCGCTCGCGCGGCAGGTAGACCAGCACATTCAGGTGGCGCGCGTAGACGTCGCGCCGCGCGAACACCTTGGCGCGCGGCTGCTTGTACAGCGACACGACCGAGCTGCACACTTGCGACAGCCATTCGGGATGCGCTTCCAGCGCTTCGGTGCGCGGCAGCGATTCGAGGATCTCGAGGAACTTCTCGGCGCGAAAGCCTTCCTGGCGCACGCCGGCCAGCGACAGCACCTTTGCCACGCGGCCGCGCGCAAACGGCAGGCGCGCCAGCGGGGTGGCGGTGGCGGCGCGGGTGAACAGGCCTACGAAGCAGTGCTCGCCGAGGATGTTGCCGGCGGTGTCGGTGTGGCGCACGCCGATGAAGTCGAGCGGCTGGTCGCGGTGCAGCGTGCCTTCGACGTCGGCCTTGACGATCGACAGCGTGTCGGGGCGGGTTGAGAGGGTGTTCAGGTCGCCCGGGATGTTGGCCAGGCAAGTGCCGTAGACCGGGTGCGAAGTGTCTTGCAGCACGCCAATGCGGCTCGGGATGTCGCGTTCGAGTTCGCGCAGGCCCGGCTTGACGACGTAGTAGGCGTAGCCGAACGGCTCGAAGCCCTCGTTCTTGGCCCACTCGAGGAAAGCGGCCACTTCCTGGCCTTCGGTGCCGTTCGCCGCGGCGGCGGCGGCCACTTGCGTCAGGCGGTCGGCCATCGCGACCGAGTCGCGCCGCACCACGGCGGCGTCGCGTGCGACCATTTCCAGCTTGGCCACCAGCGCGGCCAGTTCATCTGCCGGCAAGTCTTCGGAGAGCAGGCAAAGCACGAACGACTCGAGCGGCGCACCGGCTTCGCCAACCAGGGTGGCAGTGCCGTCGGCATCGCGCCGCACGGCCAGCACCGAGTTCATCACGCCGCTGACGGCCACGCGCTGCTTGCGCATCGCCATCACGATCGAGTCGACCAGGTAAGGCATGTCGTCATTGAGCACCAACAAGGCCGTCGCCAGGCCGCCGCGGCCATCCGAATAGCGCAACTGGGCGATCTGGCAGCCTTTGACGGTGCGCCTGGCCGCTTGCGTGAACCCGGACCACAGGACCGGAGCGAGGCTGTCGGGCGCGGTGCCGGCCAGGTCTTCGTCGTCGAGCGAGCCGAGCCAGGCGCTGATCAGGGCCGCTACCTGGCTGGCATCGGCAGCCGGTTTGGCCGCGTTGACCAGTTCGAGCGTCTGTGTACGCAAATCTTGTGGCATGTGCTTCATTGTGCTTCTCCAATGCTTGGGTTGTATCGTCGGCGCGCAAGCTTGTGGCTTCGCGCTTGCGATTTAGATAAAGGCGAGGTTGACCCGCCTAAAAATAATGCGATATTTCGCGCTGCCCGTATTCTACGTCACGTCGTACAGGCCGGGCAGCCCGAGAATGCGGCTCAGGTGCTCGAGCGCCTGCGCGCATTCAATGGCCAGCTGCGGGTCGGCCAGGTCTTTCGGTTCAAGTTTGTCGCGGTAGTGTTGTCCGACCCAGGCCACCAGCGTGGCATACAGCGCCTCGTTCATGATCACGCCCTGGTGCATGGCGCGCGCCTCGGCACCGGTCAGGGCCACGCGCAGGCGCAGGCAGGCAGGTCCGCCGCCGTTGCGCATGCTCTGGCGCAGGTCGAAATGGATCAGTTCGTCGACCGCGCCGCCACTGGCGACGAGTTCTTCGAGGTAGCGCGCGACGGCCTGGTTTTCCTGGCACTCTTGAGGAATCACCAAGGCCATGCCGCCCTCGGACTTCGACAACAGCTGGCTGTTGAACAGGTAGCTGCCCACCGCGTCGGCCACCGACACGGCGCGCGTGTCGACCCGCAGCGGCGCCAGCTCGGCGCCAACGCCCGACAGCGCCGCGCGCAGCTTGTTCAACACCGCCGCCTCGTCGTCGAATGCCTGCTCGTGGTAGAACAGCACATTGCCATTGCCGACCGCGATCACGTCGTTGTGGAACACGCCCTGGTCGATCACGCCCGGGTTCTGCGAGGCGAACACGGTGCGCGCCGCGTCCAGGCCGTGCAGGCGGGCGATGGCCTGCGACGCTTCGAGCGTCTGGCGCGCCGGGTATTTTTTCGGGGCCGGCGCGGCGGGGTCGAATTCGACCCGGCCGTAGACGAAAAATTCGACGCCTTTGGCGCCGTGCGCGGCGCACAGGCGGGTATGGTTGGCCGCGCCCTCGTCGCCAAAAGCCGGTGTCGATGGCAACGCCTCGTGCACCGCGAAATGTTCGGCGTCGGCGAACAGGGCGCGCAGGGTGCGGGTCGACTGCGCGTGCTCGTCGGCGCGGTGCAGCTTGTTGTTCAGGTTGGCGGCCGTGAAATGGACGCGCCCGTCGCTGGTGTCGGCCGACGGGCTGACGGTGGCGGCGTTGGCGGTCCACATCGGGCTGGCCGAGTAGGCGCAAGCGAGGATCACCGGCGCCTCGCGGTAGGCGCGCGCCAGCACGTCGGCGTCGCTGCCGCTGAAACCGATGCTGCGCAACAGGCGGAAATTGGGACGCGATTGCGGCGGCAGCAGCGCCTGTGCGAAGCCGCGCGCGGCCAGCGCGCGCATCTTGGCCAGGCCCTGCAGGGCCGCCTGCTTTGGATTCGAGGCGCTCTTGACGTTGCTAAACGAGGCGACGTTGCCGAACGACAGGCCTGCGTAATTGTGCGAGGGGCCGACGAGGCCGTCAAAGTTGTATTCGCGGGCGGTGGGATGCATGTGTCTTCTTCCTTTTCGAGTCGTTCCCGCGCGGGCCGGAAGCCATCGCCGTCGCACTCTGTGGCGCGGCATGGATTCCCGCCTGCGCGGCAATGACGGATCTACATCGTCAGGCCGGGAGAGAACTTGGCCGGCAGCGCCAGCTCGCCTGTCTCGATCGAGGCGACCGGGTAGGCGCAGTAGTCGGCGGCGTAGTAAGCGCTCGGGCGATGGTTGCCCGACTTGCCGACGCCGCCGAACGGCGCGCTGCTGGCCGCGCCCGTGGTCGGCCGGTTCCAGTTGACGATGCCGGCGCGCGCCTGCACCGAAAACCGCTTCCACAGTGCCTCGTCGTTCGACAGCAGCGCCGCCGCCAGGCCGAATTCGGTGGCGTTGGCCACTTTCACGGCGCTGTCGAAGTCGGCCACCCGGATCACCTGCAGCAAGGGGCCGAACCATTCTTCATCGGGAATTCCGCGCGCCTCGCTTACATCGACGATGCCGGCCGTGACGAATCCGGCATTCGGGTCCGGCTGCAACATCTGCAGCAGTACCGTAGCGCCCCTGGCCGCCATCTCGGCCTGTGCCTGCACCAGGCGGGCCGCCACGGCGCTCGACACGACTGGCCCCATGAACGGTTGAGGCTCCGCATTCGAAGCGCCCACGGCCAGTTTTCCAGCCACTTCCACCAGTCGTTTGACGAACGCGGCGCCGGCCGCGTTGTCCTGCACGATCAGGCGGCGCGCGCAGGTGCAGCGCTGGCCGGCCGAGATGAAGGCCGACATCACGGTGTGGTGCACGGCGGCGTCCACGTCCTGCACGTCCCACACCACCAGCGGATTGTTGCCACCCATTTCCAGCGCCAGCATCTTGCCCGGCTGGCCGCCGAACTGCCTGTGCAGCGCGACGCCGGTCTGGCAACTGCCGGTAAACAGCACGCCATCGAGCAGCGCGTTCTGGCCCAGCGCGATACCCGTGTTGCGCCCGCCATTGACCAGGTTCAGCACGCCCCCGGGCAGGCCGGCGCGCTCCCACAACTGCACCGTCTTGATGGCGGTGCGCGGCGCATATTCGCTGGGCTTGAAGACGATCGTGTTACCGGCGATCAGGGCCGGCACGATGTGGCCGTTGGGCAGATGGCCTGGGAAGTTGTAGGGGCCGAACACGCCGAACACCCCGTGCGGACGGTGGCGCAGCACGGCATTGCCGTCGGCCACCTTGGCTGCCGTCTCGCCGGTGCGCGCCGCGTGGGCCTGGATCGAGATGTCGACCTTGCTGGCCATCGTGGCCACCTCGGTGCGCGCTTCCCACAGAGGCTTGCCCACTTCCCCGGCGATGATCAGGGCCAGCTCTTCCGCGTCCTGCCTGAGCAGGTCTCGAAAGCGCAGGCAGGTGGCGATCCGCTCGTCGAGCGCGCTCATTGCCCAGGCGTCGAAGGCGGCGCGCGCCGCTTCGGCGGCCTGCTGCACATCGTCCGCAGTAGACTCCCTGCTGGTCCAGCTCTGGCGGCCGGTGGATGGGTCAACCGTCACCAGTTGCGCACCGCTGCCGGCCAGCCAGGCGCCGTTGATGTAGTTGCTGGAGTCAGACATGGGCGTTCTTCCTGAGATTGAGGGGCAGCGTGCGCACGGGATCGCCGGCGCCGCAATGGAGCAGCGCCAGGTCGGCGGTGCTGAGCTTGATCTTGCCGCCTGCCGCCACCGTGTGGGCGACAATCATGCGGAAATCCTGGAGCACGGTGTTCGACACCATCGTCGGCTCCAGGTCGGCGGCGATGGCGCCGCTGTCGGCCGCCACCACCACGCTGTCGCGCATGGCGCGCAACTCCGACACGCGCGCCTGCAGCACCGGCCCCGCGTCGAAGATGTCGATGTAGCCTTCAAAGTGCATGCCTTCCTGTTCCAGCAGGCGGCGCGCCGGCGCGGTCGAGCGGTGCACCATGCCGATCACGTTCTGCGCCTCGTCCGGCAGGTAGGCCACGTACAGCGGCTGGCGCGGCATCAGTTCGGCGATGAACGATTTCTTGCCCAGCGCCGTGAGGTCGTCCACGTGGTTGAAGTCCATCTTGAAGAAATGGCGGCCCAGGCCTTCGTAGAAAGGCGAGCTGCCGTCCTCGGCCTGGTAGCCGCGCATCTCGGCGATCAGCTTTTCGGTAAACAGCTGCGGGAACTGGGCGATGAACAGGAAGCGGCTCTTGGACAGCCAGCGCCCGTTGTTGCCGGTGCGGTAGTCTGGGTGCAGGAACAGCGAGCACAGTTCGGTCGAACCGGTCAGGTCGTTCGACAGGTACAGCGTATCCATGCGCGTGAACACGTTCAGTTCCCGGCTCGAATGGACCAGGGTGCCGATGCGGTAATTGTAGAACGGCTCGTCGAGTCCAACCGCGCCCTTGATCGCGCACACCCCGGCCATCTTGCCATTGCTGGTGTCCTCCATCACGAACATGTAGTCACGCTGCTCGGGCGGAATCGACTCGGCGAACGACGCCACGGCCACCTTGACGCGGTCGCCCAGCATCTTGCGGTCCGGCTTGAGCGTGGTCATGCCGCTGCCCACCTGGCTCGCCATGTCGATCAGCGCGTCGAGGTCGTTGGCGGTAATTGCGCGTACAACTAGCATAGGGTTCTCTCTCAGATTCTGACGCAGATGACGTTCTCGCCCGGCGCCACCAGCAGCGCATCCTGGGCGTTCTGCGGCAGGAACACGGTGTCGCCCGATTCGATTGCCGGACAGGCCACGGTGATCGCACGGAAGTGATGCTCGTTGCTGGCGGCCACGGCGTAGTTCAGCATCAGGTCGGCGCCACGGTTCGGCGTGGCCAATGCCACCCGGCGCGACATGGCGCCGCTGAAGGTGCGCAGCGAATTCTTGTGCGCCTGCAGGATCGGGCCGCCGTCGAAGATGTCGATGTAGTCGTCGGCTTCGAAGCCTTCGGCCGTCAGCAGGTTGAACGCCAGCTCGCCCGACGGATGGATCTGGCCCATGGCCGCCTGCGCGTCGCCCGGCAGCAGCGGCACATAGACCGGATAGTGCGGCATCAGCTCGACGATCAGGGTGCGGTTGCGCGCGCCGCCGATGACGCGCTCGGCGTCCAGGAAGTCCATCTTGAAAAATTTGCGGCCGAGTGCGTCCCAGAACGGCGACTGGCCGGCGCCGTTGGTGATGCCGGCCAGCGGCACGAAGAAGCGGTCGCCGAAGCGGTGCGGCGCGAGCACGGCGAACAGCAGGCGCGCACGCGACAGCAAGGCCGCCTCGAGGCCGGCACTGGCGCGGTTGGCCACGTAGAAGCCCGACAGCTGAGAGTAGGCCGTCAGCTCCGAGCACAAGGTCAGCGCATGCACGCTGTGGCTGATGTTCAGGTCGCGCGAGACCTGCTGGATGACGTCGTTGCGAAACGAAAAATAGGTGCCGTTCGAGCCGGCCGAAGCGAAAATCGCGGCGGTGCCGACGATCGCGCGCGTGGCCTGGTGCTCCAGCACGAACAGGTACGATTCTTCGCTGGGGATGTCGACGTGGGCGGAAAACGAGGCGATCGAGCGCTCGATCGACTCGGCGATCTTGTCGCGCGTTTTCGGCATGGTATGCACACCCGGCATGGTCACTGCAGCCAGCGTTTCGAGCGCGGCCAGATCCGACAGTTCTACCGGACGGACAACATACATGTGAGCTCCAAGACGTTCAGGATGGTGCGGGCAGGGCCCGGCCCGCCGGCGCGGCGGACCGGGACGGGAACTTACTTGGCCGGCGCGGTGCTGAGCATGCCGTCGACGGCGGCGCGCATGATGCGGTCGGCCTCGGCGATCTGGGCGTCGGACACGATCAGCGCAGGCGCCAGGCGCACCACGTCGGGGCCGGCGATGAGCAGCATCAGGCCCAGCGACTCGCAGGCGCGGGTGATGTCCTTGGCGCGGCCGGCGAAGGCGGGCGCCACCGGCAGGCCGATCAGCAGGCCGCTGCCGCGCACCTGGCCGAACACCTGGGGATAGTCGGCCGCCAGCTTTTCCAGGTTGGCGAAGATGGTGGCCGACGCTTCGCGCACGCGCGCCAGGAAGGCCGGCGTGTTGATGGTCTCGATCACGTTCAGTGCGACCGTGGCCGCCAGCGGATTGCCGCCATAGGTGGTGCCGTGCGAGCCGACGCCGAAGTGCGAGGCGATCTCGTCGCTGGTGAGCATGGCGCCGATCGGATAACCGTTGCCCAGTGCCTTGGCCGAGGTCAGGATGTCGGGCGTGACGCCAGTGTCCATGTAGGCGTACAGCGAACCGGTGCGGCCCACGCCCGATTGCACCTCGTCGAACACGAGCAGCGCGCCGGTCTGGTCGCACAGTTCGCGCAGCGCCTTCAGGAATGCCAGGTCGCCCGGAATCACGCCGCCCTCGCCCTGGATCGGCTCGACGATCACGGCGGCGACGTCGTCACCGATGGCAGCGCGCGCCGCCTCGATGTCGTTGTAGGGGATGTGGTTGATCTCTTGCGGCAGCGGCTCGAAGCCTTCGGTGTATTTCGGCTGGCCGCCGACCGACACCGTAAATAGCGTGCGGCCGTGGAACGAGGACAGGCAGGACACGATACGCGACTTGTGCGGGCCGAACTTGGTGTGGGCGTACTTGCGCGCCAGCTTGAGCGCGCCCTCGTTCGCTTCCGCGCCCGAATTGCAGAAGAAAGCGCGGTCGGCGAAGGTCGCCTCGGTCAGCGCGAGCGCCAGGCGCAGCACTGGCTCATTGGTGTAGCCGTTGCCCAGGTGCCAGAGCGTATTGGCCTGCCTGGTCAGCGCCTCGACCAGCAGCGGGTGGCAGTGCCCGAGGCTGCTGACGGCGATGCCGGCGGTGAAATCGAGGTAGTGCTTGCCGTTCTGGTCCCACAGGTCGAGGCCGGCGGCGCGCACCGGCACCATCGCGGCCGGCGCGTACGTCGGCACCAGGACCTGGTCAAAGGTTTCCCGGCTTACGGGCCGCGTTGTGACACTCGAGTCCAGCTTTGCGTTCATGGCAATCCCCATCCAAATGTGTGGTGCGCCCAGCTCCCACAGCTGCAGCGCGTCGGACCATTATAGAAAAAGCCGAGTCGAAACTCTTTTGGATTCGCGACAGAAATTTTCGCTTTTCGAACTTGTCATTTTGAAAAGCCAAGGGGTCGGACCCCGGTTTTTCCGTTGGGGGTCCGACCCCGGTGGCGCCTCAAACCGGGGTCAGCCCCCCTGAAAAACAAAACCGGGGTCTGACCCCTCGCATGGTTCAGTTGCCCGACATCTTGCGCTGGCGTTCTTCGCGTGGGGTGTTGCCGAACAAGGCGCCGAAAGCCGTCGAGAAATGCGAGCCGGATGAAAAACCGCACATCAGGCCCACCTGGACGATGGAATTGTTGGTGCTTTGGAGCAGCTGGCGGGCCCGCTGCAGCCGCAGCTCCAGGTAGTAGCGCGACGGCAGGCTGCCCAGGTATTGCTTGAACAGGCGCTCCAGCTGGCGCCGCGACAGGCCCACCAGCTGGGCGATGTCGTCGGTCGAGAGCGGCTCTTCGATATTCGCCTCCATCAGCGTGACCGCTTCGGTCAGTTTCGGCTGCAAGGTGCCGAAGCGCGCCTGCAGGGCCACGCGCTGGCGCTCCTCGGGGCCGCGCACACGCTCGATGCACAGGATTTCCTTGATCTGGGCTTGCACCGTCGCGCCGAAGATCAGTTCCACCAGATACAGCGCGAAGTCGATGCTGGCCGCGCCGCCGCAGCAGCTCAGGTGCGCGCCGTCGATCTCGTACAGATTGGGGGTGAACACGGCGAGGTCGGCCAGGCTGTCGACCTCGGCGTACAAGGCCCACGGCAGCGCGCTGCGCACGCCGTTGAGCACGCCGGCGTCGGCCAGCCACAGCACGCCGGCGCCCACCCCGCCCCAGAACGGCGCCGCGCGCGCCCGCTCGATGACGGCGCGGCAGTTGGCCGGTTTCAGCGCGGCCTGGGCCTCGTCGGCCACCAGCAGCACCAGGTGCCAGTGGCGCGCGGCATCGGCGGCGAACTTGTCGGGGCTGCGCACATCCACATGCAGGCGCTCGGGGCCGAGCAGCTTGGCCGCCAGCCGCAGCGGCTGGTACAAACCGGCCCAGCTGAGCGAATCAGGGTCGCCCGCGTTGAGCAACAGCACGCGCAGCGGCGTCTCCTGCGCCAGGCGGGACAGTTTAGCAAGCGGCATCGTGCGGTTCGGGCGGGATCATTACTCGGGGGCGAGCGACGCTGGGGGGCGGCTCGTGGTATTCCATTGGCTCACTATCATACCGGAGATCAACAAAGTCGCCCCGACCCAGCCGCGCGCCGTCATCGTCTCGCCCAGCCAGAAGAAACCGAAAAACGCGGCCGCCGCCGGCTCGAAGGCGTAGATCACGGCCGCCTCGTTGGCCGTGCTGTGGCGCTGGCCCCAGCTTTGCAGGGAAATGATGGCCGCCGTCGCCACCACGCCGAGGTACACGATGTTGGCGCCGTACTGGCGCAAACCGTGGCCGATATAGCGCCAGTAGTTGGCGCCGTCCTGGCCGCCGGGCACTTCGCGCAGCAGCAGCCAGACTGCCGCGCACAGGGCCACGGTCATGATCTGGGCCGCCGTGAGCGTCATCAGGCGCGCCGCGTCACGGCTGCGCCCTTCCAGCATCCTGATGTACAGCGCGAAACAGAAGGCGCACAGCAGCGCCAGCGTGTCGCCACGGCCCCAGGCGCCACCGTCCCAGCACAGGGCGGCCAGGCCGGCCAGCGCCAGCACCAGCGCCAGCACGATGCGCCGCTCCGGCCAGCGCCCCCTGGCGATGCCCAGCAGCGGCACGATCAGCACGTTCAAGCCGGTGATGAAGGCGTTGCGGTTCGAACTGGTCAGGCTCAGCCCCTCGACCTGGAACACATAGCAAAAGAATAGAAGCAGCCCCAGCAGCATGCCCGAGACCAGGTCTGGGCGGCGTGCGCCGGCCAGGAAAGGCGAGAGCAGTAGCGCCGCCAGCGCAAAGCGGGAAAAGATGATCCAGACGGGCGAGAAATACGCCGTCAAGTCTTTCATCGCGGGAAAAGTGGTGCCCCACACGAGGGTGACGACGAGCAGCGCGGCGATGCCGCGCAAGGGGTGCTGGATCAAGGGGGTGTCCCGAAGCGTGAATGCCGTATGGTAACCGCCCCGGCGCCAAAACGCGAACATGGCGCCGGCCAGCTATAATCATGGTCTATGGGGGAACGATACTTAAAGAGTGTCCGCTTGCTGGCGGAATGCCTGCAAGGCTTCGAGCGCTTTTCGGGCGAATTCGTACGCCAGTCCGGGCTCACGCACGCCCAGTTCGACATCATCGCCACGCTCGGCAACACGCCCGGCATGACGTACAAGGAACTGGGCGACAAGACCTTGATTACCAAGGGCACGTTGACGGGCGTGATCGAGCGGCTCGAACAAAAAGGCCTGGTGGCGCGCGTGCGCTGCTGCGACGACAAGCGTTCCTTTCATGTGCGCCTGACGCCGTGCGGCGAAGCGCTGTTCCGGGACGTGTTTCCGAAAGTCATATCGCATGGCAAGCAATTGTTTGCGCCCTATTCAGACGCCGATTTCGACGCGATCGACCAGAGCCTGTACAAGCTCAGGCAACTGATTGCCGACGCCGGCACTTGCCCCGGCGTCCCCACCCCACTATCTTCAAAGGACGAATCTTGAAAACCTCCCTGCTAGACGGCAAGACCCCCGCCAAATTCGACAAGCACATCATCGGCAACCTGTTGCTCAACGTGGCCACCCCGGACGAAGTGCGCCAGGAAAAAATGCTGATCGGCGTGCGCAACGAGGCCGGCGAGATTTATCGCCTGATCGGCGCCACCAAGATCAACAGCTTCATGAACGCGGTCGAGGAATTGTTCGACCTGGGCCTGATCGACGAGCTGCAAGACACGGAAACGCCACAAGATGGCTGCGACGCCATTTTCAGCTCGCCGGACTGAATTGCCGTGGCCTGGCCAGCGCGACAGGCACGCTGAAACATTGGGAGTATAATTTTTCGATGGATAGAATCTCCGCCTTCAAGAGTATTGCCGCCCAGGCTGGCCGGGGCGAGCTCACCTTTCCGACCAATGTCGATGCGACGCTCAAGTTGCAAAAGGCGCTGGCCGACCCCGACTGCCACGCCGAAGCGGCAGCCAAGCTGGTGCAAGCCGAGCCTTTGCTGGCCGCGCGCACCGTGGCCATCGCCAACTCGGCCGCCTACAGCCGTTCCGGCAGCGACGTCACCAATGTCCGGGCGGCAATCCAGAGAGTCGGGTTCCGCACCCTGAACGCGCTGGCGGCGGCGGTCATCGTGCGCCAGCTCGACAGCAAGATCACCCAGCCCAGGCTGCGCGCCTACGCCGACCAGCTGTGGCAGCACTCGGCCCACGTGGCGGCGCTGGCGCAAGTGATTGCGCGCAGGGTCTCGCACACCGATCCGGAGACGGCCATGTTCGCCGGCATCGTCCATGAAGTGGGCGCCTTCTACATGCTCTCGCGCGCCGAGGAGTTCCCCGGCCTGCTCGATGGCCCGCCCGAGGAATGGATCGAGTTCGGCGAGGTCGAAATCGGGCGCGGCGTGCTGGCCAAGCTGGGCGTGCCGCCGGCCGTGATGGCGGCCATCGAGGCAATGTGGGACGGCATGCGCGCCATTCCACCGGAGACGCTGGGCGACACGCTGATGCTGGCCAACGACCTGGCGCCGGTGTCCTCGCCGCTGTACGCCCGTCCGGGTGCGTCGACCATGCATTCGGCATCGACCATCGACTTCGTGGTCGGCGCCGGCACCCTGGCCAGCGTGCTGGAAGAATCGGCCGAGGAAGTGCGCACGCTGACGGCCGCCTTGTTGTAAGGTCCACGCCGGGCCTGGCCGTACAAGCAAACACGCCGCCTACGCTGCGGCGCGCACTGCCCCACCGACTTGCTGAAGCAATCCCAGTCGATCCACCTGGAGCCACGCCCGGCAAATTTTCCCTGCGCGCAGCTGATAGATGACGTTCCCGGTCTGGGTCACGCGCACGCCGCTCGCCTTCGCGCCGGCAAAGTCGCCCCGGTGTGTGCCCTGAAAAGTCCACCTGACGGCGACCCGGTCGCCCTCGCCGAACAAGTCATCGATGACAAATTGAACATCCGGAAAGCCGCTGTGCACTGCAGCGGTCGATTGCAGGAATCCGGCAAGGTCCAGTTCGCCCGGGCTTGCAATAAAGTCGGCGGAAAACAATTCGCTGACGACTTGCGGATCGCTCGTATTGCTACTCGCCTCGTACAGCCGGCGAACCAGGCGCTTGTTTTCCTCATTGCTGTTTGTTGCCAACATGAACACTCTCCTTGAGGGTTGTGGATTGAGTGCAGCTAGTGTAAAACCTCAACCTAACTTCACATCAAGCGAAATGTATGGCAAAAATTGATCCGCTCCTGATTGGCAAGCGACTTTCCGTTGGGGAGGTTGCGGCGCGCAGCGGGGTCGCCGTCTCGGCCATCCACTTCTACGAGGCGAAGGGCTTGCTCACGAGCGTACGCAGTGACGGAAACCAACGCCGGTATGCGCGCGACGTCCTGCGCCGCGTCGCCGTCATCAAGGTGGCGCAACGCATCGGCATTTCACTGGCATCGATCAGCGCCGCGCTGGCGACCTTGCCCGACAGCCGCACGCCCACCGTCGCCGACTGGGCCCGACTTTCGGGCCAGTGGAAGGCGGAGCTCGATGAACGGATCAACACGCTGGTGCAATTGCGCGATCAGTTGGGCGACTGCATCGGCTGCGGCTGCCTGTCGATCGAACGCTGCAAGCTTCGCAACCCGCTCGATGAATTGTCGGACTCCGGGACCGGCCCCCGATTGCTCGGTCCGCCCGCGCGACCTTAGCCGCACCCATCGGGATAGGGGCGACCAGTGTAACTGATCGGTCCCCTCCCACACCACCCGGC